>NZ_CP024011.1:635667-1271334 GCF_002688565.1 Acinetobacter sp. LoGeW2-3 | reverse complement strand
ACTGAAAATTGCTGATCGTTTAAGACAGCGGATTGAGCAAACTGAAGTCATTCTTACTCAAGGTCAGCTATTAAAGTTCACCATTTCAGTGGGTGCTACGATTGTAGAAACCTGTGAAACAGACTTACATTCTTCAATTAAACAGGCGGATATCGCCCTATATCAGGCCAAAGCCAATGGACGCAATCGGGTTGAGCAATATGATCCTTTCATTAGTCCTAATGTAGAGCCGCAAATGCAAGGTTCCTGGAGTAATGACCGAAATATCAAAGTGGCTGGAGAATGACAAAGATATAAAAAAGAGCGCCGGGGCGCTCTTTTTTTTATTGAGTATTCAGGTCATCCTGAATAGCCTCGAACATAGTTCTCGGCGTAAAACTGGCACGAAGCAGCGCTTCGTGAAAGCCCAGTTTTACTCCCATTCAATTGTTGCAGGTGGTTTAGAAGAAACGTCATACACCACACGTGAAACTTCAGCAATTTCATTCATGATACGAGTCGAGATTTTGTCTACCAGCTCGTATGGAAGATGAGCAAAACGTGCAGTCATGAAGTCGACAGTTTCAACCGCACGAAGCGCGATGACCCATGCATAACGACGACCATCACCTACGACACCCACAGATTTTACTGGTTGGAATACCGCGAATGCTTGAGCAGTTTTATCATACCAGCCACTTGCACGAAGCTCTTGCATAAAGATGTCATCAGCCAAACGAAGAATGTCAGCATATTCTTTCTTTACTTCACCCAGAATACGAACACCTAGACCTGGGCCTGGGAACGGATGACGGTAAAGCATTTCAAAAGGAAGACCTAAAGTAGTACCCAATTTACGTACTTCATCTTTGAACAGGTCACGGATTGGTTCAACCAGTTCAAACGCTAAATCTTCTGGTAAACCTCCCACGTTATGGTGCGATTTAATCACGTGTGCTTTACCTTGTTTGCTTGCAGCAGATTCGATCACGTCAGGGTAAATCGTACCTTGAGCAAGGAAGTTCACGCCATCAAGCTTACGTGCTTCTTCAGCGAATACTTCAATGAATTCACGACCGATGATTTTACGTTTTTTCTCTGGATCAACTTCACCAGCAAGCGCAGTCAAGAAACGCTCTTCAGCATCAGCACGAATCACACGGATACCCATGTTTTTCGCAAACATGTCCATCACTTGTTCGCCTTCGTTCAAACGAAGAAGACCATTGTCCACGAATACACATGTCAATTGGTCACCAATCGCACGGTGTAACAGCGCAGCAACAACAGATGAATCCACACCGCCAGAAAGACCTAGAAGTACTTTTTGGTCACCAATCTGTTCACGAAGTTGTTGAACACGTAGGTCGATGATGTTTTCAGAGTTCCACAAGCTGCGGCAACCACAGATGTTGTGAACGAAGTTAGACAGTAACTCTTTACCTTTAGCAGTATGCGTTACTTCTGGGTGGAACTGAATACCATAGAAACGGCGTTTTTCATCAGACACCATTGCCACTGGGCAGCTTGGTGTGCTGGCAGTAATCTGGAAGCCTTCTGGAATTTGAGTCACTTTGTCACCGTGGCTCATCCAGACTTTCAATTTGTCTGCTGAATCTTCAAGATCGCCAATAAGACCATCACGGATTTGAATGTCTACTTCAGCATAACCGAATTCATGTACTGTACCTGGCTCAACCTTACCGCCAAGTTGTGCAGACATGGTTTGCAGACCGTAGCAAATACCCAATACAGGAACGCCCAAGTTGAATACCACTTCAGGTGCGCGTGGGCTACCTTCTTCGTGTACGCTCTCAGGACCACCAGACAGGATGATACCGTTTGGATTAAATGCACGAATGTCTTCTTCAGACATGTCATAGGCAAACATTTCAGAATATACGCCAGATTCACGTACGCGACGCGCAATCAACTGACTATATTGAGAACCGAAATCCAAAATCAGGATACGATCTTCAGTGATTTGAGTATTGGTAGTCATGACAAACAACTATAGAAAGGCAAACGAAAGATAAGCGCCGTATTCTATCATTTTTCGATGCATTAAGCACACTATTCGCGCAGTGTTGATATTTACTTGATCGGATTATGATTCTGGAAGAATGAAATACTCATTTCAAAACAGTTTGGATAGGATGATTATTGTATTATTCAGTTCTGGATATCCTCCACTGACCAGAATAGAGGATATCGTCTTTGAAGAATTTTATATTGTGATTAAATCGGAGAAATCAGACTTTGCTTCCAGCGCTTATCATGTATTAATGCTGGTTATACCACTGCCATTGCTCTTTACTACCTGATATTTTTTCCAGTTTCTCGACATCAATAATCGTTGATTTATCACTTTGGGTATCAACTTCACCCATAATGTTGACCTGATCACCTGC
Organism: Acinetobacter sp. LoGeW2-3; assembly: GCF_002688565.1. Taxonomy (NCBI): domain Bacteria; kingdom Pseudomonadati; phylum Pseudomonadota; class Gammaproteobacteria; order Moraxellales; family Moraxellaceae; genus Acinetobacter; species Acinetobacter sp. LoGeW2-3. The sequence continues at coordinate 1,268,944 of NZ_CP024011.1, read as the reverse complement.
TTTTAAATGAATCGGTTTCCACACCTCATCATCTACATCGATTTCGATAGATCCACTCCCATCCTTAAATTTAAAATGATCACCTCTTATTCGTTTAACAATGACACCTGATAAGGTGACCGCCGTTTCATCTGCCAGTTGTTTTGCTTGCGCAACACTCACTGTATTTTGAGCCACGTTCCTTAACATTTCAGCTTCACGCTGTCCGGCCCAAGATGCGGTAGCAAACATGGTACTGGTGAGAAATACAACCAATAACATTTGCTTCATGATTGATTCCACTATGTAGTTTCATCAGGATTATTGAAACAAATCTAGTTCATTTTGTATGCGGTTTTTAAGTTATTGCTCTGTTGAAAAATGCAGTAATAAATATATTTTTGTAGAAAAACCCTGCCCGCGTACAGGGCTTTCAAGACTGGTTTTATTTCACTCTCTCAATCTGAATCACATCAATATCAGTCGGTTCATCACTATGGGTATCGACTTCACCCAAAATGCGGACGTGATCACCGGCTTTCAGACGTAAAGGTTTCCATTGATCATCATCAACCTCAATAATAATTGAACCGGTTTTATCTTTGAGTTCGAACTCATCGCTTTGCGTCGCGAGTTGTCTGACGATCTGACCATTTAGGGTCACGCCTGTCTCATCATTCAGCTCTTTGGCCTGCGCAATGCTGACTACATTGGTTTTCGCCTCATTAAAAATATCTTCATCTGTTTTTGCCCAGAGGGATAGGCTGGCAATAGTAAGCAATGCACTCAAAATCATATATTTATTCATTTTTTAGTCCTACTTCTACTTATTTAAGGATCTAAGAAAATATCTACACAGCTTCGCAGCGAAGCTATAAGCTCTGCGATTCGTTATATATCCAGTTATGAAGACTTAAATTCTATGTTGCGGCCCAGTATTGCGCGTCATCAGATAGTCCAGGCTAAAACGCCCTGCACCGTGCAGAAACAGGAATAACAGACCACCGGTCATGGCAATATTTTTCATCAGGTGAATAATCTCTTCCTCAGCACCATGAAAAATAAAACCACAGATAAAGGTAAAGGCTGCTAAAGCCAGTGCCGCTATACGTGCCTGAAAGCCGAACAGGATTGCTAACCCGCCACCTCCAACAAGAAGAATACTGAGTGGTAGCAATTCACTGGGCACATTAAATGATTCCATATAGCCTGCTGTGGCATCGTAATTCTGGATTTTCATCCAGGCTGAACCGAGGAAGATAAAGGAAGTAAGTACACGCGCCACCAGATTAATCAGGGCTTCAGTAGTGGGCGTGAGGAAGATTTTTTGTAAGGTCAAATCGGGATTAAGCATGGGAGTCACCTATTGGTTTTTATTTTAATGGCGTATCCATGCTATGCCTGTTTTTCAGCGGCTTCAAAAATAATTTGTAAGCTAAATTATTGTTAAAAATTTCATGGTTCAGTCGGCAATTTATTTATGTTTTGGTACTGACTTTCCGGTCCTGGACTGTTAGCATTTCAGCACACTTTTGCTTGTACTGGTCCCATGGAACTGCTTGATTTTATCCTACACGTAGATGACCACCTGCTTGAATTCATCACCAATTATGGGGTGTGGATTTATGCAATTCTTTTCCTGATTATCTTTGTAGAAACGGGACTGGTGGTGATGCCATTCCTGCCGGGCGACAGTTTGTTATTTGCTGCAGGTGCATTGGCAGCTTCAACGGGTGCTATGGATCCATGGGTACTGATTCCACTTCTATTCCTTGCAGCAGCATTAGGCGATACCCTGAACTATCATATCGGCAAGTTTATTGGACCACGTGTCTTTGAAATTGAATCGCGCTTTATTAATAAAAAGCATCTGTTAGCGACACAGCAGTTCTTTGCTAAACATGGCGGTAAAACCATTATTTTTGCCCGTTTTGTGCCTTTTGCCCGTACCTTTGCACCTTTCGTAGCCGGTGCTGGCAGCATGAATTACAAATTCTTCCTGAGCTATAACGTGATTGGCGCTTTTTTGTGGATCAGCTCATTTGTGATTCTGGGTTATCTGTTTGGCAATATGCCAATCGTGAAAGATAACTTTACCCATCTGATCTTCGGTATCATCATTATCAGTGTATTGCCAGGTATCTTTGGCTTTATTCAGCAAAAGCTGAAAAAGAACAAAATGGCTTAAAATTAAAAACCGCAGGCTCAGTTAAAGATACTGATAATCAGCGGAATTAAGCATAGCAGCAAAAACAGAACCGACCCTTTATAAACCAGGTCGGTTTTTATTTTTTCAGATTCTCCTGCCAGAATTGCCTGACCGAAGGACATCCAGAACACAAACACCGGTAACGTCACTAGACTAAATATCGCAAAGACCAGTACAAAATTGGTGGGACTTTCCCAGGTCGCCATAGGCAAGATACCCGCAGCAAATAAAGCTGCTTTGGGATTTTTTAAAGTCGCAGTAAACATCTGCCAAGGTCGTATCATCGGGTGCTTATGGTTATGTTGTTCCAGCTGTTTGGCTTTAAACAGGCGGAAGGTCATCCAGCCGACGGTAATCGAACTCAATATATGCAGCATGCCTTGGAAATTTGGCCAGATCGGCACTGCAAGATGAATCAGTAGAGCCCAGACATTAATGGCATAGAAATAGCCCAGCAGAATGGCAGGCATATATAAACTGGTTCTGGCCTGACCATGTTGATGTGCAGCACTTGCAACCAGTGCATTGCCCGGTCCGGGAATCATCAATACTGCAATCACAGCCAAAATAAATAGCCAGTTTTCGATCATACGCAAACTTACCCCAAAGAATGGCGCAACATTAACGAAACTACCCAGCATATAACAAGATGAAAATTCTCATAAATTTGTTCCGGACAGTCATTCCAGCCTGTTTACTATGCAAAATAAAGACCATTGGTAGAATACAGTGCTAAAAAATGCCGACCTTAGTCAGCATTTTCATTTTTGATCTTCATCACTATTTTTGGGGTGCAGTCTGGCGAACAATCAGTGGACAACTCTTATAACGCGCTGCCTGTACAATTGCTTCCTGCTCACCTAACAGACGAGCTACTTCAGTTTTTTTGGTAGTGGAAGACTGGCCCATATTTACAGAAATACTTGGTCCAATGCCCCAACCACTATGGCTACCCCAGCCACCGCCAACACCCACGCCGACACCAACACCGGTACGTTTCGGTGCTTGCACGCCACTGTCGATATACTGCTGGATACGGTTGTATTCGCCCTGTAGCTGACCACAGTCAAAAGACTGATATTGGGTTGGCGACACATAGGTCGGCTTGACGGTCGTGGCACAGGCACTCAACAATGCCAGACCCACGATGCCAAGACTGAATTTCACGAGTTTCATGCTGGAATCATCAATCTTATTTTTGCTCAATCTCATTGAACAACGATTGATAGGCCTGAGTCAATTTATGATCAGTAGCCAGATGAATTAAGGGCTGATTTTTCTGATGTGATTCCTTCATGATCACTGATGGCGGCAGCATATTATCTAGCACTGGCAAGCCCTCATCTTTGAGCTGCTGAACCACATCACGTGGCAATTTGGCTTGCGCCTGGAACTGATTCACCACAATGCCTTCAATTTCCAGACGGTCATTATGATCGTCCTGGGTTTCGATCACATTTTCAATCAGGGTATGCAGCGCGCGTTTGGAGAACACATCACAGTCAAAAGGAATCAATACCCGATCTGCCGCAATCAGCGCCGATAAAGTAAAGAAATTAAAAGCTGGCGGTGTATCAATAAATACCCGCTCATACTGACCTGACAGCTGCTGCAAAGCATCGCGTAGCTTATAGATTTTGTGTTTGGATTCTAGTGCATGTGCCAGTGTACCTAGGCTTGGACTGGCTGGAATAACATCCAGATGTTTAAAGGGCGACTGGTGCACATAGCTTTCTAGCCCTTTGGAACGGGTTTTCAGAATCGAGCCGATGGCATTACCTATTAGGCTCTTGTTTTGCTGGCTGCCTAGCACCTCATCAAAATAGTTTTCAATATTGGGTTCTAATGCAGGTTTATCTCCCGAATAGGTCGCATCATCGCCAAGCAGATACTGACTGGAATTGGCCTGTGGATCGAGGTCAATCAATAGGGTTTTATGGCCCTGATGTGCACTGATCGCTGCCAGATTCACAGCAATACTCGACTTCCCCACGCCACCCTTTTGGTTAAACACCACACGTGTACGCATTAAAACCCCCTATTATTTTTATCAATCTATTTAAATTTGGCTAAGTAAAATGATTTATGTTTTAGCCAAAAGTTGGCTTAATAATCACCAGTGCCATAATTGCAGCTAATGAAATGATAGCAACAACCAAGCCAGCACGACGCTGAACCAGGAGCACTGAATCGTCTTTTTTATAGGCTTTCATCAATGATGAAACCAGTACCAGGAATAAAATGACCTTGGCATAGAACCAGGGCTGTACCTCAAAATTCTTCATGACCAGCGCAATGACACCAGTCAGGGCAATCACGGCAAGTGCCAGATGCTGCAAGGCAACAAATAGCTTGCGTGCAATTGGATTAGGTAAATTGCCCTGGGTACCTACAAACAAGGTAAATGCACGTGCCAGAATTGCAACAATTGCCAGGCTGGCTGCAGACATATGGATAATCTTGACGAGTAATTGGGTTTCCATATGTTCCTCTTAGTTTTTCGGGGCATGAGCGCATTCTGGACTGGTGGTATCCTGACCGACCCACTCTTCTGGAAGGAACGCATGGATCGCTAGCGCATGGATTTTTTCCGGGCTCAACAAGTCCCCTACTGCTGCATAAACTTTCTGATGACGCTGCACCTGACGTAGGCCGGCAAAGGCTTCACTGACAATCACTGCTTTAAAGTGTGATTCTTTACCTGGGTAATAACCACCATGACCAGAAGACTCATTCACCACCTCAAGATGAGATGGAGACAAGGTAGCCAGACGTTCCCTTAATACTTGTTCAATGCTCATGGCCTTCTCCAAAAATAAAAATGTCTCAAATTTCCTTCAGTATACCCTGTTCTGTTGGGAGTTTTACTGTCCACAAAGACGGTTAAAGGCTACCAAGCTTCTGTTTTAACAAAATTTTGCATAAATTTTGTCTGTTTATATGACTGGATTGGCTGAATTGATTTTATTTTATGCAAACGGTGCAAGATTTTTCATAAAGTTATTGACCCTGTTTTTGCATGCTGTATTATACACGGCATGCGGGAATAGCTCAGTTGGTAGAGCACAACCTTGCCAAGGTTGGGGTCGCGAGTTCGAGTCTCGTTTCCCGCTCCAAATTCTTTTTTGTTTAGTTTTTTAACAGTAAAAAATTATTCGACCCTGCGGGAATAGCTCAGTTGGTAGAGCACAACCTTGCCAAGGTTGGGGTCGCGAGTTCGAGTCTCGTTTCCCGCTCCAGATTTTAAAAGCCCTGATCGAAAGATTGGGGCTTTTTTATTTCCAGGGTATTTAGCCAGCTAGAGATCAGATACTTAGTTCCATAGACTTCTAGTAGACTATTTCTACCATCCTTCTGCTTCAATTAAATCATTCATCTAAAAGATAAAAAATTATTGTCTTCAGCCAGTTATCTATAATCAGAATAATGTCTGCGTGTATAAAGTACGTCCCAATGAATCAACCCCTAAACTGCTGTTAAGTGCCGATAAGAAATTCTAATTTTTTGAATCCTGAAAATAAAAAAGTTGGGAAAATGCCCAACTTTTTTGCATCAAAACTTAATTTTTAGCTTTGAGCAACTGCTGCATATTCCGATTTGACAGCTTTTTTCTTCATCTGTTTCAACATAAACAATGCAAAGGCGGCAAAGAGTGCAGGAATAGCCAGCAAGGATAGAATTTCAAATGTCGTCAGGTTTAATGACATCAACCAGCCACCAATCACCGAACCTACCACTGAACCAGAACGGCCGACTGCATTTGCCCAGCTTACACCTGTTGCACGACAGTGGGTTGGATAGAAACTTGATGAAAACGCGTTGACACCGACTTGTGAACCGCTGATGCCAATCCCTACACCAAACATGCCTAAAAGTAACAATGGCATCATGGCATTTTCGATACCAAATCCTAAGCACACCAGGAAGACTGCACCTAGGATGTAAGCCATGCTCAACACTTTGGTTGAATCCGTTTTATCCATCATGTAGCCAATAACAATCGCACCAATCGTACCGCCCACCTGGAATACTGAAGTTACCCAAGATGCATTTTCAAGATTAAAACCGTGATTGGTCAACATGGTTGGCATCCAGCTTGAAATCAAATAGATGATCAACAGGCTCATGAAGAAAGTGCACCAGATCAGGAAAGTACCCAGCGCATATTGACGGCTAAATAAGTCACGAATACCGGTTTTATTGGTTTCATTTGGTGTTGGCACCAAACGTGGAGGATTTACAACATGTGGTGCAATTTTACAGACAATTTTATCAATTTTTTCTTGGGCTTTATTTTTTAGCACCAGGAATTTAAGTGACTCAGGAAGGAATAGAAGTAAGAAAGGAATGGTTGCCAGTGGCGCAATCCCACCAATCATCAGAATCCCATGCCAACCGATACTCGGAAGCAGTTGTGCAGATAGAATGCCACCCAATGCAGAACCAATGGTAAAACCACAGAACATTAAAGTCACAAGATTAGAACGACGGCGGGTTGGGCTATATTCAGAGGTCAAGGTAATCGCATTTGGCATTGCCCCGCCTAAACCTAGGCCTGTCACAAAGCGCCAGAAAATCAGTGAGTTTAAATCTGTTGCAAATGCAGAGATGAGACTGGCCAGACCAAAGACAAAGATGGAACCAATCAAAATCGTTTTACGGCCCAATTTATCGGAAAGTGGTCCAAACACCAATGCACCGGCCATCAAACCAAATAAACCCGCACCAAATAATGGTGCCAGACTGGTCGCTTCTAATGCCCATTCAGCTTTTAACGCGGGTGCAATAAAGCCGACAGCAGCTGTATCAAAACCATCGATTGCCACGATGATAAAGCAGAGCCACATAATGAGTTTTTGTGAACGGGAAAGTGGATTGCGATCAATGAAGCTTTGTACATCGATCGATTGCTGATTCTGAGACATAGGAAACCCTCTTTCAAAAACGCATCCCTACGTTTTTGCATTCCTGAGTAAATAGAAGATGGCTCATGCTGTTATTGTTGTGAGCCATCTTTAAAGCAAATGTTAGATTACATTTACAGTGATACCAGTTAAGCCTGCGACTTCCGCACGCATTACATCACCTTTCACAACTGCACCAACGCCTTCTGGTGTACCTGTGAAAATTAAGTCACCAGCTTTTAATTCAAACAAAGTTGAAAGATTGGCAATCGTTTCTGATACATCCCAAATTAGATGGCTCACATCACTGCGTTGTTCAGTTTTACCGTTCACAGTTAAGTGAATGTCCGCTTGATTGATTTCGCCTGTGGCAGAAATTGGGTGAATTGGACCAATGGGTGCAGAGAAGTCGAATGCTTTACCAATTTCCCATGGACGGCCTTTTTCACGCATACCCATTTGCAAGTCACGGCGAGTCATGTCCAGACCGACCGCATAACCAAAAATGTAGTCTTTCGCGTCTTCAACTGAAATGTCTTTACCATCTTTACCAATCGCTACTACAAGCTCGATTTCGTAATGGTAGTTTGACGTTTGGGTTGGGTATGGAAGATCAACGGCCTGACCTGCAGGTACTGGCACAACTGATTCCTTATCATTTGGTTTGCAGAAGAAGAATGGTGGTTCACGATCTGGATCGAAGCCCATTTCACGTGCATGCGCAGCATAGTTACGACCTACACAGTACACACGGCGTACTGGATATTGCTGTTCAGAATCTACAATCGGCAATGCAGCAGTTTCAATCGGTTCAAATACAAATGACATAATAAATTTCCTGATTTAAATCTTTAATAACTGTGTTTAGATTGCATCTGCTTGTTGTGCAGGATCCGCTTTTTGGAAAGCCTCCAACTGCATGCAATGCTCATAAATCGAAACAATCGTTGGATAAGGGGTTAAATCCACCTTAAAGCGTTTTGCTGAATAGACTTGCGGAATCAAATACACATCTGCCAATGTTGCACTGTTGCCATAACAGAAGTTTTGTCGTGTCTGATCTTGCTGTAATAGAGCTTCCAAAGCCTCAAAACCTTTAGAAATCCATTCAGCACACCATGCCAATACCTGGTTTTCATCTTGACCAAGATTGTTGCGAAGATACTCAAGCACACGCTTGTTATTAATCGGGTGAATATCACAGCCCACAATTGCTGCCAAAGCACGGACTTTAGCTTTTTCAAATGGGTCTTTTGGAAGAAGTGCGACTTCTGGATATACTTCTTCTAACCATTCAATAATTGCTGGGCTTTGCGTTAATAAGCCTTGTTCTGTTTCCAGCACTGGCACCAAACCCTGAGGGTTCAATGCTTTAAAATCCTCTTGATGATGCTGGTTTTTCGCCAGTGATACAGACACCTGTTCGTAGCTTAAGCCTTTCAGGTTGAGTGCAATTCTTAGACGGTGTGAAGTTCCGCTACGGAAAAAGCCATAGAGTTTCATGCTACTTTTCCTTGAAAATGCTCTGCAGCAACCAGACAGTTTTCAACTTTCCAGCCGTATAACCATTCCATTGCATCGTAGAAACGTTCTGCTGAACGGCCACGCCATAAGTCATTGCGAATCAGACGTTGTACACCATGCGCATGGTAAAGTTTGCCCATTTCTCGTGAAGACAACACAATACGCGCCGTACGGGCAATACGTGATTTTTGATACAGGTCAAAGGCTTGATGGATATCGTTATTGCAGACACGAAGTGCTTCACCCAAGGTCACCGCATCTTCAAGTGCCATACATGCACCTTGTGCCATATATTGCGTGGTAGGATGCGCGGCATCGCCCAATAATGTAATTCGACCAAAGGTCCATTGTGAAATTGGTTCACGGTCTGCAGTCGCCCAACGTTTCCAGCATTTTGGCAGCTCAATAAGCTGACGTGCTTTTGGACAGATGCCTTCGAAGTAAGAGAGGACTTCTTCTTTAGAACCGTCTGTTACGCCCCACTCTTCCTGCTGAAGGCTATGGAAAGTCACAACCACGTTGTATTCTTCACCGCCACGTAATGGGTAATGCACAAGGTGACAGTTTGGCCCAACCCAGATACTTGCTGCGTTCCATTTCAGGTTATCCGGGAATTCTTCTTTCGGCACAACTGCACGATACACCACATGACCCGTTACAAGTGCTGGATCGCCTACTAAAGTTTCACGTACAACTGATTTCACACCGTCCGCACCAATCAAAGCCTGACCGACATAAGTATTGCCATGTTGATCGGTAATTGATACTTCATCTTCAGTTTGGGATACAGACCGAATACGGCAATCGGTAATCACTTCCAGATCACCCACTTTAGATGCGCCTTCAACCAATGAACCATGGATATCGGCACGGTGAATTACCGCATACGGGTTACCGAAACGTTCACGGAAGCGTTCATCAGTTGGAATTTTACCCACTTGGTATTCATCCAACGCATCATGCATCACCATATAGTCAGTATAGACTGCTTTACCACGGGCAATCTCACCGATACCTAAAGCATCGAAAGCATGGAAGGCATTTGGACCTAACTGGATGCCGGCACCAATCTCACCAATTTCTGGTGCCTGTTCAAATACTTTGACTTTGAAGCCTTGTTTCGTCAGTGCCAATGCTGCTGCGAAACCACCGATACCGCCACCTGCGATTAAAATAGGACGTTGATCAATACTCATGTCGATTCCTTCCAAATGTTTAGATGCGTGCGCGTGTCGAATAAAGACCTAACTTTTTCTGTAAAGGTGCTTCATCGGCAACAAAGATATAACAAGGCTCATCACCGTTATTGATTAAATCAATTTGTGCAAAACAAGGTGCACATGCGGTATCTGAACGAGAGAGTTCGTGGCTGTATTCATTGATATCGATCTGCATTTGACCTTCAATCACGTGGAATACTTGAGCTGCAGAACGACGTTTCAGCTGTACCACTTCATTCGGTGCTAAACGGATCGCCGAATAGCCAATAATTTTTTGACAGTCTTCCCCAGTTTCAGGGTTGACATAACTGATTTGCGCAGGCCCTTGATGGCTTGAATCATTTGCTAGGTCATCAAGTACCTGTTTTGCGTTTTTCCATGAATAGCGCAGCAATGGATAGCCAGAGTTTTCACGAACAAAATGCACGCTTGGTACAATGCCTTTGCCATAATGATGACTGCGGTCAGTGCCCTTCACTTCCTGCACATCACCACCTTCTACAAAAGAAGCTTCCATGTAATACACTAGCGGTAGATCCAGTACATCCAGCCAGATCACGGGTTCATTACCATCGTGACCATGTTCATGCCATAAACCTGATGGCGTCAGGATTAAGTCACCGTGCTCCATCATGCATTTCTGGCCTTCTACAGTCGTGTATGCACCCGTACCTTCTACAATCAGACGGACTGCATTTGGGGTATGACGATGTGACGGCGCCCATTCATTCGGCAGTAATAATTGCATGCCTAAATAGATAGAAGAAGTCGCTTTCATGTTTTCCAGACCATGGCCTGGATTTGCCAACACCAGTACACGACGTTCAGCTTTTTCAATTGGGGTTAACTCACCCGCTTGCAGCAATAAAGGCTTGATGTCCTTAAAGTGCCAAGCCGTGACTTGAGTCTGAGGAATGGGTTGCAGCGGTGGTAATACATTACGGAGACTTGGCCAAAGTGGGACAAGATTCGAATCCGTCAAATTTGAGACATACTCTTTCGGTAAATCTTCTAATGTTGCGAGTTGTTCCATCAGCGAGCCTCTTTATATTCAAAAGCAATTTCGATGCAAAATTGCTTGTCCACCCTACGTTTTCGGCCAATTTAGCAACCAAAAAAACTTGTATACATACGCAGAAATGAATAGGCTGTATTGATAAAATCAATACAGCTGGCTGGAAAGATGGATATTGATTCACGACTTATACAAATTTTTTATGAGATTTATCGCCATAAAAGCGTTTCGAAGGCTGCTGCTGCTTTAGGTACGGGGCAGTCGACTTTAAGTATCGGTTTAAACAAATTGCGCGAGCATTTTAATAACCCGTTATTCGTGCGTGTGGGCAATAGCATGGAGCCCACGGATCTCGCTAAGGATATCTTTCCGATTACAGTCGAATTTCTGGAAAAATTGAAGTCAATCAATCAGTACAATATTGATTTTAATCCTAAAAAATCGAATTATGAGTTTAACCTCAGTATGACTGATATCAGTCACCTGGTATTACTCCCAACCTTGATCAATTACTTGAGAGAACATGCACCGAATATCTCTCTGAATATTGTCCCAATTGATAAAGATACCCCAGCAAAAATGGCCAATGGCCAGATCGATCTGGCAATTGGCTTTTTACCGCATCTAGAAGCCGGTTTTTATCAACAAACGCTTTTTAAACAAGAATATACTGTGATCTGTAGCCCCTACCATCCACGCCTGATCAAGGATAGTTTGACTGCTGAAGAATATTGTCGGGAATTACATATTGTGATTCGAGCCACAGGTGGACATTTCATTATTGAAAATGAACTGCGTAAACGTGGGGTAAATCGTAATATTCTGATGCGTTTACCGGGTTATTTGGGTGTTGGCCCAATCATCAAAAATACAGATGCTATTGCCACAGTTCCGCATTATTTAAGCCGTTTTTTACAATCTCGTGGTGATATTAAAATCTTAAGACCGCCTTATTCCTTTCCTCAATACAATGTCAAACAGCATTGGCATGAACGTTCACACAGTAATCCAAACATAGAATGGTTACGTAAGGTCTGTTTTGAGCTGTTTTCTGAATATGGTCAGTAAATGATTGCGGCAAATAGAGGGTTTAAATAAAACTCAGGTAAAAGGAATTTCGGATTCTATATTTAGGAAAATCTCTCTCTATTTATATATTTTTACGATAAGTAATGAAGCAATTTTGGATCAATCTGAATTTTTATTAAAAGTTAACAATAGACTAAAGTTTAAAAGTTTTAGGCCTGTTTTAACATCCATTTCAGCCTGTTTTGCTTAAAAGTAAATCAGAATCTCAGTATCTGCTTCCAGAAAATTACAAGTCTTGCTCCCATTCATTCAGTTTTGATGAGCGCTTTAGCTGTTAAATTCAGGTGATCAGTTCTTGGATCAAAAGTGTTGTTTTTTATTTGACGCCAATGTAGAAATATCTAAATATAAAGCCCAAACAAGAATGTAAGAGAAAATAATGACAACAAAGATAGAAGTAGATTATCAACCCGATATTCTAGGTACCGGTTATGAGCAGGCGACTTTGGACCTTCCCAACGATTATGAAGGGCAGGTGGTGGCAACACTGGTCCGCAAGAAAGCTGCTGAGCCGACTAAAAAAGCGGTCTTGTATATCCATGGCTTTATCGACTATTTCTTCCAGACTGAAATGGCGGAACGCTTTAATGAGCAGGGTTTTGATTTCTATGCGTTGGATCTGCGTAAATATGGTCGTTCTTATTTACCCCATCAAAAATATTATAACGTCCACAACCTGTCTGAATATGATGCGGAAATTACCCAGGCACTAGATATTATTGCTCAGGAAGATCATGAAGCCGTGCTGCTTTGCGGACATTCGACAGGCGGTTTAACCACAACCTTATATGCAGCACATCATCCGGATCATCCATTGATTAAAGCACTTTGGGCAAACAGTCCCTTTTATGACTTTAATATGAGCCGTCTGGAAAAAAAATTTGCAATTCCTCGAATGGCGGCAATGGGCAAACGTTTTCCAAACCTGCTGTTTCCGAGCCGTCTTAATAAATGGTATGTCCCGAGTTTGCATGCCAGCCATCATGGAGAATGGAGCTTTAATCTGGAATGGAAAAAAGTCCGCTATCCAATGGTACGTTTAAGCTTTGTACATGCCATTCATGAAGCTCAAAAAGAACTGCATCAAGGGATTCAGTTGAGTATTCCCGTCCTGATCATGCATTCCCATCAAACCACTTATCCACGAAAATTTAATCGTCATGCGCAAACCAGTGATGTGATTCTGGAAGTGCAGGATATGATTCAGCATGCCCGAAAAATATCAGGCGATGTCACCTTATGCGAAATTCATAATGGTCTGCATGATCTGGTACTGTCAGAAAAAGCAGTACGGGAACAGGTCTATCAACAGCTATTTGAGTGGTTACACACTAAAGGACTTTAACCAGCTCAGAATGATCATGATTTGAAAGATTTTGGGAAGGAAAATAAAACTGCCTTCCCCCCAAAAATTCACCAAAGATATTTTATTTAAAAATAGGTTAATTGTTATTTTGTAGCAGTCTGATCTGTGAGAAATATCATGTTTTAATAGCGCTAAAACTCAATTATCTTAACCTAAGAATTTGATTATTATTAAAAATATTAAAATCCTTTTATGCTCACTTTGTTGCCTTTTGTAGCACGCTTGTAACCTCCCGACATCCTGTCAGATTTGCTCTTTATATTAGCTACAACCACTCACTCCAGGATGAGTCTTCTTCACTTAGCTTTATTTTTCTTATCCCTATAATAATCAATGACAGGACTAAATTATGCGTTATGCAGATCCAAATACTGACGGTTCAAAAATCCAGTTTAAAGCACAATATGAAAACTTCATCGGTGGGAAATGGATTCCACCGGTTAAAGGCGAATATTTTGACAATATCTCCCCCGTAGATGGCAAAGCATTTACCAAAGTCCCCCGTTCATCGGTTGAAGATATAGAACTGGCATTGGATGCCGCTCATGCCGCCAAACAGCAATGGAATAGTGCCTCACCGACCACGCGTTCCAATATTTTGCTCAAAGTTGCCGATCGTCTTGAGGAAAATCTTGAACTGTTGGCGGTAGCAGAAACCTGGGATAACGGTAAACCGATTCGTGAAACCCTGGCTGCCGATATTCCACTCGCGATTGACCACTTCCGTTACTTTGCTGGCTGTATCCGTGCTCAGGAAGGGGGCATTTCCGAAATTGATGATGAAACCATTGCCTACCATTTCCATGAACCACTTGGCGTGGTCGGGCAAATCATCCCATGGAACTTCCCGATTCTGATGGCAGCATGGAAACTGGCACCAGCTTTGGCTGCAGGGAACTGTATTGTGCTGAAACCAGCTGAACAGACGCCTGTGAGTATTCTGGTCTTAGTCGAACTGATTCAGGACATCTTGCCACCAGGTGTACTGAATATCGTCAATGGTTACGGCGTTGAAGTCGGTCGCCCATTGGCAACCAACCCACGCATCGCCAAAATTGCCTTTACCGGCTCGACCGCGGTTGGCCAGATGATCATGCAATATGCCACTGAGAATATTATTCCAGTAACGCTGGAACTTGGTGGCAAATCACCAAACCTGTTCTTCGCGGACATCATGGACCAAGAAGATGACTTCCTAGAAAAATCGCTTGAAGGCTTTGCCATGTTTGCTCTGAATCAGGGTGAAATCTGTACCTGTCCTTCCCGTGCCCTAGTGCAGGAAAGTATTGCTGATAAATTCCTTGAGCGAGCTGTAGAAAGAGTAAAACGGATTAAGACTGGTCATCCACTGGATACCGACACCATGATCGGCGCACAGGCTTCACAGGAACAACAGTACAAGATTCTTGGCTGTATCGCGACTGGCCGTGAAGAAGGTTGTGAGGTTCTCGTGGGTGGTGGAGCACGCAATGAAGTCGGTCAAGGCTTCTATATTGAACCGACCATCTTTAAGGGGTCTAATGAAATGCGTACTTTCCAAGAAGAAATTTTTGGACCAGTTTTAGCAGTTACCACTTTTAAAGATTTTGATGATGCCATCCGCATTGCCAATGATACGATTTATGGCCTAGGTGCTGGTGTCTGGTCTCGTTCAGCACATACTTCTTATCGTGCAGGCCGTGCCATTCAGGCCGGCCGGGTCTGGACCAACTGTTATCACATCTACCCGGCTCATGCTGCCTTCGGTGGATATAAAAAATCCGGGATTGGCCGTGAAAACCATCGCATGATGCTCGATCATTACCAGCAGACTAAAAACCTGCTAGTGAGCTACTCTACTAAACCGGCTGGGTTCTTCTAAGCAGAAACTTTATGAAAAAGCGGACTTAGGTTCGCTTTTTAATCAATTAATAATCTAGATTTTTACCTGATCTTCAATAGTGTCGGGTTGCACCAATGGTTGCATTTCATAATCACTAAACCAAGGTGATTCTCCATAAAAAGAACCATTGAGTTGTGAGTAATCAATCAACCTTTCCCGGAATTTTTTAAAATAAACATGATCTACCTTACCAGGATTACGCCAAAATCTCGACAGCGGACGCTGGTTCGTCAGTTTAGGTAAATTGTATAAAGCGGAACCCAATACTTTTACTGGAATTTGATGATATAAGGCCTGAATGCCAGTAGTACTGTTTACAGCAACAAAACCCAAGGCATGTTTTAATAATGTAGGTAAATGAATATCACAAAAATAGTGAATTCGCCCTTCTACACCGTGCTTGTGCGCTAGCTTGCGTATCAAACTAGCATAATTACGATAACCGCGATCCATCGGATGGTGCTTTAAAACCAGGTGATGATAAGGGTCCGCATGCTGGGCAAAATCCTCGATCACCATCTGGATATATTTTTTCATGCACTTTAATTCAGAATGAGTTCTAATCTGAAAATCATTATGTACCTGTAAGGCAAACACAAAATAGCGTTTTTGATGGTGACGAATAAAATGATCAAATTTACGGCTTTCAAAGCAGGAATTCTTTAAGCGACGAATTCCCGCCCAGATCCAATAATACAGTTCTGTCCAGACACTCATTTGCCGATGGTGTTTATAATCCCGATATTTCCAGAAAAAGATCAGCATAAAAAAGTAATAGGCAATAACGCTGAATATTCTGAGACTGGTACTGCTATGAATGGTTTCAACCTGCTCATTTACCCGGGGGGCTTTTGCAGTCGTCGATTGGAAATGAGTTAAAAATTTTGAAAAGAAGTTAACGCCATCTTGCTCAAAGGTAATGTAGTTCGGACGAATATAGCCTTCTTCAAAGGCAAAAAACTTCACTTTATTTTTTGCTGCTATTTTTTTCGCGGTCTGATGATACTTACGGCAGTCGCCAAAACAGACGACAGCATCAATCTCATGAGTTAATACGAGGTGCTCAATCCATTGGGCAAAATCCGCATAAGTGCCCGTATAATCAAAGCTATATTCAAAGTGACGCGCATCAAACTGATCGCCACCATTGAAATTCACCTTAAAGCATTGAACGCCATTGGACTTTAGCCAGTTGGCAAAATTAGAAAAAAAACCGCCCATAGGGCCCTGCAACAACAAGACCCTGTCTGAAAGTAGTAAATTATTTACATGTACAGACATGAGAAATTAACCCAGTTTTTTTAGTAAATTATATAAAGGCGACAGTATACTCTTTTTATGTCTGTTTGCCTTTACCGCTTGGTCTAATTGCTGCTTGATAGATGTAATGACATCTTCGGGACGCACTACAGGTATCCGCATTTTTTTTGTCGCTTCTAAATTATAAATCGGATATTCCACCAGCGTAATATAAATTAGTTTTTCAAGGCTAATTTTTTTGTTACGCCGCTCTGATTGATACAAGTCATGGGTCAACCCCCACCCCGCATAGAAAGGTAAGCCATAGCAGTATACCTTCAAGCCCCTAATGAGTGCTTCAAAACCACTGAGCGATGTAATGGTATGCAGCTCATCTACAATTTCAAAACATTCAAGGATTGAAGCATCTAACTCCACCTGATCTGCATAACGCAATATCTCGGCAGCAGGAATACCACCGACCCTCAAACCAGTTTGCACATCAGGATGTGGCTTATAGATAATATAGCCATTGGGATTTCTGGTTCGCACTTCTTTTAACAGTGCGAGATTGGTTTTTATTCCCACGCCACCAAGCTGAATAGACATATCATCTTCGACCTGCCCCACAACCAATAAAACCCGTGGATGCTCAGGTCTGGTTAAGCGCTTAAATTCGCCCACATTATATTTGGAAATATTCAGGTCTATCAGCATCTGTTGCAAGCGTGTGGCCCGTTGCGCTTGTTGGACATTGAGTTCGAACTGGTTTAAGAGTTGTTCAAGACGCGAAGGTTGTGTGGCATCATAATAAATACCAATGTCATCAAAGACCAGGGAACACGGCCGAATCAGCTTTGCTCCCAGTCCTACAGAGCGGATAAAACCATCTTCCACTGTAGTAATGTGATTGTATTGTTTATCTTTAAGCTGTCGAGCCTTCTTGCCCCAGGCCAGCACATGCTCAGACTTTTTCGGTTTAAGATAACGCTGGAATTTTAAATCCAGTTTTAGAAAGCCTAAAAAATCGGGAATAAAGCGCTTTTTCCAAGGGGAAAACCCATAAGCGATATAACGATTCTCTAATCTTTTTTGTACTTCAATATTGGGAATAAGCAGCTCGAGAATATCTTCCAGTTCACAACGTTGTCCGGTGACCGGATTTACATAGCGGGCATAGTGAAAATAGGCGCAGGCAAATAAGTGTTGCAAGCTTTTTTGCCGGTTTCTGCGGCCATTCAGAATATCCAAAGGTGCATGAATATCATTGGTCAACCCCCACCCTGCATACCACGGCACGCCGAAACAATGTACTTTTTTTCCGCATAACAGCGCTTCAAAACCAAGCTGAGAACTCACCACATACACTTCGTCCATCTGCTGCAGCAGCTCGACAGGATTATAGTGCTCAGTGAGCAACCGAATATTGGGATGGTTGAAATCCTCTTGCGTAAAATGGGCTTGAGCTTTACCTGCTAATACATCTGGATGGGTTTTTACCCATATAATCGCATCTGGATGATCAATGCAGGCTTGTCTTAACATGCTTTTAAATGTGTCAGGAGTAGCCCCTGCATATTTGATTGATTGATCACCAAAGGTTTGATCAATAACTAAAATATTTTTGATTTTTTGATCAAACTTGTCTAAATCTACTGTTTGAAATTTTTGATTATATTTAGTAATTCCGAATTTTAAAATTTGGTCGATGGCATGCTGAGCACGAAGATTATCTTTAAGACTCTCATCTTTTAAAATGAGGTTTTCCAGATCTGAAGGCTGTAGTGCATCGAAATAAATACCGGTTTCATCAACAACAAGCGACAGAGGTGGATATCCATGTTTACCAAGACCTAGAGAGCGGACAAAACCGTCCTCCAAGCATAGCGCTTTCAGATCTTTTTGCTCGGCTAAGGCTTGGGCTTTAAAGAAACTTTTTTTACGGCCCCAGCCAGCATGAAATTCATGATAGATATTTAAGGATTTTTTCCAATTACTTAAATTATGCTTTTCTAAATATTGATTTAGAATCATTTAATACATGCTCAACAACTGTCTTTGTAATTCAATCTTTTTTTGCGTAGCGAAATAGCACAGCCAATGTATTCGTTCCCGAAAACTCTTTTGTTCCAAATGATTCTCTTGATAATCTATTAAATAATCGAAATGTTTTAATATCTCCGTCATTCGAGCTTGGAAACCAGCATCATCAATATTAAAAGCCTCTAAAGAGTTTTTAGCATCATATAGGTGAGCTATGCGTTTAGGAATAATTAGACCACTCAACTGCTTTTCTTGATATAAAACTAGAGTTGGGATATGTTCGCTAATCAATTGCATTTCCATCGCGGAAATATCAACAACCGCTCCTCTTAAAGCGATCGGTTTGAGATCATCTGATGTCTGTAACTCGCAACCAAAATAATTAAATCGATCAAAAAATCGAAAATTAGATTTGATCAAAATTATAGCAATTTCTAATTTATTTAGATCTTTAATCATCTTTTTAAGATGATCAAGGTATCTTTTATCCCTATGGCCCAGATTAGGGTGTACTTGAATATAAAGTTTCTTGATTTTATTTATCTGAATAAGTTGCATTAAATTTTTCGTTGCATGTGTGCCTATTGAGCAATAGTTCTCACTTGGAACCCCCCCTTCCCAAGTTGGTGCATACAACATGGCATCAGAATTTAAATCAGCGTAATAGGAATGCTGTCCGATAAACGTATTTCCCATAGGAATAACACGTTGTTCATTTTGGATATTAAGTGAGTTAAAAATACCAGCTTTCAGAAAACGATCTACACCCACTTGCCCTGAGGTTATCACAAAATCGTAAATGCGTATGATAGGCTTTATAGATGCTAATTTATGGCTTTCCCCGTGCGTCACAAAGATATGTACTAAGTCTCGATAAGCAACTACACGGCAATTAGATTGAGCATTAAAGAGATAAAAAACAACTTTATTCTTCTGAAAAGAAAAATCTGAATTTTTACGAATAAATTTATAGCGAATGGAAGTACTTTTAAATCGTTTATGAATATACTTTTCAATATCTTTATAAAACTTGAAGTAAATACAAATACAATCATCAGGATGGAAAATACTAGCCTGAAAATAACCCATCAATTGATCTATAGTTCCTTCAATTTTTGAATCTATATAGATATAGTACAGATTATTTTCAGGCATATTCAACTTCTTAACGACCGTCTTTACGAACGTCAACAATTATACCTGTATTTTTAGTTCCTAACACTTTAAGACTAGTCATTGCAACTTCCTTAGCCGAGAGCAACAATTCCGCTGGCTCTATACCAAAGTTCGCTGTACGCATTGGTGTTGCTGTACGCTCAGGATTAATACAAGTCACGCGAATTCCTTCATCACTCCATTCCTCTGCAATTGCTTGAGTAAAGTTCACGATTGCCGCATTCGTTGAAGAGTAGAGCGCATAAAATGCACGACCACGGGTATATGAACTAGAAGTAAAGTTCATAAGCATACCTGAGGTCTCTAGTAAATATGGTTTAGATGCAATTGCTACATTTACCGCACCAGTATAGTTCACCCCAATCAATGCGGTAATTTCTTCAATAGTCAGAGTATCAATTGGCTTTTTAATTAACAAGCCAGCAGTATTCACGATATAATCAATACGACCTAGCTTCGCTTTAATATCTGCAAGATAGTTTTTTACACTTTGCAAATTACAGATATCCACCTGATTATAAGAACGACTTGCAACTTCGACCTGGGCACCATGCAGTGTTGCAATGTTTTTCATTTCCAAACCAATACCGCTAGTACCGCCAAAAATTACAATCTTCTTATCTTTTAGATAATCAAAACTGTCACCTTCACGGAAAGGGATTCCATGAGCAGATTGGAGAAACTTTTCAGCAATAAATAAGTCAACGGGATGGGTAACTTTTAAATTGCGCTCACTTCCTTCTACAGTTGCTACACGAGTACGTGGCAACATTGCCCGAATCACACCACAGTCACATGTGAAGATTTTACGATTTTTTTCCAATGCTTTTTTATAAGCCAATTGGATTGAGCCCAGTTTGAATGCTTGCGGAGTTTGGCCTCGACGCATATGTGAGCGCTGAGGAATATTGGCAATACATCCATCATCGTAAATTTCAACCAAAGTATCCGCTGAAGGAATAACAACATCTACTGCATCAAAATCCTTTAAAGCTTCGACACAATTACTAATAATTTCTTGATTGACTAAAGGTCGAACTGCATCATGAAAGAGCACATTACATGAGTCATCATATTCTTTTAAAGCCGTTAAAGCTGAATAAGTTGAATCAAAGCGCTCATCGCCACCTGTAACAACTTTTGAAATTTTTGACCATTTGTTCTTTTTAATCAAATCCCACGTACGGTTAATATGCTGGGTTTGAGAAACAATAAAAATTTCATCAATATCATCTGAGTTTTGAAAAACATCAATGGTATATTCGATAATTGCCTTACCAGCAAGTTTAGTAAACTGTTTCGGTAAAGCACCACCAAATCGTGAGCCTGAACCACCCGACAAAATTACTGCTATGTTTTTCATTAAAGCTCTCTATCTTATTGAATTACATTTTCACGACTGTTGTTTAACAATGAAATTGTTTTAGATATATTTCTCAGTTGTTTAAAAAATTCATCATTTTTAGTCGCATCAACAGTTAGTAAATAATCTAAAGCTTTATACCGCATGTCTGCTAAAGGGTCTTCCCCTTCTATAATTACTTTTTCATAAAGAGACAACAACTCTTCGATATTGGAAAAAGTATACGTATAGTCACTATATTGCATATTGCTAGCTGAAGTAATGATCTCACGATCATTAGGGACAAATAAGAATATAGGAGATAAAGTAGAAATACATTCACTAACGACAGCAGAGATATCACAGATATAAATATCTGCATCTTTAATAATTTCCTCGACTGGAACATCTTTTGAATGAATTTCTACTTTGTCCTGATTTTTAGAGAAAGTGTCAATTAAGGTCTTTTCTAAGCCCAATAATGTTGAATCTCTAGATCCCATGACAGGATGGAGCTTTATATCTAATGAACAATCATATTTTTTAAATACTTCATTTAACATAACCGGTGCTATGTGGGCAGATGAATAATTATTTTCTTCATAGACACCTTCCCACGTGGGTAGATAGACAACACGCTTAGTAGTATTAATCTTTTCTTTATTTAGCTTAAGAAGGACATCTTTTAAATTAGGGCGTCCTATTTTTACAAATTTAATATGGTCTGTATTAAATTTTGCATTTTTAAATCTATCAACATGTGCTTGACCTGCTACCCAAATCTCATCATATACTCTGAAGAATTTATGAGCACTAGCCGCCTTATCACTATCGCCATGACCTAAAAAAATATGTTGATAACGATTGTATCTTAAGGTATGAATCAAATTTCCAGTATTAGAAAAATAATATATAGCTTTTAAAAATGGTAACTTGTTAATAACATTCTCAACATTATTAGCACTTTTTGCATATACTATGTCAACAGTAGGGTATTTCTCTACTGCCCAATTAAAAAGAGCTTTATTACGAATCAATATGGCAAATTTTTCACCAGATTTAATAAAATGACTTATCCATTGATCTAGATGAGAAGGACCGTGAGTTAGACCTTCACCAGTATGAAGTAAATGAACAGTTTGAGTAAATAAAGTAATATTTGAGGTAATTAGGTTTTCAGTAGATGTAGTTTCTTTATCTTGTAAAAAAGATATATTTAACTTCTTTCCTATTAAATTAGCATCAAAGCCTCTTTTTACGATAAAATCTTTAATAAAAAGATCAGGCTTCTTAATTAATTTACTAATCTTAGACATAATGATACCTTATTTCTTACAAGCAATATTATATAAACTATTGAAATCAGATTTCAAAAATAGCTCACACCAATCCCTAAACTCCTTATAGACGAAATTTTCATCAAATAAAAAACTATATATTTTAAATTGAAATCTGATTTTATTAAAATATATTTGTTTTTTAGCGACATCATGACTTTTACTTTTTAGTTTACCTATTATATAAGCTTCCAATACAACATTCATCCAACAAGAGAATAATGAAATTTTATTTTTCTTGTCTAATGAAGAGTCATTAATAACTTTAAAAACTCTAGATACAACTTCATAATCATGAATCAAGTTTGAAACATTATTAGTTAACTTATCCGAATCATGATTTGTAATGTAATAATAAGGCTTTTCTCCCAAGATACTAATTTTAGCTGAGGAGGCTAGTACATTCATCATAAAAACACGATCTTCACCTATTTTTATATCAAGAGGAAAAAATATAAAATTATTTTTTAATAAAGATGTACGTATTAGCTTAGAACACATTAAAGAACGTACAAGATGATGATCAGATATTAATGCAGAATTGATATTACCTTTAGCAAAAGGTCTCTTCCCCCATGAACGCCCCTTATCACCGTCATATTTTGCATATACAACATCTGATGAATTATTTTCTGCCATATCTAGTAAATCACACAGAGTATAATCATAAATATAATCATCAGAATCAACAAAATATATATATTTTCCTTTCGCAGCCAAAATTCCATCATTTCTTGGAGCACTTGCACTCCCAGAGTTTATAGGCCTCTTTAGAATTTTATAATTTAATTTATTAGATAAATTTTCTTTTATTACATCTACACTATTATCTGAGGAAAAATCATCAACAAATATCACCTCAAATTTATTAGGATCTAATTTTTGAGAATTTAAACTAGAAATACAATCTCCAAGGAGATTTTTCCTATTATAAACAGGAATAATAACTGAAATCACATAATTATACTGATCATCATTCATTTTCTTTAAATTTTCTAGAAAAATCTTTATTTTTGAGAATAAAATAGTTAAATTATCCCCAATATATAAATTATCTTTTCTTTTAGAAAAAGACTTGTCACTTTTATTAAAATTCCTAACTACATAGTCCACATGGATTAAATTTTCTTTTAAATATAAATCAAATCCAATTTTATAACCTTCAAAATAGATATCAACAACATACGTATTTTCCTGATATACCCATTTTTTCAATACAAATTGAGGATAAAAATTATTAAAAAAACTAA
Source organism: Acinetobacter sp. LoGeW2-3 (assembly GCF_002688565.1). Taxonomy (NCBI): domain Bacteria; kingdom Pseudomonadati; phylum Pseudomonadota; class Gammaproteobacteria; order Moraxellales; family Moraxellaceae; genus Acinetobacter; species Acinetobacter sp. LoGeW2-3. The sequence continues at coordinate 1,245,369 of NZ_CP024011.1, read as the reverse complement.
AAAAAACCTCTTTGTAAGAAATTTCCATATCAAACCTCAGAATCTAAATACTCATTAATAATATTATATAGTTTTTCAGAAGATGATTCTTCATTCTGGAAAACCTGTGAGATAATTTCATGCCGAATATCCTTCAAAGGATCTACATTATCTATGACAAGTTTTTTATAAATATTCTTTAATTCTTCTAAATTATTTACAATATAAAATCCTTGGGAAATATACTGACCAAAATCATTAAATTCAACTTTTGAGTTAGCTGATTTCAACCAAATAATTGGATTACCCGTTGGAAAATATTCTGCAAGAAATGAACTGCAATCAGTAATTAAAATATCTGAATCTCTAAATAAATCAAAATAATCTCCTCTATCATATATAAAACTATTTTTTTCTTCCCACGATTGCAAATAATCATCAATTTCAATTTCAGTCATAATTTGATGTGAAATTACTGAATATCTAAAACGACCATGAGGTTTTAAACACCATAAACTATTTTCTTGCTCTTTTAATTCTTTAATAAAATCACCATTCCATTGAAAAGTACCTATTTGAAGTGCAGAACCGTTAAAAGAATGATGAGGTGCATAAATTATTTTCTTTTTAGATAAATTTCCAAATTTTTCAGCAAATGGCTTAGATTGTATAGGCTTTTGGTATACATCTAATTTTGGATATCCAATTACCTCTAACTTATCTGCATGGTTTTCCTCATAGCTTAAATAGGTAGAAATATGCTGAGTAGTGTGAGCAAAGTACTTCCATATAAAACAATGGAAGCCTCTAACTGAATAATCTAAATGGCTTTTATAAATAATATATGAATAAGGTATATAGCAAGATAAAATATTTTTATGAAATTTCTGAACCCAATATGCCATACCATCCCAAGGTTGTTGATAAAAAATAACATCTATGTCTTTTAGAATTTTTTCACTGAAAGCACTGTGAGTAAAATTTTCTCTTAAAATTAAATCTTCATCTATAGATTTAAAATAATTTAACTGTTCAATATATCTAGAATCTTCGGTATTAGGTACAGTTTTTTCTTTTAATAAAATTATTTTAGGTATATATATCTTACTATTTTTTAAAATTGAAAAAAAATCACCCAAATTCCATTTCCTATAATCAGAAACAAAAAAACCAATTACTTTTTTCTTTTTTTTCTTTAATCTATCAATATTAAAAAAATTATAATATTCTAGTTCCTTATAGAATGTTTCTAATTTAATTTTTTTTTCCACATATAAAAAAAATGATTCAATTAATAATGGAAATTTATCTAAATTTTCTCTTAAGTTTAATTGACATATTATTTTATTCATTTCTTTTTTATGTGATATCTTGTTTTCAGTAAAATGAGATGTTATCAAGTCGCTAAACATCTCTTCTTTATTAAAAAAAGACATCTTAATTGTGTTAATATCTTGAAAAAATTCAACATCACATATAAAAGTAAAGCCCTTTATATCTAAATGATTAGCAATTAAGTTCTCCCTAAACTTCCATGTTTTTACTTTATTAGAGATTGATTTATTAATAACTTCAACTTGTTCATCTATGTAACTTTTTTCTCTAATATTTAATACTACATCATCTTCGCTTTTAGAAATAAAGAATCTCTTACTCTGTGAAAAAATATCTTCATTAAAATCATAGCTAAAACCAACTATTTCATCTTTTACTAAGGTAACAACTTTCAACTTTAAAACATACTTCCCACTTTTTATTTTTGATAAATCTATACCTTTATGCAACTTAGTACAAAAATTTGCTTTATCATAATTAATAGATATATCTTTACTATATATCTTCGTAGTAATTGTCTTATGTGTTTTTGCCAATGGCAAAATAATATTTTCATCTTCAGAACGAAGATGCAGTTCATAATCTATATCAGACCAATTTTTACAACTCAATCCTTCAAAAAATGCAATGCCTTCTATGAAAAATAGATCATCTTTAAAACTAATATTATTTGTTTTAGTAAATAAATTTAAAGATTTTTTATCTATCTTTTCAATTAAATCAATATGTTTTGCTATAGAATTATTTATTTCAATTATACTTTTTATCATTTCCTCAATACATTTATTATTTAAAATTCGTGCTTTATTACCATTAAAACTATATTTTTTAAAAATAGGTAATTTTGAATATCTTAGTGAAAATTCATCTCGAAATATTATATCTAAAAATAAGCTTTCTTCATTGCAATATATATCAAAAGAAAAACGTGCTTTATTATTATAAAAATCAATTATTATAAGTTCTTTTTTCAATGAAATTTTAAAATTAAAACCTAAGGGCGCTAAAATACTTTCAATATAAAACTTTATATAAAATTTATTATAAATATTTTTTTTATAATGCCCTGATAATACATCTTTTAACAAACCTGATAACGGTATTGAACAGTCTAAAAAATCACTTATTGAATATACTTCTTTGTACTTCTTAGGAGTCCATGAGTTATGTAAAGATATAATTCCAAATGTTACAAGCTCTAATACTTTACGATTAAGTTTGAAATTTTCGTTAAAATAAAAATTACGATAATAGCTTTTAGCATTTTCATAGGTAGCCCCTACCATTGCGGCTGATTCTAAAATGTTACCGCTTTCTGTTCGATCAATTATTAAAAAATGCTCTTTATTTCTCTCATCATTCAGTAGATTTTCTAATATTCCATTACCAAAATAATTCCATTTATATACTTCAGGAAGATTTTCTAATCTTTTCTGAGCTTCCTCTCTCCACCCCTTTAAAATCGGATTATTTTTTTTCTTACTATATAAAACAGCTAAATGTAATCCATTTGTTGAAGGATTACCAAATCCAATCAATTTATAATTTGATATGACATCAAATACTTTAAAGATATTATCTGTCACTATACAATCTAAGTCTAAAAATAAACCACCAAATTTTTCTAAAACAGCAGCAGAAATTATATCTGATTGCATTGCTAAAGATATTTTCTTTAATTTTTCTGTATCATATATATCTCCAATATATTCATCTAAGTTCCCATAATTAATGATATGTAACTCAAGATTAGGAATATTTTTTATCCATGTTTGTTTACATAACTCGAGATAAGCTGGTATCAAATTATTTTGAGATTCCCAAAAGACAAAAATTCTATTTATATTTTCATTTTGCATTACATAAAACTCTACTTAATTAACACTTTTTAATTTTTACAAATCTAATGCTACTTTAGCAGCCACCGCAATCTGATAAAGGACTTGAGTAATACCACGTGTTAACTCAATACCCTTAGTCTGAGCTTTAGGTAATACAAGGATTTCATCCCCTTGTTGAATTTTTTCGCCTTTACGTACAAGTTCAGCCTTACCATTTTGTCGAATTATAATCACTTTAGACTTATTCGATTTTTGGCTAAACCCTCCAACCTGCTTAATATAATCATTGGCACTTAAGCCACTCTTATATTCAACCCCATTTGGAAAAGCAACTTCGCCATGTACCATGACCACAGACGTTTTTTCAGGAATATATAAAATATCTCCCTGTTCCAAAATTACATTTTGGAAAGTATCTGGATTCAGCACCACCTGTCCTTTAGGTTCAACTTGACGTGCTTTAGCAATGAATTGTTTTACCAGTTCAGCATCACGCAAACGTAAAGCTGCTTCTTCCTGTGTGCTTGAACGAGCATTAAATGTCGTTTCTTCCAACTTATCTAGAGCAACATTTAACATCTCTTTTTGGCGCTTGGCGACAGAAGGACGGAAGAGTTGTAAAGATTCTATTTCTGCCAAAGCGTTCGGTTGCAGCTGCGTCAGTATGTCACTGAGTTTAGCCCCATAAGACAGGACTACGGCATGTGCCCCATTGTGTGCTCCATCGATTCTGACCTGAATGGTGCCTGCATAGCGATCCGCAGTAACAGTCACTACATCCCCATCCTGGATCATGACGTTATTGGCCTGATTCAATGGATAATATTCACTACGGTATTCTGTGCCTTGGCGACGTTGAATACTGACATTGGTCGCGCCAGGTTTGAGTTTGGCAAAGGATAAGGCCTGAGCTAAAGAAATACTCGGCGAGTTAAATTCAAAATCATTCTGATTATAAACTTCACCAGATACATTAAAGGTATGGGTACGTTGCCCGACCACAATTACATCCCCATCACGGAATGAAATAGGCTTAATCTGTCCATTGAGTAAAAACTGATACAGGTCCACATGCTGAATCAACTGACCATTACGCATCACCTTAATATCGATGTAACTACCGCGTTCTGGATCAACCCCACCTGCTCTATCCAGATAAGCAATGACACTGTCATTTGCCACACCGCCATAATTACCGGGCTGATTCACAAAACCGGTTACAAGCACCTTGACTGGCTGGGCCTGTTCCAAGGCAGCATATACGCTTACATTCGCCACATAGATGCGACGCACATGCGCTTCAATCACAGACTGTAAGTTGCCATTGGTTACACCGGCAACTTTGACCGGCCCCACATTGGGAATGAAAATATTCCCTTGTGGATCAACTGTCTGGGTTCCTATAAATTGATAAGCTCCCCAAAGACGCAAGTTGATCTGGTCCCCTGGATTGATCTGATAACTGCTGTTAAAGGTTGAACCTGCGGTTGATGCAAAAGCCCCTTTGAATAGCTGCGAACCAAACATTTTATTTGATGTTTGATATTTCATGGATGAACTTGGAGACAGTTCGACAACTGACTGATTATTTAAAATCGTGTTACTGTCAGTATTCATGGGTGACTGCTGGCCACCAAATGCACTGGCTACTTCCGCAGGCAATAGACTGGAGTCCATTGCCTGGCTCCCTGTCGCACAGGCTAATGATAAAACTGATAATAAGGCAATTTTTTTCATAATTTATTCTCTGTGCTCACGGATAATGGAGTGAATGAGAAGGCCAATACCAAAAATGATATTCAGCAAAATGAACGAAGTAATACTGATATACACTTTACGCGGATAAAGCGCGTCTTCAGCCAGACGTGGCGCTGAAATCACAACCAGTTTTTTAAGTTTTCGGGAAGCTTCTAGGCGTGCTTTTTCTAACGATACTAAAGAAATCTTATATAAATCTGTAGCAAACTCTACCTGAGCTTTTAATGCTTCAAAATCAGCTACGTTTTTATTCAGTTTAGGATTATTTGGTGAAGTTAATTTAGCACTTTCACTATCAATTTGCTTTTGAACTGATTCAATTTGACTACGCAAAGCAATAACTTGGGGTGCTTCAGGAGTTAAATAACTTAATAAGGTACGCTCTTCTGTTTTTAATTGTGCCAAAGTGCTTTGTAAGCCTGCAATCAAAGTTGCTACTGCTTGGGCTTGCAATTCAGGATCAAAAATTTCATTTTCATTTTGATAAGCTAATACTGCTTGACGTGCATCATCAAGTTGTTTAGTCGCTTTTTGATACTGCTGTTCTGCAAAGGTTTGCTGCTCTTGAGCAATTGCCTTTGAAATCTCATTAATAAAGCTATCACTTTGCTTTAAAATTTCATTATTAAGTTTCAAAGAAAATTCGGGGGAAAACCCTTGAGCATTAACATGTAACATCATGGTTTGCTCATCAAGTTCAACTTGAATCATCTTATTAAAATATTCTACTAGCTCTTCAACTGAAGCATCTTTAGATAAAGCAAAAACAGGATCATGCACTGATGAAAACTCTTGACGCAAGTTAAGTCTTTTATCTAAACGCTCTATCAAGTCACGAGAAGTAATAAATTCCTTTAGTATCTGAGAGTCTTCTCGACTTGTATTTGGCATCCCTAGTAATGCTCCGATACCGGAAGCACTTGCAACTTGTGAATTTTCCACTTGTTTTACAAGCAATGTTGAAGAGGAGCTATAACGATCTTTCGCAAAAATATATAAATAGCTAATGATTAACAGTAAAGGAATAAGGACTAGACATCCGTATGCAACTCCTATTTTTGTCTTTAATTTAGTTTGCATATGCCTTATAAACCTCTACCGCGTCCTGTACATTATCAAAATATTCAGCTTGCCCATCTCTAACTAAAAAAGCAACATCACAATTACGGACTAAATCTTTGACGTTATGAGAAACCATAATAATATTTGAATTTTGTTTTAGATTATCGAGCAAAACTTGACTCTTCTTACGAAATGATCGATCACCAACTGCTCCTGCTTCATCTAATAAATAATAGTCAAAATTAAAAGCCATACTGAGTCCAAAACCGATTCGACTACGCATGCCACTGGAGTAACTTTTCATAGGCATATCAAAATATTTACCAATTTCTGCAAACTCCTCCACAAACCTTACTACATGGTCTACTTCTTCTTCGTTACTGACATAGAGGCGAGCTACAAAACGAACATTTTGGCGTGCAGTCAGACTTCCTTGGAAACCTCCAGACAATGCTACAGGCCATGAAATTGACTTATTCGTAATTACTTGCCCTGTGTCTGGGTAATCAATCCCCCCAATTACACGGAGTAAAGTACTTTTACCCGCTCCATTTTTACCTAATAGAGCCACACTTTTATTCTCTGGTAAAATTGCATTAAGATTTTTAAAAACATAATGTCGACCAGTGGGTGTGGCATATGATTTAGTTAAATTTTTTAGTTCAATCATTTTGATTTCACCATGCGTCTCTCAAAACGCTTATAAAGCAATAATCCTAATAGTAAAGTGCCCACAACCCAGTTAAATACATAGAATAGGCTAATACCATCTACTAATTGGTAGGTAGGAGCAACTGCATGGCGCATGTGCTCAAAAATATGTAAGAGAGGATTATATAAAAGATATTTCTGATATTGAGTTGGAATAATATGAATTGAATAAAGAACACCTGATAGAAGGTAGAAAATGAAAAATAAAGGCGAAATAAATTTATTGGCTTCTTTAGAAAAGTCACCTACTACTAATAAAATTAAACTACATCCCATCATCAAAATAAAAAGAATTATCCATAATCCTAATAATTGAGGTATTGATGAAAAACTAATCGTGTAGCCAAACCAAAGTAATGCAGCTGAGAAGAACAAATAAGATGTTATTTTTAAAAGAAATTCTAAAATATTACGTGCTATTAAAGCATCAATTGGTTTTACAGGGCGATAATTAAATAATCCACGATTTGACTCAGCTGCACTCATAGCTAAGGTAACACCAGTACGAAACATAAAAAATGGAATAATGCCATTAATTAAAAAAACTTCATATTGAATACCTGGAGCAACCCGATGACGAATCGTAGCAAATAGAAGCACCATTAAACCAATAGTTAGTAAGGGTTCTAAAAACACCCACAGATAACCTAAACGGTATTGTCCAAAACGCGTCTGTAATTCGCGTAACATCAAAGCACGTATCGATGCATACATCACTGCCAACCCGCCGCGTGCTTTGAGTCGAGGTAGCTTTTTTAGCTGGGATGATGGTTCCATATGCTCTTTTGAGTCAATGAGGTAAGAAATAGGCGATGACATGATAACGTCGTCGTCTCGTTTTATAAAGTAAATTTATGCCCCCTAAATGGTGCATTGCATTTTAAAAGCATTAGGTGTAAAGACTCAATTCATGCTTAACCTGCTTCTATAGAGACAAACTTTTTAATTTCAATGTCAAAAATTGACAAGACTTCGAACTTGATCAACTATAAAGCTTAAAAATTCCCTGAGTATAACAATGACAATAACGCTCCAGACTCCCCGATATCAGCCCGATGTGTTAGGCACAGGATATGAACAGGCTACTTTAAATTTCCCGGATGATTATGAAGGTCAGGTGGTGGCGACACTGGTTCGCAAGAAAGCCGCTAAGTCCACTAAAAAAGCGGTACTCTATATTCATGGCTTTATCGACTATTTCTTCCAGACCGAAATGGCAGAACGCTTCAATGAGCAGGGTTTTGATTTCTATGCACTTGACCTGCGTAAGTATGGCCGCTCCTACTTGCCGCATCAGAAATACTATAATGTGCATAGCCTGTCCGAATATGATGCGGAAATTACCCAAGCACTGGATATTATCGGTCAGGAAGATCATGAAGCCGTACTGCTTTGCGGACATTCAACCGGTGGTTTAACTACAACCTTATATGCCGCACATCATCCGGATCATCCGCTGATTAAAGCACTCTGGGCAAACAGTCCCTTTTATGACTTTAATATGAGCCGTCTGGAAAAGAAATTTGCGATTCCCCGAATGGCTGCAATGGGCAAACGTTTTCCAAATTTGCTGTTTCCGAGCCGTCTTAATAAATGGTATGTTCCGAGTTTGCATGCCAGCCATCATGGAGAATGGAACTTTAACCTGGAATGGAAAAAAGTCCGCTACCCGATGGTACGCTTAAGCTTTGTACATGCCATTCATGAAGCCCAAAAAGAACTGCATCAAGGGATTCAGTTAAGCATTCCTACTCTGATCATGCATTCTCATCAGACAACTTATCCTCGAAAATTTAATCGTCATGCGCAAACCAGTGATATGATTCTGAAAGTACAGGATATGATTCAGCATGCCCGAAAAATATCAGGTGATGTCACCTTGTGTGAAATTCATAATGGTCTACATGATTTGGTATTGTCAGAAAAAAATGTGCGAGAACAGGTCTATCAACAGCTGTTTGCGTGGTTACAAACCAAGGGATTTTAACAAAGCCGGAACGATAATGATTTGAAAGGTTTTAGGGAAGGAAAATAATAAATTGTCTTCCTCAAAATTTACCAAAGAAATTTTACTTAAAGATGGGCTGATTGTTATTTTCCAGCAGGCTCATATGTGAGAAATGTCATATTTTAATAACTTTAAAACTTTATATTTATAACCTAATATTTTGATTATTATTAATAATCTTATCATCCTCTTATACCTACTTTGTTGCCTTTTGTAGCACGCTTGTAAACCCTCGACATCCCGTCAGATTTGCTCTTTATATTAGCTATAACCACTCATTTCAAGATGAGCCTTCTTCACTTACCTTTATTTTCTCACAGCTATAATAGTCAATGAAAGGACAAAATTATGCGTTATGCAGATCCAAATACTGACGGTTCAAAAGTTCAATTTAAACAGCAATATGAAAATTTCATTGGTGGTAAATGGGTGCCACCGGTCAAAGGTGAATACTTTGACAATATCTCGCCGGTAGATGGTAAGGCCTTTACCAAAGTTCCACGTTCCTCAGTTGAAGATATCGAACTGGCATTGGATGCCGCTCATGCCGCCAAACAGCAATGGAACTCATCTTCTCCGACCACACGCTCTAATATTTTGCTCAAAATTGCTGATCGTCTGGAGGAGAATCTGGAACTATTGGCGGTGGCAGAAACCTGGGATAACGGCAAGCCAATCCGCGAAACCCTGGCTGCGGATATTCCACTGTGTATTGACCATTTCCGTTATTTTGCCGGCTGTATCCGTGCGCAAGAAGGCGGCATTTCTGAAATTGATGAAGATACCATTGCCTATCATTTCCACGAGCCACTCGGTGTCGTTGGACAGATCATTCCCTGGAACTTCCCAATTCTCATGGCGGCATGGAAAATCGCACCCGCACTCGCGGCGGGCAATTGCATTGTGCTTAAACCCGCAGAACAAACCCCTGTCAGTATTTTAGTCTTGGCAGAACTGATTCAAGATATCTTGCCACCGGGCGTTCTCAATATCGTGAATGGTTATGGTGTGGAAGTCGGTCGTCCCTTAGCCACCAATCCACGCATCTCGAAAATTGCCTTTACCGGATCCACCGCAGTCGGGCAAATGATTATGCAATATGCCACTGAAAATATTATTCCAGTGACTTTAGAGCTGGGCGGTAAATCACCTAACCTGTTCTTTGAAGACATCATGGACAAAGAAGATGATTACCTTGATAAAGCCCTTGAAGGCTTTGCCATGTTTGCCCTCAACCAAGGGGAAATTTGTACCTGCCCTTCCCGTGCCCTGGTGCAAGAAAGTATTGCGGATGAATTTTTAGCACGTGCGGTAGAACGGGTGAAACGGATTAAGACCGGTCACCCACTGGATACCGATACTATGATCGGTGCGCAGGCCTCACAGGAACAACAGGATAAGATTCTCGGTTGTATCGCCACCGGTCGTGAAGAAGGTGCTGAAGTCTTACTCGGTGGTAGCGAACGTCAGGAAGTCGGTCAAGGCTTCTATATTGAACCGACCATTTTTAAAGGTTCGAATGAGATGCGTACCTTCCAGGAAGAGATCTTTGGACCCGTCCTGGCAGTCACCACCTTTAAAGACTTTGACGATGCGATCAAAATTGCTAATGACACGATCTATGGCCTAGGTGCTGGGGTCTGGTCGCGTTCAGCACATACTTCTTATCGTGCAGGTCGTGCGATTCAAGCCGGTCGTGTATGGACGAATTGCTATCACATGTACCCTGCTCATGCTGCCTTCGGCGGTTATAAGAAATCCGGGATCGGCCGTGAGAACCATAAAATGATGCTGGATCATTACCAACAAACCAAAAACCTGCTGGTCAGCTATTCAACCAAACTGGCTGGATTCTTCTAAGTATTCACCTCATCAAAAAGCGGACTTTGGTTCGCTTTTTTGTGATTTAAGATCTATTTGTATGTCAATTAAGCGCTATTTTCTAGAGACTTATCTTAATCATTTATAAGATTACCAATATTTATCACTTTCAATCGTTTAAAAAAAATACAGAAAACAAAGCCTCACTGATAAAGTTGGCTTTCCATGGCAAAAAAGACTGTGTATAACAATGGACACCCTAGGGAAAGCAATAAGCATAGGCAAAATTGCTCAAAAAGCGTTAGACTATGCAACCAATAATGTCATGATTCGGTCTGATTAAAGACCAAAAAAGAAGGTGAAGGTTGATGCCGCTCAATACCGTTGAAGAGCTCGTAGCAGATATCCGTGCAGGTAAAATGGTCATCCTGATGGATGATGAAGACCGTGAGAATGAAGGTGATCTAGTGATTGCTGCGACACACGTGCGTCCTGAGGACATCAACTTTATGATCACTCACGCGCGTGGTCTGGTTTGCCTAACTTTAAGCAAAGAACGTTGCCAGCAGTTAAATCTACCGTTAATGGTTGATGCGAATGGTGCGCAACATGGTACGAATTTCACGCTGTCGATTGAAGCAGCAAAAGGTATTTCTACCGGCATTTCTCCTGCAGAACGTGCGCATACCATTCAAACAGCCGTTGCTGCACATGCTAAACCAGCTGATATCGTGCAACCTGGCCACATTTTTCCATTGATGGCGCAACCGGGTGGTGTATTGCACCGTGCTGGTCATACTGAAGCAGGCTGTGACCTAGCCCGTCTTGCTGGCCTAGAACCTGCTTCTGTGATCTGTGAGATCATTAATGAAGATGGCACCATGGCACGTCGTGCAGATCTGGAAATCTTTGCTGAAAAACATGGTCTAAAAATTGGTACAATTGCCGATCTGATTCATTACCGCATGACCAATGAACAAACAGTTGAGCGTTTAGATCACCAAAAACTCGATACTGAATACGGCACATTTGACCTTTACCGCTATCAAGAAGTTGGTAATCCGGATATTCACTTGGCTCTAGTCAAAGGCGAGCCAAAAGATGGCGTAACTACCGTTCGTGTGCATGGTTTCAATCCAACACGTGACTTGCTTAAACTGAATAAACAGGATGGCGAACCAGCTTGGAATTTAGACCGCGCCTTGAAAGAAATTTCAGCGAGCGATCGTGGCGTATTGGTCTGGATCGGTCAGCGTCATTTACAAGACTTGGGCCCTGCCCTGGATGCACTTACCGCACCAAAAAATGTGAAGTCGAATGCTGCATTATCTCAGCAGTACCAGACCATTGGTGTTGGCGCACAAATTTTACGTGACTTAGGTGTTGAAAAAATGAAGCTACTCAGCTCTCCATTACGTTTCAATGCCCTGTCAGGCTTTAACTTAGAAGTGGTGGAATATATCACCGCACAACAAACATCTTAAGAAATAATCGAGGTTGCTATGGCAGTTCGCCGTATTGAAGGTATGTTACATCTCGCGAACGAAGACCGTTATGCGATTTTAGTTGGTCGTTTTAACAGCTTTGTTGTTGAACATCTGTTAGAAGGTGCCGTTGATACATTGAAACGTCATGGTGTATCAGAGGATAATATCACTGTTGTTCACGCCCCTGGTGCCTGGGAACTCCCTATCGTTGCAAAGAAATTGGCTGCGACTGGTCGTTTTGATGCCATCATTGCGCTTGGTGCAGTGATTCGCGGTAGCACACCTCACTTCGATTTCGTTGCTGGTGAATGTGCCAAAGGTCTGGGCGTCGTTGGTCTGGATGCTGGCCTACCAGTAATTAATGGTGTACTCACTACGGATAGTATTGAACAAGCGATTGAACGCTCTGGAACAAAAGCAGGTAATAAAGGTAGTGAAGCTGCCTTAACTGCAATTGAAATGGTTAACTTGTTAAAGGCTATTTAACGCTATGTCGCAAACACTTCAAGCAACTTATGCAGCAAAACGTAAAGCACGTCGCTTTGCTGTACAAGGAATTTATGAATGGCAAATGAGCCACAATCCAGTGCATGAGATTGAAGCACGTACCCGTGTTGACAATGCCATGCACAAAGTGGATCTGAGCTATTATCATGAATTGTTGACTCAAGTGGTTGCCAATCATGAAGCATTGGATGCGCTCTTAATCCCTGTACTCGATCGCGAACTTACAGCGCTGGATGGCGTTGAACTCGCAACTCTTCGTCTTGGTGCGTATGAACTCAAAGAACATCTTGAGATTCCATACCGTGTGGTATTAGATGAAGCAATCGAGCTTGCTAAACACTTTGGCGGTGCAGACAGCCACAAGTACATCAATGGTGTACTGGATCGTTTAGCAACAACTTTACGTGCAGCAGAAAAGCAACAATCTAATTAATTGTTAAGTAGATTTTTGTATGGCTGAGTTTTCGATTATCGACACCTATTTTAATCGTAAGACATCTACGTCTGTCGATTTAGGGGTCGGTGATGACTCAGCCTTGCTCACCCCTCCTCCACAGCAACAACTGGTCATCTGTGCCGACACCTTGGTTGCTGGTCGACATTTCCCGCTTGATACTGACCCACATGCCATTGGCTGGAAATCAGTTGCGGTGAATCTGTCTGATATTGCTGCGATGGGTGCAAAACCACACAGTATTTTGCTTGCCTTAAGCCTACCCCAAATTGATCATGACTGGCTAAAAGCTTTTAGTCAGGGTCTCTATGATTGCTGCGATCAATTTGGTGTGAGTTTAATTGGTGGTGATACCACCCAAAGTCCTCATTTAACTTTATCTGTCACTGCCCTAGGCTGGGTAGATATTGGCAAAGCCGTACTCCGTTCAGGTGCCAAACCCGGCGACCTGATTTGTGTCAGTGGGACTGTAGGCGATGCTGCTTTTGCCCTACACAAGTTAGGTCACCCCTTACAAAAACGTCTGGATTATCCAACGCCACGCTGTGAACTCGGACAAGGCCTCAAAGGCTTGGCCAACAGTATGATTGATATTTCAGATGGCTTGGCCCAAGACTTAGGTCATATCTTGGATGCATCCAAGGTCGGTGCGGAACTCTATTTAGAAAAACTCCCATTGAGCCCTGCTTTGCAACAGCTTCCCGATCAGCAAAAATGGCGCTATGCGCTCGCGGGTGGCGATGATTACGAACTTTGTTTTACCATTTCTTCTGATCACTATAAAATACTGAAAAAGCAAAAGCCGCATGTAAATATAACAATGATTGGCACAATTAATGATACAAATACCTTGAGTCTGCTCCATCATGATCATTCAGTTGTGCTCGATTTGAATGGATATCAACACTTTGCATAAGCCTAAAATTAACTTTAAAGCCATGTCATGGCCAAATCGACTCATCGTCTGCTGTGGTGTTGGTTTTGGTTCAGGACTCTTACCCAAAGCACCGGGCACTTTCGGTTCTGCTTTCGCACTGCTTTTTGTGCCGATCTGGCTTGCAATTGGTTTTTTAAACTCCATTTTAGCCATCATCCTCATGTCAATTCTTGGCATTTATATTTGTGGACAAACTGCCAAAGTGATGGGCGTTCATGATGACGGTCGTATCGTCTGGGATGAATTTGCCGGGCAATCCATCACCTTTCTCCCACTGATTTATCTAGGTCTGATGAACTGGATCTGGATTATTATTGGATTTGCTCTATTCCGTCTTTTTGATGTGTGGAAACCATGGCCAATTCGTGTCATCGATCGTCAAGTCGGTGGTGGTTTTGGTATTATGTTTGACGATATTGTTGCCGGCATCTGGGCCGCCATCTGTATTGCCATCTACCTCTATATTTCAATGGCTTAAGCCAAGTTTCTAAGGTGTAATATGTCAACTTCTGTGATTATTCTTGCTGCAGGTAAAGGCACTCGAATGCGTTCGAGTTTACCCAAAGTGTTGCAGCCGCTCGCAGGACGCCCTTTACTCGCTCATGTCATTGAAACTGCAAAACAATTAAATGCCGAAAATATTATTACCATTTATGGGCATGGTGGTGATTTGGTTCAACAGGCCTTTGCACATGAACAAGTGCAATGGGTTGAACAAAAAGAACAATTGGGGACAGGTCATGCGGTGAAAGTGACTTTACCCGTTCTACCTCAAACGGGCGTGTCTTTAATTTTATCGGGTGATGTCCCTTGTATTAGCCAGCAGACACTTCAGAATTTGCTCGATGCTACTCAAGAGCAAGGTATTGGCTTGGTGACATTAACGCTAGCAGATGCCAGTGGTTATGGTCGTATTGTGCGTAAAGATGGTCAGATTCAAGCGATTGTTGAACATAAAGATGCTTCTGAAGAACAGCGCCAAATTAAAGAAATTAATACCGGTATTTATGCGGTCAGCAATGCCAAATTACATGAATGGCTTCCACGTTTAAGCAATAACAATGCACAAGGTGAATATTACCTGACCGATATCGTGGCCATGGCACTGGCAGATGGTATGAGTGTTGCATCTGTAGAACCTGAGCTGGCTTTTGAAGTGGAAGGCGTCAATGACCGTGTGCAACTGGCTGCTTTAGAACGTCAGTTTCAGACTTATCAGGCAATACAACTGATGCAGCAAGGTGTACATCTGATTGACCCAAGCCGTTTTGACTTACGAGGCCAACTCACTGTTGGTAAAGATGTGCGTATCGATATCAATGTCATTATCGAAGGTGAGTGTGAGCTCGGTGATGGCGTTGAAATTGGTGCAGGCTGTGTGATTAAAAATACCAAAATTGCAGCAGGCACCAAAGTTCAGCCCTATAGCGTATTTGATAGCGCCATTGTCGGTGAAAATACTCAAATTGGTCCATTTGCCCGTCTTCGTCCAGGTGCAAAACTTGCTGCCGAGGTTCATATTGGTAACTTTGTTGAAGTGAAAAATAGTACGGTCGGTCACGGCTCAAAAGCCAATCACTTCACTTACTTAGGTGATACCGAAGTCGGCTCAGGAAGCAATATTGGTGCAGGGACGATTACCTGTAACTATGATGGTGCCAATAAATTTAAAACTATCATTGGGGATAATACCTTCATTGGTTCAAATAGCTCCCTGATTGCTCCACTAAAGATCGGCAATGGCGCGACAGTGGGAGCGGGTTCAACGATTACCCGGGATGTGGCAGAGAACAGTTTAGCGGTAGAACGTTCCAAGCAATTTGCCAAAGAAAATTATCAGCGTCCGCAAAAAATCAAGAAATAAGAGGAA
Organism: Acinetobacter sp. LoGeW2-3; assembly: GCF_002688565.1. NCBI lineage: Bacteria > Pseudomonadati > Pseudomonadota > Gammaproteobacteria > Moraxellales > Moraxellaceae > Acinetobacter > Acinetobacter sp. LoGeW2-3. The sequence goes on along the minus strand of NZ_CP024011.1, from coordinate 1,229,599 downwards.
ATCATTATGTGTGGTATCGTCGGTGGCATCGCGGAACGTAATATCAGCAATATCTTAATTGAAGGCCTAAAACGTCTTGAATACCGTGGTTATGACTCTGCGGGTCTGGCCTTAATCAATAATAGCCAGGTGCTACGTGAGCGCCGTGTAGGTAAAGTCGCAAATCTTGAGCAAGCTGTAAATGAATCACAGATTAATGGTTCATTAGGCATCGCGCATACACGCTGGGCAACTCATGGTAAACCGACTGAAAACAATGCTCATCCCCATATTTCGGGTAATGTTGCTGTGGTTCATAACGGTATTATTGAAAACTACCAGGAGCTAAAAGACGACCTTGAAGCTTTAGGCTATGTGTTTACCTCACAAACTGATACTGAAGTGGTTGCCCATCTGGTCAACGATGCACTGAAATCTACCCCTAGTCTGCTTGAAGCTGTTCGTCAGGTCGTACCCCAACTAAAAGGTGCTTACGCACTCGGGATCGTACATACAAATTATCCAGATGAATTGATTACCGTGCGTGAAGGTTCACCACTGGTGATTGGTGTCGGTATTGGTGAAAACTTTATTAGTTCAGACCAATTGGCACTCTTGCCCATCACCAACCGTTTTATCTACCTTGAAGAAGGTGATATTGCACGTTTAACACGCAACAGCATTGAAGTCTTTGTCGATGGCAAACGCGTGGAACGTCCAATCAAAGAACTTGATGCAACGGTCAGCAATGCTTCAAAAGGTGAATATAAGCATTACATGCTTAAAGAAATTTACGAGCAGCCTGAAGCGATTAAACAGACCATTTCTCAAGCGTTAAATGGTAATGCACTGCGTGAAGATTTCTTGGCTTCTGCAGTGACAGATTTTTCAAACATTCAACAAGTCCAAATCATTGCCTGTGGTACCAGTTACCACGCCGGCATGATTGCCAAATACTGGTTTGAACAGCTGATTGATCTGCCTTGTCAGGTCGAGATTGCCAGTGAATTCCGCTACCGTACGCCAGTGATTGTCAATAACACACTCTATATTTGTATTTCTCAGTCAGGTGAAACAGCCGATACTTTGGCTGCGCTACGTGATACACAAAAACGTGCTCTAGTGAAAAGTTTAAATATCACTACCATGACGATTTGTAACGTAGCCACGTCATCTATGGTCCGTGAAACCAACTACAGCTTATTAACACTTGCGGGTCCTGAAATTGGTGTAGCTTCAACCAAAGCCTTTACCACACAGTTGGCTGCACTAATGCTACTGGTACTGAAAATCGGTACGGTGAAAAATGCCATTTCAGCTGAACAGATGACTGAGATCACGACTGGACTATGGCATATGCCTAAGGTACTTCTGGATACCTTAAGTCATGATAATGAAATTCTGCGTCTCTCTGAACTCTTTGTAGAGAAACAGCACTGTCTGTTCCTAGGTCGTGGTACACACTTCCCGATCGCACTGGAAGGCGCACTAAAGTTGAAAGAAATTTCTTATATTCATGCAGAAGGTTATGCGGCGGGTGAGCTGAAGCACGGTCCATTGGCTTTAGTAGATAATGATATGCCAGTAGTGATTCTAGCGCCACAGGATGAGATGCTCGATAAACTGAAATCCAATATGGAAGAAGTTCAGGCACGTGGCGGTGAACTCTTTGTTTTTGCTGATGAAAATAGCGGCATTAAAGCCAAAGAGCGCCAGCATGTCGTACATATCCCTGAAGTAAATGCCATTTTAGCACCAATTGTTTACAGTATTCCTGTTCAATTGCTTTCTTATCATGTTGCAGTATTGCGTGGTACGGATGTCGATCAGCCACGTAACTTAGCTAAATCAGTCACAGTAGAATAATTAAAATTGAACTGAGGCTGGGTAACCGGCCTTTTTTCATTTAAATGGAGAGAATAAAAATGACCCAACTCACTTGTTTTAAAGCCTATGACATCCGTGGCAAACTGGGTACTGAGCTAAATGAGGATATTGCCTATAAAGTTGGCCGTGCCTATGGACAAATTTACCAACCTAAAACAGTTGTCGTGGGTTGTGATATCCGTCAAAGCAGTGAAACATTAAAACAGGCCACAATTAAAGGCTTGAATGATGCAGGCGTGAATGTACTTGACCTGGGCATGACAGGGACTGAAGAAGTCTATTTCGGTGCTTTCCACCTCAATGTTCAAGGCGGTATTGAGATCACAGCTAGTCATAATCCGATGGACTATAACGGCATGAAACTGGTTCGTGAAAATGCTCGCCCAATCAGTGCCGATACAGGTTTAAAAGAAATTCAGTATTTAGCTGAAAGTAATCAATTTAATGAAGTGGCATTAAAAGGCACAACTCAAAAATATAATGTGTTGCCTGAATTTGTAGATCATTTGATGACTTATATTGAGCCTGCAAAAATTCGCCCACTTAAATTGGTCGTGAATGCAGGTAATGGTGCAGCGGGTCATGTCATTGATGCTATTGAAGAAAAATTCAAAGCACTGAATGTCCCAGTTGAATTTATCAAGATTCATCATGAGGCGGATGGTACTTTCCCGAATGGTATTCCTAACCCGATTTTGGTGGAAAATCGTGACAGTACTCATAACGCCATAATTGAGCATCAAGCTGATATGGGTATTGCTTGGGATGGTGACTTTGACCGTTGTTTCTTGTTCGATGAAAAAGGCCAGTTTATTGAAGGCTATTACATCGTCGGTTTATTGGCACAGGCTTTCTTACTTAAACAATCTGGCGAGAAAATTGTCCATGATCCACGTTTAGTATGGAACACATTTGATATTATTAAACAATTCAAAGGTGAAGCCATCCAGTCAAAATCAGGTCACTCCTTTATTAAGGAAAAAATGCGTGAACACAATGCCGTATATGGCGGTGAGATGAGTGCGCATCATTACTTCCGTGATTTCGCTTACTGTGACAGTGGCATGATTCCATGGTTATTGGCTGTTTCTGTACTTTCTGAAACACAAAAACCGCTGTCTTCTCTGGTTGAAGAAATGATTGCCAAGTTCCCATGTTCAGGCGAAATCAATTTTAAGGTCGCTGATACCCAGGCGACTATTCAGAAAATCTTTGATCACTTTGCTGAGCAGAACCCAGCGGTTGATCAAACGGATGGGGTAAGTTTGGACTTTGGTGCATGGCGTGTAAACGTACGTGCGTCTAATACAGAACCTTTATTACGCCTGAATATCGAAACCCGTATAGACAAAAATCCAAAACCAATGCAGTCTTATATTGATGAATTAACTCAATTAATTCAGGGCTAACTTACCTCCAATAAAAAGAGCCTTTTGGCTCTTTTTTTTATTGCTTATGGATTTATGAATGATTTAATTACGGTAACCATTCGGATTCTGCTTCTGCCAGTTCCAACTGTCTGCCAGCATATCTTCCAGACCATATTGCGGTGTCCAGCCCAATTCTTGTACTGCACGCGCATTATCAGCAAAGCAGGTAGCTACATCCCCTTCACGACGCGGTACAAATACAAATGGAACAGTGACCCCGTTCACCTGCTCAAAGGTATTCTTGACCTGTAGCACTGAAATTCCGTTGCCGGTACCAATATTCCAGGCACGGCAGCCTTGTGCTGCCAGACGGTTATTCAATGCACACAGATGCGCATTAGCCAGGTCGACCACATGAATATAATCCCGTACTCCGGTACCATCTGCTGTATCATAATCATCGCCAAAAATAGCCAGTTTTTCACGACGTCCTACTGCAACTTGAGTCACATAAGGCATTAAATTATTCGGAATTCCTTGAGGATCTTCCCCAATCTGCCCACTCTTATGTGCTCCTACCGGATTAAAGTAGCGCAATAAGGCAATGGACCAGCGTTCATCAGATATAGACAGCTTTTGCAGTAACTGCTCAACAATCAGCTTGGTATAACCATAGTTATTGGTCGGTATCCCGGTAGGCATATCTTCATTTAAAGGTGAAATGTTGTTCTCACCATAGACAGTAGCAGAAGAACTGAATACGAGTTTAAACACTTGGGCACGCTGCATCGCCTGAACCAGGCTGATAGAGCCGGCAATATTATTATCAAAATAGGCTAATGGAATCTGCTGACTTTCCCCGACTGCCTTTAATCCAGCAAAATGAATAACGGCATCAATCTGATGGGTGTTAAAGATGTGATCCAGAATTTTTTGATCTAAAATATCACCCTGAATAAAATCCAAAGTTTTTGAAGTCAAAGCCTGAACACGATTCAAAGACTCTTCCGAACTGTTGGACAGATTATCCAGCACCACCACTTCATGGCCAGCATTTAATAATTCCAGACAGGTATGCGATCCAATATAGCCTGCTCCACCTGTTACTAATACTTTAGCCACGCTGTTTCCCCATGAGAATTTCTATTAAACCTTGTGTCGATGTATCCAGTTTCGATAAATCTGTCTGCTCAGCATTGAGAATCGGTAATAGCTGGTTGGCAATTTCCTTACCTTTCTCTACACCCCACTGGTCAAATGGATTGATATTCCAGAGTACCGATTGTACAAAGACTTTATGCTCATACAGTGCAATCAACATTCCTAAACTGTAAGGATTAAGTTCCTGTAATAAAATGGTAGAGCTTGGCTGATTACCTTCATATTGCTTATAAGCGGGTAAATCAGCGAGTTCTTTTGCATCCAGCGCCTGATTGCCGAAAGCCAGTAAACGCGATTGTGCTAAACAGTTAGATAGGGCAAGATGATGCTGCTCAATCAAGGCGTCCGCATTGTCTGCATAGGTAAACTGGTTGGCATTATAGCGTTTTACCGGTGCAATAAAGTCGCAGCTGACAGATTGGGTACCCTGATGCAAGAGCTGATAGAAAGCATGCTGTGCATTCGGTCCAACTTCACCCCAAATAATTGGACAGGTATCCCATTCAACTTTGCTGCCATTACGTTGAATTGATTTACCATTGGATTCCATTTCCAGCTGCTGCAAATAAGAAGCAAAATACTTCAGACGGCCATCATAAGGCAGTACAGCATGGGTCTGAATATCCAGAAAATTATTATTCCAGACACCTAACAATCCCATCAGTACGGGGATATTCTGCTCAAAAGGCGCAGTCTGAAAATGCTCATCAACCGCATAAGCACCCGCCAGAAAATGCTGAAATCCTTGTACACCGATTGTTAATGCGATCGGTAAGCCAATACAAGACCATAGTGAATAACGGCCACCGACCCAATCCCAAAGCAGGAACTGATTTTCGGGAGCAATTCCCCAAGCGGCCATTTTTTCAGGTTTGGTCGATACTCCAATAAAATGATGCTTAAGAATTTGAGCATCCTGTCCAAGGGCTTTTTCTAGCCAGAGACGGACAGTTTGAGCATTTGACAGCGTATCGATCGTACCAAAAGATTTAGACGAAATAATAAATAGCGTGGTTTCAGGTCGTAGCTTATGCAACAGTTCAGAAAGCTGACTACCATCCATAGTCGATACAAAATGAACATTGAGTGGCTTTTGAGTCGGCTGCTTGAAGTCTGATAAAGCCTGGCTCACCATCAAAGGTCCAAGGTCTGAACCACCTACCCCAATATTAACAACATCCTGAATGACTTCACCGGTCGCACCGCGATATTGACCTGTATGGATTTTTTCGACCAACGTGAACATTCGCTTAAGCTGGGTATGGACCTGTTCAGCTAAATCCGGATGTCGGGAATTCTGTTCAGGTAAGCGCAATGCCCAATGCATCGCTGCACGCTGTTCAGTGTAATTAACTTCTTGGTGGGAAAAGAGTTGTTTGATCCACTGTTTTAAATCTTGGGCTTGTGCCAGTTGAACCAGTGATTGGATCACCTGCTCATCAATTCGGTGTTTACTGAAATCAAAAGTAATCGGATCAAGATCAACTGAAAAATCTTTAAAACGACTGGCATCTAATTCAAACAGCTCAGTCAAATGCTTTTGCTCAAACTGCTGTTTGAGTGCTGCTAATTTTGACCAGATAGTATCTACATTTTCTATAAGATCAGGCTGCATATTGGTATTCATTAGCGTCCAACTCCCTTATAGGCAAATCCCTGTGCTTTAACATATTCCGGATTATAAATATTTCGTCCATCCAGAATTAAAGGGTGCTGCATCATTTTCAATAAAGCAGGGTAGCTTGGGCTCCAATATTGTTTCCATGCAGTGAGTACACACAGGGCATGTGCATCTTCAATCGCTGCATACTGATCCGCACAATAAATAAGATCATCCCGCTGACCATAGACTTTTTCAATTTCAGTCAGTGCCTGCGGATCATGTAATTTTACAGTTACACCTTGTGCCCAAAGCGCTGTAAGCATGGCATGAATGGGTGACTGCTGAATTCGTGAGGTATTTTCTTTAAAAGACGCGCCCCAGATGGCAACAGTTTTACCAGCCAGATCACCATGGTAATAATTCCACAGCTTCCGGAACAGAATTTCCTTTTGCTGCTCATTAATTTCCCAGACCTGTGCCAGGAGCTGACTTTTAGCCCCAGTCCCCGATACTGTACTGGCAAGTGTCAAGATATCGTGAGAAAAGTTTTCTCCACCAAAGCCTGCACCGGGATACAAGTAAGATGAACCGATCCGGCTATCCGCAGCCATGCCCTGACGGACATGCTCAATATCAATACCCAGTTTTTCGGCAACGACAGCTAGGTCATTAATGTAGCTGATACGGGTAGCGAGCATGCCAGATACACTAAGCTTGGTAAATTCCGCATCGAGTACCGGCATAAACAGATATTGCTGCTCACGAGGAAAAAGTGGTCGAAGCAGCTCCTGCAACGTTACTTTGGCAGCTTCATTTGAGCAACCCACAATAAGCTGGCTTGCATCCGTCAGGCTGCGTAAAGCATTACCTTCCTGAATAACGTCTGGCAAATAAATCCAATGATCTTCAGCAAGAATTTTCTGAAACTTTTCAGTCCCATGCAATCCTAAGGTCGATGCATTGATCATTAACTTAGGATGAATGATGGGACGCTGTTTTAATTCACGTAAGATCTCAATCCCTTGTATTTCTTCAGTAGGGCTCAAGCTGAAGAAATAAACATCTACATCTAAAGGAATATCATCAAATTTACAGTAATGAAGAAAGCCTTTAGCATGCTGCTTATTCAATAATTGCTGAACCGCTTCGTCCTGTGCATAGACTTGCTCAGAAGAAGGCTTCTTCAATAAATCACACCAGAATACCTGATGACCACATTCAGCCAATAATGCCGCCATCACCCCAGAATATAGGGTCTGGCCAAATACTGCGACCTTCATGAGTTATTCAGTCCTTTTTATAGTTCTAAATCCTGAATCAATGCTTTAAATGATTCACCCAATTTTGGATGATCAATACCATAATGCAATACAGCTTTGAGATAGCCCAGTTTGCTACCACAGTCAAAGGTTTGTCCTTTCATGCGATAAGCTTCTACAATATCAGTTTGCTGCAACATGGCAATGGCATCGGTCAGCTGGATTTCATTACCTGCACCACGTGGCGTTTGTTCCAGTAGTTGCATGATCTTCGCAGGTAGGATATACCGACCAACTACTGACAGATTTGAAGGTGCGGTACCCACAGCAGGTTTTTCGACAATACCTTGCATTACTGTACTTTGACCTTCATCCGGTGTTACGGCAACATCTACAATGCCATATTGATCCACTAGATGATCTGGTACAGCTTCAACCATGATTTGCGATGCTTGTGATTCATTAAAACGTTGAATCATTAAACTTAAGTCATTGGTAGCATCACTATCTTTAACCAGTACATCTGGCAACAAGACAGCAAAATCATCCTCACCTACCACACTTTTAGCACACAACACGGCATGACCCAGTCCTAATGGCTGTGGCTGGCGTACGCTAATTACGCTAACATGAGACGGGAGGATTTCAGTAATTTCTTTGAGCAGACCAAATTTTTTCTTATGCTCTAGTGTCGTTTCAAGTTCAAAATTACGGTCAAAATAATTTTCAATAGACGCTTTAGAAGAGTGAGTGACCAGAATAATCTGTTCAATTCCAGCAGCAACTGCTTCCTTGACTACATATTCAATCGCTGGGCGATCAACTACAGTCACCATTTCTTTTGGAATAGATTTACTGGCCGGGAGGAAACGTGTACCTAGACCTGCAACAGGAAGAATAGCCTTCTTAATCATCGTATATAATTAATTATTAAATTGGAAAAAATATACTATATTAACTATCTTGTCTCTCAGCAAACCTTAAATCTGTTGTTTTTTGTTGAGAAAATATTGATATCCCTAGTGGATGATCTAAGGTATTAATTCCTTATTTCGTAACCATGACTTTTCAGTAAAAAAATTGTATTTAAAAAAGACTCTCATTTTATTGATAATTTTATATAGAGCCTATATTTTTCATCCTATTATGAAGATGATTTGAATTAATAAATTATAAGAAGACTGTTTTAAATTTATTGTTGAATTATCCACGCCTATAGCCATCCACATACTGCTTTAAGATCTTAATTAATGAATTTTTATTATTCTGTGATCTATATTCTTCTAAATACCCAAATACTGTATTAATTTCATTCTGTGAACAGTACTTTTCATAAGATTTTAAAATTCGCTCATGGAATGTTTTTTTAACATTTTCTTGATCGATAAGAAGCTCTTCATATAACTTTTCACCGCGACGAAGTCCAGTAAACTGAACTTCAATATCCCCGATTCCATTCTCATCTACGGGACGTAAACCGCTTAAGCGAATCATCTGTTTTGCGAGGTCAATAATTTTTACCGGCTCACCCATATCCAGCAAAAATACGTCACCACCCGTCCCCATTGCACCAGCCTGAATCACAAGCTGAGCCGCCTCAGGAATGGTCATAAAGTAACGGGTAACTTCTGGATGCGTCACAGTCACCGGACCACCTTGGGAAATTTGTTTTTTAAACAACGGTACAACTGAACCCGAAGAACCCAAGACATTACCAAAACGTACAATGCTGATCTGGGTTTTGGGTTTAGTGGCTGCCAAGCCCTGACAATATAGCTCTGCCATACGCTTAGACGCACCCATCACATTGGTTGGGCGTACGGCTTTATCTGTTGAAATCAGAACAAAAGTTTCTACGCCTTGATTGACTGCAGCATCAACACTACGCGCAGTACCAATGGACGTGTTATAGATTCCTTCAAAAGGATTGGCTTCCACTAAAGGTACATGCTTATAGGCTGCAGCGTGGTAAACGGTTTGCACCTGGTATTGTGCTAGTACTCTTTCCAGTTTGGTTTGATTGGTCACAGACCCTAACACAGGAATAGCTTTCACTCCTGAACTTTGTAGTTCACGGTCAATGGAATATAAAGCAAACTCAGACATTTCAAAAAGCACTAGCAACTTAGGCTGATGTTTCACAATCTGACGGCACAGTTCTGAGCCAATTGACCCTCCTGCCCCAGTGACCATGACGACTTTATCTTTGATATTTTTTTCTAATAGTTCAGGTTTAGGAGGAACCGGATCACGACCTAACAGGTCAATAATATCCACTTCACGGATATCTGAGACTTTCACCTGTCCATTGACCAGCTGAGTCACGCCAGGTAACTCCATAATTTTGACATCAGCCTGTTCAAAGGATTCGATAATTTCCTTTTTACGTACACGACCAACGGAAGGCATCGCTAGCAAGATTTCTTCAATGTGGAATTTACGAAATTTACCTAAAGCTTTTTTCGCAGAATAGATTTTTAAACCGCTGAGTGACTGCCCTTGCAGTGAAGCCTTATCATCAATAAAGCAGACAGGCAAATAATTATCAGAACGAAACAATGCTGCTGCAATCTGCTGACCCGCCAAACCCGCACCATAAATTGCAACACGTTTGCGGTTAGCCTTTTTGGCAAAAGTGCGTAAAGTCAGATAACGGATCAGTGCCCGGCTCCACCACATCCAGGAAAAAAGTACAAAGCCATACATGAGCGGAATGCTCATTGGAATAAAGGCCAGATCCAATTTCTTGACGGCATACAGCGCAACAATCTGAACAAAAGTCGCAATCGAAAGTCGCAGCAAATAATCTTCATTAAATGAACGGACAATCGCGCTGTAGATGCCCATCAAGGCAAAAGTCAGGACACCAAATACTCCGACATAGATATACCAGAACTCTAGTCCCCCCATGACTGAAACGTTTGGCCGGGCCAGACGAATCGCGTAGACCAGCCACATAATCACTGGCAAGACACAGATATCCATCGCCACCAGTACAATCTGTTTCTGGTGACGTGGCAAGGATGCAAGATATCGAATAATGTCTTTCACAAAGGGCTCGGGGGTTCGGTTCTAAAAGTCAGGGAAGGCGTAAATTATACGCTGTTTTCGACTATGCAATACGGGCAATTACTTGCTGAATCGTATCTACGGTTTTTTGCAGGCTCTGTTCAGATAAGGTTGGATGCACCACAAACATCAGGCTACTTTCACCTAGCTGTTGGGCATGCTTTAAACGCTGTTCTGGACGCCACGGCGTACCCTCAAAGGCTTTTTCCAGATACACCTCTGAACAAGAACCACTAAAACATGGCACACCCAGCGCATTAATTTCTGCCATGATGCGATCCCGTGACCAGCCTTCTGGTAAGATATCAACATTAACCTGCACATAGCATTTATAGGCTGCATGTTCATAATCCGCCGACGGTTGGGCTACCGTAAAGTAAGGACTGTTTTCAAAAGCAGCCTGAATACGTGCCATATTGGCATTACGCACCGCAGTCCATTGCGGTAACTTTTTCAGCTGAATGCGACCAATCACCGCCTGCATTTCCATCATGCGCCAGTTGGTACCAAAGCTGTCATGCAGCCAGCGGAATCCTGGTGGATGCTGTTTGTTGTAGACACTGTCATAATTTTTGCCATGGTCTTTATAGGACCACATTTTTTTACACAGCGTTTCATCATTGGTGGTGACCATGCCGCCTTCACCGCCGGTGGTCATGATCTTATCCTGACAGAAGGACCATGCACCAATATGCCCGATAGAACCAGCAGATTTGCCTTTATACATGGCACCATGCGCTTGGGCACAGTCTTCAATCACATACAGGCCTTTTTCTTCAGCCAGCTGCATGATCGGATCCATATCACACATCCAGCCTGCCAGATGCACACAGATAATGACTTTGGTATTCGGCGTCAGTACCGCTTCAATGGTACGACGGGAAATATCCTGAGAGTCCAGCTCCACATCAGCAAATACCGGATTGGCACCCGCAGTAACGATCGAGCTGGCTGAAGCCAGGAAAGTCCGTGAAGTGACTATCACATCGTCCCCTGCCCCGACCCCCAAGGCTTTCAGTGCCACATCCAGCGCGACCGTGCCATTGGCAACTGCAACGGCGTGTTTTGTTCCCACGAACTGCGCAAATTCCTTTTCAAATGCACGGCATTCCTGACCAGTCCAGTAATTGACTTTATTTGACAAAAGAACCTTTGATACCGCGTCTGCTTCCTCTTGAGTAAAGCTTGGCCACGGCTCAAATGCAGTGTTTAACATGGATATTTCCTGGTTGAGAGATTTATTTAGACTCGACAATGCGAGCCGGATTGCCAATCACAGTGACGCCGGCTGGAACACTTTTGGTGACCACGGCGCCCATACCGACCACAGCACCACGCCCAATCACCAAAGGCTGATCTGGTGTGCCCTGCTTGATCATGGCTCCAGCACCAATATAAGCATGGTCTTCAATGTGAATATTGCCATTACATTTTACTCCTGGTGCAAAAGTAACAAAATCCCCAATCACACAATCATGCTCTACATAACTGTATAAATTGGCATGGAAGCATTTACCGATCTGGATATTCGAAGTAATGGTCACAAATGGACTAAGGGCCGCGCCTTCAGCAATATTCGCCTGATCCATCAACACCACATTATCGGCCTGAATCGACCAGAGCCGAATTTCATCCTGCTCAAGTCGCTTGGCAATTTTTTCGCGGACTTGGCTATTGGCAATTGCGATCTGCACTGCTTTAAAATCTGCAGATTCATTTAAAAATGCGGCATAATTCATAGCACGATGACCATTAATCTGAGTAATTTCAGTCAGGGCATCATCAATAAAGACGATTTCAGATGGATCATTGTCACGTGCCAATTGCTGCCGTGCCACCGGCATCAGGCTACGGCCACAGCCGGAAGCGCCATAAATCGCATAAAGCTGGGTCATTTTTTCTGTTCCGGTGTGCCAGTAAATTTGCTCATGGTTGCCTCGCCTTCGGCATGAATATCATCTTTGGCCAAAACCTTTTTCACAGTTTTCAGCATGATTTTAAAATCCAGCCAAAGTGATTGATGTTCCACATACCATGTATCAAGACGGAATTTTTCTTCCCAGGAAATGGCATTACGACCATTGACCTGTGCATGACCGGTCATGCCAGGACGGACATTATGCCGTTTCGCCTGCTCGGCATTATATAGCGGCAGATATTCCATCAACAGCGGTCGTGGACCGACGATACTCATATCGCCTTTGATCACATTCCACAGTTCTGGCAATTCGTCCAGACTGGTGGAGCGCAGCATCTGACCAAACGGCGTCAGACGTTCACTGTCCGGTAATGGATTACCTTGGGCATCCAATGCATCTTTCATGGTACGGAACTTGATCATTTCAAAAGGCTTGCCATGCAGGCCAGGACGTACCTGACGGAACAGTACTGGAGAGCCCAGATTCTTTTTCACCTTGTAGGCTACCAGTACATATACCGGTGACAGGATCACCAAAGCAGTTGAAGCAATCGCCACATCCAGAATTCGTTTGATCATGCCGATATTCCCATCTCACGCAGCATATGTGCATTGACCTGATGTACATCATATTTGCTTAAGGTACGTTCACGCGACTGCTGTCCCATATAGAGCATCAGTTTTGGATCGTCAATAAAATACTGCATTGCCTGCACCAGATCATCCACTGATTTTACCCCGACCAGATAGCCATTGACACCATGGGCTACAGTTTCACGACAGCCTGGCGCATCGGTGGTAATAATCGCCCGTCCCATGGCCATGGCTTCCAGCACGGTACGTGGCGTACCTTCGCGGTAAGATGGCAAGACATACACTGAACTGGCTGCAATTGCCGGACGCACATCACTGAGTCTGCCCCAGTAATTGATGGTCTTTTCTGCAATCCAGCTGTCCAGTTCAGCCTGAGAAATTGCAGTCGGATTATCATCAATCCAGCCGACCAGATGAAATTCGGTTTCCGGATATTGAGCTTTGATGATCCGTGCTGCTTCGGCATATTCACGTACGCCTTTGTCCCCTAATAAACGGGCAATGAGCAAAAATGAAGCTTTGACCTGACCTTGTTCATTGACTGGCAATGGCATCACATCAAAGTCCTGCACATTGACCCCGGAACCATTCACCACCACGGTCGGCTTATCTTTTTTCAGAAAATGCATGTCCTGAAACAGTTTCAGATCGTCCGGATTCTGGAAAAAGACTTTATCAGCATGTTTTAAGGCTTGAGCGTATAAGCCATGGACCATTTTCTGGAACAGGCTACGTTGACCCGATTCGACATTCTGAAAGGCATAGCCCAGACCAGTAATTAAAGCAAAACGATGTGGCACTTTAGCCAGCCAGGCAGCCAAGGTGCCGTAAATGACGGGCTTGATGGTATAAGACAGCACATAATCCGGCTGAATTCGACGGATCTGCTGATACATCTGCTTTAACAGTTTCAGATCGGCCAGCGGATTGGTACCTGTGCGCTGCATCGGAATTTCATGCACCTGATAGCCCAACTGTAACAGCTGCAGATACTCTTCAGCAAAGCTGGACAGTTCCGGAGCCATGATATGGATTTCAAAACCGCGCGCGGCAATAGCTTCCAATAACTTGCCACGAAAATTCAGCACTGAAGGTAAAAAGCTGCTGATCATTAAAAATTTCATGCCTGTTGGCTCCATACCTGCATATATTGCTGACTGACAATTTCGATACTGAAATATTGCTCTACCCGCTGCCGTGTCGCCTGTTTCAAATTCTGTTTTTCAGCAATATTCAACTGGAGATACCTTAAAATGGCTTGGGCTAAAGCATTACTGTCGCGTGGCGGCACAATATACCCCAACTCCTGCACGATATAGCTGGCATCCCCAACATCAGTACTGATACATGGCAAACCGGAGGCCATTGCTTCAACCAGTACATTCGGAAAACCTTCGGTAATCGAGGTCATCAGGAAAGCATCAATGGACTGATAAAAAGATGGCATATCGGAGACCTGATCCAGCAACTGCACCTTGTTCTGATCCAGCTGGTACTGATCAAACAAAACCTTCACTTCAAGATTATTGAGACTGGCACCATCACCAGCAATTCGAAATACAACTGGCTGATCTTTCAGTTTCGCCATAGTTTCAAACAGATAAGGATAGCCTTTGGCTGGATGATAACGCCCGGCAAAACCAATCACGATTGGATCATGTAATTCCGGATTAGGCTGAAACTTATCCAGATACACACCATTCGCGATCACATGACTATTAGAATTATGAAAACCGAATGCCTGATGCTGCTGCATGGAAGAATGAGCACAGTAAATAATCGCCTGAGGCTGCTTCGATAATAATTTGCTTAATCCTAAAGCCAGTTTAGTGCTGATGGATTCTTCTTTCGGTGAAGCCAGAGAATGATGAATGCCCCAGATCACTTTCGGCTTCTGCTTTAAACTAATGACACTCAGGCTGGTTAAGACATTGGCATGGTACATCCAGCACTGTACCGTTTGCGGTGTCAGTTGTTTTAATAAAGCTCTCAATTTCTGGATGATACTTAACGTATTCAATCCATTCCAGCCCAAAGCATAATGTGCCTGACAGCGATCTAGAGTGCTTTGATAGACTTTTGATGTTTTCATCAAGGCGATAATGACATGCTGATATTGCTGCTCAGTTGCTTGAATCAGGCGCGATAGCATCATCTCCGCCCCGCCAACCCCAGCAAAGTTGGTAATTACATGTACCATGGTCGGCTTGCTCATGCGACCTGCTCCATCATCTGCAGGTATTGCTGCAATACAGTCAATTTATGGAACTGCTGAATATGTGCAACAAAATCCTGCTCTGTATAGCTGACATAATCGCCAAAAATGGCTTGCTGCATGGCTTGGGTGAGCCCTGCCTGATCATTGCATTCAACCAGCAAGCCAAATCTGGAATTATCCAGAATTTCCATCGGACCACTTGGGCAGTTGGTACTCACCACTTTGATTTTCGACGCCAGTGCCTGAATCAACACACCTGGCAAACCTTCCCAATTCGAACTTAAAACAAAGAGTGAAGCATATTTAAAATAGGCATAAGGATTGGAATCAAATCCTGGCAAATCCATAATGTTTGTCAGACCTAACTCAGCAATAAGCGCCTCGAATTCAGTACGGAGTTCGCCTTCACCCAGAATCAGCAGTCGAGTGTCGGGATGCTGGTCATGCAGGCCTTTAAAAGAACGGATCAAAAAGCCAAAATTCTTTGCTTCAGTCAGACGGCCAACAGCCAGAATGACTTTATTATTGCCATTAAAGAATTTGTGTTGGACGGGTACTTTTAGTTTTTCAAAATAGGCATCGTCCAGTACCGGGTTATAAATCGTACTTAGATTGGACTTTTTATAGCTATAATATTCCCGGAAATCCTGCTCGACGCCTTTGGAAACACAAACCACCTGCTGTGCCATCGGATAGGTAAAATTCACCAAAGTTTTTAAAATAAATTTTGCCAAGCCTTGAGTTTTCATATTTTTAGACGGCGTAGAGACTTCCCGGAAAATCAGGCGGGTTTTCACCCCGGCCAGTTTCTTGGCCAAAGCGGCAATAATATTGGTGTGAGTCTGGGTAGCTACCAGACAATCATATTGTTCGGCCTGTAGTTTCTTTTTTAACGGCAGAGTCGCATTCGCGACACGACCGCAGTCAAAATTCACCAACTGGATTTTCGGGCTGACTTCCGGCAATAATTTTGCTTTGACTCCATTCAGGTCACACACACCTAAATGAATATTCAGGCCCTGTTCGGCAAAACTGTTGGCCAACTGAATTACCGTGCGCTCCGCACCACCGCCCCCCAGCGTCGGTAAAAAGAACATCACTTTATTCAACATAATCAGACCTGACTTAAAAATTAATGGGAGATTTTAGAGGCTTGAATTTTGATAGCGCGCTGCACCCGTTCGGCATAGTCCTGAATACCGACCAGATCGCTATCACTGGCACAGGTCGCCTGGATCTTGGTCTGATAATCGGCAAAACTGGAAACAACTTTGGCTGGTACGCCAATCGCGACACTATTATCCGGAATGTCTTTGGTTACCACAGAACCTGCACCGATCACCACATTTGAACCAATAGTGACACCCGGCATAATGATACTGTTCACGCCAATAAACACATGAGAACCCACCTGAATCGGCGCAAAACGTTGATAGCGTTTACCTTGGCTGTCTTTCACCAGACAGGTACTGCCATCATGGGTAATAAATTTTACGCCTGAGGTCACCGTGACATGATCGCCGAGTGAAATTAAAAATGGCTCTGAGCCCCAGCTCTTGATATAGATCCGGCACTGCTCCCCTACGGTCACACCTTTTTTACGCGCATAAGCCACACTGCCCTTAGCCATAAAATAGACCAGATCAAACAGCAGATGAAACGCAGAACGAATAAAGGCCATAGGGCTGCAAAAACTCAATGGAAAAAGATCAAGCCAGATATTTTACGCTGAAATTAGATTCAGGGATATGGATGCCCAGTCAGAGTGATTTTATTTTTTTCGCTGGAATCCCGACGTAGACTCCGTCCTCCATCAGCGGTTTGGAGACCAAGCTACAGGCACCAATCACGCTATTGTCTGGAATCGTCACACCATCCAACACCGTCACCCGTGCACCGAGCCAGATATTT
Source organism: Acinetobacter sp. LoGeW2-3 (assembly GCF_002688565.1). NCBI lineage: Bacteria > Pseudomonadati > Pseudomonadota > Gammaproteobacteria > Moraxellales > Moraxellaceae > Acinetobacter > Acinetobacter sp. LoGeW2-3. Next base: position 1,212,630 of record NZ_CP024011.1, on the reverse strand, counting down.
TCACCTAAATTGATGCCTTGTTTAGTAATCTGGTCCTTAACCAGCACATTCGGCTCACCAAATTTATGGTTACTAGCAATAATAATGCTTTGTGTCCCAATCCGGGTATTGTCACCAATTTTTACCCCGCCACAGCCATTGATATAAGACTTGGAATTGATGCTGACATCTCGACCAATTTCGATCTTGCCACCAAAGCACTTGATATAGCAGTTTTCACCAATAAAGCTGTGATCGGCAATGGTGAGACTTGCCCCCGGCTCGACAATGATGCTGACATAATCACCAATATAAACATTCTTGCCGATTTTGACCTGACCGCTAATTTCCAAAGTCGAATATTTGCCAAAGTAGCGAAACCGCGTGCCAAAAGCCAGATTATAAATCGCCTTACGGCACTGCGCAGTGAACCAATGCATGAGTTTCAAGGCTTTAAAAAACATCATACTTTGCTTCTCCACACTACATATAAAATGGCAAAGTTATAGAAAATCAACGCAACCGGCACCGCCAGCAACATATACAGCTTGTCGCTTAACAGCAGATACAGAGCGGCAAATAAAATAAATTTAATGCACAACTCGACAACCTGCAATTTAAACAATATCTTGCTATTACGTCGAGCAACCAGATAAGCAGAACTTGGCGGATTACAGAAAATCGCCCAATATCCTAAAGCTAAAATCTGGAAATATTGAGAAATCCCGACCCATTCTTTGCCAAAAATCCAGAGATATAAAGATTCCGGCAAGACAAAGAAAATGGCAAATAGGGGCAAAGACACCAGGCTAAGTAGCACGCTACTTTTTAAAGCCGGCTTATTGGTTGGCGTGGTTTTAAACAGCCGGATAAAAAATTGACGTAAAGTCTGTGAAATCAGGTTAATCGGCACCCGTAAGGTCCGCTCGACAATGGCATAGAAACCCATCGCCTGCACACCGATAAAATGCGACACCACATAATAGGGCAAATTATGTGAAAAACTGTTTAGCAAGGCATGTGGGGTATTGGCATAGATAAAATCTTTATAATTTTTAAACACCTGCCAGCTGACCTGATAGAGCTGGTTTTTCAGGATATACAGCCCCACCATAATGATCATGATGACTGAGCTGATCATATAGCTGTCAATCAGCGCAATATGCATCAGCAGCGGCAAACTGAGCTGTACCGCAATCACAATCAGGCTACGGAAAATATTCAACCCGGCACAAAAATATTCAGCATGTGCAGCAAATTTATAATTATACAGGCTCTGGATCAGGGTATTGGTCAGCACACCGCTACAGATCGCAGCCACCATATCAAGGTGAAAGATGAAGCTTAATACCAAACCACTGATCAGGGTCAGAACCAGAGAAAAAATGCTTCCCTCAAAAATCAGGCTTTTTTTCTCCTGCTCTTCTGCAATGAGCAATGCCTGATCCAGACGTAAATTAGCCACCGTGGATAAAACACTGACCACGGCCAGAGCGATACCATACTCGCCAAAGTCCTGCACCGAATACAGGCGCGTTAAAACAGGAAGTGCGATAAATGTCATTATCGCACCTACAAGTAAACTTAGGGTAATTAAACCAACAGATTGGTATTTGGCGAGCAGACGCGCAATCATGTCAGATTGTGAACATACCACTGCATTGCCAGTTGAATGCTTTCAGCAATTTTATATTGTGGCGCATAGCCTAAACGCTGCTGAATCTTGGCAATACTGGCCTGAGAATGACGCACATCGCCCGCACGGAAATCACGATAAATCGGATCCTTATCGTACTGCACATCATTTTCAGCTAAAGCATTCTGAATGGCGCGATACAATTCATTCAAGGTAGTACGATCACCCACCGCGACATTATAAACCTGATTTTTGGCATTTTCATCGGTGGTAGTGGCTGCCAGAATATTGGCCTGTACCGTATTCTCAATAAAGCAGAAATCACGGCTGGTTTCACCATCACCATTAATGAACACATCATCGCCAGCGATCATTGAGGCCGTCCACTTCGGAATCACCGCAGCATAGGCACCATTGGGATCCTGACGCTTGCCAAAGACATTGAAATAACGCAGACCAATCGATTTAAAACCGTAGGCACGGGCAAATACATCGGCATACAGCTCATTGACATATTTGGTCACAGCATAAGGGGATAATGGATTACCAATATGCTCTTCCACTTTCGGAAGTGCCGGATGGTCGCCATAAGTTGAACTGCTCGCCGCATAGGTAAAGCTGGAAACACCAGCATCCCGTGCCGCAGTCAACATATTCAGGAAACCGCTGATATTGGTTTCATTGGTAGTAATCGGATCAGCAATAGAACGTGGCACAGAACCGAGTGCTGCTTCATGCAAGACATAATCCACACCAGCACAGGCTTGCTGACAATCTTCAAGCTTACGGATATCCCCTTCAATAAAACGGAAATTTGTCCACTGCTCAGCACTGACCTGTGACTGCACCTCATCCAGATTATACTGATGACCGGTGGCAAAGTTATCCAGGCCCACCACTTTCTGATTCAGTTTTAACAAGGTTTCCAGCAGGTTGGAGCCGATAAAGCCTGCAACACCAGTGACTAACCAGGTTTTCGGTGTTTGCTGCAACTGCTCACACACCGTTTGATATTGGTTCATTCTTTTTAAATCCTAAATGATGCAAATGGGTTACAGTCGCAGATCTGATTCAGCCTGACTGAATACATATTTCAGGTCATACAGAACATGATTAGCCTTACCTAAGGCACGAATCCGTGCTGCCCCCATCGCTTTAAACTGTTCATGGGCTACAGCCAGAATGACAGCATCGTATTTGCCATTTTTCAGCTCAGTAATCGGCTGAATGCCATATTCATGCTCTGCTTCTGTCGCATCAATCCATGGGTCATAGACATCCGCCTGAATATGATATTCCTGCAGCTCATGCACGATATCAATGACTTTGGTATTACGGATATCCGGACAGTTTTCCTTAAAGCTCAAGCCAAGTACCAGCACTTTGGCACCTTCCACCTGAATCTTTTTCTTGATCATGCCTTTGACCAACTGGGTTACCACATAAGCGCCCATACCATCATTTAAACGACGCCCCGCCAGAATGATTTCCGGATGATAACCAATGGATTGTGCTTTATGGGTTAAATAGTATGGGTCTACGCCAATACAATGACCACCAACTAAACCTGGACGAAACGGCAAGAAATTCCACTTGGTACCTGCTGCCTGCAGTACGGCTTCAGTATCAATACCCATTTTATTGAAGATCACTGCCAGCTCATTGATTAACGCGATATTCACGTCACGCTGGGTATTTTCAATCACTTTCGCTGCTTCTGCGACTTTGATACTTGGCGCCTTATGTGTACCTGCCTGAATAATCAGGTTATAGACCTGATCAACATAGTCCGCGACTTCTGGGGTTGAACCTGAAGTAATTTTCAAAATATTGGTCACGCGGTGCTGTTTATCACCCGGGTTAATCCGTTCTGGACTATAACCAGCAAAGAAATCGATATTAAATGTTAAACCAGAAACCTGTTCCAGTACTGGAATACAGGCTTCTTCAGTTGCGCCTGGATAAACAGTGGATTCATAAACCACCACATCACTTTTTGACAGAACTTGCCCAATACTTTGTGATGCTTTAATCAATGGAGTGAGATCTGGCTGTTTAAACTGATCAATTGGAGTTGGAACTGTCACAATATAAAAGTTACAATCTTTGAGATCTTCTAAATTGGCACTATAGTGTAATTGTGTCGCTTGTGTCAGTTCTTCTGGAGAGACTTCCAAGGTATGATCTTTGCCAGACTTGAGTTCATCGATGCGTTTTTGATGGATATCGAAACCCACGACTGGGACTTTTTTACCGAATTCAACAGCCAGAGGTAAACCGACGTAACCTAATCCGATAATGGCAATTTTGAGTTCCGAAAGCTGTATCATTGATCTAGGGCCTATATGTGGGTATCGCTGAAACGACCACCCCTCTTTTTAAATGGGAAAGTATCTATTGACACCACTATTATATTGCGAAGTCGTATAGTGATGAATGTTTTTTATGGGTAGAAACAGAAAATTCATTTCATCGTTTGAGGAGACCTCTATTTTTAAATCTAAAATAGTTTTAGTAATTTATCTAATCTTTGATCCACTTTAACGCAGCTTAAAAGTTGAAATTCCTCCTTCACCCGCAGTGACAAATGGCATGATAATTGCAAAATCTGCTGGTATGAACCTATTAGTCGCAGGTCATACAAAGACTTAGATGAAAGAGCTTGAATTAAGCATTAACCGTTTTTAGCAGGCGGAAATCAAAATTAATAGCGCGGTTCTAAACAATGTTGAACGTGATAGCGGTTATAGTTATGCCTATGCATATAAGGCGCCAAAAGATAGGGTTAAAAACATATCATATTTACTGGGTAGCGAATTAAAACTAAGCTAATGTTATAAGGCTTTAGGTTGCTTTAGACTTATTCAGTTCAAAACAGCCTAAAACCATTGCATTTGTGTAGAAAAAATATCCTATAAAGTGTAGCTTTATTCCTAATTTTTAAAAATTTAGCCAAATTACTTACTGTTCCAAATAGTCAACGATTTTTAAAATATCTTTATTAAGATGAAGTTTCACCTTTTTAAATTTTTAAATTTTTAAATTTTTAAATAACAATAATATTATTTTTCATAATCTTAAAATAGAATTCCCTCTCATACTTTACCTTTGATTCTTTACAGAAATCTATCCTTAGTCTAACAACAAAAAAATGCTTACTGGACACTCTATTTTACTTCTTTTTTAAATATGTTGGATTCGCTAGTACTTTTACCTGAAAACCGTGCAGCACCAACTTCCTGATCAGGAGCATTAATCCCCTCTTGACTTAACATAACTTTAGCTGTTTTAAACATAATTTTAAAATCGAGCCAAATATTATAATGGTCAACATATTGTATATCTAATTTAAATTTTTCTTCCCAAGTTAAATTATTACGCCCACTGACTTGAGCAAGACCGGTCATACCTGGCTTAACTAAGTGACGTCGCATCTGTTCACAAGTATAGTGCTCTAAAAATTCTTTCATTTGGGGACGAGGACCGACTATACTCATATCTCCTTTTAAAACATTAATAAGTTGAGGCATTTCGTCTAAACTTGTAGAACGCAACTTCCGTCCAAAGGCTGTAATGCGAAATTGATCAGGTAAAAGATTTCCATCTTTATCGACTGCATTTTTCATAGAACGAAATTTAATCATTTTAAATAGCTTACCATTTTTTCCAGGACGTTCTTGATAAAAGAAAATTGGTGAACCCAAATTTTTTCGCACCTTATAAGAAATAACTATAAATACTGGCCATAATATCAATAGAGCTATCAAGGATATAGTGATATCAATTAACCGCTTAACCGCCTTTTTATTATTATCTATAAAATAATCAGACTTAAGGGACAAATCTGGTAAAGAAGTTCTAGTACTTTTATAATTTAGATTATTTTGATAATACAAAGATTTCTTTTTATCCTGCTTATATGCTTTTTCTATTTTTGGAGAAAACTGTATTATCTGTTGTTTATAATCCTTGTTATCTATAATTTTTTTTTTAAAGAAAATATTCTCCTCTTCAACAAATAAGGACTTATAAGTTACATTTGAATTTGTTTTTAAGTCCCTGGTCTCTTTTTTTTCTTGTTTTAGATCCATGAATAGATACCTCAGTATGTCTATACAGCAATCATAACAAGTGGATTTTTTAAAAAGTAGAGGCATCTTTTTTGTAAGTATTTTTAACTTATGATATATAATGGATTACTATTTTTTTATCAATATTTAAAATATCACCAATATTAATAACAATTCATTTAATTTAGAACTAAAAAAATATTAATTACTCAATAAAATCATAAATTTAAAAAAAACAAATTTAAAAAAAATTAATAACAACTCCATTAATAATAGTGAATTTTACTTTTTTATTTGAATGAAATATATTTCCACACTATGACAACTCTCACACTAAAAAAAATGTGACAAAATGTAATTTAAAAATGCAATTTGTGACTTACATCATAAATATTTTCTGTTTTCAGTGTATATTTCTTCTTTACAAATAAGTAAATCAATAAAAATCTAGTAAATTTAGTTACTAATCAAGTCCGGTTAAAAGCTTGATAATTCTTAATAGTATTAGTTAAGTTAATTTTAATAATATTTAGCTAAACTTGGAATTTATTAAAATTATTAATACATTAGTAATTAAAAAATATAATTCCATAAACACTATAAAAATGGAAAAATGACCTCTACAATTTAATTTCAAGTATTTAAATTTAATTGACAATAAAATATTTCTTTATATACCTAGCTTATTTTTTCTTAGACTTTTAGAATAAGAAAACAGCCAACAATCATAAAATTATCAAATAATTTATTAGATTTTAGAATTAAAAAAATTACTTAATTTATATTTATATTTATATTTTTTAATCAAAATATATTATCTATAATCATAATATTTATTATAAAAATCAAAATAAATCTAATAATATAGGAACGCCATATATTTAGCAGTCTAAAATATTATTACAATCCGAGCTAAAAAGCTTGGTTTAAAATAACATTTAATTTCTGTGAACAACAACCTAGAACTAAAAAATCAAAATTTCCTATTACATTAATATAACTACTTATTATATAAGGAAAAAATATTATCTAATCAATTCTCAAGACGGGTTAATTTTTAAAATTTTTAATAGTCGATGATTTATAATATCAGCATTAAAATTTTTTTTCGCATATAGAAAGCTTTGATACCCCATCTTATTCACTTGTTCAGGATGATCTACAAAATAAATCATTTTATTTATTAGAGCATCTACATCCCATTTTGGAATCAGAAACCCAGTAACACCATCCACCACAGTTTCCTTACAACCTGGGACATCAGTGGTAATTACTGGACGACCGATAGCCATTGCTTCTTGGGTACTGCGAGGAACACCTTCGCGATAATATGATGGTAATACAAAAACTGCACTCTTACGTATATGTTGATTAACATCCGTAACAAATCCATCATATTCTATAATACCTGTTTTTATTAATTGCTCTAGTTTTGCTTGTTTCAAACCTGTTGGGTTTTCAAGATCTAAACCACCAATAATTTTAAATACAACTTCAGGATGCTGTTCTTTTACTATTCGTGCAGCTTCTAAATACTCAAATATTCCTTTCTCAGCGATTAGTCTTGCTATAAAAATAAAAGACAGATTTTTCTGATGTTCCCATTTAGTATAAGCATAATCCTGCAAATTAAGACCGATCGGACCTAGAACTTCAATCGCATTTTTTTTATGTGGAATATTATACTGGTGTACTAAATCTTTAGGATCATCATGATTTAAAAAGATAATTTTATCTAAATATGGAAATGATAGCCGATATAAAGATATCTGTATAAACCGTATTAACTTCGCTTTAAAGCTTTGACCATGTCTATGTATGGTAAAAGGTGAACCTAAGCCCTCAATCATGCCATATATATAAGGAACCTTTGCCTTGTAAGCAGCCAAGGTAGCATAAATCACTGGTTTAGTTGAATATGGAAATACTATATCAGGCTGTATTTGTTTTATCTTTTGTAGGAGTTGAAATATTGATTGTAGATCAGCAAATGGATTTAACCCACCTCGACTAAGTTGATAAGTTATAGGAGTAGCACCTAAGCTTTTTATTTTCGTCAACCACTCATCTGTATATTCTGATACAAATGCATAAACATCATAATTTCGTGCTAAACAAGACAATATAAAATCTTTGCGAAAACCATAAAGATTAGATGCTGTCGTTCCAATAATAATAATTTTTTTAGAAGTCATGGCTTTATACGCTCTATAAGTTCTAATTGGGTAGCATAAAAATTTTTATCGTAGTTAGAAACTGATGTAATTCTTCGCTGATGTAATATCTGCATTAAATTAAAAATATTCAGTACTTTTACAATAATTTTTTTTATTTCAAATTTTAAAATAATTTTATTTTTTTCAAAATCAGAAATAATCTTATCATAATATTTTTTTATGACTTCAATCTGGGAATTATAACCACGGATCATCTTTTCTTTTTTTACGTTTTCAACTTCTCTATAAAAATATAAAGGTTCCTGTAATACAGCATAGTTAAAGTCATTTTTGATGGCTGCAGAAAGCCATAATTCATAATCTTCTGCTAGACAGTTATCAACTTGATATGGATTCCTTTTACACCATTCCTTTCGTGCGAGTAATGAAGGATGAAGTATATTAGTAACGCCTTGCAAAATTTCTTTAGGTTGCATTTGATGATTAGAATAAATTCTCTTCCCTAAAATTTCATTTTTCTCTCCTATTGAAAATAGACTGGTCATAACTAAATCAATATCTGAATTTTCATTTAAGACTTTAATCTGTTTTTCCAACCGATCCACTGCCATTAAATCATCAGCATCCATACGTGCAATAAAGTCATACTTTGCTTCATTGATAATCTGATTTAGGCGGTAGGGTAATCTTCTATTTTGTCCATCTGCAATAATACGAATCCGAGGATCATTAAATGAACGAGCAATTTCTAAAGATTGATCTGTTGATCCATCATCTACTAGGATTAACTCCCAACTTTGAAAAGTTTGAGCTAATACCGATTTAATCGCATCTTCTAAATATTTTTCAGCATTAAAAAATGGAATTCCTATTGTAATATACATGTTTATTCTTCCTTATTATTTGAAAATAGGACAAAAGCTGCCAATAAAAACCAGAAAATAAGCGTTCTTGCACTATAGGTTGTAAATCCGTACAACATTGGTCCCAAGAATATCAACTTGTTTGAGAAAGATAATTTTTTAAATATCTGATATAAAAATAATAAAAATAATGAGAAGCCAATTAGGCCATAATAAAACAGGATACCTAACCAGGTTGAATGGATTTCATTGCCTTGAGGGTTATATAACCAGTGTGCACCTTGACCCGCACCAAAAATTAAATATTGAGGATAGTCGAGAAAGTTAAAAAGCCCGCGTCCCTCTGCCTGGCTATCCTTTTGATCTATACCTTCCATAAAACGCAGGACAATGCTATCAAATGCCCCTATATTATATAAAAAGTAACTTAATATACTAACTATGGCTAATATCCCGAAAAAGACAAATATTCTTTTATTCAGATCCCCTTTTTGACTGAATATAAATCCTAACGTTAGCATGAGAAATCCAATTGAAGCAGATCTTGACATGGTTAATAAGATTAGGAATAAAGCTAAAAAATAGACTATTATTTTTTTAAAATTACTTTGAGAAATATATAAGAAAATTGCACAGGTACTTAAAACCCAAAAAGCCATCTGATTGGGATCATTAAAAATTCCGTTATAACGTGGTTCAAAATTATAACGTCCTAATCCACTCGCCCAAATTGTAATTTCTACTAAATAGGAAAAAGGAATCAGAAATAAAATTTTTCCATAAAAAAAATTAATTTGAGAAGAATTTATATTAGTGAGCAATAAAAAGAATAACAGGTTAAATATCCAGTAGAGTGTAGAGAGGAGATAACTAGAATCAAGAACGATCAAATACCATATAAAATTTACGCAAATTGTATATGAAACAAAGAATAAAACTATACTTGAGTAGTCAACTGTTATTTTTGTATTATGACTAAAACATAAAAATATAGCCACCAAGATAAAAAGGTGACTAAATTGTGGAACTCCACTTGACCAAAAGTAGAATTGAGATAAAAAAAATGAAAGCAGAGTAAAATATATGACTATTTTATCTTTTAAATCGGTATCATTTAAAAAAACAATATTATTTTTTAAATTATTCTCATTTAAAATAATCATTACTCACTACTCCCAAAGCTATCCACATAAAAAAATGAATAACCAAATATTTAATATATAAAAGTATTCTAATTATATTTAATTGTATTATTTAAATTCATGTTAATGATTTTCCCTAATAAAAAACCAATAAAAGAACCTGAAAAAATCATATTTTAAAATTTCAGAAGGATATTCTTTTAAAATTTTAAACATATTTTTTAATGATTCCTTTTTTGATAGTCTTCCTACTTCACATGCATTTAACCATAGAATTCTTTTTTTAGCTTTATCAAATAAGATATGGTCTTTATAATCATTTAGAATCATCATTCTTGAATCATGCATAAAAGAAGTTCTTTTATGTGTATTATTTGAGTGCAATCTATATTTAATAAGAATATCTGGGATATAACATATTTCACCTTCTTGCGCTAAACGCAGCCACATATACCAGTCTTCAATTTTTACTTCATCTTTATACCCTCCTACTTTTCTTAATATTTCCAGTCGAATTAATTGACTAGAACAGGGTAAATCATGTTCCAACATAAGAATTTGATCAAAAGTATACTTATTTTCTTTTTTAATTCTATTTTTTATAAAATTAGAATTCTCATCAATAAGTGTTTCTCCACCAAAGACTGCCACACATTTTTTATTCTGCTTTAAAAAAGCAACTTGTAGTTTAGTCTTATGTGCTAACAATACATCATCAGAATCATGAACAGAAACAAACTCCCCTTTACACCATTCTATAGCTTCATTTAAAGTTGGGCTTAATCCTTTATTAGATCGGTATCTAAATTCAAATCTGGTAAATCTTTTTTCACACAGTCCAACCATTTCTTTTATTTTTTCTACTGATGAATCTTTAGACCCATCATCAATCACAATTAATTCAATATTTTCATAATTTTGGTCAATTACACTTTGAATACTATCCTGTATAAATTTTTCATGATTATAGCAAGGTATAATTACTGAAACTAAAGGATCATTCATTTTAATAGTTCCTCATTTATTATTTTAAATTTTACAAAAAATACAATTTTATTATTTCTTTAAATTATAAATAAATTTTTTCTATTTACCATTTTAAAGTGTTTCTAATTTTTTCTTTTATAAATTAACTAGATCATTTATCTTTTAATTTTCTGAAAGCTAAGTAACTACATATTGTCCAGTACAATAAGCAGTTTGTCGCAAATGCTATCGCAATACCTTTATATCCCCATACCTCTATAAAAATTATAGTTAAAGGAATAATACTTAAAGCAAAAAAGACTTCTGTTCCAATAAAAATTTTCGTCATTGCCTGACTTAACATTAGAAAACCTATGATCCATCCTCCAATCTTTATCACATCTCCTATTAATTGCCATGAAAGTAATTCCAGCATAGGTAAAAACTGGTCTGTAAATAATAATTGAATGACCCATTCTTTAATGACAAAAATTGTTAAACAACTTATCATCGCTATTGGTAGTATCCATTTATATCCATAATTGACTTCTTTTTTTATCTCTGTATATGTCTGCAATTGCGACAATTTTGGAAGATAGTAAACACTTAAAACAGAACCTACCAACATAAGATAACCATTGCTTAACTTAGTCATAGCATCCCAATAACCAGCGTAATTTATCCCAAATTCGGAAATGATAATTTTTCTTAACCAAATTTGAGACATATTCTCAAAGAAGACACTAGCTAATGCCATTAAAGCAAATACACTTAATTTTTTTGCAACTTCATTATTAATTTTTCCAAAACTATAATTTAATTTGAACCAACTCGTTCGATAACATAGTGTAATTGTGATCACTAAATTCAAAGACTGATAAATAGAGAGTGCAATCAATGCACCTTTTAATCCAAACTTTATCGCCAATAAAGAAGTTACCACTAATGAAAATATACTACCAAAAATGTTTGCCGCTACAAGCTTAGGGATATCCTGTTTACCGTTTAAAATAGCTAGCAATAATGCATTCAAACTAAAGAAAATTAAAAATACAGCAAACCATACTAATATTATTTGGTACTCAGTTGTTTTAAATAAATAAATTATAATTGGTTTTTGAAATATAATTATAATTATCATTAAAATTAGGCTACAAACTAATACTATACTTCCTGCTGTTTGCCAAAGTTCTCTTTGCTTTTGTTCATCAGCATGATATTCAGAGGTATATTTAACAACCCCTGTATTAATAGCATTGCCAGCAAAAGTAATGACCATTTGAATAAAATTCTGAAATTGGCTGATTGCCGCATAACCCGCAGGACCGACATAGATAGCCAGAATTTTATTCAAAATGAACATAGCAGCAATTTTAACCATAGCAGCTATGCCATTCAGTACACTTGTTTTTAGCAAGTTCATTTATATTTGAAATCCATTACATAATTGAGCAACTTTTCTTGCTTGATTGATTGATAAAGTTGGTCCTATTGGTAAACTCAATACTTCTGCATGAATTTGTTCCGAGATTGGTAAATTCAAATCATTCCATTCCTCATATGCTGGTTGCTTATGGGGAGGAATCGGATAATGAATTAATGTTTGTACCTCATGCTCTGTTAAATATTTTTGCAGTTTTTCACGATGCCTAGTTTGTATTACAAACAAATGCCAAACATGTTGAGTATAGGTTTGAGGGTCTTTACTTAATGGAAGCTCGATTAGTGGGTTTTGGATTTCTTTTAAATATAGATCAGCAATTTGACGTCGATATTGAGTCTCTTGATCTAAATACTTCAATTTTACATTTAATATAGCAGCCTGAATTTCGTCAAGGCGACTATTTACACCAAGCACCAGGTTTTTATATTTTTCATGTGAGCCATAGTTCCGTATTGCCTTAAGCATATTTGCCAACTCTGAATCATTGGTAGTAATCGCACCCGCATCACCCAATGCACCCAAATTTTTACCTGGATAAAAACTAAAGCCTGAAGCATCCCCCCAATTTCCTGCTTTTATACTTTTAATTTCTGCACCATGTGCCTGTGCTGAATCTTCTAAGACTAATAAATTATATTTCTTAGCAATAGCTATAATTTCTGGCATTGCAGCAAGCTGTCCATATAAATGGACAGGTAAAATTACTCTAGTTCTGGTTGTAATAGCTTCTTCTATTTTTTGAGGATTGATATTAAATGTTGCCCTATCCGGTTCAACCAATACTGGTTTTAAATTATTCTGCGTGATCGCTAAAATACTCGCAATATAGGTATTTGAAGGGACAATGACTTCATCTCCCTCTTGCAATTTTCCTAGCTCTTTCCATGCACGCAAGGTCAGAATAAGTGCATCTAATCCATTGGCAACACCGATCGCATATTGAGTTTCACAGTAAGCTGCAAAATGCTGTTCAAATTTTTCCAGCTCTTTACCACCTATATACCAACCAGAATCTATTACACGTGTACATGCTGCGACAAGTTCGTCACGATATTGAGCATTGATAGCTTTAAGGTCGAGAAATGGAATCATTTTTATTCATCTCATATAAAATTATTCAGTTAAAGGCTATAGTTCCAAATTAAGGTCTTATTTTTTAAATGGTTAAACCTAGATTTAATGCACTACTGTGATCTTTTTTGATATATAAAAATTATTTTTTCTTTATTCATAATATTTTAATTATTGTTTAGAATTTATTCTTCAATAAATACAAACCTCTCATAACCATTTGTATTTTATATCTTTAGAAGTCTTATCAAGTATGCTTAACTGACTGATTTACTTCTTTCAAAAACTGGTCATAATTTCGAATATAATCATTTTCGTCATAATAGTTGCTCGCCAATACCAATAATATACAATCTTCTGAAAAATCATGCATTTCATGCCAAACCATTGGCGGGATTAATAATCCTCTATTAGATTGACCAATTAAGACTTCTTGCTTTTCTCTGCCATTATCCATCAACATTTTACAGCTACCTTGAATACCAAAAGCAATTTGCTGAAGCTCTTTATGGGCATGAAATCCACGCGGAACACTAGGCTGAGTACCAAAAATATAGTAGAGTCTCTGTATACTAAAAGGGATATTTCTATTTGCTTCAGCGACAACTAAACTCCCCCGATGATCCCCTAAGTTTGGTAGTTCAATCCATTCGATCAGACTCATAATTATTAACCCGCCAAAGAAATCAAATATTGACCATATCCATTTTTATTCATCGTTTGACCAATCGCTAAAACCTGCTCTTTGCTCAACCAGCCATTTTTCAATCCAATTTCCTCTAGGCAGGCAACTTTATAGCCTTGACGTTTTTCAAGCGTTTCCACAAACTGAGCTGCTTCAAGTAGACTCCCTTGGGTACCCGTATCTAACCATGCAAAACCACGCTCAAGCAATTCAACATTTAAATCACCACGTTCCAAATACGTCTGGTTTATTGTAGTAATTTCTAACTCACCTCGTTCAGATGGCTTTACCTGCTTGGCAATTTCAATGACCTCATTATCGTAGAAATAGAGACCTGTCACAGCAAAATTTGATTTTGGCTGTTTAGGTTTTTCTTCTAAGGAGACAGCACGTTTTTGCTCATCAAATTCTACCACGCCAAATCGTTCCGGGTCTTTAACCTGATAGCCAAATATAGTTGCACCTTTTTGACGTGCCGCAGCTTGACGTAACATAGGTGTTAAACCTGGTCCATAAAAAATATTATCACCAAGAACCAAACAAACATTGCTTTGGCCAATAAATTCTTCACCCAAAATAAATGCTTGTGCTAAACCATCGGGACGAGGCTGAATCGTATAACTTAATTCTATGCCAAATTGAGAACCATCTCCTAATAAACGCTTAAACCCCTCAATATCCTCTGGGGTACTAATTACAAGAACTTCACGAATACCGGCCAACATCAATACAGATAATGGGTAATAAACCATCGGTTTGTCATAAATTGGAAGCAACTGTTTTGAGATTCCTTTGGTAATAGGATGCAAACGTGTACCTGAACCGCCCGCTAAGATAATCCCTTTTGTTGATATTGACATTATACTGCCTCCCCTAAACTTTCACGCTGATAAGAACCATCCTGAACACGATGACACCATTCCAGATTATTCAGATACCATTCCACCGTTTTACGGAGACCCGTTTCAAAAGACTCTTGCGGCTTCCATCCTAATTCGCGCTCGATTTTTGAGGCATCAATGGCATAGCGTAAATCATGCCCAGGCCGATCATTAACAAAGGTAATAAGGCTTTCATAAGTTTGCCCATTTAATCGTGGTTTGAGTTCATCTAAAATTTTACAAATTGTTTTAACCACATCGATATTCTGTTTTTCATTATGTCCCCCGATGTTGTAGGTTTCCCCAACCAGGCCTTCGGTAGCAACCCGATATAAAGCACAGGCATGATCCTCTACAAAAAGCCAATCTCGAATCTGCCGACCATTGCCATAAACCGGTAATGGTTTTCCATCCAGGGCATTTAAGATCATTAAAGGAATCAATTTCTCAGGAAAATGATAAGGACCATAATTATTTGAACAGTTGGTAACTACGACCGGCAAACCATAAGTTCTATGCCAAGCCCGAACTAAATGATCCGAGCTAGCCTTACTCGCTGAATATGGTGAACTTGGTAAATAAGGCGTAGTTTCAGTAAATAAGTCTGTTATCCCGTCTAAGTCTCCATATACTTCATCTGTTGAAATATGGTGGAATTTGAAACTAGACTTTTCAATTTTGGACAGATTCTGCCAATATTTTCGGCTCACTTCTAATAGCGTGTAAGTTCCTACAATATTGGTATGGATAAATTCTGCCGGACTATCAATTGAACGGTCTACATGAGACTCTGCGGCCAGATGCATGACCACATCTGGCTGAAATTCCGAAAATAATCGAGTTAAAGATGCATGATCACAAATGTCAGCTTGCACAAAGTGATAACGGGCATGATCCGATACAGAAATGAGTGACTCAAGGTTACCTGCATAAGTTAACTTATCAACATTTAATACATGATGTTCAGTCTCGTTAATGAGATACCGAATGACGGCAGACCCAATAAAACCGGCTCCACCAGTTACCAATATATTCATCACCATTTTGAGTATCCTTTAATATTTTTATTTTACTTTTCACAAATTATTTTTAATATATGAATACCTTCTTAGGCATATCTTTTTTTATTTATTTGTCTATAAGATATATTAATTTTATTACACAAACTACCCATAAAACAGCTAATCATCAAATACAGTTACTTTTTATATATCCGGATAATTTTTTTTAATCATAGCCTATCTTATGCAGGCTTCTAATTTTCCTATAAATTTACACTAATATTAATTTAATAATTATTGAATATAGTTTTTATTAACAATAGATTATTTCAATTACTATAGAAATAAAGGATTATAAACTTTACTGAAATATGATTAATAGTTAATAAAAATCAGCAATCTAAAAAACCTTTAGATTAGATAAAAATTATATAAAAATACCTTCATGTAATAAATATTCTACTTATACATCTTACTAAGTCGGCTATCTTGCATTAATTATAAAATCACATTTTGAAACAATTGAAGTAATGCTGATGATTAAAGCAAGTCGTTATATCTCTATAGCTTATACAATATAGGTTTTACATTTATTTGCACTAACTACATAGGGCTAATTTAAATTAAAATATTTAAATAGACTTAAGGATAAGTCTAGACAAGGGACATTATCTATTATATTTTTCAGATGTTAATCCCATAAACCAATTCAAAAAATAACATTTTATTTAATAAATAAAAATACTAAATATATAAAAATAAAGGGGTTTCAAGTGAACTATAGACACCTTTTAGGTACTTTTACCTTAAGCCTATCTCTAGTCGGATGTGCAGCAATATCTGGCTTTCAAGCCTATGATTTGCCAAAAGAAGGAATCTATCAAACTGAACTGGGAACTCAAGTTAATCTCGTAAAATTAACTCAGGACTCTCTGCCTATAGTTCAGTCTGCTCAAACTCAAAATCTAGATCGATATGCTGCTTTGTTTCAGAATGACGTTCAAGATTATCGTCTGAATTCAGGTGATATTTTGTCCTTTCAATTATGGGCTTACCCTGAAATCAGTACTGTTCCCTCAGCAACTGATACTACTAACAATGGTTATCAGATTGATCGACAGGGTTATATCCATTTTCCATTCATTGGTCGCTATAAGGCAGCAGGAAAAACTCTTGAGCAAGTGAATCAGGAAGTACGTCGTCAATTAGTTCCTTATTTAAACAGGCCAGATGTGATAGTGCGCGTACTTTCCTATCAAAGTCAGCGTTATTCCGTTGTAGGTAATGTGAAATCGGCTGGTCAATATTACTTATCTGACCAGCCGATAAGCGTTTATACGGCATTAGGTATGGCGGGTGGTATTAGCGAACAAGGAGACTCTACGTCTATACAATTAATACGTCAGGGAGCGACTTATGATCTCAATACAATTGCATTAGAAACAGCCGGATATTCATTACATAAGCTGTTGATCAAACCTAATGACACCCTTTATATCAGTCCTCGTGAAAACCAGAAAATCTATGTAATGGGTGAAGCTGGTACAAATAAACCCTTACCTCTACGTGACCGTGGGATGACTCTCGCTGATGTTCTCGGTGAAAGTGAAGGAATTAACCCAAATTCAGCCAATGCTAGCCGGATTTATGTGTTGCGTGGCAATTCAAATAAGCGGATGACTGAAATATATCATTTAAATCTAAAAAATCTGGGTGATTTTGGTCTGGCTAAACAGTTTAAAATGCACAGCAATGATATTGTTTATGTGGATGCTACAGGTCTGACTCGGTGGGAACGTGTTGTTAGCCAGATCCTTCCATTTTCATATGTCGCTGATTCCGCTATACGATAGTAAATGACTCAGCTATGAAAATTAAAATATTTTGGAAATATAGGCATAGCTTAATGATCAAATATTTATTTACAAGATCCACCCGTGACTGCTTGTAATCCATAAATGAATATGTGACAGGTTAAATTAAAAATAGACTTATGCTAATCATTATAAAAATATCTTGTCTTTACTGGACTAGATATTTCATGAAAGGACACTAAAGCCAGAATAATTGGAACTCTTTTCACAGGGGGCAGCGGGTTTTTAATGAAGTTTAATCATTTGATTTAACACTGCATTATTGACTGGAAAAATCACTTTTAATACTTTTAGATAGAAAAAAATTATGAACAACAATAACAATACTGAAAATCTGATTGACCTAAAAGGGGTGTTCTTTTCCCTGCTTGCACAATGGAAATTCATCCTTTTATTTGGCTTGCTTACTATGCTTGTTGCCTTACTATATTTACGTACTACGACGGTAAATTATAAGGTAGATGCAATTGTTCAGGTCGAAGAAATTAAAGGTGCCTCAGCTGCTTTATTGGGCAGCCTATCTACTGTCACTAGGCAAAGATCTCCATCTAACGCTGAAATTGAGGTGTTAAAATCACGTACGATTCTTGAGTCAGTGATTGACCAATTAAATTTGGATCTCCGAATTACCAGCACCGAAGACTCCTTTATCAATCGTCTGATTCAAGGCAGAACTTATCAAACTGAATATCAATCTGACGGGGTACGCTTTAAAGATGGTCAAAAAAGCTTTGATGTCCGTCAGTTTGAAGTTCCTGGTGCGTATTTAGATCAAAATCTACTGCTACAATTTAAACAAAAAAGCTTTAGTCTAATCAATCCAGATACTAAAGAAGTAATATTTCAAGGCACAGTTAACCGTCCACTACAAGTAAAAGCTGAGCAAGGTAACTGGAAAATTGCAATCTTTAGTCAAGATGACCTAAATGATAGCTATATAGTGCAACAACTCTCATTACCAGCAGCAATTGATTCTATTCTTGCCAATTATTCAATTATAGAAAAAGGTGAACTGAGTGGGGTCTTGCAACTTCGCTATCAAGGTCAAGATAAACAGCACATTACCAAAGTCCTGAATACTATTTTATCGACTTATAGCCAGCATAATATTAAACGCCGTTCGGTAGAAACTGCACAGACATTAGCATTTCTAGATGAACAATTACCAGATTTAAAAAAACAACTCGATGGTGCGGAACATGTCTTTAACAAATTCCGTCAGCAGTATAATACTGTTGATATTACGAAGGAATCGGAACTTTACTTAAACCAAAGCGTTACATTAGAAACACAAAAAGCTTTAATTGAACAAAGACAGGCAGAAATAGGAGCTAAATATGGCGTAGCACATCCAGCGATGCAAGAAATTACTGCCCAACTCCGTGTGATTAGTGGCAAGATTCGTGAGCTGAATACTACGCTTAAAAATCTTCCAGAAATCCAACGCCAGTATTTGCAATTATCACGTGATGTCGAAGTTAAACAACAGCTGTATACCAACCTGGTAAATTCCTACCAGCAACTGCGTATTGCCAAAGCAGGGGAAATTGGTAATGTGCATATCATTGATACTGCACTAGAGCCGATTGACCAGGTTAAACAGCAACAACCTCTGATTTTATTTTTAATGTTCTGTTTTGGTACTTTTCTGGGAATCCTAGCCGCACTATTCCGTAATATGCTCCATTCTGGCGTAAAAGATAGTAGTCAAATCGAATCCCTGCTTGATCTTCCAGTCTATGCCAATATTGCTCATTCCCGCATTCAGAAACCAGGGCTGAAGTTATTAAAAAAGAAAAAATCACCTTTTGTATTAGCCCTGAAACATAGTGATGATATGGCTGTCGAAAGCTTGCGAACCATACGTACAGCGAGTCATTTCGCCCTAAGTCAAGCCAAAAATAATATTATTATGATCTCGGGACCAGCTCCCAAAGTTGGAAAATCATTTGTATCCAGCAATTTGGCAGTGATTATGGCAGAAAAAAATAAACGTGTACTGATCATTGATGCGGACTTGCGTCGGGGTCATATACACAAATATTTTAATCTGGATAATCAGTATGGATTAACTGAATATCTGAATGAGCAAACGAATTTGGATCAGGTGGTACAAAGCACCCATGTACCGAATTTAAATGTTATTAGCTGTGGTCAATATCCAGCGAATCCAGCCGAACTTCTCAATTCGGCACGATTCGAGGAATTACTGCAAAACCTGGTTCAACATTATGATCACATTATTATTGATACCCCACCTGTATTGGCGGTCACAGATGCAATCATTGTGTCCCGATATGTTGGACTCAATTTGGTCGTAGCACGCTATGCAAAAACACAAATGAAGGAATTGGCACTTACAGTAAACCGCTTTAAACAGGCCGGCAGTACCGTAAATGGCTTTATCCTGAATGATATTCAGCGTTCAGCAGGTGGCAGCTACAGCTATGATTATACTTATAGTTATAAGCCTAGAGCCAAAACCAGTTGATATTATCATGTCTAAAAAACCAGCAATTATTGCTGGTTTTTTAGACTTTAAAGCTCTACCTAAGGCTAATATTCACTTGCTAAAAAACCACCCTTTCTACAAGATTTCTTAAAATTTTCTGCTAAGATGGACTGAACATTAACGATAACATCATATTGGAATAATACATGAGTAAGGCCTTACCGATTGCTGTCGCTGTTCTTCTAGGCGGTGCTGCGCTCGTTCCTGTTTACTATGCAACTCAAAACCCAGTAACACAAACTTCCAAGGCATCTAAAGATGCTTCTGCAGTTTCTAAAATCAGCTATGCACTCGGTTATGAAGTAGCACATCAAACCCCACCAGAGCTGGATATTAATAGCTTCATTACGGGTGTTCGTGATGGCCATGCCCGTAATAAAGCAGCCTATAATGAAGAAGAACTACAGGCAGCTTATGAGCAGTTCCAGAAGGATATGCAGCAAAAGCAGCTTGATGATGCTAAAAAAGCTCAAGCTTCAAGTGATTCTTTCCTTACTGAAAATGGGAAAAAAGCTGGCGTTAAGACCACTGCTTCAGGCCTGCAATACCAGGTAACCAAAGAAGGTACAGGAAAATCACCAGCCGCAAATTCTATGGTGAAAGTTCACTATACCGGCAAGCTGGTTGACGGTACGGTATTTGATAGCTCAGTTGAACGCGGTGAACCAATCGAATTTCCGCTGAATCAAGTGATTCCTGGCTGGACTGAAGGCCTACAGTTGATGAAAGAAGGTGGCAAAGCAACCTTATATATTCCATCGCAGTTAGGTTATGGTCAACAAGGTGTACCTGGCACGATCCCGCCGAACAGCACCTTAATTTTTGATGTTGAACTCATCGAAGTAAAATAATACGGTTTAGGGAGAGCAATATGCTCTCCCTTGTTTTTGAGAAACTAGAATGAAAATACAAATTAGCCTTGCTGCCCTGCTGTTATGTTCCGGTAGCTTATATGCCAAGGATATCACCACCAAAAGTACAGAAGCAGAACAGGTGGGTTACAGCTTTGGCTATCTCATGGGTCGCAATAATGCTGACTCATTAAAAGACATCAATTTAGATGCATTTAGTGCTGGATTGAAAGCAGCAGCTTCCGGTCAAAAAGCCACATTAACTGAAGAAGAAATGGCAAAGGTGCTGATGCAATACAAGCGTCAGGCAGATGCCCGTGAGTTAATTGAACTCAAAAAAACAGCAGAAGAAAATGCCAAAATTGGTCGTGAATTCTTAGCTGAAAATGCTAAAAAACCAGATATCAAAATTACAAAATCAGGACTTCAATACCAAGTCTTAGAGAGTGGCAAAGGCAAATCTCCAAGTGCGAACAGTAATGTCAAAGTACATTATGAAGGTCGTCTGATTAATGGCACTGTTTTTGACAGTTCAATTGCCCGTAACCAGCCAGTCGTGTTCAAAACTAGCCAAGTCATTATGGGCTGGACCGAAGGCCTGCAATTGATGAAACCTGGCGCCAAATATCGTTTCTTTATTCCGCCAGAACTTGGCTATGGTCAGATTGGTTCTGGTGATGTGATTGAACCGAATAGCACCTTAATTTTCGATATTGAACTGATTGAAGTGATGAAATAATTAAAAAGGAGATATCAGCGTATATCTCCTTTTTTTGACTAAAAAGAACAAATTAATCTGCTGTAATCCTGTGACATTCGTTTAGCTTTTGCTATGTTTATACTTTCATGAAAATACTTAACAACAATAGAGGAACTCCCATGGCAGCAATAAAGACACGTGAGATTCAATATACGGCACAGGATGGCAGCCAGCTAATCGGTTATTTTGCAGCACCTGAATCCGATACTCCTGTTCCGGGCGTGATTGTGGCACCTGAATGGTGGGGTCGTAATGACTATACTGAACAGCGTGCCCGTGAACTTGCAGAACATGGCTATGCTGCCCTGGCGATTGATATGTATGGCGACAAAAAGGTAACAACTGCATCAAATCAGGCCTATGAATGGATGATGCAGACTTTTGAAGATCCCGATACGATTGTGAACCGTGCCACTGCTGCCCTAAATACCATCGCTGCACAGGATGAAGTTGATGCAAACAAACTGGCAGCAATCGGTTTCTGCTACGGTGGTAAAGTTGTACTCGATCTGGCTCGTTCAAATGCCCCATTGCAAGCCGTTGCTACATTCCATGCCAATCTGTCACCAAAAGCACCAGCTCAAGAAGGCCAAGTTCAAGCCGAGATTTTAGTCCTGCATGGTGAACAAGACAGTATGGTGTCACTGGATGATGTCGAAAGTTTCCGTAAGGAAATGCAGGCTGCGAATGTGAAACATGACGTAATTATTTTCAAAGATGCTAAACATGGCTTTAGCAACCCGCTGGCTGATGAACGGGCCAAAGCCAATGGTGTAGACCTTGGTTACAATGCTGAGGCAGAAAAACAAAGCCTTGAAGCGATGTATGCCCTGCTGGCACGTCGCTTAGCTTAAGGAATGTTTGCTATTCCACTCAGAAGGTGAGTGGAATAGTGCAAAAAAATTATTGAAAAGAAATAAGGAGAATGAAATGGCTGAGAACAACTGCCCATACTGCAACTATGACGAATATGATGTCATTGCCAAAAATGACTTTGGTGTGGTGTTGCCTGAACCGAATTCATTGTCCAAAGGGCACAGCGTGATCGTTCCACTGCGACATGTGGCTTCCTTTTTTGATATCACGGATAAAGAGCGTAAAAGTCTGATGTCTTTGCTGGAACAGGCACGTAATGAACTAAATTTACGTTATCAGCCTGCTGGCTTCCATGTCGGTTTTAATGATGGTGAGGTTTTTAAAGAAAAGTCTGAACATCTGCATATTCACCTCATTCCACGTTATGAAGGTAAAGTGCTGAAACTCGATGCCCGTTGGGGAATTGAAGACTAATCCAAGGCATTTAATCTAGTTTAAAGAGAGTGAATGAACTTCGGATCATTCACTTTTTTATTGCCTAATATTCCTATTTCTCTTGATACACTTTTCACAAATCCCCTCCACTCAATCAGCTATAATGCCTTCCTGTTCCTCTTCCCTGTCCAGTATTCATGTTTGTATTTTCAGATGCACTTTTAGAATGGTTTGATGTTCACGGTCGGCATGATTTGCCGTGGCAAGTGGCAGATGATCCATACAAAGTCTGGGTATCTGAAATCATGCTGCAGCAAACTCAGGTCAAAACAGTATTACAGTACTTTGATCGTTTTATTTCGCGTTTTCCTACAGTTCAGGATTTGGGAACAGCGACTTGGGATGAAGTTGCACCTTACTGGGCGGGACTTGGCTATTATGCGCGGGCACGGAATCTACACAAAGCAGCCGGAATCGTGGCTGCACAAGGTCATTTCCCTAAAACTCTAGAAGAGTGGATCGCCCTACCAGGTATTGGTCGCTCGACTGCCGGTGCATTGATGTCTTTAGGTCTACGCCAATACGGCGTGATTATGGATGGCAATGTGAAACGGGTATTATCACGTTTCTTTGCTATTGAAGATGATCTTTCTAAACCTGTCCATGAACGCGCCATGTGGCAACTGGCTGAACAGTTATGTCCTGTTGAACGTAATCATGACTATACCCAGGCGATTATGGATCTAGGCGCGACGGTTTGTACGCCCAAAAAACCGCTGTGCCTGCATTGTCCGATGCAACAACATTGTCAGGCACATCAGCAAGGTTTAGAAAATGAGCTGCCTTTTAAGAAAGCCAAAAAGCCGGTACCAGTGAAATCTGCTCAAGTGCTGATATTACAATGTGAAGAACAATGGCTGTGGCAACAACGTCCAAATAGCGGCCTATGGGGTGGTCTCTGGTGTCTGCCAATTATTGAAGAAGCACATGAACTAGATCTGTTAAAACAGAGTTTAGGCTTAAAACAATTCGTGCAAAAAGTTGAAATTTCACATAGTTTCACCCATTTTACCTGGCAGCTTGAAGGTCTGGTATTTGCCATTGACGCTGATCTACAAGAACACTTATCGATTGAGCTAAATGGCCTCTGGATGGAGCCAACGGCAGCAGTTCAGGCTGGTATTCCAACAGCGATGAAAAAATTGATCTCTGCAACTAAACTGTGACATATTCAGAAATAAGAGATTTATAACTTAATCATTTTTTAAACTTGATACTGGTGCACAAGGAAGGACGCTTTGCAGCACAATATTCGTTTGGTCATTATTTCTTTTTTGATGCTGCTAGTGGCAGCATGTAGTTCGACTCCGAAACAGTCGGGTTCTGTACTGCTGAATCCAATTTTGGTACAGAAACTAAAGAATATATCAATGCCATCTCGACTGCCGATCCCGGTAGATAAAGTCAAGACACGCCAGCTCAAAGATACCTGGGGGGCTTCCCGTAGTAGTGGTCGCCTGCATGAAGGTATCGACATTATGGCTCCACGTGGAACCAAAGTCCTCAGTGTGACAGAGGGCCTGATTGCAGACTTACGCAATAACAATTTGGGTGGTAAAGTGGTCTGGATACTCGGTCCGGGTGGAGCTTGGCATTATTATGCTCATCTTGACGGGCATAAACGCGGTTTGAGTGTCGGGGACTATGTCAAGAAAGGTCAGGTCATTGGCTACGTTGGCAATAGCGGCAATGCACGGCATACTGCGCCTCATCTGCATTATGGGCTTTATCTGCAGGGCAAAGGCCGTGGTGCTGTGAATCCCTATCCATATTTACGATAATTTTAGGAAATGTACATGTCAGAAGCGTTGATCAACCGTCTGGTAGAATTTGCTGAGTCAGGCAATCAACAAAAAATCGTGCTCAATGGCCAAACCTATCAGGGCTGGATCATGGAAATCACCGAAGATGCGCTTCTGATCAGTACCGGTTATGCCGATAAGAGCGGTAAAGATGCCTGGATCCAGTTTACTGATCTGGAGCAGGCAGAGTTATCTTACTGGGATAACCAGCAAGATCAATGGACCACTTTTAAACTATAAAAATAAGGAGCATCACATGACCATTCAACGCTGTGGCTGGTGCTCTGATGATCCTCTCTATACTGCCTACCATGATCAGGAATGGGGACAGGCGCTGCATGATGAAAAACGCCTGTTTGAAATGCTGTGTTTGGAAGGACAACAGGCAGGATTGGCCTGGATTACAGTGCTGAAAAAGCGTGAAGCTTATCGTGAACATTTTTTTCAATATTCTATTGAAAGCATTACTGCTTTTACAGATGAGCAACTCACAGCAAAACTGCAAGATGCTAGTCTAATCCGGCATATCGGTAAACTGACTGCAATTCGGGATAATGCCCGAGCCTGGCAACAGCTAAAATCTCAAGATATTGATGTAGTCAAATGGCTGTGGTCTTTTACCCAGCAGCCGCGTTTGAATAATAATGTTGCAGATTATCGTCAGGCTCCAGCACAAACCATGGAAAGCCAGAATATGTCCAAGGCCTTAAAAAAAGCAGGCTTTAAATTCGTTGGCCCAACGATCTGTTATGCCTTTATGCAAGCAGTCGGCATGGTTGATGACCATGAAAATCACTGTCACTTTAAAACAAAATCCTCCCATTCCAATAAGAGCTGAGTCTATGTCCAATAATACAATTCAAGCCTATGCTGCGATGTCTGCAGGTGCTCTACTTGAACCTTATCAATTTGATGCAGGTGAACTGCAGCCACATCAGGTTGAAGTCAAAGTTGAATATTGTGGTCTATGTCATTCCGATATTTCAGTGATTAACAATGACTGGCGTTCTTCGGTCTACCCTGTTGTTGCGGGTCATGAAATTATTGGAACCATCACTCAACTCGGTTCAGAAGCCAAAGGTTTGCAAATTGGTCAGCGGGTCGGGATTGGCTGGACAGCAGAAAGTTGTCAGCATTGTGATCCATGTATTTCAGGTCAACAGGTTCTGTGTACTGGTGGCCAAGTCGCAACGATTGTCGGTCATGCTGGCGGTTTTGCCGATAAAGTCCGTGCGGGTTGGCAATGGGTGATTCCTCTACCAGAAGATCTAGACCCAGAAAGTGCAGGTCCCCTGCTCTGCGGTGGTATTACCGTCTTTGATCCAATTCTAAAGCATCAAATTCAGGCCATTCATCATGTGGGTGTGATTGGTATTGGTGGTTTAGGACATATGGCGATCAAGTTGCTAAAGGCTTGGGGGTGTGAGATTACCGCTTTTACTTCCAATCTGGATAAAACCGATGAGCTAAAAGCGATGGGTGCGGATCATGTGGTGAATAGTCGTGATCCTGCAGCGATTAAAACGCTACGGGGTAAATTCGATTTACTGCTCAGTACCGTAAATGTCACTTTGGACTGGCAAGCTTATCTGGCGACATTGGCACCGAATGGTACCGTACATATGTTGGGTTTACCTTTAGAACCAATGCAAATCTCGGCTGGCTCATTAATTGGCGGTGCCAAATCTGTGACGGGTTCACCAACAGGTTCTCCAGCAGCTTTACGTCAACTACTGAAATTTGCTGCGCGTAAAAATATTGCACCACAAATCGAATTATTTCCAATGTCAGAAATCAATGCGGCGATTGAACGCCTGCACTCTGGCAAGGCTCGTTACCGGATCGTGTTAAAAGCAGATTTTTAATCTTTTGGTCTGAATCCATTGATCTGCCCCACTGCAATAGTTGGGCAGATTTTTATTTTATAAATATAGCTTTAAAGATACTTGACCAGTTTGGTGGCTAGAAATTCAATAAATAAATGTACCCGTTTCGGTAAATGTTCCTGTCGATAATAGACTGCATGGATGTTCTGATACTGCAATTCAATCTGATCTTCAAATAGTGCTCGTAAATGTCCTACCTGTAAATCATCGTGTACCAAAAAGCGTGACAGGCAGGTAATTCCTACCCCGTGTAAAGCCAATTGACGGACAGTTTCCCCATTAGAAGCCTTGATCTTTGGTTCGACCGTAATATGTCTATCATTTAGCTGAATCGGCCAGGTATTCAGATGCGTTGGCTGACTAAAACCTAACAAAGTATGTTGAGATAAATCCTCGACAGATTGCGGTTTACCCTTCTGTTGTAAATAATCAGGACTTGCGACGATATAAAGCCGGCTGCGACATAACAAACGCGCATGCAGACTGGAATCCTGTAACTCCCCAAAACGGATGGCCACATCGGTTTTATGCTCCAGAAGATCAATCACCTGATCATGATTATTCAGCTCAATCTCGATATTGGGATATTGCTGCATAAATTCCTGAATCAAAGGCACAATCACATGCAGTACAAAAGGTGTAGCTGAATCGACCCGAATTAAGCCTGAGATATCACTATCGGATTTCAGTAAGGCATCTTCAGCTTCCGCCAGATCATTCAGAATCTTGCGTGATTTTTCTAGGAATAATTGCCCTTCCTGGGTCAATTTCAGTTTGCGTGTCGTGCGTTCCAATAAAGTGACATTTAACTTATTTTCCAGACGCTGCAATGCCCGACTGATGCCTGAAGTCGTCTGTCCCAACCGCTCTGCCGCTCTGATAATCGAACCATTGTCGACAATAGTAACAAAGGCTTGTAGCTCCTCAATGGTCGATTTCATCTTCAGTCCATTTAATGATTTATAGTCAATAATATTTTGCAAATTAGACTATTTTTTAGCAACAATAAAAATCGCAAAATACTTCACATCAAAAACAAGCAAGATTGAATTTATGAAAATTGTTCCGCAAATGGGTGTAGGCACCTTTCGTCTCTCTGGACAGACTGTCATTGACTCGGTGAAAACTGCATTAGAAGTTGGATATCGTGCGGTAGATACTGCACAGATCTATGCCAATGAAGCTGAAGTGGGTCAGGCGATTGCTGAAAGTCAGGTCAACCGCAATGAGCTGTTTATCACCACGAAAATCTGGACGAACAATTACGCGCCAGATAAACTGATTCCAAGCCTTAAAGAAAGTCTGCAAAAGTTACATACCGATGCGGTCAACCTGACTCTGATCCATTGGCCAGCGCCGAAACTGGGTTTCAATATTCCTGAATTGATGCAAAGCTTGCTAGAAGCCAAACAGCAAGGGCTGACTCAACACATCGGGATTTCCAACTTTAATATCGAGCTGACCCAGCAGGCGATTGATAGCATTGGACTAGAACATATTGCGACCAACCAGATTGAACTGAGCCCTTATCTGCAAAACCAAAAACTGGTTAATTTTCTGCAATCTCAGCAGATTGATGTCACTTCTTATATGACGCTGGCTTATGGCAAAATATTGAATGATCCAGTCCTGCAAGAAATTGCTGCACAGCATCAGGCATCCAGTGCCCAGATTGCCTTGGCCTGGGCATTGCAGAAAGGCTATGCGGTCATTCCATCTTCAACCAAGCGTGAGCATCTGTTAGCTAATCTGGCAGCACAGGAGATACAGCTGACTCAAGAAGAAATGGCGTTGATTAGTACGCTGGAACGTAATGGTCGTGAAGTTGATCCAGAACAGTTGGCACCAATCTGGGATTAAGCATACGCAATGAAGATTAACTTTCCCTTACTGGCTTTGGCTGTGGGTGCCTTTGCCATTGGTACCACTGAATTTTCTCCCATGGGATTTTTACCGGAAATTGCCCGGGATCTGGACATCTCGATTCCGCGTGCCGGTATGCTGATCAGTGCTTATGCGCTCGGTGTCATGATCGGTGCGCCGCTGATGACCTTATGGCTCAGTCGCTATTCCAAACGTAAATCGCTGATCTTGCTTATGGCAATCTTTACGATTGGTAATCTGTTGGCGATGCTTGCTCCGAACTACCTCGGGTTGATGGGTGCACGACTGATTACCAGCTTAAACCATGGTGCTTTCTTTGGCATAGGCTCGGTCGTGGCTGCTAGTGTGGTTCCGAAAGATAAACAGGCCAGTGCTGTGGCAATGATGTTTATGGGGCTCACTATTGCCAATATCGGTGGTGTGCCCTTGGTGACTTGGGTCGGTCAGCATATCGGCTGGCGCATGGCATTCTGTGGAATTTCTCTGCTGGGTCTGCTCACCATGTTCTCCCTCTGGAAAGCACTCCCTGAAGGATCAGGCAGTCAAAAACCGGATGTCCGTCGAGAACTTAAAGTGCTGACCCGCTTACCGGTCATCTTGGCATTACTGACCACTGTTATGAGTGCCGGAGCCATGTTTGCGCTGTATACCTACATTGCACCAAGTCTGCAAAATTTTACTCAAGCTTCACCAGCCTTGATTACCCTGATGCTGATTCTGATTGGGGTAGGTTTTTCGATTGGTAATCATCTGGGGGGCAAGTTTGCAGATCTGTCACTGGACAAAACCCTGATTGGCTTCCTGTTACTCTTGATGCTGATGATGTTGCTGTTTCCGATTTTGGCGACGACTGCGATTGGTGCAGCGCTGGCTTTAATTATCTGGGGTGCTGCGGCATTTGCAGTAGTGCCACCGCTACAAATGCGGGTCATGTCTGTTGCACATGAAGCGCCAGGACTCGCTTCTTCAGTGAATATTGGTGCCTTTAATCTGGGTAATGCTGTTGGCGCAATTGCTGGGGCCGCTGTGCTAAATCTCGGCTTAAACTATAGTGCAGTTTCCTTTGCCGGTGCTGGTCTGAGTGCATTCGCATTGCTGCTGGTCTTGCTGCAAATGAAGCTGGCTACGCCACAGACTGCTGATGTTGCATCCTGCAGCTAAAAAACTTTGCAATAAAAAGTCCGCATCAAGTGGGCTTTTTATTGGCTAATTAACGCAGTGCTTCTGGCAATACAGGAACAGTCGAGAATTTATTCAATTCCAGCTTCATTTTTTGCAACATCTGATAAGGCTGCTGCTGCACAAACATATTCACAAAGGTCAGCGGGATTGAACCTTCAGGATTGGCATAACCATAGGTAGAGACCTTAACCTTTTTATCCCCTAAACGGTTAAACGTCCAGTCACCTTCATAATGGGTCAAACGTACATAATCTGGATTGAGTGGATAGCCTTTTTGAATGGCTTTGTTCTTAATGGTGATCTGGCCGTTAGCGTCACGAATCATCTTCCCCTGTACCACCAGATCTCGGTCTTTCAGTGGGAATGGAAAATCTAGTACCATATATAAGGTGAAGTCCCCTGTTTTATTATCCCGAGAGAGTACTTTTACATTGCCCATATAAGGTACCCATTTCACTGCATTATCAACATCAATAATGAGATGCACTGCCTGTTCCATCGGTACATCATAGGTCGTTTCAGCTTTATACAGAAAAACCGGATTGTTCTTGTCCTGATAGGTCCAGACCTTGATATTGTTTTTGTTAATACTGAGTTTGGCATTTGGTACAGATTTAGGCTGTGCTGCGGCGGCAAATGCCACAGCACAGAGCATGAGTATGACTTTCTTCATTCCATTGTCGTCTTATTTTAGTTTTAAGTTATTCTTATAAATGATTTTGACGAAATTTTAAACTTTAATCTCGTTAAAACCAAGTACGTCCTTCATGTCATATTTACGCGCGTCACGACCGACAACCCAAGCAGCAGCACGTACCGCACCGGCTGCAAAGTTCATACGATTGGTCGCTTTATGGGTAATTTCAACGCGCTCGCCTTCACCAATAAACATCGCAGTATGTTCACCGACGATATCACCACCACGAATGGTTTGGAAACCGATACTTTGACGTTCACGTGGACCAGTATGACCTTCACGATGATAGACTGCATCTTTTTTCAGATCACGGCCTAATGCACCGGCAATTGCTTCACCCATCATCAATGCAGTACCTGATGGCGCATCGACTTTATGACGGTGATGGGCTTCGATTACTTCGATATCTACCGTATCACCAAACACTTTAGATGCAAGTTCTAACAATTTGATCGATACGTTGACACCAACTGAATAGTTCGCAGCATACACCACTGGCGTTTCAGTTGCAGATTCATCCAGATAAGCTTTCTGCTCATCATTCAACCCTGTAGTACCAATGACGATGGCAACACCATTTTCACGGCAGATTTTCAGATGATTCACTGTTGCAGCAGGTGCGGTGAAATCAATCACCACATCACAGTCTTTAACGACTTCTTCCAGGCTACCTACAACTTTTACGCCTACGTTACCCACGCCTGCAAGTTCCCCGGCATCTGCACCGATCAGACTGCTTTCAGGGCGTTCTACTGCCGCTGCCAATTGATAGCCGGCTTCTTTGACCGCCTGAATAAGGATGCGTCCCATACGGCCGCCTGCACCTAAAATCCCAATGCGTGGTGTCGCTGACATAACAAAGTCCTGATATTGATTCGAAATTGCTCTTACTATAGCAAAACTCGCTCCTAACACTAAGATTGATCGCATAAAAATCAATGAAAAGAATTAAAGAAGGTCATGAGCGTTTTTGATATGGCTTGGCCTTCAGCTTTAATTGTCAGTCTAAAAATGCATCAAGATGATTTTAAAAATGTAGGAAGTTATGGAATCTAAAAAAAAGGCTCATACCTTACGATATGAGCCTTTATGGTTCATCTCTAATTTTTTTTATAAAATAAGTTTTAAATAAAGTGACTATTTACTCTAACAGACTTCTTAACATCCAGGCCGTTTTCTCATGCACATTCAGACGTTGAGTCAGGATATCCGCAGTCGGTTGATCATTTGCCTTATCGACGATATCAAACATGCTTCGTGCAGTACGAGCCACAGTTTCATGGGCATTGACCAGTAAGCGAATCATTTCCTCAGCTTTAGGCACGCCTTCAACTTCTTCAATCGAAGTCAGCTTTACGAACTGTTGATAAGTTCCTGGTGTCGGAAAGCCCAAAGAACGAATCCGTTCAGCAATAATATCTAAAGCATTCCACTGCTCGGTATATTGCTGCATGAACATGGTGTGTAAGGTATTAAATTGTGGACCAGTAACATTCCAATGAAAGTTATGGGTCATTAAATATAAGGTATAGCTATCGGCAAGTAATCGAGATAGACCTTCTACAATTGCTGCTCTGTCTTCTGTTGAAATACCAATATTTACTTTCATCATGTGAGCTACCTTAACTTGTACAAATTATGAGTGATTAATTTCTTTGTTGTTATTTTCAGTTTAGCCGGCTTAAAAAATTGGAAAATATAAGATCGGTAGCATTTATGTTAGCTTTATTGAAAAAACTCATTTAAATACGTGATGATTAATCCTAAATATATTGATGCTTTTCTTTAAAAAGCTTTTGAGTCTAAAACTGACATATATTAAAAAGGACGCCTAAGCGTCCTTTTTAATTTCATTCAATCAATCAAATAGACGATCGAAGAATGATTTTTTCTTCGGTGAAGACTGGCTACCTTCCCCATCCATTGATGCTTGCAGTTCTTTCAACAGCTCACGCTGACGCGCTGTCAGGTTTACTGGAGTTTCCACAACAATACGGCATAACAGATCACCGGTCATGCTAGTACGCACAGGTTTAACACCCTTGCCACGCAGACGGAATAATTTACCAGTTTGTGTGCCTTCAGGAATTTTCAGGCTGACACGGCCATCAAGGGTTGGGATTTCAATTTCTTTACCCAATGCTGCATCCGCAATTGAAACCGGCACATCCATATACAGGTCGGCACCATCACGCTGGAAGATTTCGTGCTCGCGCACCACAACTTCTACATAAAGATCGCCTGATTGACCGTCACGGATCGCTTCACCTTTACCCGTCAAGCGTACACGGTCGCCATTGTCCACACCCGCTGGAATGGTAACTTCCAGGGTTTGCTGACGGTCAGATACACCTGAACCATGACATTTATTACATGGGTTCTTGATGATCTTACCTTGACCACGACAGGTGCTACAGGTTTGCTGTACAGAGAAGAAGCCCTGCTGCATACGCACTTGGCCGGCACCATGACAGGTCGGACAAGTTTCAACATCATTCGGATTTTTAGAACCTTTACCATCACAGGCGTCACATGGTGCCGGTGCAGTGAAAGTAATAGTCTTCTTAACACCTTTGACTGCTTCTTCCAGGCTCAGTTCCATGACATAACGTAAGTCAGAACCACGACGCGCGCGTTGTTGCTGGCGACCGCCACCAAATGCCCCACCAAAGATATCACCGAACTGGCTGAAAATATCCTCTGCGCTGAAACCGCCGCCGAAGCCGCCACCGCCGCCCATACCACCTTCAAAGGCCTGATGGCCCATGCGGTCGTACATGCTGCGTTTCTCGCTATCAGACAGTACTTCATAAGCTTCTGAAGCTTCTTTAAATTTCTCTTCAGCTTCTGGATTGTCAGGGTTGCGGTCTGGATGATATTTCATCGCCAACTTACGGTAGGCTTTTTTAATTTCATCATCACTAGCGGTTTTAGCGACACCCAAAACCTCATAATAATCACGTTTAGCCATGTCTGGCGATGCTCCTCACGGAATTTTATTTAATACTCAACTGTGGTCTGAATTGGGGGTCAAACCAGTTTTTACAAGGGGGGAATTTGAAAAAAATCGAAAGTTTAGAAAACAGCTTTGCTTTGATAGAACTTGGACACGCCTTTGAACCAGGCATTAATCATGAAAATAAAGGCGATAAAGCTGAATACGACGCCAGCGACAGTACAGGCTTTTACCCATAACATGCTGTCCCAGGCATAGAAAAATAGTGGAATAAACCAGAGGGCTGCAAAAACAGCGAGCATGGTATAGATCACTACATTACGCATGATCCACAGTGCCTGTGCCTGTAACCAGACTTCTGCATAGTCGACCTGAGCAACTTTACGGGCTAACCAGTAAGAAAAAATTCCAAAAATCACGGTAAAAGAGGCTAAAAACATGAACACATATGCAAGGGCTATAGAGCGTCGCATTTGAGTTAAACTTTCTTGATTCATGTGTCTTTCAACCTCGTTGTCCGTTTCTGCAGCAGTGGCAAAACGGCAACTTCGCATTTTTTAAAATTGTAAAATTATCAGGCACTACTATATTAAAATTTTTAATATTTCGCACCTGATTTTAAGACAGTTTTAGACCGATTGCGAAATTTTCTTTACCTTAAACCATTGTGCATATAATGCCGGCAGGAAAAACAGGGTTAATAGCGTTGCCACAATCAATCCGCCCATGATGGCAACTGCCATTGGACCGAAGAAAATACTGCGTGAAAGTGGGATCATGGCCAGTACAGCAGCCAATGCAGTTAATACAATCGGACGGCAACGGCGTACTGTCGCATTGATGATGGCATCCCACTGTGACTCACCTGCCAGAATATCCTGCTCGATCTGATCAATCAGAATCAAAGAGTTACGCATGATCATGCCAGAAAGTGCGATCGTACCTAGCATCGCAACAAAACCAAAAGGTTTATTGAACAATAATAAGAATAAGACCACGCCAATAATGCCGAGTGGTGCGGTCAAAAACACAATCACAGAACGTGAAATACTCTTGAGCTGAATCATCAGTAAGGTCATCACTACAGCTAGGAATAAAGGTACCCCTGCATTTACTGAGTTTTGTCCACGTGCAGATTCTTCTACCGTTCCACCGACATCAAGCAAATAACCACTTGGCAATTCTGCTCGCAGTTGTTCAAGCTCAGGTGCCAATTGATTAACCACTGTTGCAGGTTGCAAACTGCTACGAATATCAGCGCGCACAGTAATAGTCGGTAAACGGTTACGATGCCAGATCAGCCCCTCTTCAAAGCTATATTCAATCTTGGCAATCTGCGCTAATGGAATAAAATTACCCCCTGAAGTCGGTACCGCCAGACTACTTAAGGAAGCCACATCGACACGTTCTGCCTGATCGCCACGTAAGCGGATTTCAATCAGCTCACGTTTTTCCCGGAACTGATCAAGTCCTGCTCCAGCAATTGAAGTATTCAGGAAACTGGCCAGATCACTACTGCTTATCCCCATTTGACGGGCACGATCCTGATCAATGTCTAACTTGATGACTTTGCTTGGCTCGCCCCAGTCCAGGTGCACATTGGTGGTATTCTGGTTTTCAGCCACTTTGGCAGCGACGTTTTGCGCCCAAGTACGCACCAACCCTAAATCTTCGCCCGATACACGGAATTGCAGCGGATAACCGACAGGTGGACCATTTTCCAGTAAAGACACTCGAGTACGTACTTCCGGCAGCAGCAAACGAATCTGTTTACTTAGGGATTCACGGATTTCATTACGGTCTTCCAGTGAAGATGCCAGTACTACGAACTGGGCAAAGCTGGTTTGAGGCAATTGCTGATCTAAGGGCAAATAAAAACGCGGTGAACCGGTACCGACGTAAGCCACATAGTTATCAATCCCCTCCTGTTTTGACAGGAACGCCTCGACCTTTTTCACCGCAGCTTCGGTGGCCTTAAGCGATGCTCCTTCTTCCAGTTTCAAATCGACCAGAATCTCAGCCCTATTCGATGGCGGGAAGAATTGTTGCGGGACAAATTTAAACATGACAATCGACAGGACAAAAATCCCAACAGTCAATGCAATCACGGTTTTGCGATAAGTCACGCAGGTATTCACCCAGCGTCTAAAGCCTTGATAGAAGCGGGTCTGATACGGGTCATGATGCTCACCAGCATGATGCACCATTGGCTGCGGTTCCGGCTGCTTACGCAGACGTGCCCAGAGTCGCTGATACCACGGCGCTTTCTGGATCAGGTCTTTGTTGAAATCTGGCAGAAGTTTATCCCCCAGATACGGAACAAACAGCACTGCAGCAATCCAGGAGACCAGCAAGGCAAGCGTTACCACCTGGAAAATCGAACGGGTATATTCACCGGTACTGGATGCAGCAGTCGCAATGGGTAAGAAACCGGCTGCCGTAATCAGGGTTCCGGTCAACATTGGAAATGCAGTGGTACGCCAGGCATACCCGGCAGCTTCCAGTCGGCTAAAGCCCTGTTCCATTTTGATTGCCATCATTTCAATGGCAATAATGGCATCATCGACCAGCAGGCCCAGTGCCAGAATCAGGGCACCAAGAGAAATCTTGTGCAGGCCAACATCAAATAGCTGCATACCGGCAAAGGTCATTGCCAGTACCAATGGAATGGAAAAAGCCACCACCAGACCTGGACGGAAACCGAGCGAGAAGAAGCTGACCAAGAGCACGATAATCACTGCTTCTGCCAGAACCTTCATAAACTCGTTAATACTGCGTTTCACTGCCACCGGTTGATCCGATACTTTTTGCAGGTCCATTCCCAGCGGTAGAGATTTTTGTAGGCGGGCGAATTCCTGTTCCAGATTCTTACCCAAAGCAATGATATCGCCACCCTTACGCATGGATACGGCAATGCCAATGCCATTTTCACCCATAAAGCGCATGCGTGGCTGAGCTGGATCAGTAAAGCCGCGATAAACTTCCGCCACATCGCCGAGCTGAATAGTTTTACCATTCACATACAGTGGCATCTGCTGCAGTTCTTCTACGCTTTTGAGTGCACCACTAACCCGAACTTGAATCCGGTCTGATTCGGTTTCAAAGAAGCCAGAATTGCTCATTGCATTCTGTTGTTGTATAGATTGTTGAATCGCCGTGACTGGAATACCCAGCTGCGCAGCTTTGGTGTTGGAAATCTCAATCCAGATCTTCTGATCCTGCAGGCCAATCAGTTCCACCTTGGCGACATCTTTGACGCGCTGTAACTGTAGCTGCAGACGGTCGGCATATTCTTTCAGCGTAGCATAATCAAAATCTTTGCCTTTCAGCACATAGATATTGCCAAAAGTATCGCCGAATTCATCATTAAAGAAGGGTCCTTGTACACCCTGTGGCAGTTCATGGCGGATATCATTAATTTTTTTACGAACGTTATACCAGACATCAGGAACTTCTTTGGACCGTAGCGAATCCTTGGCAATAAAGGTCACCAGAGATTCGCCTGGACGGGAATAGGCCATGATGCGGTCATATTGACCCGTGGTCATCAACTCCTTTTCAATCCGGTCGGTGACCTGTAGAGAAACTTCCTGTGCACTGGCACCCGGCCAGTAGGTTTGTACCACCATGACTTTAAAGGTAAAAGGTGGGTCTTCACTCTGCGACAGTTTGGAATAGGACATAATCCCGACCAGACCGAGCAGGATCATGAAATACAGCACCAAGCCCTTATTTTTCAGCGCCCATTCTGAAAGGTTAAAGTTCATATTTAACCTCCAGCTCGAATGATCACACTACGGTTCTGACGGTCAATTGGACGGATTTTTTGCCGATCCCGTAGCAAGTGAATACCCCCAATCACCACATAATCATCAGCTTTAAGGCCACTGATCACAGGTACAGAATCACGGCCATACGCACCAATCTGCACTGGTACTTTACGCACGGTAGAATCAGGCTTGACTACCATCACATAGGCCTGCCCATCCACCGCAGAGATACTGGATAAGGGTACGCTTAAGGCATTGTCCTGAGTTTTGATAAAGAACACCCGGGCACTTTGTCCGAGCTGGATCGACTGCTGGCCTTCACGCAAAGCGACTCGAACAGTAAAGGTTCTAGACTGATCTGCCGCTGGAGAAATTTCACGCACATAAGCACTGAATTTTTCATCTTTTTTCGACCAGAGGGTGACCCAGACTGGCTGACCGACTTTAATCTCGCCAATTGCCTGTTCCGGCACACCAATCACCACTTCACGATCACCAGAGAGTGCAATTTCAAATGCTGCCTGCCCCGCTGCGACCACCTGACCCACTTCAATATGACGTGCGGTAATCACGCCATTTTTATTGGCAATTAAGCGGTTATAACCGGTTTGGTTCCGGCTGACATCATAATTCGACTGTGCCTGTTTCAGATTGGATATCGCAGCCTTGTACTGATTCTCGACTGCATCATATTGTGAGCGGCTCACGGCATTGGTCGGTAGTAGCTGTTTAAAACGGTTCAGTTCATCTTCAGCAATTTTAGCTGCAGACTGGGCACTTTCCAGTTGAGCACGCGCTGCATTGAGTTGTAGCTGAGCATCTTTGATATCTAAGGTCGCCAGTACCTGCCCTACTCGAACCTGATCCCCGACATCAACATAGCGCTGGGTGATCTGACCTGCCACCCGAAATGCCAGTGGCGTTTGCTGGCGTGCCTGTACATCTCCGGCATAGCTCTTCTGTTCGGTATAGGAGGTGTTTGGCTGAGTCACCATGACAAAGGGAACTTCCTGTTCTGTTCCTGCCGCATTATTCTTGCCGCATCCCCACAGGGTTACACTGCAAGCTATAATCATGCCAGTCAAGACGTACTGAATCGTGCTCATGTTGTCCGCTCTTATCTAATAATGGTTTTTATATTCAATCGTCTGCGATATATTGAATTGGTTATTTTTTAATTAATATACCATGCGGTACACTAATTAAAACTGCACCCATAAAACAATGACCATATTTATTTTTTTGGAAAAAAATGTGCAAATTCCCGTAGGACGTCCCAAAGACTTAGAAAAGCGCCGGCGTATTCTGGATGCGGCCACACAACTGTTTCTGCAGCATGGCTATCATGGTTCCAGCATGAACCAGATTGCGCAGACGGCGGGTGTAACCAAGCTGACGGTGTATAACCATTTTCAGGATAAAGCGACCTTATTTACCTGCGCGATTGAGGACACCTGTGAGCATCTTATTCCGGCCAGTCCAACCACACTGCTGCATGCCGAGAGCAATTTTCGTGATGCGTTGTATGAAGCCTGTATGTTGTCGATGAATATGGTCAATCTGCCGGAAGCGATTAAACTAGATTTACTGCTGATGGAACTGGCCTCCGAGCAAAGTCCATTAACCCAGCAATTCTTTAATGCCTCGCATCAGCGCTTGAGCCAGCTCTGGCAAGACTTCTTTCATCTGGCCCAGACCTATCACTTTATTCAGCAAGATGATCCGTTGCGGCAAACTGAATTAATGCTCTCACTGCTGTTTGGCAACCGGCATCAGAACGTCCTGCTGGGTGTTGCTCCCATCCCTACCCTAGCGCAACAGCAAATAATTATTCAGGACGCTATTCATATTTTCTTATTGCGCTACGCTGCCTAAGCTGCCAATTTGTAATCAGATTCATACAAATTGGCATTCGCCTTGCTATTTTATAGACAGGTCGTGTCCGACTTTTGTCTGTAATGGGCTTGGAATGCTTTTCAGGCAAGGTATAGTCAGGAAATGCAACAGAGGGAATATAAAAATGGCTCAACAAATTGATGCACCACTACGCGAAGACGTCCGTTTACTGGGCAATCTGCTCGGTGAAACCTTAAAGTTACATGCGGGGCAAGATTTGTTTAATCAGGTTGAGCAGATCCGGGCACTTTCCAAGGGTGCACGTGACGGCCAGGTTGAAGCAGAAAAACAACTTGAACAGCTATTTCTTAGTCTGGAAGATGATGAAATTCTTCCGCTCACCCGTGCCTTTACCCACTTCCTGAACTTCGCTAATATTGCCGAGCAATACCATGTAGTGCGTCGTCGCCGTCAAAGCGAATTTGATGAAACCGCCGAATCGCCAAATCCGCTGGTTCCGCTATTTGAAAAATTCAAACAACAAGAAATTTCCGCTGAAAGCTTATATCAACAGATTTGTGAACTGAAAATTGAACTGGTCCTGACTGCACATCCAACTGAAGTTAGCCGCCGTACCCTGATTCAAAAATATGATGGCATCAATGATTGCCTGTCTAAATGTGACCAACAGAAACTGACTCCGCGTGAACGCCAGGAAGTACTGGCTGAACTGAAGCAGCTGATCACCTCGGCCTGGCAGACTGATGAAATCCGTCAGCATCGCCCGACCCCAGTGGATGAAGCCAAATGGGGCTTTACGACGATTGAACAAACGCTGTGGAATGCGGTACCGAAATTTATCCGTGAATTGGATGGTATGGTGCAGGAACAATGTGGTCAGTCATTGCCGCTGAATGTTGCGCCCGTACGTTTTGCGTCCTGGATGGGTGGTGACCGTGACGGCAACCCGAATGTAACCCATCACATTACACAGGAAGTGCTGTGGTTATCGCGCTGGAAAGCCGCCGATCTGTATTTACGTGATATTGAAGACCTGCGTTGGGAGTTGTCGATCCAGCAATGCAGTGAAGAACTGCAACAGGCACTGGGTAGCGCACATCCGGAACCTTATCGTGAATATTTGCGTGATACCCGTGAACGCCTAAAAGCAACGCGCAACTGGCTGGCAGAAAAACTGCATGGCAATGATGCTGATGACAGCCGGGTAATCAAAACCAAAGATGAATTATTACAGCCTTTAATGCTGTGCTATCGCTCATTGCTAGAGTGTAACCTGCCAGAAATTGCCAATGGCAAACTGCTGGACTTTATCTATCGTGTGAATAGCTTCGGGATAGAATTACTGAAACTGGATATCCGTCAGGAATCAGGCCGCCACCGTCAGGCGATTTCTGCGATCACTGAATATTTAGGCCTAGGTAATTTTGAAACCTGGACTGAACAGGCGCGTCAGAATTTCTTATTACAAGAACTGCAGAGCAAGCGTCCACTTTTACCAAAATACCTGAATGAACCTGCCGGTAGCCTGATTGAGCATCCTGATGTTCAGGAAGTCTTTGCAACCATGCGTACACTGGCAGAACAGCCAAGTGAATCACTTGGTGCCTATATCATCTCGATGGCGGAATATCCAAGTGATGTACTGGCCGTTTTATTGCTACAAAAAGAAGCTGGGATCAAACAGGCACTGCGTGTCGTGCCTCTATTCGAAACCCTAAAAGATCTTGATGGTGCAGCCAGCACCATGTCGACCCTGTTCAATATGCACTGGTATAAACAGCATATTCAGGGCAAGCATGAAGTCATGATTGGCTATTCGGATTCAGCCAAAGATGCCGGCTTTATGTCTGCCAACTGGGCACAATACCGTGCCCAAGAGGAACTGACTGCGGTTGCGAAACAGCATGATGTCAAATTGACCTTATTCCACGGTCGTGGTGGTTCAATTAGCCGTGGTGGTGCTCCTACCCAGCAAGCCTTATTCTCACAACCACCCGGCTCAATTTCAGGTGCGATTCGCGTCACTGAACAGGGTGAGATGATCCGCTTCAAGTTCGGTCTGGAAACGATCGCGCTGCAAAACCTGGAAATCTATACGGCTGCAACACTGGAAGCGACTTTGCTGCCACCACCTGTACCGAAAACAGAATGGCGTGACCTGATGCATCAGATGACCGATTTATCGGTGCAGGTCTATCGCCAGACGGTACGTGAAAATCCACACTTCGTGAAATACCTGCGCACGGTAACCCCTGAACTGGAACTGCAAATGCTGCCACTCGGTTCACGTCCAGCGAAACGTAAGGTCAGTGGCGGCATTGAATCCCTGCGTGCCATTCCTTGGGTATTTGCCTGGACTCAGATTCGTCTGATGCTGCCTGCCTGGCTCGGTACAGGCGCTGCACTGAATGAAGTGCTGGACCAAGGTCAACGTGCAACACTTGATGAGATGCTAGCAGAATGGCCGTACTTCCAGACCCTGATTGATATGTTGGAAATGGTCCTGTCTAAGGCAGATGGTGATGTAGCGCTGTACTATGAGTCGCATCTGACCCATGATCCCGACCTAAAAGTGCTGGGTGAAGAACTGCGTCAACGCCTGAAAGACGCCGTAGAAACCCTGTTGACTTTAAAAGGTGAATCTAAACTACTGACCAGCAATGATGTACTGGATCAATCCATGCGCGTGCGTAAGCCATATTTACTGCCGCTACATCTATTACAAGCTGAACTAATGAAACGCCGCCGTCTGTACTTAGTAGAACAAAATGCTGAACATACCCCAGTAGATCATGCGCTGATGGTGAGTATTGCCGGAATTGCCGCTGGTTTACGTAATACCGGCTAAGTAATTTTTTAACAATGAAGAAGCACATCTCCACGATGTGCTTTTTTATTGATCAGTCAACAATTCAAAAATGCTTTACTTATATAGCCAATCAGATTTATTTATAGGTTAAGCTAGTTTCTGATTACAGAATTAATACACTGATTTGTTTTTACTTTTAATTCAAAAAACTTTTACCACACGGTAAATTTTCAAATAAAGTCATAGCATTAGTTTGAACAAAATTTTTGTATCAGCGATTAAATCTTCTAAAAAACAAGAGTATGATGTGCACAATTTATCTTTTGAGTGCTCATTTTATGTCCAATTGGTTTCCCAAATGGCGCCCTTATGAGGGCAGTATCGATGCACGACCAGTAGGTACCGCAGAGTATTTACCACCCGCACAGACTGTGATTTTGGGTGTACAACATGCTTTTGCAATGTTTGGTGCTACCGTACTGGCACCGTTTTTAATGGGCTTTGATCCAAACCTGGCCATCTTAATGTCAGGTATTTGTACCATTTTATTCTTCCTGATGACTGGTGGCCGCGTACCGAGTTATCTGGGATCGAGCTTTGCCTTTATTGGGGTGGTGATTGCAGCGACTGGCTATGCCGGCACTAATGGCATGAACCCGAATATCGCAGTCGCTGCTGGCGGGATCATGGCCTGTGGCGTGATCTATGCGATTTTCGGTGTGCTGGTCATGGCAACGGGAACCCGTTGGATTGAGAAACTGATGCCGCCTGTAGTAACCGGTGCTGTGGTGATGATCATTGGTCTGAACCTAGCCCCTGTGACCGTAAAAAACGTGATGGGCAATACCTTTAATATGTGGATGTCGCTGGTCACTGTGCTGTGCATGGGTTCGATTGCAGTATTTACACGGGGCCTGTTGCAACGCCTACTTTTATTGGTTGGCCTATTACTGTCTTATGCGGTGTATTACCTGCTCAGCAACGTGATGGGTCACGGGACCCCGATTAACTTTGTACCGGTTCAGGAAGCGGCCTGGTTTGGTGTTCCGCAGTTCCATGCCCCTGTATTTGATGTAAACGCGATGCTGATCATTGCGCCAATCGCATTGATTCTACTGGCTGAAAACTTGGGCCATATTAAAGCTGTCGGCGCGATGACTGGCGAAAACCTGGATCCACATATTGGTAAAGCCTTTTTAGCTGACGGTGTGGCAACCACTTTAGCGGGTGGTGTGGGTGCTCCGGGGATGACCACATATGGTGAAAATATTGGTGTGATGGCAGTCACCCGCGTTTACTCCACTATTATCTTCGCTGTCGCTGGTGTATTTGCCGTATTCCTTGGCTTATCACCGAAGTTTGGTGCTGTGATTCATACCATTCCAACGGCGATCCTGACCGGTGCTTCAATCGTGGTCTTTGGTTTGATTACCATTGCTGGTGCGAAAATCTGGATTGAAAACAAAGTCGACTTCTCACAAAACAAAAACCTGATGGTTGCTGCTGTGACCATTATTTTAGGGACTGGTGACTTTGCCCTGACCTTTGGTGACTTCAACTTGGGTGGAATCGGGACTGCAACATTTGCAGCATTATTTCTGAACTGGTTCTTTGGACTGGTCGATAAAAAATAAATTCTAAATCACTTATTTAATAGCAGCCGTAAAGGCTGCTTTTTTTATGTCAGAAGAATTGTTTAAGATAGACAGGTTCTTTTCAATGAGCATCCAATCGATGCGTCTGGATTTATTTGATTTACAGTTATTTTTAAATATTGTTGAGTCTGGCAGCCTGACCAAGGGTGCTGAGTGCTCGGCAATTTCCCTGCAAGCAGCCAGTGAGCGAATTAAAAAACTGGAACAGCAATATCAGGTCAGTCTGTTTACCCGTCATTCTGGTGGAGTCAAACTCACCTTTGCTGGACAGGTCTTTGCCGAACATGCGCAAACCCTGTTGCAACAGGGACAACAGCTGTCCCAAGCTATGGCAGCTTTTAGTGAAGGACAGAATTCCAATATCAGCTTATGGTGCAAT
This sequence comes from Acinetobacter sp. LoGeW2-3, assembly GCF_002688565.1. Lineage (NCBI taxonomy): Bacteria > Pseudomonadati > Pseudomonadota > Gammaproteobacteria > Moraxellales > Moraxellaceae > Acinetobacter > Acinetobacter sp. LoGeW2-3. The sequence goes on along the minus strand of NZ_CP024011.1, from coordinate 1,168,530 downwards.
TCATCGGCACAAAGTGAATATCTTCCTCTGTTACTGCCCAAGTATCTGGTGAATAACCCTAATATTCAGATCGATCTTAAAGAAGCGGAGAGCAATGACATTATTGCGGCTTTAGCCAACGGCACTGCCAAGCTGGGTTTGATTTCCAGCTTTTTCCCTGCATCACAATTACAAACCCTAGAATTTTCCGATGATCCTTTGGTGCTGATCTGTCCCCAGCAGCATGAATTAAGCTCTACTTCAGCATTGAAATTAGCAGACTGTTTGAATTATCCCTTTGTGGGTTTGATGCAATATCACTCCTTGCAACAGTCGATTGAAACCCAAGCTCGGTTACTCAACTGCGAGATTCAATACCGCTTAAGATTGCCAAATTTTGCGGCGATCGCACAGGTCGTAGCTAATGGTGTAGGCATCGCCATCATGCCGCAGCGTGCTGCACAGCGTCTGGCAAAGCTCTATGCATTTAAGCAAATCCAACTGACTGGTGATTGGGCCAACCGCAAATTACTATTAGCAGCGAAAAATTTTGATGAACTGAGTACAGCCTATCAACACTTCAGTCAGTTTCTACTTTCTGCTGAGGTGCAAAAGGCTTTGAATTAAATCCAGCCAAACTGATGCAGCATCATATAACTGCCCAAGGCAATGAGACCGATAAAAAATACGGTTCGAAATTTCTGTTCGGGAATGCGGTAACGGATTTTCTTGCCACACCACATGCCAATCAGGGCAGGAATTAACGCAATTGCCGACATGGCATAATCAATTGGCATATCTTCTACTGGATTTCGATGCAGGAAGATCGCCAGACACAGAGTAGAAGTGGTAAAAGCCAGACCTAAAGCCTGTACCAGATCATCACGCTTTAAATGCAGGGTCTGCAAATAAGGCACTACTGGAATTACCACCACACCTGTAGCAACGGTTAAAGCACCGCCCAGATAGCCCATAATTGGAGAGAGCCAGGTTTCATGCCGGCTTAAATCCGGCATTTTCTTCGCACACAATCCATATAGGCCATATAAGGCCAGCATCCCACCTAATAGCGCTTCGCTATGAAATTCAGAATGCCCTAAGGTTGGGAAGATACTCCATACTGAACCGACGATAATGCCCAGCAACAACAACCAGAAACGGCGGATCAGTTTTAGTACATGACCTTCGGCAAAGAGTTGCCAGAAATTGGTCAACATGGATGGAATGATCAGTAAAGTTGCCGCTTGAAAGGGACTCATAAAAATGGTTAGTAAACCCATGGAAACTGCGGGTAAACCTAGGCCAATGGTGCCTTTAATCAGACCAGCCAGAACAAAAATGGCAATAACAAAAGCAATCATCTAATGGTCCTAAATTTATTTAGGCCAATACTATAAAAATGACTGACAAAGAAAAATCAGGGTTTTAAGGATACAGCCTCAAGCAAATCTTGAGGCTTAAGATATACGTGGACAGAAACCGTCTAACTCACCAGCTAAGATTTTATTTGAAGCTCGCTTAAGGACGAAATTCTTTCAGTTCGCGTTGAATGAAATGCTGGAACATTTCACGATACAGATGTTCGATAAATACGGGATCAATGCCCTGCTTTTGCGCTTGGGCTTTGACATTTTCTACGACCTGCTCCATGCGGTCTGGAGATTGCAGGTCAGTTTCAGTTTTCTTGAAACGGGTGGTTTGGTCTACATAAAACTGGCGCGCAGCGATCAGCTCAACCAAAGCTGTATCAATCGCGTCAATCTGCTCACGTGCATGTTGTAATGATTCAGCTTTTACTTTGTTCATGTTTTTTCAGTTCACTTTCAGTTTGATTATCACTCTTATACTTTTCTTCTAACACATTACTGAAAATACTTTCAATCATCCAGACACGATATAAGCTATTAAATACAAAACTTTGATTATCAATCCGAAGTTCCAGCACCGGTAAGTTTGGCTGAGACTTCATTTCACAGAGTATATCATTATCTTTGAGCTTGGCCTGAATATCTTCTTCGGTCAGATGCTCAATCTCCAATTCCTGCTGCAAGGCATTGAAATGCGGGGTATAACTCAGGTCACGTCCACGGGTCCAGACCGCCTGCAAAATCCTGTACATGGCATCCACCCGCTCTTCTTCCGGGCAGCTGTAAAACAGCTGTGCCATCGGCAAAATGCTTTGTGCCGTCGGTCGGCAAAATGGGGTAAATTCGACTTCAGTCCGTTTTGATAGGCGTGTTGCCAGTCCCCAGTCAAAACCATCACGTCCACGATAAGACAATGGATAGACATTCAAATGAATATTATAAAAATCGGCCAGTTCTTCTTTGATATAGGCCAGCAATAACCAGGAAATCGGATCTTCCAGGGCAATATACAGATCCAGTTCCGGATCTAAACCTTGAATCTCATTGAGTTCTTCTGCATCACTGATCAGATGCTCGCGCCATTCAATATGATTGATCAGGAAAATGGGGTTACCCGTGAGTAGTTTTTGTTGTTTCAGACGGCGGGTTAAACGCAGCAGATCATCCACGGCATGATACTGACGACCACCAAAATCAAAATAGCTGGCAAGAACCGGCGTGCTATCGAAAACCCGTTCCGGAAAATCCTGTGGCTGACGACGACTGGCCATGGCATGCAAGGTACGCAATTTGCCATACTGCTTTTGCCACAGCATATGGAAGATATCTTCTAATAAATACAGAAAATCCTGCCCGCGCAATGGCGTTCGGCGCAGAATAGTTTCCGCCTGTTTTAGCGCTTCTTCAGTGGGTAATTCTGGGGTTTCATGAAAGCTGAACCGATGTTGTCTGGAGAGAATTTTGGCATCATTAATACAATAATTTTGCCATTCTTCAAAAGACATCTGGTTTGGCACTTCCCCGCGCTGACTGGAAATCACCACCTTTAAAGGTTTCAGTTCCGGACTCAGGATCTCTTCCAGTTGTGGCAACAGTTGTACTGCCAGATAGCTATACACATCATCCAGACGCAGGTAAATCGTTAGGCCATCTTTAGCAGATAGCACCGCCTGGCGGGTTGGCTTTTGATAAAACCAACTCGATCGGATGGGATCGAACCAACGGCGTAACAGGGACATGAGATTAGCCTCAATAGATAACGGCGCAGCAGATGACAGCGTCTAACTGCTACAGGATACTATCTTTTTCACCAGAATAGCAGACCGCCTAGATCTGCTTTATGTGAAAAAACTTATATCAATTCAAGACAAAATGATCAATGTTTCCTATGACTTTAGATCTCGAGATTTAGGTCAGTCACTGCCCCGGTTTCTGCACCAGAAGTCAGTTTGGCAAACTTGGCCAGCGCACCATGAGTGTAGTTCGGTTTTGGTTTGACCCAAGTTGCCTGACGGGCAGCGATTTCATCATCCGAGACATGCCAGGTCATTTCACGTGTTTCGGCATTAATCGAAATCTCGTCGCCATTTTGCACCAGACCAATCGGTCCGCCTTCATACGCTTCCGGTGTGACATGACCAATCACAAAACCATGACTACCACCAGAGAAACGACCATCGGTAATCAGAGCAACAGAATCCCCCAAACCCTTGCCAATAATGGCAGAGGTTGGCTTCAGCATTTCCGGCATACCTGGTCCGCCTTTAGGACCGACACCACGAATTACCACTACTTCACCCGGCTGAACTTCACCATCCAGAATGCCGCGCATCGCACCCTGCTCGCCCTCAAACACGCGGGCTGGTCCTTTGAAGTACAAGCCTTCTTTGCCGGTAATTTTGGCAACGGCACCATTGGGTGACAGGTTGCCTTTCATAATGATCAGATGCGAGTCTTTTTTCACCGGTTGATCGAATGGCAAAATGATCTGCTGACCTTCAGGATAATCTTCAACATCAGACAGGTTTTCTGCCAGGGTTTTGCCAGTGACAGTCAGACAAGAACCATCCAGCATACCCGCATCCAGCATACGTTTCATCAGCGGCTGAATCCCGCCAATCGCAATTAATTCCGACATCAGATATTTACCAGATGGGCGTACATCAGCCACCACTGGAATGTCTTTACCAATGCGGACAAAATCATCCAGACTGAGTTCCACACCAGCCGTATGTGCCATTGCTAACAGATGCAGCACGCCATTGGTAGATCCACCCAGCGCGATCAGGACCTTGATCGAATTTTCAAAAGCCGCCTTAGTCATGATGTCACGTGGCTTAATGTCTAGACGTAACAGATTCATCACCGCTTCACCCGCACGGGCACAGTCGATCTGTTTGTCTTCAGAGACTGCTTCCTGTGCAGAGGAACCCGGCAGGCTCATACCGAGTGCTTCAATCGCAGAAGCCATGGAATTGGCAGTATACATGCCGCCACAAGAACCCGGCCCTGGCAAAGACACTTCTTCAATGTGCTTGACCTGAATCGCATTGATTTCGCCTTTGGCATGCTGACCCACCGCTTCAAATACCGAGATCATGTCGGTATGCCCTTCACCCGGCTTGATGGTACCACCATAAATAAACAGACCTGGACGGTTCAAACGTGCCAGCCCCATGATGCAACCCGGCATGTTTTTGTCACAACCGCCAATCGCAATCACGCCATCATAAGCCTGACAGCCGACTACCGCTTCAATCGAATCAGCAATAATTTCACGGGATAGCAAGGAGTATTTCATGCCTTCGGTACCATTCGAGATCCCGTCGGAAATGGTAATGGTATTGAAGATAATGCCCTTACCGCCTGCAGCATCTACACCCTGCTCCACAGTTCGCGCCAGACCATCAATATGCATGTTACAAGGGGTGACATTGGCCCAGGTCGAAGCAATCCCGATAAAAGGACGAGTAAAGTCTTCATCCTGAAAACCGGTTGCGCGCATCATGGAACGGGCGGGTGCATTTTCAATACCTTCATAAACAGGCGCAGAATGTTCTCGGATATTGTCTTTACTCATTTTATTCGTCCTGGATCTAATTCTTGTGAAGCCTAAATATTGGCTAGGTTTTATCCGATTGTATAGAAAGCCATCTCGACATAAAAGTAAGACTCTGTGTATCAGACTCACTTATTTTTATTTTCCTAGATGAGCATTTGAAGTACGAAGTTACCATAAATAATAAAAGACCCGGTCTTTTTAAGCCGGGCCTTTTACTGAGACGGTGAATCAGTCGTGGGATGATTTCTAAGAAAAATCTATCTTCATCTCTATTAAAATCAATTTTTACTAATTTTGAGTCTATTCGTGCTTAATTCACTTGATGAAGATCAAGTTCTTCATTGGATGCCAAGACCACAGACGCCAGGATCGGAGTTCCCAAAATCACGGGAACAGCTAAAATCCAAAAGACGATGGTGTAGTGCGGATCAAAGAAAAATTGAATGCTCAGTGCAGCTAAAATCATAACGAGCGCTAAAATTGCCAAAAAGCGGCTAATAAATTTCATGGACATGCGTGTAATCACTTTTGCATTGATACTGTCGTTTTACTATACACCTACTTTTATTAAGCCTTTATTGGTTATAAATATCTAAAGTACTGCTATGATTGGTTTTATTGAAAGTTCACGCAATTTACTTAAGCTTAAATATCTAGGAAATAAAAAAAGCACCCCATCTGGAGTGCTTTTTTCGCTATAAAAAATTTATAGCTTAGATTTCACGTACCGCACCTTTTGCCGCACTTGTGGTATGCATTGCATACGCTTTCAGAGCTTTAGAAATCTTACGTGGACGTTCTTCCACTGGATGCCAGCCTTTTTCGTCCTGCGCTGCACGACGAGCTGCCATGGTCGCATCATCTACAGCCAGATGAATCGTACGGTTTGGAATATCGATTTCGATACGGTCGCCATCTTCAACCAGACCAATTGCACCGCCTTCAGCCGCTTCTGGAGAAACGTGACCAATCGACAGACCTGAAGAACCGCCAGAGAAACGACCATCAGTCAGAAGTGCACATTCCTTACCTAGACCTTTCGATTTCAGGTAGCTGGTTGGGTATAGCATTTCCTGCATACCTGGACCACCACGTGGACCTTCATAACGGATCACAACCACATCACCTGCTGTGATTTTGCCACCCAGAATCGCATCTACTGCTGAATCCTGGCTTTCAAATACGCGTGCAGTACCGTTGAATTTAAGAATCGATTCATCTACACCGGCAGTTTTTACGATACAGCCATCGAGAGCGATGTTACCGTAAAGAACAGCCAGACCACCATCTTTAGAGAAGGCATGTTCAGCATTACGGATCACACCATTTTCACGGTCGCCGTCCAAACGTGAGTAGTAACGGTCTTGTGAGAATGCAGTCTGGGTTGGTACACCCCCTGGTGCTGATTTGAAGAATGTGTACACGTCTTCATCTTCAGTACGGATGATGTCCCATTTATCCAAAGCATCTTTTAATGTTGCTTCATGAACCGTACCTACAGAGGTATCTAACAGGCCTGCACGATCCAGTTCACCGAGAATCGACATGATACCGCCAGCACGGTGTACATCTTCCATGTGCACATCATTTTTTGCAGGCGCAACCTTACAAAGAACTGGCACTTTACGAGACAGACGGTCAATGTCATCCATGGTGAAATCTACACCGGCTTCATTTGCAGCAGCTAACAAGTGCAATACGGTATTGGTTGAACCGCCCATCGCGATATCCAAAGTCATGGCATTTTCATACGATGCTTTAGTCACCATTGCACGTGGCAATACGCTGTAATCATCTTGTTCATAATGGCGTTTTGCCAGTTCAACAATGAGAGAACCCGCACGTTCGAACAGTTTTTTACGGTTGGCGTGAGTTGCAAGCGTTGAACCGTTACCTGGAAGTGATAGGCCCAATGCTTCAGTCAAGCAGTTCATTGAGTTCGCAGTGAACATGCCTGAACATGAACCACAGGTTGGGCATGCAGAACGTTCGTATTCAGCGACTTCTTCATCAGTATAGTTGTCATCTGCCGCAACGATCATCGCATCGATCAGATCGATAGCTTTGTCATTACCACGGATTTTTACTTTACCCGCTTCCATCGGACCGCCAGACACGAATACCACAGGAATGTTCAGACGCATTGCTGCCATTAACATCCCCGGAGTGATCTTGTCACAGTTCGAGATACATACCATAGCATCAGCACAGTGTGCACTCACCATGTATTCAACCGAGTCGGCAATCAGGTCACGTGAAGGCAGTGAGTACAACATGCCGTCATGACCCATCGCGATCCCGTCATCTACCGCAATGGTATTAAATTCTTTTGCTACACCGCCTGACGCTTCAATTTGACGTGCCACTAGCTGACCAAGGTCTTTCAGATGGACGTGGCCTGGAACGAACTGGGTGAATGAATTGACTACGGCAATAATTGGCTTGCCAAAGTCTTCATCCTTCATACCAGTGGCGCGCCATAAGCCACGCGCACCCGCCATGTTTCTTCCGTGTGTCGATGTTTTTGAACGATAGTCAGGCATTGTGTTATTCCAACAAAGTTTGTGCTTGAGGTGAATGAGGTCATTCACTCTGGCGAAATCTGTCTGATCGAGAGCATGAAATCAATCGAAAATTGAACATATTATACACCAAGTCACCGGCGAATCAGGCGCTTATAGGGGTGATAGGCTGGGATATGCTCAGGACAGTTTCAATACATACACGATTAAAATCTTTAATTAAAAACTACTATACCGCTATCGTTCCAGTTTAAATACAAAACTTTCATGAATATTTTTTACAATTTGCATGAGTTTTTTTTATATAAAATTTGAGTGATTTATCACTGTAATGGGTTGTTCCGAGCTTTAAGACTGTGCTGAATTAGGCTGCGAATTGCCTTATGCCTTATAATGTCTTTAAGTTTATTTGGAATTTCATCCGTGAAAATCATTTTTGCAGGCACACCAGAATTTGCAGCCACTGCATTGGCTGCGCTGCTAAAAACCGACCATGAAATTGTGGCGGTCTATACCCAACCGGACCGTAAAGCCGGTCGCGGACAAAAACTCACTGCATCTGCGGTGAAACAGCTGGCGTTGGAACACAACATTCCAGTCTATCAACCACTACATTTCAAATCTTCAACTGAAGAAGGACTGGCAGCGCAAGCGGAACTAAAAACTTTAAATGCTGATGTAATGGTCGTAGCCGCTTATGGTCTGATCTTGCCGCAAGTGGTTTTAGATACGCCGAAATATGGTTGCCTGAATATTCATGGCTCTTTACTTCCTCGCTGGCGTGGTGCTGCACCAATTCAGCGTGCGATTGCCACAGGTGATGCCGAGACTGGCGTGACCATTATGAAAATGGCAGCGGGTCTGGATACGGGCGATATGATGTATAAAACCATCTGCCCGATTGAGCCACAAGACACTTCTGCATCTTTGCATGACAAACTGGCTCAGCAAGGTGCTGAAGCAACGGTGAAAGTGCTGGAATCAGAAGAAAGTTTACAGCACTATCTCGACAACCGCGAAGTGCAGGATGAAGCGCTTACGGTTTATGCACATAAATTATCCAAGGCAGAAGCTAAAATCGATTGGTCTCAGGGTGCTGTTACGATTGACCGCAATATCCGTGCATTTAATCCGTGGCCGGTTGCTTTCACGCCTATTGATGACAGCAATAATCTGCGCGTTTGGGGTTCTTTGTTATCTCAGGAAAATGCAGAAGGCAAAGCACCAGGTACGATCCTTGCGTTAGATAAGCATGGTGTACATGTCGCTTGTGGCGATCAAAAAGCTATTTGCCTGACTTCACTGCAATGGCCGGGCGGTAAACCGCTGAATCCGGTACAAATCAATCAAACTCAAAAATTACATGTAGGACAAATACTGGCATGAGTCATTACGAAGCCGGCACATCACACCTGAATTTACGTGCCCAGGTGATTCGCACCCTGCTCGCGGTACAGCAAGGGCAATCACTTGCCAGTGTTTTGCCACAACATTTAGGCAAAGTCGCAGAGCGTGACCGCGCCCTTTTCCATGAACTGGTTCTTGGTACCCTGCGTCAATGGTATGCGCTAAAAAGCGTAACTTTACCGCTACTGGTAAAACCGATTAATAACGATACGGTAGAAACCTGCCTGTATGTTGGTCTGTACCAGTTGCTAGAAACTCGTATCGCTCCTCATGCTGCAATTTCTGAAACCGTAACTGCGGTAAAACAGCTGGGTTATCAGGCTTTAAGTGGTGTAGTCAATGCCATCCTGCGCCGTGTTTCACGTGAAACACCTGAATTTCAGACTGCATTAAAACAGGCACATGGTTTACCAAGCTGGCTCTACAAGCGCCTGAAGAAAGACTGGCCTGAACAGCTCGTGGATCTAAGCACTGAACTGAAACAGGTGGCTCCATTAACCTTACGTGTAAATGAACGTCAGGTTAGCCGTGATGAATATCTGGAAATTCTGGATGAGCATGACATCGCTGCACATGCCTGCAGTATTTCCAAAGTTGGCATCGTGCTGGATGATGGCATCCATGTTCCACATCTGCCTGGCTTCGATGTCGGCGGTTTTTCGGTACAGGATGAACATGCTCAGCTTTGTGCGACTTTATTGCAAGATTTGAATAACAAATATGTGGTCGATGCATGTGCGGCGCCGGGTGGTAAGACGGCGCATATTCTGGAAAAATACAGCCCTAAAAAACTGATTGCTCTGGATCAGGACGCGAAGCGTCTGCTGCGCGTGCAGGAAAATCTGGAGCGTCTGCTGCTTGAAGGCGAAAATATTGAAATCGTTGCTGCTGATGCGATCACCTGGCAGGCAGCGGAACAACCGGACTGTATCGTGCTGGATGCACCCTGCTCTGCCATTGGTGTGATGCGTCGTCATCCAGATATTCGCCTGCTGCGTCAATCAACTGATATTGTCCAGACTGTCGAACTGCAAAAGCAGATTCTGGAAAATATGTGGCAACAGCTGAAAGTTGGCGGCACGTTGCTTTACATCACCTGTTCAATTCTGAAAGCAGAAAACGAACAGCAGATGGTTGAATTCTTTAACACCCATGTGGATGCTAAAGAAATCAAGATCGAAGCCGATTGGGGCATTGAGCAGATTCACGGTCGTCAGCTACTACCCAAAGCAGGTCAAGGCGATGGCTTCTTCTATTGCCGAATTGAAAAAACAGCTTAATTGATTTATTAAAAAGAAAAAGGCAGCTTCGGCTGCCTTTTTTATATTTGAGTTTTACTGCAAAAATTTAAAAATCACCAGACTGCTGGCAAGCGCAGCCATCCCGCTAATTAGGCCATACACCGTTTCATGACCTTTGGAATAACGCTTGGCGGTTGGCAACATTTCATCCAGTGCCAGATAGACCATCACGCCACCAATCAGACCGAAAATGATGCCATAGATGGTGGTATTCAGATACGGTGCCAGAATGAAATAGCCCAAGGCGGCCCCCAAAGGTTCTGCCAGGCCAGAGACTAAACTGGCAAGCAGAGCATAAGATTGCCGATGCGTGGCCATATATACCGGCAAGGCAATCGCAACACCTTCAGGAATATTATGAATGGCAATTGCGACCGCCAACGGCGCACCCAGCATCGGACTTTCCAGAGTCGCAAAAAAAGTTGCCATACCTTCCGGCAAGTTATGTGCCGTGATGGCAAATAAGGTCAGTAAGCCAGTACGTAGCAGCTGTTCCTGTCCTAGATCTTGGGCATTATTCTTCTCCAGGGTTTCGTGTGGATTGGGGACTAAATGATCCAGTAATAATACCAACACCGCACCCAGCAATAAGGCGAATGTTCCCCAGGCATAGCCCATTTTCGCGCCATAAGCCACACTGAAGGAATCAATAGATTTGGTCAGGATTTCAGTCAGAGATACATAGATCATCGCCCCGGCAGCAAAGGCCAGACCGAAAGACATGACACGCAGGTTGGGCTTTTTTAAAAATAGCACCAGCCCCCCACCGACGACGGTGGCCAAGCCGGCAAATAAAGTCACGGCAAAGGCTGTATAGACTTGTGCATCACTAACGGGAGCAATATCCATAAATCAGCCCATTAAAAAAGCCATTATCACCAAAGATGATAATGGCCTTCATTTAGAGCAACAATCAGTTTATGTGAAGATTGTTAGTCTTCTGGTTCTTCTGGATTTTTTGCCAGATGAATAACAGACAGTACCAGACCACCCCATAATAAAACGATGGAGAAAATCATCATAATCAATGCAGATGTATTCATATTCATTCTCCTAACTATGACGGTCTTTCACTAGGCTCAACAGAATGGCGCCCAGAATAAAGAATGCAATGGTGCCCCCACCGATCAGCCATAACGTGCTTGCAGGATAACCGCCATAGCCTTCTGCCATGATTGATTTCAGGGTTAAAGCCAATGCCAATAATAAAGACAATGGCGTGATCAAAGTCAGCATGAACTTCCAGCTGCCACCCAGCTTCAGACTGGCAAACTCGTTCACATGCGTTTCCAGCTCTTTCATCAATGGACGGCGGAACCAGGACAGTAAAATAATCGATAACAGACCACCACCAACAATACCGATGTTATTGGCAAAGTAGTCAATGATGTCGACAAAAGTAATCGCACTATGAGTCGAGAAGATCAAGGTTGAAACCACTGCCGAACCACCGGCAATAATGGTTACTGACTTGTTCTTTGACCAGCCCAGTTTGTCTTGGAATGCCGCGATTGGCACTTGCAGGATACTGACCATGGAGGTAATACCTGCCACTGTCAATGACGCAAAGAACAGGAAGCCAAACAGGTCACCGCCTGCGCCTAAACTGGAAATGATTTTCGGAAAGGCAATAAAGGCCAGACCGATACCACCAGAGACTACATCTTCAACTTTGGCACCTGAACTGAACGCCATAAAACCAAGCGCTGCAAAGACACCAATACCTGCCAGAATTTCAAACGACGAGTTGGCCAATGCCACCACGACGCCTGAACCAGTCAGGTTAGTTTTACGTTTCAAATAAGATGAGTAGGTCAACATAATCCCGAAGCCCACCGACAGTGAGAAGAAGATGTGACCAAAAGCTGCCAGCCAGACTTTATAGTTGGTCATGGCTTCCCAGTTCGGGGTAAAGAAAGCATTTAAGCCATCTACTGCACCCGGTAAACGTACCGCCTGAATCACCAGAATGGTGAACAAAATCACCAGCAATGGCATAAAGATTTTATTTGCCAGTTCTACCCCACGGCGTACACCACCGTAAAGAATCAGCATCACTGCAGCCCAAACAACTACTAAGCCAAAGAACAGTACAGGGACAAAACCGAAGGTCAGGCCCTCACCATTTTGCAGGTAGCTATTGAAGAAGAAGGCTTGCGTATCTGTGCCCCACTGCTGTCCGAAGGAATAGAACATATAGCTGCCGGCCCAAGACAACACGCTGGCATAGTAAATCCCGATAATCAGGGTCACCATCACCTGCCACCAACCCAGAGATTCTGCATTCATGAGTTTTTTGTAGGCCATCGGCGGTGCTTTGCGGAACTTGTGTCCGACTGCATAATCTAAAAATAGTAGTGGCAAACCGGCTGCGAAAATCGCAATCAGATAAGGAATCAGGAAAGCCCCGCCGCCATTTTCATAGGCAACGTATGGAAAACGCCAAATATTCCCCAACCCTACTGCAGAACCAATGGCTGCAATAATAAATCCTGATCGTGCTGACCAGTTTTCTCGAGTATCTGTCATAGAACACCTAAACTTTAGGCCTCTTTAGATGCTGCTTATTGTGGTTATCGCGCGAGCAAAAAAAGTACCAATTAAAATATTTTTGGGTGCTTAAATCAGAGCCGCGCCTTGTGAGCTTCAGCCTCTAATCAGCCTACGGTCAAGCATGTCAAATCCCGGATAAAAGCATCTTGCACATACTGTTCCTGCATATGGATTCAACAATACTGAGTTTTAAATGGAATTTCTGTAAATTCTGCTTCAAATATTTACTTTTTATAATCTATCGCGTGCAAGCGTTCAATATTTCTACAAATTTACACTAATTTACAAGGTTATATATTTAAAAACTTTTTGGAATATATTGTTTTTTAAGTATTTCTTGATGAGATCTGAAAATCAGTCTATTCCCACCCAGATTAGATAGTACAGCTTTAAAAAAAAGCGGATCTTAAAGATTTGTTCTCCAAAATCCGCTTTTCTCTTTTTGCAATGATCAGGCTTTAATCACCAGCATTCGCTCTTCCTGCATATCACGAATTGCAGACTGGATACCTTCACGGCCCAGACCCGAATCCTTCACACCACCATACGGCATGTTGTCGACACGGAAAGATGGAATGTCATTGATGATCACGCCCCCAACATGTAACTGGTTCCAGGCATACATCATCTTGTTCAGATTCTGGGTATAGACACCTGCCTGCAAACCAAAACGGCTGCTGTTGATGCATTCGACCCCAGCCTCAAAATCACTGTATTTTTCCAGAATAGCCATCGGACCAAAGACTTCGTCCTTATACACTTCCAGACCGTGGTCGACATCTTCTAGTAAAGTCGGCTCAAACATCACACCATCCAGTTTGCCACCACTGAGAACTTTCGCGCCTTTCTTTACGGCTTTATCCAGCCATTTTTTTAGACGCTTGGCTTCAGCTTCCTTGATCATTGGGCCGATCAAAGTCGTATCCAGATCAGGATCGGCTGGTTTGAGTTTTTTCAGCTTAGCCACCAGTTTTTTCTTCACATCAGCGTAGATATCCTGATGTACCAGAATGCGCTGCACGCTAATGCAGACCTGTCCGGCATGACCAAAAGCACCACCAATTAGACGATCAATCAGCGCATCGGTAATTTCAGTATCTGGCTCGATCATCACCGCGGCGTTACCACCGAGTTCCAGCGTAACTTTCTTACGCCCAGCCCGTGCTTTCATATCCCAACCGACCACATCGGAACCGGTAAAGCTGAGCATTTTGAAGCGGTCATCTGTCACCAGTACATCCGCCAGTTCACGTGGACATGGCAATACCGAGAATGCATTTGGCGGCAAGTCGGTTTCTGCCAGAATTTCCGCAATTTTTAAGGCAGATACCGGTGTCAGACTGGCAGGTTTTAAGACAAATGGACAACCTGCGGCAATCGCAGGTGCAATCTTGTGCGCGGTCAAATTCAGTGGGAAATTAAAAGGACTAATTAGTGATACGGCGCCAATCGGAACCTGTTTCACAAAGCCCTGATAGCCTGATGCAGCGGCGGTGACTGCCAATGGAATCATGCGGCCTGAATCGATCTGGCTCACAGAATCTGCAGCGATCTGGAAGGTATTGATCAGACGTTCTACTTCCGCTGCTGCAGCTTTACGTGGCTTGCCACCTTCTGCAATCAGAATCTCGGTCAACTGACCACGAATTTCATTAAAGCGCTTCACACAGTGCAGCAGGATTTTCTGTTTCTGATAAGGCTCCAAAGCCGCCATTTCCGCTTCGGCTTTCACTGCCGCTTTAATGGCTTTTTCCAGAATTTTGGCATCTGCCAGTGACACACGTGCGCAGACCTTATGCGTATATTTATCCTGAACCTCAAGCCATTCTGAAGTTTCCACAGGCTTACCTGCAACATAAAGCGGATAGTCTATTACTGCTCGGATTTTGGTCATGTCACGTCCTTTCAGGGTCACGCAATATTTCGATATAATTCATTATATGCCTAAGATCCAGTGACATGCGTTTTTAAAATGTAGACCATGGTGTAGATGGTTGAAAAGCCTGCTCTACAATTACCTCAGATACGACAAAATAAAATAAAAAAATGAAGTGCAACCTGACCAAATGATCCCCTATTTCCTGCCATATACATTTTGAAAATTATCTATATGATGCAGCTAGCCAGAAATATTAAAAATATGGATTTAGGTCATAAAACTGCGCAATTTGAGTTAAGCACAAGGAAATTAAACCTATGTACGCAAGAATCATTAATACCCTATTATGTGGACTGGCGTTCACTACAATCAGCCATGCCGATGTCATTGGTCTAAAAGCAGATGCCAGCTACTGGAATTTTGACGGTTATAGCCAGTCTGGTAATGCCAGCAAACATGATCTGGATCGTCAAGGGACGGTGCAGCTGTCTGTAGCTTTGGAACATCCAGTGCCATTGTTGCCAAATGCAAAAATTAAATACGTAAATCTCGACAGCAACAGCGAGCAAAGCACTTTGCTTAACGCTTCAGATATCGAGCTGAACAATATCGACTATATTCTGTATTACGAATTGCTGGATACCGTTGTACATGCCGATGTCGGTGTCGGCTTAACTAATCTGGATGGTACGGTGAGAAACCTGAATGCTGGTGTTGCGACCCAGTACGATCTGGATGAATACAGCCCACTGCTCTATGCAACGGCGGGTGTCAAACTGCCATTTACCGGTATGAGTGCCAAAGCTGAAGCCGTTTATAGCCATGGTAGCGATACTAAAAAGACTGATGTCCAGGCTGAACTTCAATACGACTTTGTTGACAATCTGCTAGTGGACGTTGGTGCCAAAGTGGGTTATCGCATCATGAAAATGGATGCCGAGCAAAATAATGCACCAGATCTTCAGCTCGAATTTAAAGGTCCTTATATCGGTCTAGATATGCACTTTTAATGAAAAGAATGGCTTACAGAAATTAGCTTAAATCCTGTAAGCCTAGGCGTACAACATAAGCTGTCATCTACGTCTTTCGAGCTTAATCAAGCTGCAGTATCTTAAACACATAGAGAGCAGGATGCTCCGAAACATAAAAACAAGAATAAGCAGATACACCAGGACGTGAGGTACGACAGGAGTTATACCTAGAGCACGAAATACGGAAAAGCCCCGATAGGATATCGGGGCTTTTTTCCATCTATTGTTTTTCTCTGTTGTTCTATCAGGCTTTTCTTCTATAAATGCTTACAGTCCTCGGCTAAAAAAGCAACATTGCAAAAAATGCCTTATTGCTAAGCTAAAGACCCCTGCAGATATTGAGATATAAAATTATGGTCAAGAAAGTTCTGATTATTACTTCAAACTCGGGTATTGAACACGATGAACTGGTTCAACCGCTGGACTTCCTGCAATCAAAAGGCTTCCTAGTCATTCATGCTGCAGAAAAAAATGAAGATGTTCAAACCGTAGAAAGTGATGAAAAGCAAAGTGCACAATACACACCCGATACCACACTGCATGAAGTCAATGTTGAAGATTATGATCTTCTGGTGATTCCTGGCGGTACAGTAAATGCCGATAAATTACGGATTAATGAAGATGCCCAACGCATTATTCAGTACTTTGCCGATAACCAGAAACCGATTGCAGCGATCTGTCATGGTCCATGGGCATTGATCGATGCAGGTCGGGTCAAAGACAAACACCTGACTTCTTATAAGAGTATTAAACTGGATCTGCAGAATGCCGGTGCAAAATGGGTCGATGAAGAAGTACACCGCTGCAATACCAATGGCTGGGTACTGATTACTTCACGTAATCCGGACGATTTACCTGCTTTTAATACCGCGATTGTCGAAGAATTGGAAGCGGATATGGATATTATTCCGTAATTCCAAACTGCCTTTAAAAAGAAACCCCAACTTGTGGGGTTTCTTTTTATTCTTTCTTATTTGGGAATACTGCCTTTCAGGCTTTTTAGATATTCCACAACGTCTTTATTGCCTGCCATTTCAGCCAGCTCTAAAGCGGTATAGGTACTGCGATGATCGACATCTGCGCCTTTGCTCACCAGCAGCTTCACCACTTCAAGATGATCATTTTCAGCAGCGGCCTGTAAAGCGCTATAGCCTTCTTCATCGGCAGAGTTGACGTCCAGACCTTCTTGTAAGCCCTGCTCGACCTGTTCAACGTCACCGACTGAAGCCCAGTACACCAGTTCAGGAAGATGAAGTTCTTCATCATCTTCAGGGATTGGGGAGATAGAATTGAATTCCATAATTTTCTACCTAAAAAATATCTTTATCTTGAAGAATATTGCCTTAAATTAATCTTTATATAAATCTAATAAAAGTAATAGATTTTTTCTTACTAACGTATCTTATCAAACCGGTTCAATGCATATTTGACATCTTCTTTAGAGTTCAATAAATACTTTCCTGTCGTATCTTTTTCAATTCTAATAGATAACTTATTACCTTGTGTGATTATTCCAGATTCTATTAATCGGCTAATGTCACTATTCGGGAGGATAATATAGTTATTTACAAATGACGGTCCTGAAGCTGATCTCAAAACAAAAATATAGAAAGTTGAAGAGGCATCTTTTGAATCATATGATCTCTGATTAATAGTAAATTTATACTGGTTGTTTGATTCAGAGATATTTGCCGTTTTAACTTGGATATGAAAATATTTATTATCTTTAGTCGCTACGATATCAATTCCATCATCTACAGTCATAAATGAGGTATTAAAACCAAAGAAAAGTAATTCAGACATTACAGCAAATTCGCCTGCTTTCCCTGTATAAAGCACATTTACAATTGGAGGAGGAGGAACAATTTCAGGAGTAACTCTTTTAATTTTAATTCGGTACATTCCTCTTCTAGGAGCACCTTTAGAATTTTTTGGTTTTACAAAATCTGATTTCGTCTTTTTCTTTGCAATGTCTTTTGCTAATAACGATGATACTTTTTTAGATAATTCATACAGAGGTGCACGTGTATGTGGATACTTTTCTACAATTGCTTCAGCGATTGCATCAACATGCATTTCTTTTTTAGCTTCTCTAAGAACTTCAGCAATCTGCTCAATTAATTCCATTACGTCCCCTCTAGTAAAATCTCTATAATTTTAAAAATATTTATGCCAATTATAATGTTAAATATAAAGTGCTTATAAATATTTAAACACGCTATATGACTATTTTTCTTTTGTCATAAAAAAGCCCCCTTTCGGAGGCCTCTTATTTCAAACTTGGTTTTAAGCTTTTGCTGCAACTGTATCCGCTGAACCAATCTTGTCAGCTTCATTTTCATGCATGATCAGTGCAACAGCAATCGCTGTAATCAGTACCGGTAAACCAACTGCCATAAAGTTGAAGTGTGCAGGCAGATTCATACCCAGTAAGCCACCAATCAGGATTGGACCTACAATTGCACCCATACGACCGATCGCAGAAGACCAACCAATACCTGTAGAACGTACTGCCAGTGGGTAGTACTGCGCTACATAGCTGTATAGCAACATTTGCGAACCGATTGACGCTGCACCAGCCAGGAACACCAAGATGTAAAGTAAGAACTGGTTCGCTGCAAAGCCCATTGAGCTCATCACAATCGCTCCCATAATACCCAGGAACATCAGTACTGGTTTCAGGTGGAAACGGTCAGCCAGAATACCACCGCCGACGATACCAACCACTGCACCTACGTTCATGACCATCATGAACATCAGACTGTTGTCCATTGAGTAGCCCGCAGCCATCATCAATTTTGGCAACCAGCTGCTGAGTGCATACATCGTCAGTAAGCAGGTGAAGAATGCTACCCAAAACAGTAAGGTATTTACTGCACGACCGCGACGGAACAGGCTGACCACGTTCGCAGCTTCAGGTACATTTTCTTCAGGTAAAGTGAATACAGTATTGTCTGTTACTTTTACATTCGGTGCCAGGCGACGCACGATACGACGTGCTTCAGGCTGTTTATTTACCTTCACCATGAATGACAAAGATTCAGGTAGGAATTTCCAGATCACAGGCAGTAAAAATAAAGGAATACCTGCGATAAAGAACATGATTTGCCAGCCAAAATCTGGGGTAAACCATGAGCCGAGTAAAGCAGCCATTACGCCACCTACGGCATAGCCACTGAACATTGTGGTTACTAAGGTACTACGCATCTTTTGTGGCGCATATTCAGAAGTCAGTGCTACCAGGTTTGGCATTACCCCACCAATGCCTAAACCAGCAAGGAAACGTAACATACCAAATTCAGTCGGGTTAGAGGCAAAGCCGCCCGCGAAAGTTAAACCACTAAATAGCACGATACAGATCATGATGACTTTTTTACGGCCAATCTTGTCTGCCAGTGAACCAAAAATCATGGCACCAAACATCATGCCTGCAAGTGCTGTACTGGCCAGCATACCTGCTTGTACTGCGCTTAAGCCCCAATCTTGCATTAAGAGTGGAAGCGTCACACCATTAATTGCTAAATCGTAGCCATCAAATAAGATAATGAGTAAACACCAAGCAACTACATTGAAGTGAAAAGGCGTAAATTTCGCATTATCGACTACAGAATTAACATCTATTTTTTCCGTTGTCATCGTTCTCATCTCCCATGAGTACTTGTCCATAAATCCTACTGACCATTACGACAAAACAGCCAGTTCGAGCGAATATACTGAAGCGGTTTTTGCGTCACAATAAGACCATAGTTAAGGTAAATTAAATCTTAAGAAACATACTTTTATGTGATTTATCACGTTATTATTAATATTTAAATACTTGTTTTATATATTTAAAATCTATTTTTAACTATGTTTTTTAGTGATTTTGACTGCGGAAAAATATATTTTGATTTCTGCGGAAAATTATGAATTTAAACGCTGAAACCCCTTATTTGAAGGGGTTTCACGGTTTTTAAAGACTAAAAATGAATATAAGAACCGGTGGGTCACTAAGCCTTGACAGCTTTAAGCTTCTGCTCTGCGACTGGATCTACATCAACCACGCGGTCTTTACGCACAATCAGTGATACAGCAATGGCTACAATCACCACTGGCAAGCCGACAGCCATGAAGTTCAACTGATGCGGTAATTCCATACCGAGTAGCATACCGATCAAGATAGGACCAACAATTGCACCACTACGCCCTACTGCTGAAGCCCAACCAATGCCAGTAGAACGAACAGTTAATGGATAGTATTGTGCTACATAGCTGTACAGCAGAATCTGACCACCAATCGCTGAAGCACCCGCTACAGCAACCAGGAAGTAAATCACAGGCTGAGGTGACTTAAAGCCTAATAGGGATAATGCCACTGCACCGGATAAACATAAGGTGATGATCACCGGTTTTAAGTGGAACTTATCCGCCAAAATACCGCCGCCTACAGTGCCAATCACTGCGCCAATATTCATTGCTAGCAGGAACATTAGACTGTTACCCAAGGAATAGCCTGCTGCCATCATCAGTTTCGGTAACCAGCTGCCCAATGCATATAGCGTCAGCAAACACATGAAGAAGGCTAGCCAGAACAGTAATGTGCTTGCTGTACGCCCCTGCTTAAACAGGCTGCTGACAAAAGCAGGTTCAGCAATTTTGATCTCGCTTAAAGCCAATTGAGTCTGTGCATTTAAACTCAGCTGATCATCTAAACGCTGCATGATTTGACGGGCATTGTCGTTCTTCTGTGCTTTTACCAAAAAGGTCAGGGATTCAGGCAAAAATTTCCAGATTAGCGGCAATAACAGTAATGGCACACCTGCAATAAAGAACATGATTTGCCAAGCAAAATTAGGTGTAAACCAAGCACCCAATAAAGCTGCCATTACACCCCCTACCGCATAGCCACTGAACATGGTAGTAACTAAGGTGGCACGTAAGCGCTGCGGTGCATATTCAGAAGTAAGCGCTACCAAGTTTGGCATTACACCACCAATGCCTAAACCAGCCAGGAAACGTAATAGACCGAATTCTGTCGGGTTAGATGCAAAGCCACCAGCAAAGGTAAAGCCGCTAAATAGCACCACACAGATCATAATAACTTTCTTACGGCCAATTTTGTCTGCTAAGGTTCCAAACAGCATGGCACCGAACATCATGCCTGCAAGTGCAGTACTCGCCAGCATACCAGCCTGTACTGCGCTTAAAGACCATTCCTGCATTAACAGCGGCAAAGCCACACCATTAATCGCCAGGTCATAGCCATCAAATAAAATAATCAGCAAACACCAGAACACCACATTAAAGTGAAATGGGGTAAATTTGGCCTTATCGATGACGTCATTTACATTGACTGTATTCATTGTCACGTCTCACCTCCTGTGAGTTTTCAATTTCATTGTTTTGAACCGCGACACATGACAATTAACTCTTTAATCTTATTTTTATTGATTTATCCCGCCATGCTTTCGCAACAGCCTTAGTTGAGCATGCTTAACTTTGCTCAAATACTATACAAAGGTCGCAGAATGGTGCAAAAAGCTAGACCCAGTAGTCCAGTTTTTAATCAATTTAATAACAGGTAAATGAAGGTATTACATGAATATTCTTGTTTTAAACAGCAATTATTTGGGTCATATATAAAAAACACCTTATGAAGTTCAGAAGGTATTTTGAAATTAGGATTAATAAATGACTAGATCTATTCCAACCATTAAGTAGCCACAACACTATATGTACCAGCAAACACCAAGAAACAGACCAGAATAGCAACCTGACTTAATAATGAGATAACAAATCCTTGTCTGTAGCTGGCAGCAGACAGGATATGTTGAAACAGTAAGCCACCAATGCCTAGCATGATCACAAAAGTAATCAGTTTATTATCGATAAATGATCCTACAGCTTGGGTAATGAAGCCATTAATAATTAAGGTCAACAAAATCGCCCAAAAACCAGTTCGCTCTGCCCCGAAGTATTCAGCAACGTATTTGGTTGGAAAGTAAATCAAAGCCAATAGAACAATTAAAATGAAAAGAATCTGCATGCTTTTTCCAAATTTATTTTTATATTTCAGTTTATTAAGATCATGATTATATCAAATTAAGTTTATTTTTTAGACGAATCATTATTCCACGCATAAAAAAGCCCCCTGGCTAGCAGGGGGCTTTTGGAATAATGAGCTGGCGATGACTTACTCTCACATGGGAAACCCCACACTACCATCAGCGCTAAGAGGTTTCACTTCTGAGTTCGGGAAGGGATCAGGTGGTTCACTCTTGCTATGGTCGCCAGCACAACTGGTATGCTTACTCGCTATGGTCTTCTCTCAGAGCAGTGCTCTTCGTGCCTAGCTTTCTTCAAATAGAATTCATTAACAGATGTATCTGAGTTGTCGTAGTTTGCGCTTTAGCGTTCACTAAATCAAGTTTTTGTCTGATCGTTAGATCAATATGAAATCAATTGATGCTCACTTCTTTCGAAGTTCGTATACAACTGCTTGGGTGTTGTATAGTCAAGCCTCACGAGCAATTAGTATTGGTCAGCTTCATGCATCACTGCACTTCCACATCCAACCTATCAACGTCGTAGTCTTCAACGGCTCTTTAGTGGACATAAAGTCCAAGGGAAATCTTATCTTGAGGTAGGCTTCCCGCTTAGATGCTTTCAGCGGTTATCCCTTCCGAACATAGCTACCCGGCGATGCGACTGGCGTCACAACCGGTACACCAGAGGTTCGTCCACTCTGGTCCTCTCGTACTAGGAGCAGATCCTCTCAAATTTCCAGCGCCCACGGTAGATAGGGACCGAACTGTCTCACGACGTTCTAAACCCAGCTCGCGTACCTCTTTAAATGGCGAACAGCCATACCCTTGGGACCTGCTTCAGCCCCAGGATGAGATGAGCCGACATCGAGGTGCCAAACACCGCCGTCGATATGAACTCTTGGGCGGTATCAGCCTGTTATCCCCAGAGTACCTTTTATCCGTTGAGCGATGGCCCTTCCATACAGAACCACCGGATCACTAAGACCTACTTTCGTACCTGCTCGACTTGTGGGTCTCGCAGTTAAGCGCGCTTTTGCCTTTATACTCTACGCGTGATTTCCGACCACGCTGAGCGCACCTTCGTACTCCTCCGTTACTCTTTAGGAGGAGACCGCCCCAGTCAAACTACCCACCAGACATGGTCCTCGTCCCGGATAACGGGACAGAGTTAGAACCTCAATATTACCAGGGTGGTATTTCAAGGACGGCTCCATGGCAACTAGCGTCGCCACTTCAAAGCCTCCCACCTATCCTACACAAGTAAGATCAAAGTTCAATGTCAAGCTGCAGTAAAGGTTCACGGGGTCTTTCCGTCTAGCCGCGGGTACACCGCATCTTCACGGCGAATTCGATTTCACTGAGCCTCTGCTGGAGACAGCGCCCCCATCATTATGCCATTCGTGCAGGTCGGAACTTACCCGACAAGGAATTTCGCTACCTTAGGACCGTTATAGTTACGGCCGCCGTTTACTGGGGCTTCGATCAATAGCTTCGCTTGCGCTAACCACATCAATTAACCTTCCAGCACCGGGCAGGCATCACACCCTATACGTCCACTTTCGTGTTTGCAGAGTGCTATGTTTTTAATAAACAGTTGCAGGGGCCTGGTTTCTGAGGCTGCCAACAGCTCAAGGAGCAAGTCCTATCACCGCCGGCAGCGTACCTTCTCCCGAAGTTACGGTACCATTTTGCCTAGTTCCTTCAGCAGAGTTCTCTCAAGCGCTTTGGTCTACTCGACCTGACCACCTGTGTCGGTTTCGGGTACGATTCCTGTTTAACTGAAGCTTAGAGACTTTTCCTGGAAGTATGGTATCAGCCACTTCACTGTACAAGTACAGCTTGCTATCAACTCTCAGCATAGAGCACCCCGGATTTGCCTAAGATGCATGCCTACAGTCTTCCACCTGGACAACCAACGCCAGGCTGACTTAACCTTCTCCGTCCTCTCATCGCATTAAACAGAAGTATTGGAATATTAACCAATTTCCCATCGACTACGCCTCTCGGCCTCGCCTTAGGGGTCGACTCACCCAGCCCCGATTAACGTTGGACTGGAACCCTTGGTCTTTCAGCGAACGGGTTTTTCACCCGTTTTGTCGTTACTCACGTCAGCATTCGCACTTCTGATACCTCCAGCAGACTTCTCAATCCACCTTCATCGGCTTACAGAACGCTCCCCTACCACTTGCAATAAATTGCAAATCCGCAGCTTCGGCATATAGTTTTAGCCCCGTTACATCTTCCGCGCAGGCCGACTCGACTAGTGAGCTATTACGCTTTCTTTAAAGGGTGGCTGCTTCTAAGCCAACCTCCTAGCTGTCTATGCCTTCCCACATCGTTTCCCACTTAACTATAATTTAGGGGCCTTAGCTGGCGGTCTGGATTGTTTTCCTCTTGACTACGGACGTTAGCACCCGCAGTCTGTCTCCCGGATAGTACTCATTGGTATTCGGAGTTTGCATCGGTTTGGTAAGTCGGGATGACCCCCTAGCCGAAACAGTGCTCTACCCCCAATGGTATTCGTCCGAGGCGCTACCTAAATAGCTTTCGGGGAGAACCAGCTATCACCGAGTTTGATTAGCCTTTCACCCCTATCCACAAGTCATCCCCTGGCTTTTCAACGACAGTGGGTTCGGTCCTCCAGTCAGTGTTACCTAACCTTCAACCTGCTCATGGATAGATCACCCGGTTTCGGGTCTATACCCAGCAACTAAACGCCCTATTAAGACTCGGTTTCCCTACGGCTCCCCTATACGGTTAACCTCGCTACTGAATATAAGTCGCTGACCCATTATACAAAAGGTACGCAGTCACCACTTGACGTGGCTCCCACTGCTTGTATGCATGCGGTTTCAGGATCTATTTCACTCCCCTCACAGGGGTTCTTTTCGCCTTTCCCTCACGGTACTGGTTCACTATCGGTCAGTCAGGAGTATTTAGCCTTGGAGGATGGTCCCCCCATATTCAGACAAGGTTTCACGTGCCTCGCCCTACTCGACATCATCATATCAGCCCTTTCGTGTACAGGACTATCACCCACTATGGTCGCACTTCCCAGAGCGTTCCACTAAAACTGATATGACTTAATGGGCTGTTCCCCGTTCGCTCGCCGCTACTGAGGGAATCTCAATTGATTTCTTTTCCTAAGGGTACTGAGATGTTTCACTTCCCCTCGTTCGCCTCATTAACCTATGTATTCAGTTAATGATACCTACCTTATGGTAAGTGGGTTTCCCCATTCAGAAATCTCCGGATCACAGGATATTTGCCGCCTCCCCGGAGCTTTTCGCAGGCTATCACGTCTTTCTTCGCCTCTGACTGCCAAGGCATCCACCACATGCACTTAATTACTTGACTATACAACCCCAAACAGTCGCTCGTACCTACAAGTAGTACTTCGCGTTGCGAACTTAATCGCCACAGTTAGAGTTTCATGAACTTAATCACTGTACAGCTTCAATTAGATTCATATACCAAAACGCTTGATTCAGTTTAATCGCTAGTACTCATTTAATCACTTCACAGTTACCTGTGTTGCTTTCAACGAGTATGAACAAATTATTTCAACTCAAATATATTCTGTTAATGATTTAATGCATCCTCGTCGGACTGCATTACTGTGATAAATCACAGAGGTTAATAACAACGAAGCGAATAATACGCCTCTTTATCACTAAGCTCTATAACCTAAGCACTTGATCGCTTATTTCTTAGCTCTTTCCAGTATTGTTTGATTACAGTGTAATCATTCAACCTCATTAATTTAAAAAGCAGTGCTTTTAAATTAATTCGTGGTGGAGACTAGGAGAGTCGAACTCCTGACCTCCTGCGTGCAAAGCAGGCGCTCTACCAACTAAGCTAAGTCCCCAGCTTATCAATAAGTCAATGTACCGTTCCGTTTCTGTATGAATTGCTTCGTCAGTAGTGGTGGGTCTGACAAGACTTGAACTTGTGACCCCACGCTTATCAAGCGTGTGCTCTAACCAACTGAGCTACAGACCCTCAGATACATCGTCATGAAGAACAACTTGTTGTGGATTCTTACCAATCGTCAATCTTTCGTTAAGGAGGTGATCCAGCCGCAGGTTCCCCTACGGCTACCTTGTTACGACTTCACCCCAGTCATCGGCCACACCGTGGTAAGCGTCCTCCTTGCGGTTAGACTACCTACTTCTGGTGCAACAAACTCCCATGGTGTGACGGGCGGTGTGTACAAGGCCCGGGAACGTATTCACCGCGGCATTCTGATCCGCGATTACTAGCGATTCCGACTTCACGCAGTCGAGTTGCAGACTGCGATCCGGACTACGATCGGCTTTTTGAGATTAGCATCTGCTCGCGCAGTAGCAACCCTTTGTACCGACCATTGTAGCACGTGTGTAGCCCTGGCCGTAAGGGCCATGATGACTTGACGTCGTCCCCGCCTTCCTCCAGTTTGTCACTGGCAGTATCCTTAAAGTTCCCGGCATTACCCGCTGGCAAATAAGGAAAAGGGTTGCGCTCGTTGCGGGACTTAACCCAACATCTCACGACACGAGCTGACGACAGCCATGCAGCACCTGTATCTAAGTTCCCGAAGGCACCAATCCATCTCTGGAAAGTTCTTAGTATGTCAAGGCCAGGTAAGGTTCTTCGCGTTGCATCGAATTAAACCACATGCTCCACCGCTTGTGCGGGCCCCCGTCAATTCATTTGAGTTTTAGTCTTGCGACCGTACTCCCCAGGCGGTCTACTTATCGCGTTAGCTGCGCCACTAAAGCCTCAAAGGCCCCAACGGCTAGTAGACATCGTTTACGGCATGGACTACCAGGGTATCTAATCCTGTTTGCTCCCCATGCTTTCGTACCTCAGCGTCAGTATTAGGCCAGATGGCTGCCTTCGCCATCGGTATTCCTCCAGATCTCTACGCATTTCACCGCTACACCTGGAATTCTACCATCCTCTCCCATACTCTAGCTTTCCAGTATCGAATGCAATTCCTAAGTTAAGCTCAGGGATTTCACATCCGACTTAAAAAGCCGCCTACGCACGCTTTACGCCCAGTAAATCCGATTAACGCTCGCACCCTCTGTATTACCGCGGCTGCTGGCACAGAGTTAGCCGGTGCTTATTCTGCGAGTAACGTCCACTTATCCTAGGTATTAACTAGGTAAGCCTCCTCCTCGCTTAAAGTGCTTTACAACCAAAAGGCCTTCTTCACACACGCGGCATGGCTGGATCAGGGTTCCCCCCATTGTCCAATATTCCCCACTGCTGCCTCCCGTAGGAGTCTGGGCCGTGTCTCAGTCCCAGTGTGGCGGATCATCCTCTCAGACCCGCTACAGATCGTCGCCTTGGTAGGCCTTTACCCCACCAACTAGCTAATCCGACTTAGGCTCATCTATTAGCGCAAGGTCCGAAGATCCCCTGCTTTCTCCCGTAGGACGTATGCGGTATTAGCGTTCCTTTCGGAACGTTGTCCCCCACTAATAGGCAGATTCCTAAGCATTACTCACCCGTCCGCCGCTAGAAATCAGTAGCAAGCTACCTATTCCCGCTCGACTTGCATGTGTTAAGCCTGCCGCCAGCGTTCAATCTGAGCCATGATCAAACTCTTCAGTTTAAAATCAGTAGTACCTTTAAAGGGTACCAATCTTGGCTCATCAATTTTCTGACAAATATTTCTCAAATAAACTTCGAGTAATTTCTACCATCAATCAATGAAAATAATTTCGATCGATCAACCAGTAAAAATCCACACAAGTTGTTCTTCATAATCTCTTAATGATCTTTCTAACATCTCGTCAATGCTAGAAGCTGGACTCAAAACACTAGACAACTCAGCGATCCGCTTCGTTCATCACCGTGTATCTCGTCGGTATGGGTGCATTCTAGAGGATTTCAGAATCATTGCAACCCCCAATTCACTATATTTTTCACGTATGTATCTTTTTTCTACGAAAATCATGAAAAAATCGCTTTTTTATCTAAATTTTGAGCATTTTTCTGAAATAAAAGCTGTATTCACTGCAATTCATTTTTTAATAGTGATTTTTATTAAGACCTAATAGCTCTCAAAAAGGCAATAATTTTTGATAAGTCCTTAGAATTTCAGCGCTGTATCCAGAATTTTCTAAAACTTTCTTATATCAGCTTACATATTTTACTGTTTTCTATCCAACTTATAGATATAGACCAGATCAGCAAAGCCATTCTGCTATTTTTATACTGGCTTTTCTTTTTACTTCCAGATTTTAAAGCGTAAAAAATCAGTAAATCCTCTTTATTCAGCTTTATATAAGTTATGACACCTAATTTAGTAGCTATATAAAGTTCGGTAGGATGTTAAAACGACTTAAGCTGCGTATTGGGAATTATGATGTCCTACCCAGTGATGCATGACTTCCTCAATCACTTCGTTCTTACCTGTATAGTCCTCAGCGGCAAATAACAATTTAGCCCGGCGTGGTAAACGCTCCTTGACCAAGGAGAATAGAAGATAGTGTGAGGCGAGATCGAGTTGCTGCAATAAAGCATGTGCTTGATCAAAGGATTTCTGTTTTTGTTCAGGCGTATCGTATTCAAATAGAAAACGCAAAATGAAATCGATTTCCTGATCGAAAATATCCTGAGTCTGATAATGGTACATAAACGCTGTTTACCCTCTTATTTTAAATTTACGGATCTTCTTTGAGACCTCATCTGATCAGCATACTGATAATTTTCTGGATGTCAGTATCTATCGGGCAATCTTCGCTGTATTTAAAGCAAATCAAAAATGTGATTGTTAAAAGAAAATATAGAAAGGAAAAGTGAAATTTAGGAAATAAAAAAGGAAGAGATCTCTCCCAAAATCTCTCCCTCGGAATTGAATCTTTACCCGATCCAGTATGTCATTATTATAGTTATTCGCTGCAGTATCTTAAAAAAAGTCTCTTGGGGAAGAGACTATATAAGTTGTGGAGTTATTTGTTATTACCACTACCCTCTAGATGTGCTTAAAGCGAATTCTCTAGATGAATAAATCTTATACATAATAATGGGGAAACGCAAGGGATTTGGGAAAATTTAACTCTTGTTTTCATAAGGTTTTTTTTGAATTTGCTTATTTGAATTTTGAATATAGAAGCCCATAAAAAAAAGCAGGCCGAAGCCTGCTTTTAATTCAATAACTTAGAAAGTCACTCAGTCAACAAAGGTCACTTTTGCAATAGCTTTCTTGCTCGCTTGAACAATCAAAGTCACGTTTTCTTTCACAGAAAAAGTTGCATCAACCAGTTTCCAGTCTACTTTTACAGCACCACGACCCAGCGCATCTTTGGCTTGTGCCGAGTTTTTAGTCAGACCCGCTTCACGCAGAATCGAAGTGATAAAGATTTCACCACCAAACTCGCCCAGTGAAATAGTCACTTCAGGCGTACCTTCAGGAAGTTCACCCTCCGTAATGATATTACCCGCACCTTTATGTGCATGAGCAGCAGCTTCGGCACCATGGAACCGTTCAACCAGTTCCAGCGCAAGGATACGTTTCACTTCTTGTGGATTACGACCTTCTTCAATTTCTTTCAGCAATACCTGAATTTCTTCTACAGATTTGAAGCTGAGCAGATCAAAGTAACGCTCGATCAGTGAGTCCGGCATAGACAGGACTTTCTGGTACATCGCACCTGGGGCATCAAATACACCAATATAGTTACCCAAAGATTTAGACATTTTATTCACACCGTCTAAACCTTCAAGAATGGGTACTGTAATACAGACTTGCGCTTCTTGATCATAACGACCTTGAAGGGTACGACCCATTAACAGGTTAAAGGTTTGGTCTGTACCACCCAGCTCTACGTCTGCTTCAAGTGCCACTGAGTCATAACCTTGTACCAACGGATACAGGAATTCATGAATCGCAATCGGTTGCTGGTTGTTATAACGCTTGGTGAAATCATCACGCTCTAACATACGCGCTACAGTTTGCTGAGATGCTAACTGGATCAAATCTGCTGCAGTTTTTTTGCCAAACCATTCAGAGTTGAATACAACCTTGGTTTTATTTGGATCAAGAATTTTAAATACTTGTTCTTGATAAGTTTTTGCGTTTTCTAAAACTTGTTCACGTGATAATGGTGGACGTGTTGCGCTCTTGCCGGTTGGGTCACCGATCATTGCAGTATAGTCACCAATCAGGAAGAAAACTTCGTGACCCAGGTCCTGGAACACTTTGAGTTTATTGATCAGTACAGTATGACCTAAGTGCAAATCAGGTGCAGTTGGGTCAAAACCCGCTTTAATTTTTAGCGGACGATTCTGCTTTAATTTCTTCAGAAGATCTTCTTCAGAAATAATTTCGTGTGTGCCTCGTTGGATGAGGGCAAGTTGTTCTTCAGCCGGCAGGAAATTTGACATCACAAAACCCAAATACATCAGTTATTCAATTTGTGCGATATACTAACACTTTTTCAGCACATTGCAGGCTTAAGAATAACCATGACAGCGATCTATATTGGGGTAATGACCGGCACAAGCATGGATGGTGTCGATATTGTTGCTGCTTCTTTTGATCCACTTCAGCTTCATGCCACCCTCACCTTGCCTTTTGATCATGATCTTCGTGATGAACTGATGGCACTCACGTTGCCGGGTGATAATGAAATTGACCGTATGGGTAAGGCCGATGTTGCACTGGCGCAGATGATTGGTCATGGGATTAATGAGCTGATTGAAAAAAATAATCTGGATCGTTCGCAAATCAAAGCTATTGGCTCACACGGACAGACCATTCGTCACCGTCCGGAACATGGCTTTACCCTGCAGATCGGCGATCCAAATATTATTACTGAAATTACCCAGATTCCGACCATTTCCGATTTTCGTCGTCGTGATCTAGCGGCTGGCGGCCAGGGCGCACCTTTAGTGCCTGCTTTTCACCAAGATATTTTCCAGCATGACAATATCAACCGTGTGATTCTGAATTTAGGCGGTATTGCCAATGTCAGCATGTTGCCTGCAGGTCAGCCAGATCAGGTGTATGGCTTTGATACTGGTCCGGCTAATATTCTGATGGATGCCTGGTGTGAACGCTATACCGGCCAACCCTATGATGAAAATGGTAATTGGGCGGCTTATGGCACTCCGATCCGCAGCCTGCTGGATCGTTTACAAGAACACGAATATTTTTCTAAAGAGCCGCCAAAAAGTACCGGCCGTGAAGACTTTAACTTGGAATGGCTGGACGAACAGATTGCCGACTGGCGCAGTTCTTTAGAATATGACGAGCTGGAAGATAATCCTGAAAATGTTCAGGCGACTTTAATGAAGCTCACGACCCGCGCGATCAAGAAAGCCATTTACCGTTCTGGCTTAGATACCGGTGAAGTCTATGTCTGTGGTGGCGGTGCGTATAATTCACACTTACTGGAACAACTCCGCTGGCGTTTACGCAAACATCAATGGAGCGTACAGACCACAGCCGATTTAGGTTTAAGCCCGACCTGGGTAGAAGCCACCGCTTTTGCTTGGCTAGCCATGCGCTTCATGAATCATCAAAGTGGCAACCTGCCTGCGGTGACTGGTGCATCTGGTTACCGTGTTCTTGGCACCATTACTGCCATGTAAAAATGATAACTATATAGAGGTATGAAAAAGGTCTGCATATGCAGACCTTTTTTTGAAAATTAGATTTCAAAGCAACTAATCATTAGCGTAGCATATTCCGCGCTTTTTCAGCACGGAATGCTTTTAAAATCTGCTGCCCCGCTCGACCGGTTGGATTTAGTCCCAGACGCATCTGTTCCTGTTGGATCGCTTGACGAGTTTTATCCCCAATCAAACCATCCGCTTCACCAATATCATAGTCTTTGGACAGCAAGAATTGCTGAATTTCACGACGTTCGGCACGTGAAGTTCCTGGATCCTCAGTTGGCCACGCAGTCAGAAAATTACCCTTGCCTTGTAAACGGTCGGATAAATGGGCAATCGCCAAGGCATAACTTTCCGCAGCGTTATAACTATAAATGGCATCAAAATTTTTAAATACTAAGAATACTGGGCCGTTTTGCCCTGCCGGGGCAATTAAACCTGCTTGACTAGATTCAGACAGATTAGCTTGCAGTAAAGACGAACCATCAGCACGCACCAAACCACGTTCCATCCAGTGACTTAACGGCTTTTTATTGGTACGGCTTTCACCAGCGGTTGAAACACCAGAAGGCAGTTTGACTTCAAAGCCCCACGGCTGACCCGTTTGCCAGCCGCGTTTTTTCAGGAAATTGGCGGTAGAAGCTAATGCATCCGGAACACTGCCCACCAGATCACGACGACCATCCCCATCAAAATCGACCGCTAGTTCATCATAGGTTGATGGCATAAACTGAGTATGACCAAATGCCCCTGCCCATGAACCTTTCAGTTGATTTTCATAGACATCACCGCGCTGCAACAGTTTCATAGTGGTAAAGAACTCACCACGGAAATAGCTTTGGCGACGACCTTCACAGCTCAAAGTACCAAGCGCCTGTAATAAAGGATATTTACCGGAAATATCCCCATAATTACTTTCCACACCCCAGACTGCCACCACCGTTTCCGCTGGAATACCATAAGCAGCGCTGACGCGATTTAACACATCACCATGCTGCTGTAATTTCTGACGGCCCTGCTGCACCCGTTCTTCATCCACCAGACCAGACAGATAATCCCAAATCGGCGTTGAAAATTCAGGCTGATAGTTGAGTTTTTCAATCACGGAATAATCAGGCGTGAGATTTTGCGTATAGCGATCATAAGACGCTGTATAGACACCCTTAGCCAATGCCTGGGATTTCAACCCAGCCAGACAATTTTGAAATGAGCTGGAACTCGGCGTATAGACGCTCGGACTCGAAGGCAATTCTGACGCGTTTACACGCTGTCCATTAATAATCAGTTCAGCATTTGCCTGAGAGGCAGCCAAAACGATTGAGCCAAGAAAAAGTGCAAGCCGTTGCATAGGACCCTTAAATCTTATATTTCGAATTATGTTCCTAATCACCTTATCAGCTTGTGGATAAAATTAAAGCGTGAATACGTAAAATTTAAATTCATATTTTCTTCATTTTTAAATTTATTTGTAAGTTTTGAATTTAAAAACTTATCCACAAGATGTTTTAAATTCAAATTTAAACCTACTTTTTAAATTTAAATTCAAAACCTGCACAATAAGGCTTTTAAATTCAAAAGTAGCAGTGTGGATAACTATAAGTGTTTAACCACAGAAATAGAGGTATTCAGCAACTTAGCTTTTAAATTCATTTATAAAATATGAGTGTTATTTTTAAATTCAAAACTTTGAATTCATTTCTCTAGTTTTGAATTTATTGTTTTGAATTTAAATTCAAAAGCCCGATTTGAATTCAAATAACCGTATTTAAATTTGAATTTATTCTTATGAATTTAAATTCAAAGTCCACTTTACATGTTTTAAATTCATTTAAATTTAAATCTGGATAGATGAAATAATGCAGCAAAAGATTAAATTTTCATCAATTATCTATAAATGATTGTACGTTTTATAAGCAATTGATTTTGAAAATAATCCGATAAATGGTGTGGCATTTTCAAAGAGGCGCAATCATGCCTGAATCCAGACAAATAAAAAAGCGACCACGGGTGTGATCGCTTTTTTTATCAGCAAGTTAAAGCTTAGATGGTCATATCTTCGCTCAATGCTAATGGATTTGGCAAAATCTTCGCCAGTTGACGACAAAGCGTAGTCAATTGTGCGCTGTCATTTGGCATCAAAGTGATGTGACCAATTTTGCGGCCTTCACGTTCTGACTTGTTATACAGATGCAGATGCGCGCCTTCTAAAGCCAAAACATCTTCAGATTTTGGATGCTGACCGATGATGTTGACCATCACCGTTGGACGTACTACAGCAGTTGAACCCAATGGCAAGCCAGCTACGGCGCGAACATGGTTTTCAAACTGTGAACAGATCGCACCTTCAATTGACCAGTGACCTGAGTTATGTACACGTGGTGCCATCTCATTCGCATATAAGCCTTTGTCAGTCACAAACAGCTCAAGCGTTAATACACCAACATAGTTCAGGTGATTGAGCAGGCGAGTGATGTAGTCTTGCGCGACTGGCTGCAGATCCGTGCTGTTAGGTGCGGGAACAATCGAGTGCGACAGAATGCCATTGTGATGATGGTTTTCAGCCAATGGCCAAGTTTTTACATCACCATTTTGGCCACGTACCGCAATAATAGATACTTCACGTGAGAAAGTTACAAAGCTTTCTGCGATCAGTTCGCCTGCAGGACCCAATTCAGCCCAAGCCTGATCAATCTGATCTGCTGAACGTAGAACAAATTGTCCTTTACCGTCATAACCGCCACGAGAGGTTTTCAATACGATTGGTAAACCAAGCTCGGCAACAGCTGCTGTTAAGCTTTCCAGTGAAGTCACGGCTTTATAAGGTGCAACTGGAATCTCAAGCTCATCAAACAGAGCCTTTTCAGACAGACGATGCTGTGCAATCGCTAAAGCCTGACGTGGTGGATGCAGATCTTTGTTTTTTGTCAAAACATCGACATCTGCCAATGGCGTGTTTTCAAACTCAAGGCTGAACACATCTGCACTATTGATAAAGTCTTGCAGACCATTTTCAGCTTTGGTCGAAAATACTGGACCCAAAGCGGCCGAAGGACAGTCTGTACTCGCTTCAAAAAAAGTACATTGAATGTTTAAAGGCAATGCCGCTTGCGCCATCATACGACCCAGCTGACCGCCACCAAAAATACCGATGGTTTTATCCATTGTGTTTTGTCCCGTATTTAAGCTTGGTGTTACTGTTGACCTGGAATATTGTTGCTTGCCACTTTATCCGTTTGAGCAGCGCGGAAATCGGCAACATTTTTCGCGATATCTGGACGAGTCAGACCTAGAATTTGCGCTGCCATAATTGCTGCGTTAGTTGCACCTGCAGGACCAATCGCCAAAGTGCCCACTGCAATACCCGCTGGCATTTGCACGATTGAAAGCAATGAATCCACACCATTTAAGATCGAAGATTTTACTGGCACGCCTAATACTGGCAGATCAGTTTTCGCGGCACACATACCTGGTAAATGCGCTGCACCGCCAGCACCAGCAATAATCACCTGGATACCACGATCACGCGCTTGTTCTGCATATTCAAACAGACGGTCAGGAGTACGGTGTGCGGAAACGACTTCGGCCTCAAATGGGACACCAAGCTGCTTAAGCATATTGGCAGTGTGTTCGAGAGTTGCCCAGTCTGATTGAGAACCCATGATAATACCTACTAGAGGAGCATCTTGTGCAGCAGCCGCATTCATTGCAATGTTTCCAGAGATTAAAGTAAGAGAAGATAAATCTCGACGAGAGAGCCAAGCTTTAATGGGAAGGCATATTATAGACTGAAAATTCAGCTTCATAAAATTTAACGGTCAAAGCAAGGCTCGATTTTTCTTATTTTTTTAATGAAATATTAAAATCTGGAATAAAAATAGGGATGTACACGACTTCAGTGATATTAGGGGCTACGGAACACGAAATAGACACAGCCACACAGGCATAATCCTGCCCAGAGATAATCCAGTTTAAACGGCTGTTTAAACATGAACAGCATAAAGGGCACAAAGACCAATAAGGTCACCACTTCCTGGGTAATCTTCATCTGACCGACCGCCAGACCATGTTGTGCCATCAATCGGGTCGCTGGAATCATCAGGCTATATTCACACAGCGCGATCAGCCAACTGAATAGAATAATCTGCCACATCGGTGCATCATGCGGCAAAAATTTCAGATGACCATACCAGGCCAACGTCATAAAGCAGTTTGCACAAACAAGCAGAAGCAGGGGCCAGAACATAGCGGATGCCATTAGAAAATTTACCGGATATTTTACGGATTATTGTAGTAAAAGATAATCGTGAAGCTTGGTTTTTTATCGCATTCAGCATCGTTTCTTCACATAAAAAATCACGCCAGAATGCCTATCTTTTCCCGCAAAGCCTTGCTATCGTTGCCGGTAAATCGAATAAATCATGACAACAGCACAGAAAACAAAGTGATGTGTCAGTACAGAATGGAGTGAAGTAGATGCATCTGCATATCTTGGGCATTTGTGGCACCTTTATGGGCTCGCTGGCCTTACTCGCGCGAGACCTTGGACATAAGGTGACAGGTTCAGACCAGAACGTGTATCCGCCAATGTCGACCCAACTGGAAAATGCAGGCATTACACTAATGCAGGGCTATGACCGTAGCCATCTACAACCGCATCCAGATCTAATAATTGTCGGCAATGCCATGAAACGTGGTATTGATGCTGTGGAATACATGCTGAATGAAGGCCTACCTTATATTTCAGGTCCGCAGTTCCTGGCCGATCACGTATTGCAAGGCAAACATGTCCTTGGTGTTGCTGGTACGCATGGTAAAACCACAACCACTACCATGCTGGCATGGGTGTTGGATCAAGCTGGTTTAGAGCCGGGCTTCCTGATTGGTGGTGTACCACTGGGCTTCTCTGAAAGTGCGCGTTTAGGTGGTGGCAAATACTTTTGTGTTGAAGCGGATGAATACGATTCTGCTTTCTTCGATAAGCGTTCCAAGTTTGTGCATTACCATCCCAAAACCGCGATTCTGAATAATCTGGAATTTGATCACGCCGATATCTTTGATGATCTGGCGGCGATTCAAAAACAGTTCCATCACCTGGTACGTACCATTCCAAGTGAAGGCCGCATCATTGCGCCAATTACTGAAACGAATATTGATGAAGTGCTAGAGCAGGGCTGCTGGACACCAGTGGTTCGTACCTCACTAGATGTTAATGAAAAAGCTGAACTGTATGCAGAACAATTGTCTGCTGATGGTTCACACTTCAAGGTGCTACAGCATGGCGTAGTCAAAGGTGAAGTGAAATGGAATATGACCGGTCAGCATAGTGTAGCCAATGCACTGGCAACCATTGCGGCGGCCGAGCATGTCGGTGTCTCTATTGAAACAGCTTGTGAAGCATTATCCAATTTCGGTGGAGTCAAACGCCGTATGGAGCTGTTAGATACCATACGTGGCATTGAAGTCTATGATGACTTTGCCCATCACCCGACAGCAATTGATACTACGCTTGACGGCGCACGCAAACGTTTGGGTGAGCGCAAACTGTGGGCGATCATTGAACCGCGTTCCAATACCATGCGTATGGGTAGCCATAAAGATGGTTTAGCGCATTCAGCACGTCTGGCCGATGAAGTGATCTGGTATCAACCTGAAGGTCTGGATTGGGATCTACAACCCGTGATTGAGGCGGCGCCAAATAAAGCGGTTGTGGCACGTACTTTGGATGAAATCATTCAAACTGTTACTGCGGAAGCAGGCGAGGGCGATGCTGTAGTGATCATGTCCAATGGCGGTTTTGGTGGTCTGCACCAAAAACTGATTGCTGCATTAAAAGCCTAACCCCTAAACCATTCTAGTCTTTATTTCATAAGACTTCTCAAGGATCGCAGACATAAGTCTGCGATCCTTTTTTTAACGTTTCAAAAAAATACTTACATTTTTTAAGGGATTAACTATTTTGCCAATGAACTTCTACTGAAGCCTTGCTAGCTTAAAGCCATTGCGTATTTCTCAGCTGACAGTCGTCAAAGCTAAAACGACTGCCAATCCTCCACAATAATCACGAAGAAGGATAGTTGCCATGTCGAATACAATGAAAGCAATGGTTTACTATGGCGCCAATGACATCCGTTTTGAAGAACGTCCCATCCCGAAAATCCTGCAGCCTGATGATGCCATTATTAAATTAACCAAAGTCACCATCTGCGGGACAGATCTCGGCATCTGGAAAGGTAAAAACCCGGAAATTGAAGAGGTGGCAAAAGAAAAAACTGGCAGCTTTAATGGCCGGATTCTCGGCCATGAAGGTATTGGGATCATTGAAGAAGTCGGTTCAGCAGTTAAAAACTTC
Source organism: Acinetobacter sp. LoGeW2-3 (assembly GCF_002688565.1). NCBI lineage: Bacteria > Pseudomonadati > Pseudomonadota > Gammaproteobacteria > Moraxellales > Moraxellaceae > Acinetobacter > Acinetobacter sp. LoGeW2-3. The sequence continues at coordinate 1,130,942 of NZ_CP024011.1, read as the reverse complement.
AAAAAGGGCGATCGGGTGATTATTTCCTGTGTCAGCCGCTGTGGAACCTGTGAAAACTGCCAGAAACAACTCTATGCGCACTGTCGTAATGAAGGCGGCTGGATCATGGGCTATATGATTGATGGCACCCATGCCGAATATGTGCGTACCCCATTTGCCGATACCTCGCTGTATCATTTGCCTGAAGGGTTAAATGAAGATGTGGCGGTGTTCCTGTCTGATATCTTGCCCACCTCACATGAAATTGGCGTGCAATATGGTGATGTCAAACCAGGGGACAATGTCGCGATTGTCGGTGCTGGCCCAATTGGGATGAGTGCCTTACTCACCGCGCAGTTTTACTCTCCAGCTAATATCATCATGGTTGATGTTGATGACAACCGACTAGAGTTTGCCAAAACCGTTGGTGCCACCCATACCGTGAATTCAGCCACAGAAGATGCCATTCAACGTGTGCTGGATCTGACTGATGGGCGAGGAGTGGATTGTGCCATTGAAGCGGTCGGTCTGGAAGCGACCTGGAATATTTGCCAGCACATCGTCAAAGAAGGCGGACATCTGGCCAATGTCGGCGTGCATGGTAAATCAGTGAATTTTGAGCTGAACAAGCTCTGGATCAAAAACCTGACCATTACCACCGGTCTAGTGAATACCAACACCACTGGCATGCTACTGAAGACTTGTTGTTCTGGAAAACTGCCACTGGAAAAACTGGCGACCCATCACTTTAAATTTGATCAATTTGAAAAGGCCTATGATGTGTTTAAGCATGCTTCTGATGAGAAAGCCTTAAAAGTGATGATTGATTACTAAAGGCAGACGTATTTAGTTTTCAAAATAAAAGCCCGCATTGCGGGCTTTTTCATACAGCTTAATTTTAGAAGTAGGGCACATAACCACGTTGTTTATAACCCTGTGGTGAAACCAGCTGTTGATGGTTTTCATCCACCCGGTACAGAATCTCTAACAAGCCATCCAGATCCTGAGAGTTCAGATAATGCGGCTGAAAGGTGCTATAACCCAGCTTGGAAAAGAACGCAGCAATCTCGCTATGCTTATGTACATATTTCATTGACCACTCCGCAAAGCTTGGTGTGTCCACAGTCGTATCAGCAAAACGATAGACTTGCTGATGTCGTCGGTCTTTCGAAATACTTTGAAAAAGCTGCTCTACAACCTCAGCTTCACCTTGCAGGCACTGGAAAAATTTCCCCTGTGCATAGTACAACGCCCCATAGATCTGATGCTCATGATTGAACTTGCGTGCAATAGCGAGAATATCACTCAGATCCTGTAATAGATCTTGTTCTGTTTCGATACGCTCACTGGCATAACAGAGTTGTAGCATGGATGATTCCTTCAAATTACAAGTATTGATTTTAAAGTCAAAACATTGGGTTTAGGTTATTTTTTAAGCAATTATCAGCTATTTCCTACACTGTTTTCAGTTTGCATTTTGTAGATAAATTATTAAAAATTAAAGAGACATTATTGAAAAATAATTATTCAAATCATAATGCTTTTAATGAGGATGAAACATCATGCTAAGAGATCTTTTCATCACGTTAAGCTTGTTATGTCTGTGTTTCGCACTCGTCATCTTGCTGCATAGCTGGGGCTTGCAACCTGAGATTAACGTGCTGATCAGTACTATTCTATTAACCTGGACACTGCTGCAGTGTGTAGATCGCCGTGTCTTTTTTCAGACCAGCATCTTCCTGATGATCGCTATTTTGATCATGCTGCAGCAGTATCAGCAGATTTTATGGATGGGACTGGGACTATTCAGTGGCATTTTGCTGTATAGACTGCCACAAGCCCATAAACAGGGCTTATTGTCTCTGATCAATCTGGATCTGCTTATTCCAACGGAATGGCTTAAAAAGCTAAAGTCGCTACGTCATGCAAATTCCGATCACGCTTAAACATGACATGCACGTAGGAGCATTGCGGAATAATTTTCAGGTGTTTCTGACGCGCAAATTCGACCAGAATATCCAGCATTTTACGGGCCACACCTTGGCCACGCAGTGCATGCGAAACCCAGGTGTGGTCGGCAACAATCGTGTCCGGTTCCCGCCACTGATAGGTAATTTCTGCCACGCGCTGACCTTGGTCTTCCATATAAAATACACCGCCGCGCTTTGAGTCCTGATGTTTGATGTTGCTCATTTTCTTACCTGTTGTTCTAATCCAGGATTAACCTGTTATCTCGTCATATCCTCATCCATTAAACATCCTGTCGATGGTGTTTCCCATCTTCGAGTTAGATGAAGTCCTATTGAAGTACATCCCGTATGCTCTCATTTCGATCGAACACTGATTTGGCAAAAGGGCAGAGCGGAATAATTTTCAGACCCTGTGTTCGGGCAAAGTTAACCGCGGCTTCAACCAGTTGCTGGCCAACGCGTTGCCCGCGTAAGCTGTCATCCACCCAGGTATGGTCAATAATGAACTTATCATCACCTGCCCGGGAATAAGTCATCTCTGCCAGGCGCTTGTCTTCCTGCGCCACATACCATTCACCTTTACTGCCTTGTTCCTGGTGTTCAATCTGCATAGGTTTACCTCAAGATTTTAAGTCAGACTGCCATAGTCCTCAGCTTTACAATGTTGCAATTTTTTTAATTCCGCCGAGTTAAATTACAGCCAGCCTCATGTGAAATTTTCTGGCAAAAGCATAGAATGTGCCGATCCTGTATTGATCATCTCTCATGTCCGCTTCTGCTCACTCTCTTTCTGTCACACGCCAATGGATCTGTGTGATTGCCTTGGCCTGTGCCGCCTTTATTTTTAACACGACCGAGTTTATTCCAGTAGCCCTTCTGAGCGATATAGGAAAAAGCTTTGCCATGTCTCCGACAGAAGTCGGGCTGATGCTGACCATTTATGCCTGGGTCGTGGCATTGCTGTCTTTACCCATCATGCTGCTCACCAAAAATATTGAACGGCGTTTCCTGCTCACGCTACTGTTTATTGTCTTTATCATCAGTCATGTACTGTCTTATTTTGCCTGGAGTTTCGAAGTTCTGGTCATGAGTCGAATCGGGATTGCAGTGGCTCATGCACTATTCTGGTCAATCACCGCATCACTTGCCGTACGTGTAGCACCGAAAGGAAAAGAATTTCAAGCCTTGGGCCTGCTGTCTACCGGTACTGCGATGGCAATGGTGCTTGGGATTCCTTTTGGTCGGATGATTGGCGAGGCCTATGGCTGGCGTAACAGTTTTGGGCTGATTGCGGTGATTGCCACGTTAGTCTGCCTGATTCTCATCAAGACTTTGCCACGTTTACCGAGCATTAATTCAGGTTCCTTTAGCAGCCTGAAAAGCCTGATCAAACGACCTAGCTTGATGTTGGTCTTTACGCTGACAGTATTGGTGATTAGTGCCCAGTTCACCGCTTATAGTTATATCGAACCCTTTGCCCTGAACGTGGCACATTTCAGCTCTGCACAGACCACCACCTTACTGCTGATCTATGGTGGAGCAGGCTTCCTGGGTTCTTACCTGTTTGGCAAATTTGCACCACAATTTCCAAAGCTCACTATTCCATTTTTCACTTTAGGACTTGGCCTCTCCATGCTCTTGCTCTTGCCAATGTCTGCAAGTCTGTTTGGCTTAAAAAGTCTGAGCCTCATGTGGGGCGTCAGCATTATTGGTTTTAGTCTGGCGTTACAGGCCAAGACCCTAAACCTCGCATCAGATGCGACCGATGTCGCCATGGCGATCTTTTCAGGTTTATACAATGTCGGCATTGGTGGGGGTGCTTTACTCGGCGGGATCGTGACAGCACAAATTGGCTTGATTAGTATTGGTTGGGTTGGTGGTTTATTGGCGATTTTTGGGTTTGTACTGAGTTTGTACTTGGTACGCCGTACTGATTTTATCAAAGCTTAGTAGATGATATTTGTAAATAAAATTGTATGTCAGATTAAAATCTGTCATGCTGAATTAACATTGAGCTTTGGCTCAAAAAGAATTTTAGTTTGAACAAGGGGAGTAGCCTCCTCCAAACGTTTAAAGATCTCTACTGAGAGATTTAAACGTGTCAGAATATCGTCATTACACTTTGCAAAAAGTCGGTATCTGAGCATCGTCACTGTATTCATGCAAAATTGAAACAGTACGATGTAGGCAAGACCTTGATCATGTTGTTATGGATGTTTTTCATCAGACAACTGGTCGAGGTTTTTTTATGGCCAATTGTCCGATGTGGAGAATACACATGGAAACAATTGGTACGCTGTGGCTGTATCTTGTTTTTTTCGGAATTGTCGCTGTCATGCTGACAGTCGATTTCATTGGCTTTAAACATCAGCATGGCAAGGAAGTTAAAGTCCGGACTGCAGCCTACTGGAGCATTGCCTGGGTAACCACGGCAATTCTGTTTGGTGGCGGTTTATGGCTGTATCTGGAACAGACGGCAGGGGCGGTTATTGCCAATCAGAAGGTGATGGAATACTTTGCCGGTTATCTACTGGAAAAATCACTGGCAATTGATAATGTCTTTGTCTGGTTGATGATCTTTGCTGCTTTTGCAATTCCACCTGCGTTACAACGTCAGCTACTGCTCTATGGCGTACTGGGTGCGATTGTCCTCAGAACCATTTTCATCTTTATTGGTGCATGGTTTGTACAGGAGTTCTCCTGGGTTCTGTATCTGTTTGGCGCATTCCTGGTTTATACCGGCTTTAAGTTTCTGCGCGGTCATAATGATGAGCCCAGCAATATTGAAGACATGCCGATCTTAAAATGGCTGCGTAAACACTTGCGCCTGACCCCGCAAATGGAAGGCGATAAATTCTTTGTGCGTAAAGATGGCCTGTTATGGGCAACGCCGCTGTTTCTGGTCTTGATTCTGGTCGAGGCATCAGACGTAATCTTTGCCGTAGATTCGATTCCTGCGATCTTTGCAGTGACTACGGATCCATTTATTGTCTTGACCGCGAACCTGATGGCCATTCTAGGCTTACGTGCCATGTTTTTCCTGCTAGCGGGTGCAGCATCGAAAATGTATTACCTACCTTATGGTCTGGGAATCATTCTGGTGTTCATTGGCTTCAAGATGTTGATGCTGGATGTTTTCCATATGCCAATCTGGATGTCTTTAAGTGTGATTATACTGGTACTCACCATCACGGCATTCCTGTCGATCCGTCACAACAAGAAATACAATATCCAAAAACTCTAAGTATTTACACAGTTCAAAACCAAGACAAAGCCTTCCCTCTGGAGGGCTTTTGTATATCGATCATTATCTCTATTTTGACCGGCTGGCAAAGAAATTGCATCTACCTATATGCAGCAAAAAGGCAAACATATGATGAATGCCATTCCGAATCTGATGCTCTTTTCCCTATAACTTCTTGCAGTTTCCTAACCAAATTAGGACGCCATAAACACAATACAGTTTAAGTGAAAAAGATCAGGTACAATCAATCGAAAAAATAACAAAGTGCAGGTTTTAAATGTCTTCTATCATTGCAACGACGGCAGTACGCGGTCGCTTCCTGGATATCAAGAATACGGTTGCCCAAGCGCGTGAAATTCACGACCAAGTGCGATATGTAGAAGATGGCTTACTCATCAGCCAGAATGGTGAGATTCAATGGTTTGGCAGCTGGGAAGAAGGACAGCAGCATCTACCAGAAGGGGTGCAAGTAACGCATTATCCTGAACAGCTGATTGTGCCGGGTTTTATTGATACGCATATCCATTTCCCGCAAACCGAGATGGTCGGAGCTTATGGTGAACAGTTACTGGAATGGCTAAATACCTATACTTTCCCGACTGAAATCCAGTTCCAGGATCCAGATTATTCAGAAAAAATTGCTGATTTTTTTGTAGAAGAATTACTTAAAAACGGGACCACTACCGCACTGGTATTTTGTACGGTTCATCCTCAGTCTGTAGATGCCTTATTTAATGCAGCGACCGCGCGTAATATGCGCCTGATTGCCGGTAAGGTGCTCATGGACCGTCATGCCCCTGAAGCACTCACCGATACAGCAGAGTCGGCTTACCACGACTCTAAATCCCTAATTGAAAAATGGCATGGTCAGGGTCGTAACCTGTATGCAATTACACCACGTTTTGCACCGACTTCGACCCCAGAACAACTAGAACAAGCCGGTAAGCTCAAAGCCGAATACCCAGATGTGTATGTGCATACCCATCTCAGTGAAAACAAGAATGAAATTGCTTGGGTCAAAGAACTGTTCCCGGAACGTCAGGGTTATCTGGATGTTTACCATCACTATGGCCTGACTGGTTCTAAATCGATATTTGCGCATTGTGTGCATCTGGAAGAAGGAGAGTGGGACTGCATGCATCAGACCGACTCCGCCATTGCTTTCTGCCCGACTTCTAACCTGTTCTTGGGCAGCGGCTTATTCCCATTGAAAAAAGCTTGGGACAAGCAGGTGAAAGTCGGACTCGGTACCGATATCGGTGCTGGCACTTCATTTAACCAGCTGCAAACCCTGAATGAAGCATATAAGGTACAACAACTGCAAGGCGATAAATTGTCTGCTTTTGAATCGCTCTATCATGCAACACTGGGTGGAGCCAAAGCCTTGAGTATGGATGACCGCTTAGGTAATTTTAATATCGGTAAAGAAGCCGATTTCGTAGTGCTGGATCTGAATGCAACGGCGCTACAACAGCTGCGTCAAAGCAGAGCTAAGAACATTGAAGATGCATTTTTTGCACTGATCATGCTGGGTGATGACCGTAATATTGCAGCGACCTATGTTTTTGGAGAAGCGGTTTATGTCAAAGAAACAGCTGAGGAAAAAGCCTGAAAAATCACACCGTCGCACATGGTTCATGCTATCTGCGGTAGCGATTGGCTGTGCTTTTTTACTCAGGCGTGATTCACAATTGCCGAAAAAATGATTACATTAACACAGGGCAAAACAGGTGCATCTGCCTGCCGGATGTATTAAAATTGCTGATATATCAGGTGTTGCAGGTCAACACCTTTTTTATTTTGCTATTTTTACTTTTTAGGTATCTACCCATGACCGTTCAAATGAGCGTAATGATTTCCGCTGAAGAAATTCAAGCTAAAGTCAAAGAGCTTGGTGCTCAAATCGATGCACACTATGCCAATAGTGACAAAGAGCTTGTGCTCATCGGTTTGTTACGCGGTTCAGTGATCTTCATGGCGGACTTATGTCGTGCCATTAACAAACCGCATGAACTCGATTTCATGACTGTATCCAGCTACGGCGGCGGTACGATATCGAGCCGTGATGTCAAAATCCTGAAAGATTTGGACGGTGAAATCCGTGGTAAAGATGTCCTTGTGGTAGAAGACATCATCGACTCAGGTAATACTCTGAGTAAGGTTCTAGAAATTCTGCAAACTCGTGCACCCAACTCGATCCAGTTATGTACTTTGGTCAGCAAACCTTCACGTCGTGAAATTGAGCTAGAAGTAAAATTCCTGGGCTTTGAAGTCGAAGATAAATTTATTGTTGGGTATGGCCTAGACTACGACCAGAAATATCGCCATATTCCATTTATTGGTGAAATTGGTCTTTAACAGACTAAACTTGAAAAAGTGGCGATGAGCCACTTTTTTTATGCCTGCTTCACATGAACAAAAAGCTAACATTCCGTTTCAGGACTTTTCTAGATTAAAGACTTGATTTATCCGATGATTATTCCTGAACATGACTTAAAAACAAAGACATGATAAGAAAGGAGTATGCATATGTGGTCACTGATAGTTGCAATTGTTATTGGTTTTATCGCAGGTTTAATTGCCCGTGCGATCCATCCTGGAGATGACAAGGCAGGCTTCATTATGACAACCCTTCTGGGGATTGCCGGTTCATTACTTGCCACTTACGGTGGTCGTATGCTGGGTCTTTACGATGAAGGTTCAGCTGCAGGCTTTATTGCTTCGGTGATTGGTGCCATTATCATTCTGTTTATTTATAATATGGTCAGCAAACGCAAAACGGTCTAACTATTCAATTGAATAATCTCTGTTTTGCATTAAAAAAGCACCCGATTGGGTGCTTTTTTTGGCGCTGGCTTTTTAAAATTTAATTCAGATTGTCTGCTCAAAATCCATTTTAAAAAACTGGAATGAAGTTGAGATTAGAGACCCAGTTCAGTCAGAATCTTTTCAATCTGCTCAGCTGGATAGGCACCCATCACTTTAAAGCCATTCGAGAAAATAATCGCCGGTGTACCCTGAACATTCAGAGATTTAGCCAAAGCCAAGTTACGATCCACCGGATTGGCACAGCGTTTAGTGGATTTTGGCTGAATGCCTTTGCTAATCAGATCATCCCAGGCTTGAGCCGGATTTTTTTCACAATAGATCTGTCGAGAAGGGGCTATCGACTGCGCTTTCAATGGCAGAACAAAAGTATAAATGGTCACGTCATTGAGCTTTTTCAGTTCTACTTCAAGCTGTTTGCAATACGGGCAATTGGGGTCAGAAAATATCGCAAGCTGACGCTTACCTGTTCCTCGTACTGATTTCAAGGCATCCTGTAAAGGCAGCTTTTTCCAGTCAATACTGTTCTGTTTCAGCACCAGATCACGGGTCAGATTCTGCTTGTCGGCAAGACGAATCATCGAACCGCCAATCAGATGTTTCGCATCTTCATTTAAGTAAACCACCTGTCCATCCATAGAGCCACTATAGATGCCTTTCATTTCAGTGCTTTGAAGATTTTCAATTTTCAGGTCTGGGCTATTCTTGGCCAGGTTGGCTTTTACCGTATCAATATTGGCAAAGCTAAGGCTGGAAGCCAATGCAGGGATGGCCAGCAGTAGGGTAGGTTTCAGCATGAATCTCCCGCTCATTTCAGAGTAAAGTAGTGCTGATTCTATGCGTTTCATGCAGAAAAATCAGATGATTTATGTAGTGCTCTAGTCCACTTAATTTTTTACTGTTTCACGTGGAACATGAAGTTCTTATGAAACAGAAATAACTGGATTGATCTCTACAGAAATATGCACGATTTCTTCATGAATAGAAATGGCTTCGCGGATCTGATCAGGACTGATGTCCAGAGAAGTATCAATTGCCACAAAGCAGGCAAACTTGCCTTTACCAACACGTGAAACATGCAGGTCAGTCAATTTTACTGCCGGGCCAAATTCTGCCATCACTTCGCGGATTTCTTCCACCACTGGTGCATCCATATCGGCATCCAGTAAGGTTTTACCGGTCTGTTTCAATAAGCCAATCGACCAACGTGCTACCAGGATCGAACCGACAACCCCAAGTAACGAATCCAGAATATCCCAGCCGAAATACTTGCCAGCAAACAGGGCGATGATGGCAAAAACGGAAGTCAGGGCATCTGCCACCACATGCATAAATGCCGCCTGATGATTCAGGTCATGCTGATGTTCATGGGAATGGCTATGATCGTGATCATGGTCATGCCCATGAGAATGTGCGTGTCCACCATCATGCAGCAACCAGGCACAGATCAGATTGATTAATAAGCCCAGAATTGCAATCGGAATAGCTTCGTTATAGTGAATCTCGACCGGGAAAAACAGACGTTCAAAAGAGTGAAAGGCCATGAAACCCGCAATCACCAGCAGTAATATCGCACTGCTATAACCTGCCAGAATTTCAATACGCCAGGTCCCCATATTAAAACGCGGATCATCGGCATAATGCCGTGCTGCTTTGTAGGCTGCGAAGGCAAGACCCAATGCCAGGACATGGGAACTCATATGCCAGCCATCTGCCAGTAAGGCCATGGACTGAAAGATCCAGCCGCCCATGATTTCAAATACCATCATCACAGCCGTGAGGATCGTGGCAAGCAGTATTTTTTTCTGTGCCAGCGGATTGCCTTCATCAAACTGATGGGTGTGCTGTGGAACGGTATTCTTTTGCATTCAAGTGGTCTTATTTATATACTCCCCCTTAGTATATTTATTTTTGGAGACTTGTGGTGAGTCATTTGCATGAAGATAAAAAAATATTAAATCGGGTACGGCGCTTGAAGGGTCAGATTCATGCAGTAGAAGAATCACTGACTCAGCCAGAACCGAGCTGTATTGAAGTACTACAACAAGTTGCTGCCATCAAAGGTGCCGTGAATGGCCTGATGAATGAACTGATTGAGGAACATCTCAGAGAGCATGTGATTAAAGACCCGGAAGCAGTCAGTGAACAGGACTTGCAGGAATTTTTAAAACTGTTAAAGCGTTATGGTTGATTTATCACTAAATATCTTCATCTATTTACAGCAAGATGATTGACCGCTTTTTTATCTCACTAATCCACTACATCCTATCTTTGATTTAAATATTTTCAATCTTTAAAAGCGTGCAGTTAAAAGGGCTGAAATCAATAGCATGATGTTTTCAGCCTGAATCCTGACTTAGTGTTTTGATTATTTTGGCCGTATTTGTATCAAATAGCAGGCGAGTTTTTTTAGCTGTATTTAAATCATATCGTTTATGTTTCATGTGGAACATAAAATAATATTTCATACAATCCATCAAAGACATCTAAAAGTAAGCATCAACTTAGTGAAGATCATAAATTAAAGCTTTAAGCCGGTTGAGCGCCTTAAAATTATAGAAAATGCTATTTTAAATTCGACCGACTTCAAAATATGGAATATAGGCTTCATCAATACTCGGGCGTGGATCGCTATTGAAGCTGACATAACCATGGGTCCCTGACAATATTTCACCCTTATAAAACTGATTCAGCTGATAACGCGGATCCCGTTTAGATAAAGTAAAGCAAACATTATCAATGCCTTTTTGCTTGGATAAGCGTAATGCATCTTTCAGCATACGATGATGAAGCGCGAGCTGAGCAGGATGACAAAGTAAAGAATGCAAAGCATGATAATGGAAGGATTGTCCACGCTTCGGTAAGGTCATTTTCTCTGTGACTTTGGAATACACGTTATAAAAAGGACGAGCAAAACCAATGATCTTTCCATAATCGACAATTTTGCTTTGCTTAAATGAGTGCTGATCCCATAGCCCAAACATACCTACAAGCACATTGTGCTCATCGAAGTACAAGTGGAAATCGTTTAACTTTAAGCCTAAAAAATAGGGATGTGACTGTAGCAGTTCATTAAAGTCATAGGCAGGAATAAAGTTATAGAACTGCGCCATTTCCTTAACGAATTGATTCATTTGCTCAATATGTTTTGGTTCCGCCACACAGGATCGGATCTTATTGATATCTGTTGCCTGATATTGCTGCCCGAAGAATGCCTGAATTTTTTTCTCGGATTGAAACCCAGTGAGCGTTAAGGTTTGTACTGCACCTTCTGCATAATATTGTGGTAAACCAAATTTTGAAGTCTGAATCGCCGTTCGGGCAGCATGGTTGTCATCAAAAATGATGTTTTGTGCAAAATCTGGATTTTGCATGGTTTCACGCATACGTTTTGCCACCAGATTAAGTACGGCTTTTCCACGTTGTGCAGAGACTACCCGTAAATCGCAGGCATAACGTAAAGGCTTAATTTCTTGATTGACATAACAGGGACGTGAACCATTACTAAAACAGGCAATCATTCTGTTTTGGTCGTCCTCTACAACAGAATGATCATTGTTTTTATAAATGACTTTAGAGGCTTGGAAATAACTTGGCTCTCGTTGAAAGCTGAGTAAAACCCCTTTGGTGGTTAGCGGAATATTAATAATTTCTCTAAGCTTTAGATCATCCTGATCAACCGTGCCTCGAATTGTAAGGCGTTCGTCATATATATGTTTTTGTGCAGCCTGTTGCATAGTGTCCATCCTTATTTTTATTGTGTTTTTGCGAGTGTAGTATCTAAAAGACCCATTTGTTCTAAAAGTTGATAGGTCAATAAAATTTCATCTTGATTATTTACAATTTGCTGCGTTTTAACGTCTGCTAATTTCTGTTCAGCCGTTAATAAATCGTAGGTGGTTTTGGTCCCAAATTCGAGTTCTTTACGAATGTAATCCAACGCCATAGATGCTGAATGAATGTTCATTTCGATGGCTTTTTTGTTTTGCTGAATCGATTGCAAGCGTGCATGGGTGTCTTGTAATTGTTTTGACAACTGGCGTTGAATCACCTCAATCCGCTGCTGTGCAACTTCAATATCGGCGCTGGCCTTTTTCAAATTGGCTTTATTTAACCCACCATTATAGAGGGGCAGATTGACCTGCAAACCGACTAAGTAATTGTCACTTTCTGAACCGATATACGTCGCTTCATTTTGCTTCGAGATTCGACTTAATAATAATACGGACGGTTTCAGTTCTCGTTGAGTGAGTTTGTACTGACTGTCAAAGGCCTCTTTTTCTAGGATTGCCTGTTTCAATGCAGGATGTCGCTCTACATGCAACAGCATATCTTCAAGCGTTATGGGTAAGCTGGGAACTTTACTAACGGTTTGCAGTTGCTGAGGGCGAATTCCAGTGACTTGCTCAAACTGTGTCATGCTAATTTTAAGTTCAGACTGCATTTGGGTGATGTCCGCAAAACCTTGTGCAAGTTGCGCTTCAACTTGTGCCAAATCTGCACGGGTAATCACACCTGCCGCAAATTTTTTCTGTGCTTCATATAATGCGCGTTCCAGGTTTTGGTAAACGTTTTCTCTCAGCTTTAAAATTGCCTGTTTCTTCAACACTTCGGTATATACCATTACAGTCTGTACAATCGTGTCTGCTTTACTGTCTAAAAAAGACTGCCGCTGTGCAGCACGTTGAGACTCAGCAACATCGACACCTAACTGATGACGACCGGAAGTATAAATTGGATAATCAAACTGTAATTGAACTGCTCGCCCATGTCGGTTGCCTGATGTCGGGAACATCACACCCGACGGCGTATTAACCCGTTCATAGTCATATTGCCCCTGAATATTTACATTCAAGCCATGACTTTTTTTCGCCTGCTCGAGTACTGCCTCAGACTGATTTAAGCTAAGCTGTTTAAGTTTGAGCTGACTTTCATAATGTAAACTTGCATCAATTGCTTCATCCAATGACAAGGCATAGGCTGCATGAATACTGATACAATTACAGATAAGACAAAATAATAATTTTTTCACATCTATCCCTGATTTTTTATATCCCTGCCTCATTCTTAAGCCAGTAACTTCAAGCTTTCTGAACGGATCTTTTTTAAAGGTTCGGGTTTTATATTTCCTTCAATCATTCCATCATGCATCACCAGTGTTTTATACGCCTGCCAACCATCTTGGGTGCAATGAAACTGCGCTGCATCTAACTGCCCCAAATCTCGTGCAAGGTCATAATGGAAATTGCCGCGTAATAACTGATCAATCTGTTCAGGGTTAAATGAAGCAGGTTGCTTGCCTTCGAACAGCACACTGTAATACGGCTTTTCAGATAATCCGGTATCGACTGCCAACAGCGATACTGCTTTGAAATTCTCATGGGATAAGTGATTTAAAATTTGCATTGCGGTATCGGGTGCGAGCTTTTCACCGACCAAATCCACTCCAAAACGGCGTCCCTGGAACTCAAAACATGGGACATCGCCCATAAAACCTGTGACCAACAAACTGTCATCCAGGCTATAACGTAATAAACCATTACCCGACGTAATAATCGGACTGACCACATCACCGAGTTTTAACTGCCACGATGGAATGACCTGACCAATCTGTTCGCCTTCAAGATATTCAAACTCATAGAAATGACTGTGATAGGCCAAGGGATAATGTCCATCATAAGGAATCGTGACCACACCTTCGGTTGCCCATAGTCCTTTACCCTCAAACAGTGCAAATGGAATTTTTTCTTGTAAGACCGATGCCCACTGTTGTGAACCAGCCGTGTCCCAACTGGATAAAAACTTCAATCTTGGCCACAACTTTTGCAATTGCAACTGACCATTCTGTTGGCTACGAATCAGCTGAATCACACGTTTCTTATTTTTCGGCGCTTTCATTTGCTGCAGGGATTCAGCACGTTTGCCCCAGTTTCCTGTATCTAGCACCTGAATAATTTCATGTCGATATTGTTCAAGTTTCTCTAGCAGTTGAATCGCAAAGGTCGGACTCCATACCGAAAGCATGGCCAGATTTTTATCGGCAACCAAATAGCACAGCGTGGCAAAAATGGCATCTTCCGCTTGTGCTGCAAAAGAGACATCGCCTGAAACGGCTTGAGTAAATTTAGACAAGATCCGCTTACCAAAACCAAGTAATGCACTATCGTCATTGAGATTGTCATCTTTTAAAACTTCACGCTGACTTTCTGGCAACCAGGAGACTGACCAATAGTGGGTTCCATAGACCAGCTCAGGACATTTGCGATAAATACTCGATAACCAGGATGCGATCGCGCTGTCTAATTCCTCTAAAAACATTTTGTTGTAGGGAATAAATTTAATTTGCTCACTCGAACCACTGGTGGGCTGGAAACGCACCAATGGACTAGTTGATAAATGCTGTTTTCCATCGCGACTGGCTAAAATCGCATTTTTCCAATCTGTATAACGCGATACAGGAAAAGCCGCTGTAAAACTCGCGTAGTCTTGAATATTTTGCTGGGTTGCAAAGGTCGAACTTTTCAAAATTTTATTCAGTTTGGCACGCTGGATCTGCTCTAAACGGGTCAGATTATTTTGAAAATGCTGATCCTGCTGATCACACCATTTCCTGAGGATCTGGTGTGATGCAAAGGTAAGGGCTGAGTTCAAAATCATGAGGGTAGACCCTGACCCGCAGACTTCATTTGAGCCACCAGTGGAGATTGACCTTTACTTGGTGGCTTAGTCATGAGACGTATTGGATATCGTGCTAGATCAGACCATCCAAAACGCCCAATACATGGTAATTCTGTACCCAAATGCCAGGTTGGATTCATGGTTTCAAAGAAATCAATTTTTGGATTTGCTTTACGCATTTCCAGGGTGATCGGTGCGACTTCACCTTTTAAGGGTTGATAATCATTGCCAAAGTTAAGTAAGCCGGTTTTAGTATCGAAATACACCGGGAAATACGTATGGCAATATTTTTCTACAATTGGAGATAGCTGTTTATGTTTTCCATTGAAATGTGGATAGTAGACAAAATAGTTATTGGCCAATAACAGATAGGTTTTATAGCCCTTGGAAATCAATAACCAATAGAACTCTCTAAATGCGTATTTTACTCGGAGTCTAACCAAGAGCTTAAAGAAGACCAGTGGCAACGTACGCGCGCCCCAAAAGTCTTTATGTACGACAGTGTCACCGCTAAATAACACGGTATATTTCTTATCATTTAACTCGAAATGATGAATTGCGACCGTAGAGAAGCCTATGATGTCATCTGTTTGCGGATGAAATAGTAAAATCGCACCCGTTTTCTTTTTGAAATCATTTAAGAACAAGGAAAACTGAGTATTCTCATAATAGTCCTGATAAATGGAATACATTTGTTCTAATTGTTTTTCATTAATTTTTTTTCTTTCCACATAGCGTCCATGTGGAGTTACGCTTGGCCGAGTCAAGCGCATACGTTTTCTAAGTTTACGAACCATATTACAACCTATATAATTGATTTATATTTATTTTTATAAATATTTTTATTATTTAGTTTTAGTGTGCTTCACAACACAAAATCCCTTTTACATTTCAGCCTCCTATGTTTTCATTTTCTGGGTTTTATCCATAAATATTGTTAACACCGCTACTGCAAAAACCACAATCGCGAGTAATCGAAGTAAATCATTAAAGCCTGAACTCATGGCTTGAAAGTGAATATCCTTATAAATCGTGGCAATCGCCAATTGTTCAGCTGCATCTCCCATGGTCGCATACTGAATTTTCAAACTTTCTAAGCGCTCAATAAAGACATAATTCTCAGGAGTCATAAAAGTATTCAGTGCTGTGACATGTAGGGCTGTAAACCAATCCAGTGATGAGTTAATAATGGCAAGGCCGACTGCACCACCAATATTTCGCATCAAGTTATAAATTCCGCTCGCATCAGACACCTTGCCGACATCCAAAGTACTCATGGCTAAATGCGACACCACAATCAGGCAAATCATGAGTCCGATCCCACGAAATACCTGTGGCCAAAACATAAACTCAAAGTCGCTATGGATACTCAAATAGGAGTTCATCCAAATCCCGATACCGGCCAGGAATAACCCGACAAAAACCGTTTTTCGTGTATCAAAATTGGGAATCATCCATGCCAGTAACGGCGCAAAACAGAACATCACAATGCCATTGACCATCATGATATGACCAATCTGACTACTGTTCATTTCCCGGACTTGTCCTAAAAAAACCGGAATAATGTAGCCCAATCCATACAGTGCCATCCCGATCACAAAGGTGATCATACAGCTCAAACTAAAGTTTTTATTCTTAAAAACGGTTAAATCGAGCAGTGGCTTGTCGGTGGTAAAGCTTCGATAAAAGAAAATCAACGCACCGATTACACAAATGAAGAATGCATTTCTCACTCCAACATCACTAAACCAGTCGTGTCGCGCACCTTCATCAAGGAAGTACTCCAGTCCACCCAAGAACATTGCAAGCCCAATCAGACTAAACCAATCCATAGTTCGGAATGCGGCATGATCAGCTTGATCAATATCGCGGTTCGCATAAACGATGACGCTAATCACAATTCCTGGAATGATGTTAATCAAGAACATCCAATGCCACGAAAAGTTATTGGTGAGCCATCCTCCAATGGTTGGACCAATCGCAGGACCCAGCGTGCTCACCATACCGAATAGAACCAGCGGCAAGGTCCTTTTATTTTCAGCGAAGAGCAAATACAGTGCCGACATAGACGTCGGAATCATACCGCCGCCCATAAATCCCTGAAAGGCACGAAATACCAATAGACTCTCTAAATTCCATGCCAATGCACATAAAAGTGAACTTAAGGTAAAACCAATGGCACAAATCGAATAATAGGTTCGAGTCGACAAAATCCGGGACATGATACTGGCAATCGGGATCGCAATAATTTCGGCAATCAAGTACACCGTTTGTACCCATGTCACTTCATAGCGGCTTGCACTCATGCCTGCCTGAATTTCATTAAGTGAACTTGCAACGATTTGGATATCCATGATCGCCATGAAATTTCCAAAAATCATGGCAGCAAAGATCACCCAGGCCACAGATTTCGGGAAAGCCCAATCTGTTTTGTTCGTATGCAGCTTCATTGTGATAAGCGCTTAAATCAGACTTAAGATCTGAGATCGACTTTGGCAATTACCGACATGCCCGGTTTTACCAGTTCAATCTGAGGATGCGGCTCAAGCACAATACGTATTGGTATACGTTGTACGACTTTATTGAAGTTACCTGTGGCGTTATCACTCGGCATCATCGAGAAAGTCGCACCCGATGCAGGCGAGAAGCTGTCAATTATCCCTCGATAGGTTAAATTCGGATAAGCATCTAGCTTCACCTGGACTTTTTGTCCCTTATGCATTTTCTCAATTTGGGTTTCTTTAAAATTTGCTTCTACAAAGACACTATTTTCAGGAATGATTGCCAATACGCGGGATTGAGGCGTAACACGAGAACCAAGCTGAATAGACAAGCTGCCGATATTGCCTGAAACAGGGGCCATTAATTTTGCTGCATTTAAATCAACTTGATATAAATTGACTGTCGCTTTCGCATTATTTAAATCTGCCATAATCTGTGCACGTCCAGCTTGAACGCTGCCATATTGAGCTTTTGCTGTATTTAACATGGCTTGACTACGTGCTAACTGCGCACGTGCAGAGACGTATTGAGATTCAATGGTTTCGAATCGTTGCCGCGTGATCACGCCATCACCCAAAAGTTGTTGATAGCGGAGATAATCGGCCTCTAAACGGCCCAATTCAGCTTGAGCCGCATTAACGTTGCTCAATGCTTCTTCAATGCTAAATTGTGCGGATTTTTCATTTTCAGTATGAATGGCGATAGCTGCCGTTTTTAAATCCACCATGGAGCGGGCTTGATCATAACGGGCTTGATAATCACGATGATCAATCAAAGCCAGTACATCCCCTTGTTTTACGAATTGGTTATCTTTGACTTTGAGCTGAATGACTTCACCAGAAATCTTAGGCATTAACCAAGTCACATCAGCTTGTACATAAGCATTATCAGTGGATTGATAGTAACGATAGACCATGAAGTAATAAGCAACACAGAGCATGAGTGCTACGAACAGTGCACCAAAAATAATCCATGCGACTATTTTTCGCCGACTCAGGTGATCGACATCTTGAGACTCTAAGACCGCTTCCATACGCTTAATCCTGGACGCCACATATCCGCATGTGACTTTATTATTTTTTTAAATTATTCTAATTATTGTTTAGAATTTTTTTCTTAAATGGTGCTGATACACTCACCCTAGGTCATCAATATATAGCGTTCCAATAGGCAACTCAATTTAAGCCGACAAACAAATACAGATATAAACAATTGATTTTAATATTTTTAAAAATTTATTTTTTTGAACTTATTTTTTTCCGATTAAAGGCACTCGGCAAAATCACATAATAGGTAGGACAATATTTGTAATAAAGAGGTCTCAATACTTTAAAGTTAATTAATATTTTGAGTGAAAATTATTTTAATAACACTCATAGAAATTTTAGGACCACTAGCTATCTGTTTGTTACGAAGATAAAACTGAATAGCATTGACCGCTTTTTCATCTAACCGATACACTGCCACCCATTCTTTTCTTTCTTCTATATCATTCTTTTTTATAGTTTGATGTGGAACTTCTATGGCAGCAGCATGACAGCAAATACCTCATGGCGACCTTTCGCCATGGTTAGTTTCACTTTGATTATGGGCACCATCGGAACGGCGCTGGCAAGTCCGCTTTATCCCATTTATCAACAGGTGTGGCATTTATCCCCAAGCCAGATTACCTATATTTTTGTCGCCTATATGTTTGGCTGTCTGGGTACGCTGTTGTTCCTGGGGCGAACCAGTAACAGCATTGGTTTTTTAAGAACCTTACAAATCGGTCTGGTATTTATTAGCTTAGGGTTAATTATTTCTGTCTTTGCAGACAATGCGCTAATTTTATCGCTCGGCCGTTTCATTATTGGCATTGCTTCAGGTTTGATGACCACCTCTGCCATGATTGGCATGATGCAAACCATTCCTGAGAGTCATAAGTCGCTTGCACCGCAATTGGTATCGATTCTGACCGCTATCGGCTTTGGTCTAGGGCCTTTTGTCGGAGGAGTCATTGCACAGTATTCTCAAACTCCACTGATCACTCCATATCTGCCTATTATTCTTGGCGCAGTGCTGTGTTTTATTGGCTTGTTCTGGCTAAAAGCACCATTATTTGAACGCCAGCCCTTTAGTATTGCACCTAAACTACTGCGCCCAGAGCAGCAATATCATGCGCTGTTCTTGATTGTTGGTTTTACCGCATTTAGTGCCTTTGCTGCCTTCAGTTTATTTGCTTCACTTTCACCATCGTTCGTGCAGGATATCTTACCTTGGCATGGTCCTTTGGTCAGCGGTACCGCTATTACCTGCATTCTGCTGATTTCTGCTGTAGTGCAGTTCTGTGCCAAAGCGGTTGCTGCAAAGAAATGTCTGAATATTGGCTTAATCATTATGCTGGTAAGTCTAGTTAGTCTTGCGCTATGTATGATCCTCAAAACGAGCATCTTATTTTTTGTCAGTGATATTTTATTTGGGATTGGGCATGGCTTTGCCCTGATGGGTGCATTTGGTGTGATTCATACGATCACAACTTTACAGAACCGCGCAGCCGTGATGTCAACCTATTTATTTATTGGCTATCTAGGCACGATTGTGCCGATTATTGCAGTGGGTTACTTGGCTGACCATTTTGGCTTAACTTTTAGTGTAATCAGCTTCTGCGTTGTGATGAGTGCTTTATGTTTAGTTCTCTGGTTATCACATCAGAAACTGCGCATAAAGGCCTAACAAAAAAGCCCTCGAATGAGGGCTTTTTTTATAACTTAGGGATTACTTCCCAATACAGAATATATTTTAACTAATTAATTTAATATAAATTAATTAGTTAATGAAATAAATTCATGTTAGTGCCTAATTGGTGACTATTTATGTCACCGCTAAGCATTTTTATTCTGTGCCTGATCTACTTTTTCTATTTAATCAAAATTAATATTACACTTGATCTAGGAGAACTGCACTTTAGCTAAGGGGATGTTAAAGTGTGAGGATAAAGAAATGCTTTGAACCTAATTTGGTCTAGTTCTTATTTTTAAAGTAAAGTAGTCTCTCTAAAATTGTTTATGGATAAACTATGAAAGTTCAAGAATCTTTTGAAACCAAAAAGGATGATTTAGGTGAATACCGGTTTGAATCCACTCTAATGCCTGGACATATCAATAATTATGAATCCTCGTTAGGAACTTATTATTTGGTTGATAAAATTGAATACCATGATGCAATATTTTCAATTTTTAGCCTGACTCCATTATCAGAAGAAGAGAAAATTTTAATGAGAGGAGATTGGGAGCGATTTTGCCCAAGGCTTTAGTAAGCAAACCGTCCTAAGTGGCAGTTTTTTATTAGGAGAAAGAAATAAAATAAGCTATTTTCCTACTAGCTTCCACACTCATATTGTTCAGAGTATAGAGTGGCAAGAAACAGAGTACCCGAATTACATACATGGCTTTGCTGTAATAAAAAGGTAGAATATTTATTTAACTAGAATCGATAAGATTAGTTTTATATTGCTTGAAAATTAAACAGATATCCCTATATATTTATTTCTAACAATAATTTATGGGGAAAAAAATGGAATGGATTAAAGAAAAACTAGAACACCTAGGCTATGTTTTTGATGAATATCCAAAGGTTTATTGGTGTTCAATATTTTATATGGCTATTGCGGCTATCGCTCTAATCGGTTACTTCCCACTATTAAAGGGAATTGCGAGTTTAAATATATTAGGTACCCAACCTTTTCAGCAATTGATTGTAGAAAATCTAAATTGGCTACGTTGGGGCTTGATAGCTATGCCAGTACTAATTTTATTTTTTGGCTGGTGTCATGTTGCAGAATTACATGAAAGATTAATGCGGAGAAAGTATAGATTCTAATTTTCTCTAATACTAAACCTCCTCTAAGAGGCTTGTATCAATAAAAGAAAAACTCTAGATAATGAATCAATGGAAAAATTAAGAGATATTAGAATGCAAAATAAGAGTTCTTTAAAAGAAGGATTTAGTTTTAAGCTAATCGGATTCAATCAATCTCTAATTGACCAACTAACTCCTGTTTTTTATAACTCTATTGTGGAACTATCGACTCTCATTAATATTTCTACTCTAGAAGGCATTTCTTTTACAATTGGAGATGAAGAATATCTGCAGCAATTAAAATCTTTCAATGAGCGGTTAACTTACTCCAACGGTGTTGCAGTAGGGGTAGCAATGACACTAACTAATATTAATGGGGACTATAATAGAAATTATATCCTCATAAATTGTAGGTATTTAGGTCTTGAGTACCTTCTAACTGAATACATTGAGCCAGTATCAGAAGAAGAAATTATTAATATTTATAATGATTTTTCTCACTTGCTCTTTCATGAGTTTTGTCATGTTTTTGGGTATCAGCAACTATTAAAAATGAACCCAGAATTGCTAACTAAAGATAACTTTAGAAATGACT
Source organism: Acinetobacter sp. LoGeW2-3 (assembly GCF_002688565.1). Taxonomy (NCBI): domain Bacteria; kingdom Pseudomonadati; phylum Pseudomonadota; class Gammaproteobacteria; order Moraxellales; family Moraxellaceae; genus Acinetobacter; species Acinetobacter sp. LoGeW2-3. The sequence continues at coordinate 1,109,311 of NZ_CP024011.1, read as the reverse complement.
GGGAGGGATTTATGCACTTAACCTCCTTAACATGCTGGGACGAATATCAAGTGTGTAGCTGGGCAAATATGATTGGATCAGACCAGAGCGTGAGATACGAATCTATTCTCCTGGATGTAATTAATCAATTTGATAGCTCCATAGAACGCACATTTAAGGAATATTTATGCAGCACCGATAGTTCAAGATTTTCTACTCTATTCAACAATACAATTCACTTAATTTTTAATTTATTTAAATATTCATCTTATTACTTGGGAGACTTGTCGAGCAAGGAGGGAGGAATGACTATTAGTGATGAGATAAGCTCACATAAGCTATATGATGTAATAGAAAACCTAAAGGATATACTATTATCTCTGAAAGATAAGGTAGACGCGGGTACAGCAAAAAATACCGACTTTTATATAATTGGGGAATATGCACAACAGGTTGCAACAAGCTTGGGCTTGATTGTAGATCCTACTGAAGATGGCAATATGTTTGTAAATCTGAATGTAGCTGCTCAAGCAAGAATTCTGTATACCTAAACAATTATTCTTTATCTCTGTCCTTAATCAAGTTTTTTTACTTAGTAGAATAAAGATACAAACCTAAATTTAAGTTTTAGATATAGCTTCTAGAATTTCAAGCTTTAATTCCTCAGAATAATCATCTTCATATAATATAGAGGTAATGATTTTATGTAATAAATCCTTATTTATTACGTTATCAGCTACCCATACAGCTATATTTTCCATTTCATAAATAAACTTTTTCACAATATAATCAAAGCCATTTAGCTCAATAAAGTATGCACCTAGTGCTAAAGATGACCTTTTATTTCCATCATTAAAGGCATGATTCTTATTAATTGAGAAAACTAAATGCGTTAATTTATCTTCAATTTCAGGATAATAAAGATCATTTTGTATATGTTCTAAAGGACTCTCTAATTGACCTATATCTTTTACTCCTACCAGTCCTCCTGTATTTTCAATAATCCAATCATGTGTATGAATAGCATAATGTATATCGAAGTATAAAAATCTTACGCTTATATCCTCCATTTTTTATCGATCCTTTAATCTTTTAAATACGGCTAAGGTTTCTGGATCACTTAGTTGTTCTTGTAAAGACTTGCTTTTCTCGCCTAAAAATCTTTCGAAATCAGCTTCTGGTACTGCTTGAATGTAAGCTTCCAATTTTTCATGTAAGGCGTCTCGAAAACATAGATCTCGACTCGCCATTTTAGTTCTGGCATCCAAAATTAAAGGTGTGAATAATGGATGTTTTTCAAAATCTAAAAAAAGTTTTTCTGCTTCTTTCTGAGTTAATTTGCTACCTTTCTTTTTTCCTGCAATCTCTAACTCATGAGCTATTCCTGCTTCAAAACTTGCAATTAAATTAATAACTTCAGTGTACATAGTTTCACGAATTTTATCGTGTTCTGCTAATTTTAATACTTTTTTATACTCTGTAGCATTTTCCTGAAAAATACTTTTATAAATCAGATTAGTAAATCTTGCATACTTCCATTGACTACCTTCAATGTAGTTATCAACTGCATCTGTAAACTTTTTACGATAATTTTCTTCTTGGAAACTTGCTAATAAATAGTTTTCATCTCTTTGATTAATAAACTTAGTATGTCCTCCAGCTCTGTGTGCTACTACATCTAATACAATATCTAATACTCTTGAACGCAGTACTCTAGCTTGTTCACTTTCAGTTAATAGCATTCCTAAATTCAGAACAGCTCTAAAAGTAAATATTCCTAAAACACTCGTTTTGGTACCCTCACCGATGAGGGTACCATGTACCAACTCTTTAAAATCTTTAAGTTTTTGTCCTCTCAAAATTTGATAGCCATTATTTTTTAATTCATCACCATGGTTAGATATATAACGTTCAATAGTTGCATCGCTAATTTCGAATAAAGACATTACTTGTTGTTTTGTAAAAACAATTTCACCCTGAAAAGAGATACCCCCTAAATTGAGGTGTGCTTCAGCTTGCTGTAGAGCATAGCGATTATTAAGAATATTCTGTCGCTCATGAATAGATTCTGTTAAATCTTTTGCCATCATTTATAATACTCCCAACACAAAAACTATAATTATGGATAAGAATTTACCTTGAAATCAAAGGTGCTAAAACCACTCATTAATTTACTACAAACAATATTTCACCTTATTCCTAATGTTCGATAGTAACTAATTATTCTTCATAATTGATGATTTATTTTTTACAAATTTGCACTAATTTATTAAAACACTCTAAAGCAAAACCTATCTCTACTCAAAGTCTTAAGATACTAATTGTAGTAATTAGAACTAATATATTAGTAACCAGATTCATTACATTAATATCAGTAAGAATATAATTTTTACACTAAATTTGAGTTAGATTTTGTACTTTCCTAAAATACTTAATTGTAATCTTAGCTAGTCGATTGTTAGCGTAGACTTATAAATTATTTACTCTCACTGTAGGCTTATCTTTCTAATTATTAAAAGTTGCCACTCTAAATATACTAATACAGCCACTGCTGAGAATTGTTTAGTTTCATGGATTGTAAGCCACCCTCTAAAAAGCTCATCACTATCGCTTTGCCTCATTTTCTATTCCTAATGCCTATTTTTATATATTTACGTAAATATCTAACTAAATAAGAAAAATTCTTAAAATGCTTTTTCTAACAAAGGATCTTATTATTTTACTGCAAATACACGAAACGAAACGCCAAACGAAACGGAACGAAATAGCAAATACTTTGATATTCAAAGTATTTAAGCATACTCAATTTTCAATTTTGACCCATTACGCGCGTGTACAAGAGAAAATCTCTATACCGTTTCATTTTCAATTGGCTTAACTATCTTTTTAAGTGGACATAAGAGACATGGTGGGCATAAGTTCTTACACACATGATTTTAAATAATTTATGATATCTATCTAGTTATTCAATCAAGTATTCACATAATGGGCATAAACAAAAAAGGTGGACATAACTTTAAATCATGTCCACCTTGTCCACTTGATGTCCACCCTATTTAAAAGAGTATTTACTAAAATATGGGCATAATAAAATACATATTAAACAGTATCTTATTACATTTAAACTATAGTATGCCCACCTTGTCCATCTTCAAATATTTAACTTTAGAACTCATTGTCAGATTGCATAGCTTCAATACTAAAGTGCATCATCCTAGGTCTTGTGCCATCAGGTAAAAGACTACTTACCTTTTTACTGGACAATATCTTTCCACCTTCATTAAAAGTCTTAAGCCAACCTTTTTGAATTAGAACTTTCTTAGTGTATGTTTCGCTCATTCCAATGCACATTTCCTTTTTGAACATAATAGGGGATATAAGGTACATTTTGCTTTTAGGCTCATAGTAACCAACACGGTTTTGAATACGTGGACGGGTGACTTCACCATCTGCTTGTCTGATTACAGTTAAGTCTTCAAAGCGACTTGTTCCGTTGGCTTCAAAAAAGGCTTTAATATGCTCCAGAATCTTTGTTTCCTCCATATTTTCACCATTGCCTAGACTACCAAGCCAGGTATTAAAACATTGCGCTATTGCCTCAAATGCACGCCCTTGCTGCCATCCTGTAATCCCTGCCAGTGTTGCTATTTCACCAGCAGCCGCTACTAATCCAAAACGCCGTAAAACACGGTTAGCCTGTCCATTCTTTATCTGATTATGCTGCTCGATAAAACTGTCCAAGAATGCCTGTGCTTTTAGCGTTACTGCATCTTTATTGACGGTTAGATATTCAAGCCACTTTATACCGGCATGACCATAGTTCTTTGATGCCAAGTCGTTAATCTGATTACCTAGATCCTGTGGCGCTGTACCGTAGTTAATACAATCAAATACGCCGTAACCTTTACCCGCATCACTTGGAAGATGTGCAAAACGTAGTAGCAAACCAGCATCAAGCTCAATATTGCCACGTCGTAAATGTTCCTCTAACGTCACTTCACCGGTAGAGGTATACATTAGACTGAATTGCTTAACATCGCGGTTTTTACCTGCCTTGGTACTTCGCGCCTTACCTTGACCACCAGTGAGCATATAAACAATATCAGATACGGCTTTTGGAACAGCCTGGCGTAGCTCATCCAGATTCAAAAAGCTGTCATTTCTCAATTCAGCTTCATTCTCTAAAGCATTATCAGTAGTTCGCCATGACTTAGAGATCTGCTTAGGGTCACCCCATACACTGCATGACGCTTTGGTAATGGTACTTTTGCCATCAGTTGACGAACCATAGATATGAAAACCACCACTTTCAGCTCCCAAGGGTAAAACCAATTGACCTGAAAAGGCACATGAAAATACTAATACTGCTAAAGCATGAGCTTCAATTAACTTACTTAATTGCTGCCATTCCTCAAAAGTTCCAGAAACTGTATAGGGGCTTTTATTATCACTATGAAATAGCAATTCTTCGCCTTCACTATAACCATAGGTCTTGTTAGGTGTAGCAAAACAGGCCCCATGCCATCCAGCACGATCTATACAGCGGAAACGCCGTTCTATTGGGTAATCCTGAATGTAGTTAATCAATACTTTCTTTTTGTACGCCTGACATGGTGGCATCAAGCCATGATTGGCAATAATCTTTAATGCCTCTTGTGCTTCTCCCATAAAATGCTCATAAGGGATGAGCAGTCGATGCAGAGCATTGTCCTTATCATGAAACTGGATAACACGCTTCCAGTTGTCATTATTCAAGCTTCGTGCTTCACCAAGGATAATAGCTGAATTACAAATGAATGTGCGCGTCTGCTTGAGTTCTCCATCCTCCTCCCTCTTTTCTTTTACTAGATATAAGCCACTCTCCATTATGTACAAAAATGAATTGTCATCTATCTTGAATGGCTGGGCTAAATGACCTTTAGGAAGTGGATTCTGTTTTGATAGAGAAGCTATAGCATGGCTTATAGATTCTTGTACCTGCTCTGTTTCATCATATTGAGATAAATCACACTCATAGCCATCATGATAGTGATTTATCAATCTAACAGCTGTGTTCTGCTCCAGCTTTTTAAATGGATCAAGCTGCATTTGCTCAGGTCTAATAGGTAGATAGAGCTGCTTATAACTTGCTTGGAATAGCTGATTAATTACAAAACGAATTTGTTCAAAATCATGTGGTTTAAGCTCAATTAAACGTTTACTACACAGGGTAGGTAGTACGACTAATACAACACTATAGTTAGTCTGCGCAACTTTAAAGAATGCCTCTAAGCTATAAGTAATGATTACAGGCTTGTCATGATGAAAGTCACCATACATAGCAAAACCTTTAGCTAGTCTGCTATCCCTGTTTTCTCCATCAGATGTGAATTCGATTATCTCACCATCTTGCATGACAGCATATTGCACAACTTCTAATTGCCCATTATAGAGAGGCCAAATAGTTGGTTGTTGCTCACTATCTTGGTCAATATATATTTGCTGTTTAGGATGACCAAAACGCTCAATAAGAGGATGATGCAGTAAAGCATCATCCTCTGGGTGTATAAGCGTATATTTTTTTTGATTATTTATTGCCAGATAGGGCGTATGAAGACTTTTATGACATGTATTCATAATCCCCCATTTCATTACCACCTAGGTAACAAACACCTAGGGGAATTAACATTGCATCATTGTATGGAAATGGCATTATTACAAAATTTAGTAAGTATTTTTTCATGCCACCATCTCTTGAACCAATTCATAACGAGCATGAGTTCCTACGCCTGAATTATTACATTCGTTATGTTTAACAATGGCATACCCTAAATTTCGTAAACAATAGATAACTGCACTTAGGCGATAACAGTTATAGAGATCAATTGCTTCAGCCTGAGAAAGTGTTTGTCCTAACTTAAGATGATTTAATATTTTTGTTTGATGATTCTGCATAATTAAACCCCTGCCATAGACATGTTGGCATCACGACTTTCAATGCGTGCAGCAATCCATGCATCTACTTCTGACTCAATCCAGGCAACGCGACGTTCGGATATTTGAATCGGTTTCGGGAACGCCCCTTTAGCCATTTCAGCATAGATAGAAGAAGCACCAAAGCCAGTTTTAGCTTGTACCTCTTTACGACGAATTAAACGTAAATTCTTAATTTGTTCAGTTTTAGATAAAATCATCTTAACAATCTTCAAAGATTGCCTAGAGATCAAAAATGAGCAGAGGGGAATACAAAGTCATCAAAAAAAAGACAAAAGTATTTCATCAGTAGATATTCGAAGATCCACTAACGGGCAGGCATTTCTTTACGAGAATTTATAATTCAGATAATATGACCTGACGATATTTTATGTCGTTTAATTAACTTAGTTATTTAATCTGCTTACATTTCTAATCTCTAGACTTGTACCCCGCAAAGGGCAGTGAATAACTTAAGGGTATTGGAACGCCAATTCCTTTACCGCTTCCCTAAAGACTGCTGTTAGGTACGCCAATACCTAAAGCAGTCTTTTTGTTATTGAGCTTATTAGCTTTACCTAATACTCAATGAACGTGTGAAAGATAAACTAATGTATAAAGCCAATCAATCAAAAAATAATTATTCCTTTTATTTATCAGTACAATACACACCATAGGTCAGTTCAAATAATTAGCAAAAACATGCCTTTTTGAGTATTAAATGAACGATTAAAAATCAAGCTTATTTGGTCAATATACTTTGAATATCAAGGTATTTGCCTACCAAAAATATGGGCTGAAAATTTAATAATTTATCCACTATTTAAATGAGCAAAAAACAATCAGTTTGCCTTTGTACCTCCATTAAAAAATATCAAATTTGACTCATAAATCACCGAAAAAACGAAATCACTCCACTTTTGCATCATCTGGATACGTTCATTTGCATACTCAGCTTTGTTATACACAGCACGGACACCAGAAGTTGAGTGATTCAAACATTTCTCGATTGCATCACGATTGAACCCTTGCTCATTCAGGTGAGTGCTCGCCGTTCTACGTAAATCATGAATAGTAAAATGAGGTACATCAGTAAATCTTATTGCTGTTTTTTGAGCAGTGTTCAGCACGTTATGACTGACATGTGTGCCACGTTTTCTTCCAACAAATACATAAGGCTCATCTCTAGCAATAGTCTTAAGTTCTTTTAGAATCTCAATAACCTGGTCTGACATATAAACAATCATTTTTCTACTGTTACCAGTTCTACTGTCTGCCTTTGTTTCTGGAATAAGCCATATCCGCTTATCAAAATCTATATGGGACCATTCAGCTCTCAATAATTCTGATTTTCTCAGCAGCGTAAGTAACGACAACAATAAACCTAGCTTTCTCGCTCTATAGATACGTGAGTCTAAAACAGTGGTATAGAATTTACGGATTTCATCCGTACTTAAATATCTATCTCTGGGCTTACTTTTGAATACATGGCGTGATGGAATTGCCAAAATAGGGTTATAAAGGACCAATCCAAGCGTTACCGCATAATCAAACATACGTTTTAGCAAGCCTCTAACTTGATTAGCTGCTGCGTCATATCCCTGTTCCTTTTTACGCCAAATCACACGACGTACATCTTCTATAGAGATATCTTTAATAGTGATATGCCCCATAAATGGGTAGATATCATTGTTTAAATAAAGAACCATGTTATATGGATCTTTTCTATCTTTCTTAATAACTTCATTTAAATAGCGTTCGCCGTAGTCCTTAAAAAGGATGCTGCTACTTTTTCCTTTTTTTTCTTTATCTTTCTGCTGTTTGGGTGAAATACCTTTAGCCACCATTGCAGCCGATTCATCTCTAATTAATCTTGCATCTTTTAGAGATAGGTCAGGATAACGACCAATAACAAGCCGTTCCTGTTTACCATCGAATGTATAACGATAGTGCCAAGACTTAATACCTGATTCCTTCACCTCAATGAATAAACCGTTATTCAGCTTATCTTTAACTGAATATCTTTTTTCTTGTGGTTTCAGGTTTTGAATCTCTCTATCAGTAGAGAAAAACAAACCGCTTATCTTGGGCATATTTTTAGTCACTCATGCTTAAAAATGGTTTAAATTCGCCACGTAACTAATAAGTGACTAAAAAAATCATAGCACTAGATGACTTAATAGAACATATTGGAATAATAATAAAGCAATAAAAAATCATTAAGCTATTAAAACTTAATGATATTTTATTTAAATTAAAACTTACTGGAATTTATTAGAATATCGGATAAATTTGAAATTACTTTCCGATACAGAACGACCCAAAAATCTTGCCGAGCAGATCATCGGCACTAAAGTCACCGGTAATCTCACCCAAGGCATTTTGCGCAAGGCGAAGTGATTCGGCCACTAACTCACCTGCGTTATAAACAACGAGTTGCTCACGCGCTTCAGCCAAGTACATCTGAGTACGCTTCATTGCATCTAAATGGCGGGTACGGGCAATGAAGGTATCTTCTTCCGGCTGGAAGCCAGCATGCGCTGTAATCGCATCTATGAGCGATTGAACCCCAGTTTCCTGCTTGGCAGAGACGGTAATATGGCGGAAACCTTGAAAATCGCCAATTGTCGCTTCAGCACCGGTCAAATCTGCTTTATTCCCAATCAACATCAGACGTTTCGGTTCAAGATGCTCAGCAAAGTATTCCTGCGCCAATTGTAATGGGTCATCACCCTGACTCAGGTCATATACCAGTAACAACAGATCAGCCTGTTCAATTTCTTTAATGGCACGGCGGATGCCTTCTTTTTCCACGATATCGCCAGTTTCACGCAAACCAGCGGTATCGGTCAGGGTAATTGGCAAACCATTTAAAGTGATTTTTTCGTGTAGGACATCACGCGTAGTACCGGCAATATCAGTTACGATGGCGCGTTCAATTCCGGCTAAAGCATTCAGTAAAGAAGATTTTCCGGCATTCGGCTTGCCAGCAATCACCACCTGCAAACCTTCACGCAATAACTGGCCTTGGCGTGCCGATTGCTGAACTTGGGTCACTGCAGCAGCCACACCATCCAGCAGATTTAAGATCTTGCCATCCGCCAGGAAATCAATTTCTTCTTCAGGGAAGTCAATCGCTGCCTCCACATGTAGACGCAAATGAATCAGCTGTTCTAAAACTGTATTGACCTTGGTAGAGAATGCGCCTTGCAAAGAACGTACCGCAGAACGTGCAGCAGCTTGAGAAGTTGCATCAATCAGGTCGGCAATCGCTTCGGCCTGTACCAGATCCAGCTTGCCATTTTCAAAGGCACGCATTGAGAATTCACCGGCTTTGGCTGCGGTGGCACCGAGTTCCAGCAGACGTGCCAGCAGGGCATTCTGAATCACTGGACCACCATGGCCTTGCAACTCAACCACATCTTCACCGGTAAAGGAATGCGGGTTTGGAAAGCAGATTGCTAGACCTTCATCCATCACTTCGCCCGCTGCATCATAAAACTGACGGAAACCAGCAAAACGGGCTTTCGGCAGTTCTTTCTGGGTCAGGGCCTGGGCAATTTCATAAGATTTTGGACCAGACAGGCGAATCACCCCAACGCCGCCACGCCCCGGTGGTGTCGCAATCGCAGCAATAGTTGTGGTTGGGTTGAGCATAAAATTCACCTGCAGAAGAACAAAAAATACAGTAAAAAAAATCCGCCTAAGATTACCATCTTAAGCGGATTTATTCAGCCCGTCAGTACAACTTAGTTGACTGGCTTTGCCTCATCACGTTGTGCACGGTCTTTGGCAACAGACTTGTTGATCAGTGTTTGCTGCAAGATGGTAATCAGGTTGTTCACGATCCAGTACAGCACTAGACCAGCAGGGAAGAACAGTAAGAATACTGTAAAGATCACCGGCATAATCTTGAACACTTTGGCTTGCATTGGGTCAGTCGGTTGAGGGTTCAATGACTGCTGGATATACATGGTCGCACCCATCAACAATGGCAGGATAAACCAAGGATCCATTGATGATAAATCTTGAATCCACAGCATCCATGGTGCATGACGCAGTTCCACAGATTCCATCAGTACCCAGTACAATGCCAGGAAGATTGGCATTTGCAGTAATAGCGGTAAACAGCCAGCAAGTGGATTCACCTGCTCGCGTTTGTAAAGTGCCATCATCTCTTGAGAGAAGCGCATACGGTCTTCACCGAACTCTTCTTTCATGCGCTGCATTTCTGGCGCAATCACACGCATTTTCGCCATAGAGCGGTAGCTCTTCGACGACAATGGCCACAGGATCAGTTTCACCAGAACGGTCAACAGGATGATTGCCCAGCCCCAGTTGCCCACTAGACCGTGGAAGAATTCCAGACCAACAAACAGCAGTTTAGCGATTGGCCATAACCAGCCATAATCCACAGTCTGGTTCAGACCAGTTGCCAGATCTTTCAGCTCTGACTGAACTTTCGGACCTGAATAGAAGGTCGCATCGATTTCAGCCACAGTGCCTGCGGGTACATTGAAGGTTGGAGAAGTAAAGCCAATGATGTTCATGTCATCAGTTGATTTACGTGACTCAAGCTTCGCAGTATAGGTTTCGCCTTTGCCCTGAGTCAGTTTCAGGTTACCTGGTACCCAAGCACTTACAAAATAGTGCTGGACCATCGCAACCCAACCACCTTTGGCTTCAGTGCTGAGTTTTTCTTCAACAAAGTTGTCAAATTTTAACTTGTTGTAAGTCTCATCCGGTGTACCCCATGCGCCGCCAAGGAATGTACCTAAAGTAAAGATACCTTGGTCAGATTTACCCGGGTCTTCAGAGTTATCACGCTTGATCTGGCCAAACATTTGACCTTGCCAAGCCTGTCCACTGCGGTTTACCACCTTATGGTTCACAACAACTGGATATTCACCTTCAGTGAAATTAAAGGTTTTGATGATTTCGACACCATCAGCAGTCTTGAATACCATTGGCACAGACAGAACTTTTAAGTTCTCGCCATCTTTGTTCTTGACTGCTTTGGCATCATTTAAGGTATAAGCGGTTTTTTCCAGCTCATACATTGGACGGCCACTACGGCTGCTGTCCGGTCCATTTAGACCAACTAAACCAGACTGCGCGACATAAGTTCGTTTCGCATCGCTTTCCAGCATCACGAAAGGTTCATCGCTGTCTTTGTTTTTGTCATGATTGAGTAATTCAACACGAACAATATCACCACCTTTAGGATTAATCCAAAGATGATAAAGGTCAGTTTGTACTGAAATAAGCTGCTGACTTACAGGTGCTGTAGCATCCGTGGCTTGCTGCGCTGGAACATTTGCTTGTGGCACATCAGAAGCGGCTGTCGCCGTCTGAGCATTTGGCAAATCTGCTGACACTTCATGCGATACAACCGCAGCTTCCTGCTGAGGTTGAGTTTGCGCATTTCCATAATCTTTTTGCCACGCCAAAATGAGCAAATATGCGACAACAAACATAGCCCCGAGAATTGCAATCCTGGCCCATTGTTGCATATGTATTACCCCAAGTGGTTAGAGTGATTTTGGTTCAATAAACGATCACGAAAGGGTACAGCAACGTGAAGCGTTTGAGAATCTATTTGCTGAAATGAAATAAAACGAATCGCTTTTGGAGGAACAGGATCATATCCTGAGCTACCCCACGGATGACAACGGCAAATACGTTTAGTAGCCAGCCACACACCACGTACAGCGCCATGTGTATGGACTGCTTCCAAGGAATATTGAGAACATGTTGGAATATAACGACAGCGGGGTCCAAGTAGAGGACTAATCGCAATCTGATAGAAACGTATTAACCAATGCAGTAAACGTACCATTGGCCATCTCTACTTTTGTGGGGAGGGAGCTATTTTTATATGCTTTTTGGCAAGACGGTTGAGTTTCTGCCAGGCAAATTGTAGTTGCTGATGCAATTCGGCATTCGGCACTGTTTCGATACCTACTTTAGGCATCACCACAATATCCAGATCGCTGAGTTGCTGTTGATACAGGCGAAAACTTTCGCGAGCAAGACGTTTTACTCGATTTCGTTCGTGCGCACGGCGCACTTTTTTCTTGGCAACAACTAAACCCAAACGGCTATTGGCCAGTTCGGACGGTTTTGCAAGAAATAAGAAATGGGGTTGATGCACTTTAAAAAGCGCACCATCAAAGACACCTTTATAATCGGCAGCACAGCGTAATCGTAACTCTGTGCCAAAACTATAAAGCGTTGTCATATCACCCAAAGTCGGCGAAGCCTAACTGATTAAACAGTTAAGCTGTGACGACCTTTTGCACGACGGCGAGCTAGAACTTGACGACCAGCTTTAGTAGCCATACGAGCACGGAAACCATGAACGCGTTTACGCTTTAATTCAGATGGTTGGAATGTACGTTTCATGTCGAAACTCCAAAAATGATCTTTCTATGAAGGTCCGCGATTTTAGTGCTCATTGCTTGAGCTGTCAATGCAAAAGCATATTTCTTTTCAAATTAGTCTCAGGCTGGAATTGCCTGATTATTTTCAAATAGTGTAGTCAAAGAGCAAATTAAATAGTTAACCACAATATAAATATTTGTTTTAAAATTAAATTTTAGTTATTAACATCTATATCAACAGATTTATCCACAACACTATACACAATTCAAATTTATATTCTCTCTTTGAATTTAAATTTAAACCTGATCTTAGTTATCCACAGAAAGCTTGAAGCTTATAAATAAATTCAAATTTATAAATTTAAATTTATTATTATTAGGAAGCTGTTTTTCTGTGGAAAATGCATTTTTAACTTTTATAAACATGAATTTATATTGTGGATAAAACTGTTTCTATAATTTTTATACTTTGTGGATAACTTTATGTTATATTTTATCCACAGCTTGCGGATAAACTTATCCACACTGGGTTTTAAATTTGAATTTATGCATGAAAAGTGCTTTTTTGAACGATTGGTGCTGAATTTTTCATGACAGATGTGGATAACTTGGTTAGAATAGCGACCCGCTTTCAAGCGCGGCAAGCTTTTTTGAATGAACAATGGAATGAATAGGGGATTCACATGCTTTGGACAGACTGCTTAAATCGCTTGCGACAAGAGCTCTCTGGAAATGTCTTTACAATGTGGATCCGCCCACTGGTTGCAGAAGAACTGGACGATACACTGCGTCTATATGCACCTAATCCTTACTGGACGCGCTACATTCAAGAGCATCATCTAGAGCTGATCTCGATTCTGGCGGAACAGTTATCTGAAGGCCGTATTCGTAAAGTCGAAATTCTGGTGGATTCCCGTCCTGGTGCGATTTTGTCTGCCAGCGAACAGCCAGCGACCACCACTGCTGCATTAGAATCGCAACCGGTGAGTGCACCTGCACCTCGCCCACGTAAAGAAAAAGAAGAATCGGTTAAAAATAGCCGTAAGCGTCAACTAAATCCTTTGTTTACCTTTTCACTGTTTGTAGAAGGTCGTTCCAATCAGATGGCGGCTGAAACCTGCCGTAAGGTTTTAACGCAATTGGGTGCGTCTCAACATAACCCATTATTTTTATATGGCCCAACTGGTCTGGGTAAAACGCACTTGATGCAGGCAGTCGGGAATGCCTTACTGCAAGCCAAGCCAAATGCTCGCGTGATGTATATGACCGCGGAAAGCTTTGTACAGGACTTTGTCAGCTCTCTACAGCAGGGCAAGGTAGAAGAATTTAAGAAGAACTGCCGTTCTCTGGATCTGTTACTGGTCGATGATATTCACTTACTGGCAGGTAAAGAAGCCAGTCTGGTCGAGTTCTTCTATACCTTTAACGCGCTGCTAGATGAATCCAAACAGATCATTCTGACATCGGATCGTTATCCAAAAGAATTGACTGAATTGGATCCACGTCTGGTTTCACGTTTTTCTTGGGGTTTATCGGTGGGTGTTGAACCACCCGATATTGAAACCCGTATTGAAATTTTACTTAAAAAAGCTGAAAGCAATGAAGTGGATCTACCACGCAACTGTGCACTGTTTATTGCCCAGCAAGTGGTCGCTAACGTGCGTGAGCTTGAAGGTGCACTGAATAAAGTGGTGGCGATTTCCCGCTTTAAAGGTACACCGATTGATCTGGATGTGGTGCGTGAATCACTCAAAGATGTTTTGGCAATTCGTGCCCGGACAATCAGTACTGAAAATATTCAGCGTGTGGTGAGTGAATATTTCCGTATTCCATTGAAAGAACTGGTGGGTCCAAAACGTACCCGTATTTATGCACGTCCGCGTCAGCTTGCAATGGGTCTGGCACGTGAATTGACCGGGGATAGTTTCCCGGAAATTGGTATGGCATTTGGTGGTCGTGACCACAGTACCGTAATGCATGCCTGCGAAAAAGTGCAGAGTCTGCGCGAGGAAGATCCGATCTTCAACGAGGACTATAAAAACCTGCAGCGCCTGCTGCAAAGCTAAGCCAAAACGCTCAAATTCTGCTCTTGCTATGCGGCTTTTTTTGCCGCATAGTACAGTGCTAAAAAATTAACTTTTCCATATTAATCTTCAGTTTTCAGAGGAATGTACCGTGCGTTTAAAAATCGCGAAAGAGAGCTTACTGAATGTTCTATCACATGTCGTAGGAGCGGTTGAACGTCGCCATACCCTAAACATTCTGTCTAACCTGAAAATTCAAGTGACAGCTCAAGCATTAACGGTGACCGGTTCAGATCTTGAAGTGGAACTGGTGGCGAGTACTCCTCTGAATGAAGGTGCTTGTCTGCAAGCCGGTGAAACCACTGTTCCAGCGCGTAAGCTGATTGATATCTGTAAATCTCTGCCATCTGCCGCGTTGGTGGATCTGCAAATTACTGAAGATCAGCGCTGTATCCTGAAATCTGGAAACAGCCGTTTTGTATTGGGCACTTTGCCAGCTGAAGACTATCCATTACTGTCAACTGAAAATAGCCAGGGCACGCAAGTCACTGTGACTCAACGTGAACTGAAACGTCTATTTGAAAAGACGGCTTTCGCGATGGCGGTTCAAGATGTACGTTTCTATCTGACCGGTACATTGCTGGAAATTGACGCGAACCAGTTACGCGCAGTGACAACTGATGGTCACCGTCTGGCACTGTGTGAAACAGCTGCGCAATCGACTGCAACTCAACCGATTCAGGCGATTGTGCCACGTAAAGCTGTAGGCGAATTACAACGTCTACTGAGTGTTGAAGATGATCAATTATCATTGCTGATCGGCCGTGAATTGTTGAATGTCACTATTACCGTGCCAAGCCGTGATAAAGAGCAGGGTGATACGACTGTACGTTTCACCACAAAACTGATTGACGGTAAATTCCCGGACTATCGCCGTGTGATTCCACGTGGTGGTGACAAGCATGTGATCATTGCCCATGACGTATTCAAGCAATCTTTACAACGTGTTGCGATTTTGAGTAATGAAAAACTGCGTGGCGTATTCCTGAACTTTAATGCGGATTCGTTACAGCTTCGTGCCAATAACCCGGAGCAGGATGAAGCGATTGAAGATCTAGCCATCCAGTATGCAGATGCGCCAATGGAAATGTCTTTCAATGCACAGTACTTGCTAGAAGTTCTGGGTGTGTTGGATGGTGATGATGTATCCATGAGCATGACTGAAGCGAATCAGTCTGTGCTGGTTCAGGATCCTGCACATACTGACCAGACCTATGTGGTGATGCCGATGCGCGTTTAAGCGGCGGCATTCAGGCACAAGTAAATCATGCACATTACGCGTTTGCATATCGAGCGTGTACGAAACTTAAAGACGGTTGCTCTCCAGGGATTGCAGCCGTTTAACGTTTTTTATGGTCAGAATGGTTCAGGCAAGACCTCTATTCTGGAAGCCATTCACCTGCTGGCCACAGGGCGTTCTTTTCGTACTCATATTCCTAAAAATTACATTCAGCACAGTGCCTCGGATGCGATTGTATTCGCCCAATCGGATACCGAAAAAGTCGGTATGCAGAAAATGGCCAGCGGCGAACAGCTGATTAAGGTGAATGGCGATCTGGTTGCGACTCAGGGGCAACTGGCCAAGCTGTTGCCACTACAACTGATTGATCCACAAAGTACCGATATCATCGATCATGGTGCCAAGCCGCGTCGCCAGTTGTTAGACTGGTTAATGTTCCACGTGGAACCAGAGTTTTATCATGCCTGGCAGTATTACTCGCGTGCCTTGAAACAGCGCAACAGTCTGCTGAAGTCCAAACGCTATCTGAGTCTGTCTGAACTGGAACCATGGAACCAGATGCTGAGCCAGTATGGTGAGATTCTGCATTCGCAGCGTGTTGGTATTATCGAGCAATGGAAAGTTTTCTTTGAAGAAGACTTGAGGCACCTACTGCCAGATCTCAGCATTAGTCTGGATTATAGCCCCGGTTTTCATGCTGAAACGGGATTGTTGAATGACCTGACGAATCATCATGAGCGGGACGTTGAGAGACGCTATACAGAATACGGTCCACATCGCGCAGATTTGCGCCTGAAGACCCCTCTGGGGGATGCAGATGTGATCCTGTCTCGCGGACAGAAAAAGCTGCTGCTGATGGCGTTAAAACTGTCTCAAATTGCAATGCTACATTCTTGTAATAAGGAAACTGTGGTATTATTAGATGATCTGACAGCAGAATTAGATTTAACCGCACAACAACGTTTAATTGAGCGATTGAGCCAACTTGGTAGTCAAGTTTTTATTACCACTTTAGACCACGAATCAGTACAAAAGCATTTACATGATTTGTCTATCTCATATCAGTTATTCAATGTTGAAAACGGTGTCGTTCACGTTGTTGTGCAATAGTATTTTAAAGTTTTACCCATCTTTGGATAGACCTATTTTTCACTAGGGAGAAACCATGAGTTCAGAAGATCAAGCTGCTTCTCAACCAGAACAAACCATTGAAAAGGCTTATGATTCCTCTAGCATCAAGGTATTACGTGGTTTAGACGCTGTACGTAAGCGTCCGGGCATGTACATTGGTGATACAGACGACGGTACAGGCTTACACCACATGGTTTTCGAGGTGGTTGACAACTCGATTGACGAGGCGCTGGCAGGTCACTGTGATGAAATTTTAGTGACTATTCATGAAGATGAATCTGTGTCGGTAGCTGATAACGGCCGTGGTATTCCAACCGATATTCACCCTGAAGAAGGCGTGTCTGCAGCAGAAGTAATTCTAACTATTCTGCATGCCGGCGGTAAGTTCGATGACAACAGTTATAAAGTTTCTGGTGGTCTGCATGGCGTAGGTGTGTCGGTTGTAAACGCATTGTCAGAAAAGCTCGAGTTAACAATTCATCGTGCGGGTCATATTCATCAACAAGAATACCGTCATGGCGATTCACAATACCCGCTAAAAGTCATTGGTGATACCGACCGTACCGGTACCCGTGTACGTTTCTGGCCAAGTACTGAAACCTTTAGCCAGACCATTTTCAATGTCGATATTCTGGCGCGTCGTTTACGTGAATTGTCATTCCTGAATGCTGGTGTACGGATCGTATTGCGTGATGAACGTATCAATGCCGAATATGTATTTGACTACGAAGGCGGCTTGTCTGAATTCGTGAAATATATCAATGAAGGCAAAACCCATCTGAATGATATTTTCCATTTCACTGTGCAAGCTGAGAACGGTATTGGGGTTGAAGTTGCTTTGCAATGGAATGATTCTTATCAGGAAAATGTACGCTGCTTTACCAATAACATCCCGCAAAAGGATGGTGGTACCCATTTAGCCGGTTTCCGTGCTGCACTGACCCGTGGTTTAAACAACTACATGGACAGTGAAAATATTCTGAAAAAAGAAAAAGTTGCTGTTTCAGGTGATGATGCACGTGAAGGTTTGACTGCAATCGTATCGGTGAAAGTGCCTGATCCGAAATTTTCGTCACAGACCAAAGAAAAGCTAGTGTCGAGTGAAGTAAAAACTGCAGTCGAACAGGCCATGAATAAGTCATTCTCTGAATATCTTTTAGAGAATCCGCAAGCAGCGAAATCAATTGCTGGCAAGATTATTGATGCAGCCCGTGCTCGTGATGCAGCGCGTAAAGCACGTGAAATGACACGCCGTAAGAGCGCACTGGATATTGCAGGTCTTCCAGGTAAACTGGCGGATTGTCAGGAAAAAGATCCAGCATTGTCTGAACTGTACCTAGTCGAAGGTGACTCTGCAGGTGGTTCGGCAAAACAGGGCCGTAACCGTAAGATGCAGGCCATCTTGCCACTAAAAGGTAAAATCCTGAACGTAGAACGTGCGCGTTTCGACCGTATGATTTCATCTGCTGAAGTCGGCACGCTGATTACTGCACTCGGCTGTGGTATTGGTCGTGAAGAATACAATCCGGACAAGCTGCGTTATCACAAAATCATCATCATGACCGATGCTGACGTCGATGGTTCACATATCCGTACGCTGCTGTTGACCTTCTTCTTCCGTCAAATGCCGGAACTGGTTGAACGTGGTCATATCTATATCGCGCAGCCACCGCTGTACAAACTGAAAAAAGGCAAGCAGGAACAGTACATTAAAGATAATGATGCGCTGGAAACTTACCTGATTTCGAATGCGATTGATGAGCTTGAATTACACATCAGTGCAGATGCCCCTGCGATTCGCGGAGATGCTTTAGCGAATGTGATTGCGGATTACCAGACATCGCAAAAAAGCTTGCATCGTTTAACGGTACGTTATCCTGCAACATTGCTGGATGGTCTGTTGGCGCTTGAAGCATTTAAACTGGATCAGGCCACTGATCTGGATTATGTCGAAAACTGGGCAATGCAACTGCGTCAACATATCGAAGACAAGCAACCAAGCCTGCGTCCTGAGCTAGGTATTGAAACCTTCGAGAAGGAAGATGCAGAAGGCAACAAGTCTGTGACTTATCTGCCCCGTATCACGATCTATATCCATAACCTGCCACATGCGTATCTGCTGGATGCTGGTCTGTTGGGTTCAAGTGAATATGCACGTTTATTAAAGAACTCGAAGAGCTGGTTTACGCTGCTTGAAGACGGTGCTTACCTGCAAAAAGGCGAGCGCAAGATTCTGGTGAATAGTTTCCATGAAGTATGGCAGCACATCCTGCAAGACTCACGTCGTGGCATGATGATTCAACGCTATAAAGGTCTAGGCGAGATGAACGCGGATCAGTTGTGGGAAACGACTATGGATCCAGAAAACCGTAACATGCTCCAAGTGACTGTACAGGATGCAATTGAAGCAGATCGTATGTTCTCTTGCTTGATGGGTGATGACGTAGAACCACGTCGTGCCTTCATTGAAGAGAATGCACTGAACGCGGATATCGATGCATAACTGATACACAATACACTTAAAAAAGCACCTTCCGGGGTGCTTTTTTATGAGCAATTTATGCTAATGTCATTTTAATTGGTCAGCTTATTCAGTCGCTGATCAGTGATTTTTGGCACCAAATCTGGTGATTTTTATATGCAGTATTTATCTGATTTGAGCCAACCTAGAGTAATAAAGAGGTTTATCCATGGATAGCCAGCTTGAACAAGTCCGTGAAATTTGGGCCAATGCATTCTACACTGGTGATTATGATGTGCTGCGTCAGTATGAGCATGAAGACTTTAAAGTGGTCTTTGAGCAGAAAAACCGTGTAGAAACCAGTTATGTCCGCTATGACCGGATTGCGCATGCGGTGAAGAATGGGGTCTGGAAACCACATAAGCCTGAAGTAGAATATGAAGAGTATGAATACAACGAGGATGAAACTGAATGCTGGGTGGTAACTGGTTTAGCGGAAGATAAACACCGTATTCAGGAGTTGTGGCGTTATGAGGATGAATGGAAAATTATTGAGCTTCGATTCCTAAAATCCTATACTTTCAATCAGTTAAGAAAATAATAATAAATATAGCGATAAATAAAGAAATTATATGTGAATAGTATTGTTTTTAAATAAGCTCAAAGCTTGATCAATAGTGTGGATAACTCAAAAGTTATCCATATTTATTTGTGTGAATAAGAGAGTATTTATCCACAATAAGGTTACTCAAAAATTAATTCTTAGCTTTCAAATTTAAATTTAATCCCTAGTAACTTGTGGATAAGTGTTTTTAAATTTAAAATAGCGTTTTAAATTTAAATTACCCGCTAGTATTGGATAGCTTCTTTTAAGTCGGACCTTCAGCATGGATCGGTTTAGATGGTAGTTTTATAAGAAGTTTAAAATAAATATTCTATAAAATAGTCACTTATATGCTTAATGTAGTTTTATTTAATAATCAGCGTGGAACATATTTTGCTTGAAAAATTTGAGATGTAGTTAAACTACATAATTATTTTAATAATCAAGTGAACTTTCATTTTTATTTTAAAATCATTGATTTAAGAATTTTAACTACTCATTTCTTCTTTGGTTTACCACTTTGAATAAGTCCTAAGATTTAATGTTTGAAGAACTGTTTATAGTTAGTTAGATAGCGTGGAGCAGGAACTCAATAACTTTTGCTAGATTGAATTTTCGGTAATTGAGACCGAGAAAAATATGTCATTTGATTCATGATGGATACATATAAAAAAGCGCCTCAATAGGCGCTTTTATTCTTTGAGCACTTTTTATGGTGTCAAGATGATCTTACGACAGTCTTCTTCACGTTTATCAAAGATCCGGTAACCTTCAGCGGCATCGGACAGGTTCATACGGTGAGTAATGATCACTTCAGGGGAGAGGTTGCCATTTTCCACATGTTCAAGCAGTTCTGGCAGGAACTTGTGTACATGGGTTTGTCCCATTTTAAAGGTGAGACCTTTATCAAAAGCATCACCAAACAGGAAACCATGGATTGGACCGGCATAGACACCTGGCACACTAACCACACCGCCACGGCGAACGGCAGCAATACATTGACGCAGCGCGAAACCACTTGATCCCTCAATTTTTAAATTGGTCATCACCGTTTCCAGCATACTGCCTTTAGCCTCAAAGCCAATCGCATCAATCACGGCATCAACACCACGGTGGCCCGGGGTATTTTCAATGATAAATTCAGCAGCATCGACTTCATCAAAGTTCACAGGAATTGCACCATAAGTCTGATGGGCAAAGCGCAGGCGGTAAGGGTGGTGATCCACCATAAAGATCTGTTCAGCACCGAGCATACGGGCACACGCTGCGGACAACAGACCAACCGGACCGGCACCATAAATCGCGACTGTGGAGCCACGGGTTACCTTGGCATTGGTCACTGCCTGCCAGGCAGTCGGTAGAATATCGGTCAGGAACAGGACTTTCTCATCCGGTAATGAGCCTGGCACTTTAAAAGGACCGACATTACCTTTAGGTACACGGACATATTCAGCCTGACCACCTGGCACACCGCCATACAGATGGCTATAACCAAACAGGGCAGCACCGGGTGGAATCTGTTTCTTGTTAATAATCGCACCACGACCGGTATTGGTATTTTCACAGGCGGCAGTCAGTTCATGTTCACAGAAAAAGCAGTGACCGCAGGCAATCACGAAGGGAATAATCACCCGGTCACCCTTTTTCACTTCAGTCACTGCAGGACCGACTTCTTCCACAATACCCATGAATTCATGGCCAAAAATATCGCCTTCTTCAGTGGCTGGAATTTTCCCACGATAAAGATGCAGATCTGAACCACAAATTGCGGTAGCTGTTACCCTTAAAATGACATCATCTGCTTCCTGAATCACTGGATCTGGAACAGATTCAACTCTTACATCCCGACTACCATGATAGGTCAGTGCACGCATACGGATTTCCTCTCTAGTTCAACATTAAAACAGACTCATATAAGGCTGTTGATGATTTAAAAGCCTTTTTATTAGAGCCTTATAACCCGACCTAGAGCTGTAAATTAATGTATGAAATAAGGAACCCGACTGTTTAAAAAATAAGCTTATATAGGATTTGCGTAATTCACGACAAAATATGTCAAAAATCGGGTAAATGAATAGGAAAGCTAGGAAGTCTAAGAAAGCTAATATTAGAAGAGTTTTATTAGAAAAGAAGAATACATAAATCCATAAAAAAGGATCAGTGACAATCGCCGCTGATCCTTAAATATTTATGCCAATTCTAAAATTAGCTCTCCTGGAAAGATTGCTCCAACTCTTCTAATTCCATCATCAGTTCCAGCATCTGTTCCTCAGCGGTTTCCAGTTGAGCTTTTAGTTCAGTCTGCTCATTCATCAGCTTGAGCAGTTCATCCTTACGTGCTGCATCATATAGACCGCTATCTGCCAGTTTTTCTTCAATTGCAGCAAGTTTTGGCTGTAATTTGCTAATCTGGCTTTCACATTTTTCAATATTTTTACGAATCGGACGGGTCTGCTCACGCTGGCGAGCCGCTTCCTTACGTTGTGCCTCTTTATCCACTTTGCTTGGTGCAGGTTTCACTTCAGCTTGCTGGGCCTTCACCACATCCGCAGTTTTAGGCGCATTTTTCAATAATTCTGCACGTGCCTGACGTAACCACTCGGCATAAGCCACCAGGTCACCATCAAATTCAGTACATTTACCATTATGAACCAGCAACAGCTCATCACAAACACTGGCAATCAGTTGACGCTCATGCGAAACCAGAACTACTGCACCTTCAAAATCCTGTAATGCCATAGTTAAGGCATGACGCATATCCAGGTCCAAATGGTTGGTCGGTTCATCTAGAATCAGCACGTTTGGGCGCTGCCATACAATCAGAGCTAGGGCCAGACGGGCACGCTCACCGCCTGAGAAACTTTCACTTGGCGTATCCATACGTTCACCGCTAAAGCCGAAGCTGCCAAGGAAAGAACGCAGGCTGGCTTCACTGATTTTTGGATCAGCAATCCGTGCCAGTTGCAGCATTGGGCTGGCACTGCCATCCAGAGCATCCATCTGGTGCTGGGCAAAGTAGCCAATATTTAACAGTTCCGAGTCTTTACGCAGACCTTTAATTAAAGGCAAATCACCAACGAGCGATTTGATCAAAGTCGATTTACCGGCACCATTCATCCCCAGTAAACCAATGCGGCTATTCGGGGTAATTTGCAGGCTGACATTGCGTACAATCAGTTTGTCACCATAACCGATATCAGCATTTTCCAGCTGTAGTAGCGGTGAACTCATTTTGGTCGGTTCACGGAAGCTGAAGGTAAATGGCGTATCGACATGTGCGACAGAAAGTTCCTGCATACGTTCCAGCTGTTTGATCCGGCTTTGTGCCTGTTTTGCCTTGGTGGCTTTGGCTTTAAAGCGATCAATAAACTTTTGCAGATGGGCACGCACTTCAAGCTGCTTTTCATAGGCCTGTTGCTGCTGTGCCAGACGTTCGCTACGAGTACGTTCAAAAGTTGAATAATTACCGGTATAAAGCGTTAATTCCTGATTTTCAATATGCAGGATATGGTCGGTAATGGCATCGAGGAAATCACGGTCATGCGAGATTAGCACCAACGTACCTTCATAAGCTTTGAGCCAGTCTTCCAGCCATAAAATGGCATCCAGATCCAAGTGGTTGGTTGGTTCATCCAGTAACAGCAGGTCAGAACGGCTCATCAGGGTACGCGCCAGATTCAGACGCATACGCCAACCACCCGAGAAACTGGCAACATCCAGCTCGGATTGATAATCCATAAAGCCCAAACCGGCCATTAGCTGAGAAGCCTTAGACGGTGCGGCATAACCGGAAATTTCATCAAAACGGCCATAGAGGCGTGCCAGTTCAGTATCATCCAGCTGATCAGGATGGTTCAGCTTTTGTTGTATATCCCAATATTCTTCATCGCCAGACAGCACGAAATCAATCGCCTTCATATTTAAAGCTTTGATTTCCTGTGCCATATGCGCCACGGTCCAGACCGCAGGACGGCTCAGGGAGCCTGTGTCGGATTCAATCCCGCCTAACAGTGCTGAGAATAGGGTTGATTTACCGGCTCCATTGACACCGGTCAGGCCAATTTTCCATCCAGGATGCAATTGCATGGAGGCTTTCTGGAAAAGGATGCGTCCACCGCGGCGTATGGTTAACTGATCTAACTGAATCATGGAGCTGTACTGACATTCGACAAGAAGAATGGCGCTATTCTAAAGGAAAGCCCATCAAAATAAAAAAATCTTGCTGGAGAATTCACAGGATCCTGCAATTCATCCGTAACATGGATTCATATTTTTAAATCTATGTTTAAATAGAACAAGTATTTTCAATGAAATAACAAGATGATATTGAAAGCTAACTATCGATAAAAAATGACCAAGAATAAAAAGAGTGAAGCAAAATGAAAAAAGGATCTTTAATTTTAGCTGCCTTGACTGCACTTGCCTCAAATATGAGTTTTGCCAAAGTAGATATCTGTGTCTTTGACTTGTTGGGAAAGTCTGGAGAGTCTTATAAGCTATTAGAAGAATGGCAGTTGGCCAGCAAGCAGTGGGGCACTGATGTCCAGTTGATTGCTTATCAGGATGAAGCCAAGGTTGATCAGGACTTTAAAGCCGGCAAATGTGATGGCTTGTTTATGACCTCTATGCGTGCTCGTGCCTATAATAAATTTGCTGGTTCGATTGATGCGATTGGCGGTGTTCCCAGCAATGATATTGCTATGAAAGCCATTAGCTATGTGCTGGATCAACGCAATGCTAAACGTTTAGTGTCCACCATAGGTAAAGACAAGTTTGAAGTGGCTGGTATCGTGCAAATTGGTACGGCGTATATTTTTGTACGCGATCGTGGCGTGAACAAGATTGAACATGTCAAAGATAAGAAATTCGCCGTCTTGCATTATGACTATGCCCAAAAAATTATGGTGGACCGGATTGAAGCTGTACCTGTGATGTCGGAAATTTCTAATTTTATTCGTCGTTTTAATCAGGGTGAAGTCGATATTGTGGCTTCACCCGCCTATGCCTTTAAACCTCTGGAAATATATAAGGGCCTCGGTAGCAAAGGCGCGATGATCAAGTTTCCTGTGGTCAATGTCACGGCAGATTTAATTATCCGTCCTAATAAATTTTCGGACAAATTTGCAGAACAATCCCGTAGCTGGTTTATCAAACAGTTGCCCAAAACTATTGCTACGGTCAAACGTATGGAAGCGGAGATTCCTGGCAAATATATGCATAATTTAAGCCGTGAAGATTATACAAGTTACCAGAAAATTCTCCGAGATGGCCGCATCCATCTAACCAGCCAGGGAATTTATGACCCGAATATGATGCGGGTATTGAAACGCGCACGCTGTACCGTAGAACGAACCAACTTTGAATGCTCATTAGGTGGAGAATAGTCCACCTATGTGTTTGTTTGTAAATTGGATTAAAAAAATGTAAATCTTTTAGCTTCCAGATAAATAGCTAAAAAATTGATATCTATACATTTTCTTAAACTAAGAATGTGAATAGAGGACACATTTTGATAATAGGGGACAAACTGCCTGATAATAATGGAGTAAATACTCTATTCTTTTTAAAGAAACTTGCTAATATTTGTCACAAGTATGGAAACCCCATCGAATAACAAGATTTTGCAGGGATTATTACAATGAAAAAAACACTTCTGACCTTAGCCGCATTTTCTGCCTTTGGTTTCGCTGGTACAGCACAAGCACAAAAAGTCGATATTTGTGTGTTCGACTTACTCGGTAAATCGGGTGAGTCTTTCCAGATGGCTCAGGAATGGGCACTGGCAGCAAAATCCTGGGGAGCAGAGATCAATCTGATTGCCCGTCAGGATGAAGCAGTTGCAGACAATGACTTTAAAGCAGGTAAATGTGACGGCGTATTTATGACGGCGATGCGTGCACGTCAATATAATAAATTTGCCGGATCTATTGATGCGCTGGGCGGCGCGCCAAGTAATGCCATTGCACAACGTGCGATTACTTTTGCTTTGGATAAACGTAATGCTGCCAAGATGGTCAGTAATTTAGGCGGCAAAAAATATGAAATCGCTGGTATCGCGCCACTAGGTTCTGCATTTATCTTTGTGCGTGACAAAAACATCAACTCGATTGAAAAAGCGGCTGGTAAAAAGTTTGCCGTACTGGGCTATGACGATGCGCAAAAAATCATGGTGCAGCGTGTAGGTGCACAGGCAGTGGTATCTGATGTATCCAACTTTGTGGCCAAGTTTAATAACGGTCAGGTGGATATGGTGGGTGCACCAGCTTATGCCTATAAACCGTTAGAGATCTATAAAGGTTTGGGCAATAGTGGCGCGATGTTCAACTTCCCGGTGCTGCATGTCACTTCAGACTTCGTAATCCGCCCTGACAGCTTCCCGGCAGGTTTCGGCCAGAAGTCACGTGACTGGTTTATCAAACACTTGCCGAAGAGTATTGCGATGATTAACCGTCTGGAAGCAGGCATTCCAGCCAAATATAAAATGAACCTAAGTGCAGAAGATAAAACCAAGTATCAAAAAATGCTTCGCGATGGCCGTATGGATATGACCAAGCAGGGAATCTATGATGCTTCGATGATGAGTGTACTGAAACGTGCCCGCTGTTCTGTCGATAAGGCAAACTTCGAATGCTCACTACCGGGTGAATAAGCTGATTTTAAACGAAAAAAAGCCTGGAAAATTCCGGGCTTTCTTTATGTTGTAGCAGGCAACTTTGCCATTGCCTGCAACTTAAAAATGATTAGAATGAATATCAGTCATGCTGTAATCTTTCTCATAAAAACAATGATATGCAGCAGCCCAGAGAAAACAAAAACAATTTTTTAAGGAATAAAATATGAAAACTTGGTTGAAGGCGCTCGCACTCGGCACAGGAATGGTCGCAGCTTCCGGTGCAGCACAGGCAAAGCAAGTGGTCTGTGTATTTGATCTGGTCGGTAAAAGCGGCGATGTCTACGCTGTAATGAAAGATTATCAGCTGGCTGCAAAAAACTGGGGCGCGGATATTGAGCTGCGTGTCAATACCAATGAGGCTGTGGTTGCCGAAGACTTTAAAGCCGGAAAATGTGATGGTATTAGCGTCACCGGGATGCGCGGTCGCCAGTTCAATAATTTCACTGGTTCACTGGATGCCATTGGGGCGATTCCGGATCTGAATCTGGCAGTTAAGGTGATGCAGGGTCTAGCCAGTCCAACATTTGCTAAAAATATGGTGCAAGGTAAATATGAGGTCGTCGGAGTGATTCCTGTTGGCGACGCTTTCTTATTGGTTAATGACCGTAGTATTAACACCGTGGCCAAGGCAGCAGGAAAAAAAATTGCCGTACTGGATTATGATGAAGCGCAAAAAATCATGGTGCAGCAGGTGGGCGCACAGGCGGTGAGTGCCGATGTCACTAACTTCGGTGCTAAGTTTAACAATGGTCAGGTGGATATTATTGGTGCACCAGCAGCCGTATTTAAACCGCTAGAGCTACATAAAGGTCTGGGCACGAAAGGCGCGATTGTGAATTATCCAATTTTACAGGTGACGGGTAATATTATTATTCGTCCGGATAAGTTCCCGGCTGGTTTTGGACAAAAATCACGTGAATGGGTGAAAGGAGAATTACCACGTGCTTTTGGAATCTTGGGTAAAATGAAAGCTGACATTCCAAAGAAATACTGGATGGATATTCCAGCTGTAGACAAGCCAGGCTATCAAAAAATGATGCGTGAAGCACGGATCGACCTGACCAAGCGCGGCATTTATGACAAGCGGATGATGAAGCTGTTATGGCAGTTCCGCTGTAAGCAGGACCCGAAAAACTTTGAGTGCGCACTGCAGGATGAAAATTATAAACAATCCTGATAAATTTACTCTGATTAAGCTTTAATTTACAAAGACTGACCATATATTGAGTATGCTATACTTGAAATATGGTCTTTTCTTTTTAAAGATGCCCGAACCGAACAGAGGAATCCATCATGAATGCTCAAGCACTTGTGCTGACTGACAATGCTGCCAATAAAGTACGCCAATTGCGTGACAGTGAAGGTAACCAAGATCTTATGCTGCGTGTCTATGTGACTGGTGGCGGCTGTTCAGGTTTTTCTTATGGCTTTAACTTTGCCGAAAGCCAAAATGAAGATGATGCAGAATTCATCAATGGCGACGTAAAAATGCTGGTCGATTCACTGAGTTATCAATATCTAGTCGGTTCAGTAGTGGATTATGTAGAAGGTCTGGAAGGTTCACGCTTTGTGGTACAAAACCCAAATGCTACAACTACTTGTGGCTGTGGTTCATCCTTCTCGATCTAACAATGATTTGAGATTTAGACCATAGAAAAAAAAGTCCTCAAATGAGGACTTTTTTGTGCTTCGTTTTTTATATTTAAGCTTCGAGTTTTACTGCTTCCAGTAGATCAAAAATTACAGTCGTCACATCCTGACTCAGCTCACGATTATTAAAAATCTCATGCGCAGTAATGGTGATATCGGTATCACTCGGTAACAGCTTTTGTTCTTCTTCAATCAGGTCATTGATCGGCAATAGCGTCTGCTTCACTTGTAAATGCAGAATGTCCTTAAAGGCAATATTTTCATCCTCAAGTTCAATCAGCTGCTCATTAAAATAAGGCAGCAGGATAGAATGCAAATAAGGCTGAAGTTCTACAATATCAAAGATTTCGATATCACGAGTTTCATCAATTGTGCTGATATGATCATTGGCTTCAATCAGGATATGGTAATAACTCATGCCGATCTCCACAGAGGGCTTAGGTGAATGATATCCCCTCACAATAACATGAAATTACCGGATATGGACGTTCAAACAGATAATAAAGACGTAAAATAAATAGGGAATTAAATTGCTTAAGATTTGCGCGTATACAGCAAAGTCTTGTCTGCCGTACGCAATTCAAAATTCTCCAGTTTCTGCTCACCCAGTACCGGATACATCAGTGCTTCAGGATCACCATGATGCAATAATCCCAAGGCATGGCCCAGTTCATGTGCCAGAGTCAGGCGCAGGTCATCTTGGGCATCAAACTGATAGACATGAATTTCGTCACCTTTAAAAATCCCTTTATGGAACTGACGTGGTGGAAAGCGTTGCTGTGCCTGAGTGATATTATTCTGGTGAGATTGCACACTGCTTTGATAAGCAGAAACTTGGCTATTGAAAGATAGTTGCTGTTGCTGCAGATATTCCGCTTCACGCTGGAAACGTTCTGACTTGAGTTGCAGCTTGTTAAATTCCTGTTGCAGCTGCTCATGTTGATAGGCTGAGAGTCCCGGCTGATTACGCCGTTGCACAAGTTGCTGGAACTGGATTTGCAGTAAATTGCGCTGCTCTAGCAACTGACGCTGTTGCTGATCCAGACTGTCTCGGGAAGCGGTCAGGTTTTCTGCCTGACGTTGATATTGAGCTTCATCGCTAAGCAGTTTCTGCGTGGTTTTCTTTAGAGCATCGTACTCCTGCTGACGGTGATCATAAATCAGCTTGATACTCAGTTGTGCATTTTCATCATAGACCATCAGGTCATTACGGCCAGTGCCATGGTGCCAGATCTCAACCGCTTCCTGTGCCAGTTGAATCACTTCTTCACGGGTTAGACCAAAACCTGGATCGACCTGATCCACCTTAAAGCGTAAGCGCGTATCAAAAGGGTGGCTGAGACGGTCATACAGCGAGTTGAATTTTAGCTGCGGATGAGACTGGGTCTGTAGATGCAGAAAAGCTGCAATCAGTAATACCATAGCCATGAGCAGATAAAGAAGACGCATATTCTTGTTTAAATATTTATTTTCAAAAAATATAGCTTACTTTTAAGGCTTTTCCCATTTTTATCTGTCTCATTCCTATGCTTTTGGATAAAGCCCTAATTCAGCCAGCGCCTGTTGTAAAATTTCTAGGCGAATTGCCGGATTCGTCGAATTATACATCTGCATATTCAGTGAGAATGCCACGATTTCAGCGTCTGGAGTTTCAATCCAGCCTGTCAACCAGCCGACTTGTGGTTCAAGATCCATTCCCCAGCCAGATTTGGCATAGAGACGATAACCCTGTCTTTGTTGCAAGAGTAACATCTGTTTCACTTGTTGCTGAACCAGAGGATCAAAAGCCAATTGCTGTTGAGCCAGGCGAGCGACAAAATCGGCCTCCTGTTTAGGAGTGATTTTTAAGGGGCCCACTAACCAGAAGTTATCGACTTGTTGCCCAATCTTTTGATTACCAAATTTGATCCGTCGCACTTCCTGTTGCATGAGCTCCAGACCAATACGGCGTGCCAGCTCCTGATAGACAGGTACAGCAGAGGCCTGCATAGCTTCGCCCAAGGTCATGTCCTTTTCCCAGGCCGGAAAGCTACGTTTCTTGCCATCCCATTTAAACACTTCCTCTATGTTGGCTTTGTGATGTTGTAATCCAATCAAGGCATTCAGCATTTTAAAAGTGGAGGCGGGCACATATTCGGTATCTGCACGGCTTAAGTCATTGCCATAGCTTTGTACCTTAGCGCCATGCTGAATGACTAAAACCCCTTGAGTCTGAGCTTGATTAAATAATTCCGCGATTACTTGTGCCTGTTGGGTCTGGACATGCTGTGATGGTGTAGATAAAGATGTCGTAGGTGAGGTACAAGCCATCAGCATAAGGCTGCTGCACAGCACCAGAAGCATTATTGTTTTCATAAGATATGAGAATTTAGAGTTCCGCTTAACTTAAACAGCCTGGTCTTAAACTGCTATTCATTTTTAGTAATTTTTCTTTTTGATTATCTATAACCCATAAAAAAACCGCGCTTTCGCGCGGTTTTTTTTAAGCTTAAGCTGACAAATTATTTTTTGTCATCTTTCACTTCAGTGAACTCAGCATCTACAACGCCGTCGTCCGCTTTTTGTTGTTGACCTTCACCGCCTTGGAAAGCGTTTGGATCAAAACCTTGCGCAC
Source organism: Acinetobacter sp. LoGeW2-3 (assembly GCF_002688565.1). NCBI lineage: Bacteria > Pseudomonadati > Pseudomonadota > Gammaproteobacteria > Moraxellales > Moraxellaceae > Acinetobacter > Acinetobacter sp. LoGeW2-3. The sequence goes on along the minus strand of NZ_CP024011.1, from coordinate 1,078,540 downwards.
CGCCTTGGCCTTGAGCTGCTTCATAAGCACGTTGGGTGATCGGCATAATGATGTTTTGCAATGCTTCAGTTTTTGCTTTGATTGCTTCAACATCATTTTCTTTAGTTGATGCTTCTAACTCAGAAACCGCAGTTTCGATTGCAGTTTTTTCGTCAGCAGTCACTTGTTCACCAAGATCTTTAACAGCTTTTTGAGCAGAAGAAACTAGCGCATCTGCTTCGTTACGTGCTTTTGCAAGCTCTTCGAACTTACGGTCTTCTTCAGCATTCGCTTCAGCATCTTTGATCATTGCTTCGATTTCAGCATCAGACAAACCTGAGTTTGCTTTAATCTGGATAGATTGCTCTTTACCAGTGCTCTTATCTTTCGCAGATACTTTCAAGATACCATCCGCGTTGATGTCGAACGATACTTCAATTTGTGGCACACCACGTGGAGCAGGTGGAATGTCGCCTAACTGGAAGTTACCCAACAATTTGTTTTGTTGAGCCATTTTACGTTCACCTTGGTAAACCGAAATGTCTACTGCAGGCTGGTTGTCAGCAGCTGTAGAGAACACTTGAGATTTTTTCGCAGGGATTGTGGTGTTTTTCTCGATGATTGGAGTCAACACGCCGCCCATGGTTTCAATACCAAGTGTCAACGGAGTTACGTCAAGAAGAAGTACGTCAGTTTTGTCACCAGACAATACTGCACCTTGAATCGCAGCACCCATTGCTACTGCTTCGTCAGGGTTCACGTCTTTACGTGGCTCACGACCGAAGAATTCTTGAACTTTCTGTTGAACCATTGGCATACGAGACTGACCGCCTACCAGGATCACGTCAGAGATGTCAGAAGTCGAAAGACCAGCATCTTTAAGCGCGATACGGCAAGGTTCAATCGTACGAGCTACAAGATCAGCAACCAGACCTTCAAGTTTTGCACGAGTCACGTTGATCACTAAGTGTTTAGGACCAGTCGCATCTGCAGTGATGTATGGAAGGTTGATTTCAGTTGCGTTAGAAGAAGAAAGCTCGATTTTTGCTTTTTCAGCAGCTTCTTTCAGACGTTGTAATGCAAGTGGATCGTTCTTCAAGTTAACATTTTGTTCTTTCTTGAACTCTTCAACCAAGAAATCGATTAAAGCGTTATCGAAGTCTTCACCACCCAGGAATGTATCACCGTTGGTAGATAACACTTCAATTTGCTGGTCGCCATCAAGGTCCGCAATTTCAATGATTGAAACGTCGAAAGTACCACCACCCAAGTCGTATACCGCAACTTTACGGTCGCCTTCTTTCTTGTCCATACCGAACGCAAGTGCCGCAGCAGTTGGTTCGTTGATGATACGTTTAACTTCTAAACCTGCAATTTTACCTGCATCTTTAGTTGCTTGACGTTGTGCATCGTTGAAGTAAGCAGGAACTGTAATAACTGCTTCAGTTACTGTTTCACCCAGGTAGTCTTCTGCAGTTTTCTTCATTTTTTTCAGAACTTCTGCAGAGATCTGTTGTGGAGCAAGTTTCTTGTCGTTTACTTCAACCCAAGCATCACCATTGTCAGCTTTTAGGATTTTGTAAGGTACAAGACCGATATCTTTTTGTACTGCTTGGTCTTCATAACGACGACCAATCAGACGCTTGATTGCGAATAATGTGTTTTTAGGGTTGGTTACCGCTTGGCGTTTAGCTGATTGACCAACAAGGATCTCGCCATCTTTGTACGCAATAATAGATGGAGTTGTACGTGCGCCTTCAGCGTTTTCGATAACTTTAACTTTGTCGCCTTCAAGTACTGCAACACATGAGTTTGTAGTACCTAAGTCAATACCAATGATTTTAGCCATTTGGATGTTTCCTCAAAAATTCTTTTATTCCCAAATTGTTCCCTTTAACAAAGGGAAATTAAAAGGGATTTACTTGTTATCCGATATGAGAGCCGTTCAATTTTTTCAAGTAAATTTTTAGAAAAAATTTCACAAACTCCCGATTTTATTTAGCTTAAGCGCCAACCATGACCATTGCAGGACGTAACAGACGGCCGTTCAGGGCATAGCCTTTTTGCAAGACCGTACCGATTTCATTGGCTTTGGCATCTGGTGCAATACCCACTGCCTGATGGAGCTCGGCATTAAAACCATTTTCAGTATCGACTGCGACCACACCAAATTTCTCTAAGGTGGTGAGTAATCCTTTGAGGGTGAGTTCTACACCTTCACGTAACGGGCTTTGTTCTTCACCCGCAGCAACAATTGCACGCTCCAGGTTGTCTACAGTATCTAAAAGTTCTTTAGAGAACTTTTCTAGAACAGTATCTTTATGCTTTTCTGATTCACGCTGAATACGTTCTACACTTTTTTGTGCTTCATATACGGCATTTGCAGTACGCGCTTTTTCCAGTTTTAAATCGCCTTCAAGTTGTGCGATTTGTTCCTGTAAAGACTCAACGGTAACTTCAGCTTGTTCAGGTTCAGCTTGAGCTGTTTGTTGTTCCGTTTGCTCTTGCTCAAGTTCTTGAGCTTGATCGTTTTGCTCAGTCGCCATTGATTTACTCCGTTTAAATGGGTTCTTAAACATGCACAGTCCTTCGGCGTCAGTGTTAACTGCGTTAATGCTGAACTGCCATGGTTTAGGGAAGTTCTTAATTACCTAAAGAAGTCGGGGCTGGGCTGCAAAATTCAAGCGAAATGAGTGATTAATTTTAAGATTTATTGAAAAAGTCCGTGTTTCCTTTATCTCAAGCCTGATTTAAGCAAGAAAAAGCAGATAATTTTTTAGTTTTGAAGATGAAAATCTAAGCATTTCTAAGCAGTTTTAATATTCATAACTCAATAAAAGCTGAATGATTAAGCGCTTAAATTAATCTTTAGAAAAACGAGTATTCAATAAAATGATGTTTTTAATTATAAAAATTCGTGAATCGTATTTTTAGATATGAACAATAATATTTATCTGTTTTAAAAATTAAATCAAAAGCGCCATCATAGCTACATCAACAGTGACCTGGTTCAGAAGGAGAGAGCCGAGCTGGGTTGCTGTTCCAGATTCATTTTACCCTTTTATAGCTGAGTACCCCAAGACTCAGCTATTTTTTTGCCTGAATTTTTATATTGATTGTTTTTTAGACATAAAAGCGATTAATAACTAAGCAATAAAGTATTTCACAAAAAATGATCAAATTCGTATTATTCATTTCAGATTCTATCGCTGTAGTTTCTTCTTATTTTGAAATGTGTTTTTCAAGCTTATCCTCTCTAGATAAGCTTTTTTTTTTGCGTGAAATTTAGCAATTTTCTTCTCATATTCCTGTTATCAATCACTTATAAAAACGGTGTAAGTTAAAGCCTACAAGGATTCAAGCCAATATCGGCTTGGTCAGATACTCAAATCAGCCTAGTATTGATTTATCAAGAACAGGAAGTTCTGAAAAGTTTGCTGAGAAGCATATAAACGAGAGGATGTTCGTTTAAACACAACCCTATAAAACCCCTGAGGAAACATACTTCAGGGGTTTTATTCTATAAGAACCATCTAAAATCTATTTCTATTAATATAGATATTAAAAAAAGCCCGAAATCGGACTTTTTTTATAAAGGAAATATATTCTGATTAGTCTCTACTTAGAATAGCTTTCTCCTTTCTAGCTCAGCGTCACTATTCTAGCGGCGTGATTCCTGCCAGCGTTTATTACGTTCATTACGATTCTGTTCAGCTTTGCGTCGTTGCTGCTGCTCAGCTGCCCGTCGACGTGCATCAGCCTGCTGTCCGCGTTTTTTACGTTCAGCCTCGGCACGATTTCTGGCCGCTTGACTACTGCTGACTTTTTTACGTTGTTGTTCAATTTTACGCTGCTGTTCAATACGCTGACGTTCTTGCTGACGTTTTCGATCTAGTTCGATTTGTCTTCTGCGTTGATCATTCAACTGGCGACCCTGTTGCTCTAAACGCTGACGTTCCAGTTCGGTTCGGCGACGTTCCTGCTGTAAACGTCGTTGTTGCTCATATTCCCAACGTTGACGGTCATAGCGGTTGTCGCGATCATAACGATAGTCATAACCTCTATTGTTATAACGTCCGTCATAATAATCATCTTCAGGAAATGCGACACAACCTACAGCTAATAAGCTCGTCGCAATTGACACGAATATCAGTTTTCCAGCCATAGGTGAGCACTCCTTGTTAAGGTCAATCCTACAATTTACGCCTATAAGTCAGCTTAAATTGTCAATGACAGCGGGGATAAAATTAGATTAGCTTATTGATCTGCCTAAATTTGTATGTTGATGTGGGCACTTGTATAAGAATATGGTCAAAATACACCCTGATCATGTAGAAAATATGAAGAATTAAGCGAATAAGGATAGGACGCTATGGTGATATCTAAGCAGCAAGTACACGCCATGATGGACAAAGGTCAAGGAGTCGCAGCACGTCTGCTGGACCGATTGCCTAAAATTGCTCAGGAAGGAATTGTCAGAAGTCTGGATTATCCTTATCACTATCCTGAATTAGATCCCTTTGTAAAATGTCTGATGGCCGTGCAGCTTAAACAGGGTAAGGCCGGCATAGTTACAGAAGATATCGCGCAGTCACGCATTTTCTTCGAACAGAGCATACAGTTGCTGAAATCCAAGCCTACAGCCATTCGCCATGTCGAAGATATCCAATTGCTCTTGCAGAGTGGTACGGTACAGGCACGTCACTATCACCCAGCACCAGCTAAAAAATTGCCATTGATCATATTCTATCATGGCGGAGGCTTCCTGATTGGTAGTCTGGACACGCATGATGAATATTGTCGGTTGCTGGCCAAACACGCGCATGCACAGGTATTAAGTGTGGCCTATCCATTGGCGCCGGAACATCATCCTGCACAAATGGTTCAGGTTTGTGAGGATGCCTTGGCTTGGGCACATCAACACAGCAAGCAGCTCAGAATTCTGAAGAAACGTATTGCAGTCGCAGGGGATAGTGCAGGTGGTAATCTGGCAGCAGTGGTAGCCCAGCGCAGTGCAGACAAAATTTATGTGCCTCAGGCTCAGCTACTCATTTATCCAGCCATGGACTTTAAAAGCCGTCATCCTTCTTATTTTGCTTATAAAGATGGTCTGGTCCTCACCGACAGTGATATCGAACTGGTGTCTTATCATTATGCAGAGCGACATGAAATTGCATTGGATGATCCGCTGATTTCACCTACCTACGGCAACCTGAAAAAACTGCCACCGGCTTATCTGATTACGGCTGGTCATGATGTCCTGCACGATGAAGGTACCATCTATGCACATAAGCTACGTCAGCATGGAGTCAAAGTGCATTATCACGACTATACCGATCAGACGCATGGCTTTATTAATTTGACCACAATTTCAAGGCGCGCCAAAAAGCATGTCATTGAAATGAGTAAACACTTCCGCAAGTTCTGGGATAAGCAAAGTTAAAAGTAGCTATCTATATAAAGGTATAGAGCGAAATTTAAATAAAGGTGTTTCACGTGAAACACCTTTTCTACTTTTTATGCACTTTGGCTTCGGGAAAGATCAGATTAAATTTAGGCACGTAAAAGCTCTGTATATATTTGGCGCGGGAAAAATCCGGGAAAATAGATTGCGTATCCTGCCACTCTGCCTGAGCAAGTTTAGAAAGATAACCACGGAATTGCGGGCTGAACTGGTAGTGTAAAGATTTCCAGGTTTGTCGGATCTTTAACATGGACGTTGGAAGATGATGACTATTTAAATAGAAAGAACGTGGAGATTTGGATTTCTTTAGGCGAACAGTCATGCTTTGCCCTTGATGCGTGATATGGCAAATCACTTCTTGTCCCTGTTCCTGCCAGTCAAATTCTGCATATTCCTTAGGAATCCCCCATAAATGCTGACCATGAACAATAGATTCATGGGTAGAAACATAAATCTTCGGAATGGTCGACAGACGTCGCCGACTGATTAAAGGGTGATCCATAATCAGCAGTTCATCATAAGGACCCACAGGAGAGTGGTGATAGCGCACCAGCATCACCTGTACAACACGACCGAGTGGTGAAGGTGCAATTCCAAAATTCCGGGATTCACGAATAAAGTGTGGTGTGATCCAATAATTCAAAATAAAACCTTCTCCCTGTAAATGCCAGGGAGGAAACTGATGAATATTTTTCTCCTGCAAACGGTGCACGTTCATTCTTATTCTCTTGTAATTGGTCGGGTAGGGTAATGCATTAATTGGTATCAAAGATTAATATAGCTTGATTCTCAACCATTACTTCTGAGTAGATGAGTTAAAAAATGTTAAAAAAACCATTATATGCAATTGCCTTGACTGCTTTGTCTTTACCAGCACTGGCTGCCAATTCAGTCGTCGAAATGAAAACTTCTATGGGGAATATCGAAATTGAGCTTTATAACGATAAAGCCCCAATCTCTGCCAAGAACTTTGAAGAGTATGTAAAAGCTAACTTCTATAAAGGCACCATTTTCCACCGGGTGATTCCAGGCTTCATGGTGCAGGGGGGAGGGTTTGACGCGAATATGGTGGAAAAGCCAAATAATAAGTCGACCATTAAGAATGAATCCTATAACGGTTTAACCAATACGCGTGGCACCTTGGCCATGGCACGTATGAACCAGCCGGATTCTGCCCGTTCCCAGTTCTTTGTGAACCTGGTCGATAATGACTTCTTAAACCGTTCTCCTATGAATGCCGGTTATGCGGTATTTGGTAAGGTGACTAAAGGCATGGATGTCATCGATAAAATTGCCGGTGTACCGACGGCAAACTACGGAATGCATCAAAATGTACCTGTGAAACCCGTAGTTATTAATAGTGTGAGTATTAAAACAGCAAGCCCGCAAAAATAAGCAAAAAATGATGCGGAAATATTTTGTGAGTATTTTTACTTTATAATCATATATTTATATGTGAAATAGGGTGAAAATGATTCATATTGGTGCATAAAAATAGTACACTCGTGATTTGTGTCAGTTAAAAGAGCTTGCACGTGTAAGAAATTGCCCTATAATGAGCCCATACCGACGAGATACACGGTGATGAACGAAGCGGATCGCTGAGTTGTCTAGTGTTTTGAGTCCAGCTTCTAGCATTGACGAGATGTTAGAAAGATCATTAAGAGATTATGAAGAACAACTTGTGTGGATTTTTACTGGTTGATCGATCGAAATTATTTTCATTGATTGATGGTAGAAATTACTCGAAGTTTATTTGAGAAATATTTGTCAGAAAATTGATGAGCCAAGATTGGTACCCTTTAAAGGTACTACTGATTTTAAACTGAAGAGTTTGATCATGGCTCAGATTGAACGCTGGCGGCAGGCTTAACACATGCAAGTCGAGCGGGAATAGGTAGCTTGCTACTGATTTCTAGCGGCGGACGGGTGAGTAATGCTTAGGAATCTGCCTATTAGTGGGGGACAACGTTCCGAAAGGAACGCTAATACCGCATACGTCCTACGGGAGAAAGCAGGGGATCTTCGGACCTTGCGCTAATAGATGAGCCTAAGTCGGATTAGCTAGTTGGTGGGGTAAAGGCCTACCAAGGCGACGATCTGTAGCGGGTCTGAGAGGATGATCCGCCACACTGGGACTGAGACACGGCCCAGACTCCTACGGGAGGCAGCAGTGGGGAATATTGGACAATGGGGGGAACCCTGATCCAGCCATGCCGCGTGTGTGAAGAAGGCCTTTTGGTTGTAAAGCACTTTAAGCGAGGAGGAGGCTTACCTAGTTAATACCTAGGATAAGTGGACGTTACTCGCAGAATAAGCACCGGCTAACTCTGTGCCAGCAGCCGCGGTAATACAGAGGGTGCGAGCGTTAATCGGATTTACTGGGCGTAAAGCGTGCGTAGGCGGCTTTTTAAGTCGGATGTGAAATCCCTGAGCTTAACTTAGGAATTGCATTCGATACTGGAAAGCTAGAGTATGGGAGAGGATGGTAGAATTCCAGGTGTAGCGGTGAAATGCGTAGAGATCTGGAGGAATACCGATGGCGAAGGCAGCCATCTGGCCTAATACTGACGCTGAGGTACGAAAGCATGGGGAGCAAACAGGATTAGATACCCTGGTAGTCCATGCCGTAAACGATGTCTACTAGCCGTTGGGGCCTTTGAGGCTTTAGTGGCGCAGCTAACGCGATAAGTAGACCGCCTGGGGAGTACGGTCGCAAGACTAAAACTCAAATGAATTGACGGGGGCCCGCACAAGCGGTGGAGCATGTGGTTTAATTCGATGCAACGCGAAGAACCTTACCTGGCCTTGACATACTAAGAACTTTCCAGAGATGGATTGGTGCCTTCGGGAACTTAGATACAGGTGCTGCATGGCTGTCGTCAGCTCGTGTCGTGAGATGTTGGGTTAAGTCCCGCAACGAGCGCAACCCTTTTCCTTATTTGCCAGCGGGTAATGCCGGGAACTTTAAGGATACTGCCAGTGACAAACTGGAGGAAGGCGGGGACGACGTCAAGTCATCATGGCCCTTACGGCCAGGGCTACACACGTGCTACAATGGTCGGTACAAAGGGTTGCTACTGCGCGAGCAGATGCTAATCTCAAAAAGCCGATCGTAGTCCGGATCGCAGTCTGCAACTCGACTGCGTGAAGTCGGAATCGCTAGTAATCGCGGATCAGAATGCCGCGGTGAATACGTTCCCGGGCCTTGTACACACCGCCCGTCACACCATGGGAGTTTGTTGCACCAGAAGTAGGTAGTCTAACCGCAAGGAGGACGCTTACCACGGTGTGGCCGATGACTGGGGTGAAGTCGTAACAAGGTAGCCGTAGGGGAACCTGCGGCTGGATCACCTCCTTAACGAAAGATTGACGATTGGTAAGAATCCACAACAAGTTGTTCTTCATGACGATGTATCTGAGGGTCTGTAGCTCAGTTGGTTAGAGCACACGCTTGATAAGCGTGGGGTCACAAGTTCAAGTCTTGTCAGACCCACCACTACTGACGAAGCAATTCATACAGAAACGGAACGGTACATTGACTTATTGATAAGCTGGGGACTTAGCTTAGTTGGTAGAGCGCCTGCTTTGCACGCAGGAGGTCAGGAGTTCGACTCTCCTAGTCTCCACCACGAATTAATTTAAAAGCACTGCTTTTTAAATTAATGAGGTTGAATGATTACACTGTAATCAAACAATACTGGAAAGAGCTAAGAAATAAGCGATCAAGTGCTTAGGTTATAGAGCTTAGTGATAAAGAGGCGTATTATTCGCTTCGTTGTTATTAACCTCTGTGATTTATCACAGTAATGCAGTCCGACGAGGATGCATTAAATCATTAACAGAATATATTTGAGTTGAAATAATTTGTTCATACTCGTTGAAAGCAACACAGGTAACTGTGAAGTGATTAAATGAGTACTAGCGATTAAACTGAATCAAGCGTTTTGGTATATGAATCTAATTGAAGCTGTACAGTGATTAAGTTCATGAAACTCTAACTGTGGCGATTAAGTTCGCAACGCGAAGTACTACTTGTAGGTACGAGCGACTGTTTGGGGTTGTATAGTCAAGTAATTAAGTGCATGTGGTGGATGCCTTGGCAGTCAGAGGCGAAGAAAGACGTGATAGCCTGCGAAAAGCTCCGGGGAGGCGGCAAATATCCTGTGATCCGGAGATTTCTGAATGGGGAAACCCACTTACCATAAGGTAGGTATCATTAACTGAATACATAGGTTAATGAGGCGAACGAGGGGAAGTGAAACATCTCAGTACCCTTAGGAAAAGAAATCAATTGAGATTCCCTCAGTAGCGGCGAGCGAACGGGGAACAGCCCATTAAGTCATATCAGTTTTAGTGGAACGCTCTGGGAAGTGCGACCATAGTGGGTGATAGTCCTGTACACGAAAGGGCTGATATGATGATGTCGAGTAGGGCGAGGCACGTGAAACCTTGTCTGAATATGGGGGGACCATCCTCCAAGGCTAAATACTCCTGACTGACCGATAGTGAACCAGTACCGTGAGGGAAAGGCGAAAAGAACCCCTGTGAGGGGAGTGAAATAGATCCTGAAACCGCATGCATACAAGCAGTGGGAGCCACGTCAAGTGGTGACTGCGTACCTTTTGTATAATGGGTCAGCGACTTATATTCAGTAGCGAGGTTAACCGTATAGGGGAGCCGTAGGGAAACCGAGTCTTAATAGGGCGTTTAGTTGCTGGGTATAGACCCGAAACCGGGTGATCTATCCATGAGCAGGTTGAAGGTTAGGTAACACTGACTGGAGGACCGAACCCACTGTCGTTGAAAAGCCAGGGGATGACTTGTGGATAGGGGTGAAAGGCTAATCAAACTCGGTGATAGCTGGTTCTCCCCGAAAGCTATTTAGGTAGCGCCTCGGACGAATACCATTGGGGGTAGAGCACTGTTTCGGCTAGGGGGTCATCCCGACTTACCAAACCGATGCAAACTCCGAATACCAATGAGTACTATCCGGGAGACAGACTGCGGGTGCTAACGTCCGTAGTCAAGAGGAAAACAATCCAGACCGCCAGCTAAGGCCCCTAAATTATAGTTAAGTGGGAAACGATGTGGGAAGGCATAGACAGCTAGGAGGTTGGCTTAGAAGCAGCCACCCTTTAAAGAAAGCGTAATAGCTCACTAGTCGAGTCGGCCTGCGCGGAAGATGTAACGGGGCTAAAACTATATGCCGAAGCTGCGGATTTGCAATTTATTGCAAGTGGTAGGGGAGCGTTCTGTAAGCCGATGAAGGTGGATTGAGAAGTCTGCTGGAGGTATCAGAAGTGCGAATGCTGACGTGAGTAACGACAAAACGGGTGAAAAACCCGTTCGCTGAAAGACCAAGGGTTCCAGTCCAACGTTAATCGGGGCTGGGTGAGTCGACCCCTAAGGCGAGGCCGAGAGGCGTAGTCGATGGGAAATTGGTTAATATTCCAATACTTCTGTTTAATGCGATGAGAGGACGGAGAAGGTTAAGTCAGCCTGGCGTTGGTTGTCCAGGTGGAAGACTGTAGGCATGCATCTTAGGCAAATCCGGGGTGCTCTATGCTGAGAGTTGATAGCAAGCTGTACTTGTACAGTGAAGTGGCTGATACCATACTTCCAGGAAAAGTCTCTAAGCTTCAGTTAAACAGGAATCGTACCCGAAACCGACACAGGTGGTCAGGTCGAGTAGACCAAAGCGCTTGAGAGAACTCTGCTGAAGGAACTAGGCAAAATGGTACCGTAACTTCGGGAGAAGGTACGCTGCCGGCGGTGATAGGACTTGCTCCTTGAGCTGTTGGCAGCCTCAGAAACCAGGCCCCTGCAACTGTTTATTAAAAACATAGCACTCTGCAAACACGAAAGTGGACGTATAGGGTGTGATGCCTGCCCGGTGCTGGAAGGTTAATTGATGTGGTTAGCGCAAGCGAAGCTATTGATCGAAGCCCCAGTAAACGGCGGCCGTAACTATAACGGTCCTAAGGTAGCGAAATTCCTTGTCGGGTAAGTTCCGACCTGCACGAATGGCATAATGATGGGGGCGCTGTCTCCAGCAGAGGCTCAGTGAAATCGAATTCGCCGTGAAGATGCGGTGTACCCGCGGCTAGACGGAAAGACCCCGTGAACCTTTACTGCAGCTTGACATTGAACTTTGATCTTACTTGTGTAGGATAGGTGGGAGGCTTTGAAGTGGCGACGCTAGTTGCCATGGAGCCGTCCTTGAAATACCACCCTGGTAATATTGAGGTTCTAACTCTGTCCCGTTATCCGGGACGAGGACCATGTCTGGTGGGTAGTTTGACTGGGGCGGTCTCCTCCTAAAGAGTAACGGAGGAGTACGAAGGTGCGCTCAGCGTGGTCGGAAATCACGCGTAGAGTATAAAGGCAAAAGCGCGCTTAACTGCGAGACCCACAAGTCGAGCAGGTACGAAAGTAGGTCTTAGTGATCCGGTGGTTCTGTATGGAAGGGCCATCGCTCAACGGATAAAAGGTACTCTGGGGATAACAGGCTGATACCGCCCAAGAGTTCATATCGACGGCGGTGTTTGGCACCTCGATGTCGGCTCATCTCATCCTGGGGCTGAAGCAGGTCCCAAGGGTATGGCTGTTCGCCATTTAAAGAGGTACGCGAGCTGGGTTTAGAACGTCGTGAGACAGTTCGGTCCCTATCTACCGTGGGCGCTGGAAATTTGAGAGGATCTGCTCCTAGTACGAGAGGACCAGAGTGGACGAACCTCTGGTGTACCGGTTGTGACGCCAGTCGCATCGCCGGGTAGCTATGTTCGGAAGGGATAACCGCTGAAAGCATCTAAGCGGGAAGCCTACCTCAAGATAAGATTTCCCTTGGACTTTATGTCCACTAAAGAGCCGTTGAAGACTACGACGTTGATAGGTTGGATGTGGAAGTGCAGTGATGCATGAAGCTGACCAATACTAATTGCTCGTGAGGCTTGACTATACAACACCCAAGCAGTTGTATACGAACTTCGAAAGAAGTGAGCATCAATTGATTTCATATTGATCTAACGATCAGACAAAAACTTGATTTAGTGAACGCTAAAGCGCAAACTACGACAACTCAGATACATCTGTTAATGAATTCTATTTGAAGAAAGCTAGGCAAACGAAGCGCAAGCAACGTAGTTAAGACCATAGCGAGTAAGCATACCAGTTGTGCTGGCGACCATAGCAAGAGTGAACCACCTGATCCCTTCCCGAACTCAGAAGTGAAACCTCTTAGCGCTGATGGTAGTGTGGGGTTTCCCATGTGAGAGTAAGTCATCGCCAGCTCATTATTCCAAAAGCCCTCTGCTAGCCAGGGGGCTTTTTTTATGGCTGTTTTTTATCTTTATTCATCGCCTTTTTGCTGCCGATTAAACGCTGCTCAACAGTAAAATGTTATACTAATAATATAATGTTTCTTCTTTGTGTCGTATGCAGCAGATCCTGATTCAAGCCCTCCTGTTCATATGGCTCAGCCTGATCCATAGTCAGCTTTATGCGGTTACCGATCTTCATTTTACCCAGCAACAGAATGTGAATTTGGATGGAGAGTGGGATTTTTATCCGGGTCAGCTGATTGATCCTACATCTGTTAATAAAACGCTCTCTTCAAATAACAATAATGTAGAAAAAGTTCAATTACCAAATTCTTTTCTGACTTTAACAGGTCATAAAGACCATATTGGCACTTTCCAGAAAACCTTTCGCTTACCCGAATCTGCTCTTTCTCATGCCGTGTATATCTATGTGCCTTATCAGTATGGTGCTTATCGAATGTATGTCGATGATCACCTGTTGATTGAAGTGGGGAAGGTGGGGACATCCGACCAACACCAGACCATGATGGCCCCTAAACTGGCATCTTTTTTTCCGTCACAGCGCGAAGTGACGATTACCATTCAGGCTTCAAGTTTTCACCATATCCGTGGCGGGTTGGAAAACAGTATATTGATTGGTTTTAATCGTCCGATTCTGGATAAATTTTATGGTCAGGTCATTCCTTTAAGCGTTGTGAGTGGTGTCCTGCTCATGATTGGCAGTTTTATGGTGTTCTTCGCCATGTTCCGTAGTGTCCGCACGCAAGCGGGTAATCTGCTGCTATTTTTAGGCTTGTTTATCCTGTGTTTAAGTTTACGTAGCTTCTTTGCAGTACCGTTTATTTATACGCTATTTACGGATATTTCTTGGGTATGGGGAACACGTTTCGAATATCTGCTGACCGAACTGGCTTGTCTGTTCTTCCTGATCTATATCTATTTATTGCCTTATCGACTGCTAAATCCTTATCTACTAAAAATTACAGTAGCGATTATTTGTTTGAATGTAGCCGTTACGCTGTTTGCACAGCCTTATACTTTCCAGAGCTTCTTTTTTCAAAGCTTTAGTATTGCGATCCTGGTTTTTATCAATCTGCTTTATGCGGCGTATCGCATGCATAAATCGCATATGCGTTATTCGAAGGTCAATTCTATTGCCGTGTTGCTGGTCTGTCTGACCTTCCTGCATGATTATTTGTTGGCATTAAAAGTAATTGATTCGGTTGAAATTGGGTTTTATACCTCTTGTATCTATTTTATTTTAATTACTTTCCAGCTCAGTCGTGATTATGCGGTACAAAGCATCAATACTGAGGTGCTGAATCAGAAATTGATCCGTTGGAATAAGCAACTGGATCAGAAAGTACAGGAACGCACCCGCGATATTAGCCTGCTCAATCAAAAGCTGGCAGAGCAGGTGCGTCTGGATTCTCTCACCGGTGCCTATAACCGTTTTGCCCTGAATGAGCAGATCCAGCAACAGTATGAGCAGGCCTTAGAAAATCACAGTTCACTGGCCTTTTTTATGATCGATGTGGATTATTTTAAAAATTACAATGATTATTATGGTCACCTCAAAGGGGACTATATTTTAAAAACATTGGTTCAGACTATTCAGCAGATTTTGCCTGAAAATGGCTTCTTGGCACGTTATGGTGGTGAAGAATTTGCGGTTATCTTGCCAGAAATTTCCTGGCAGGAAGCTGAAGCATTTGCCCAGCAACTGTGTCAGGTGATTCGTCAACAAAATATTGAACATGCTAATCGTGCTGATGAGAAAACCTGGATTAGTATTAGTGTCGGTGCAGCAGTCATGGATGCAGAACATATCTATAGAAATGTCGATCGCTTACTGAAAACTGCCGATCAGCAGTTATATCAGGCAAAAGTGCAGCGAGATTCAGCCTGCATTAAATGATGGTTTTAGTACGATCATTGCTTAACTAAACTGGCTTTGGATGATTTCTGTTTACGATTTCTAACCTTTTTATGCTTTTAGCCAGCGTCAGGGATGCTAAATTGTGGGTTATCCATGTTAATAAGTACGCAGAATAACAATGAAACAGGTTCATCTCGCAGCAATATTGTGTTTAGGCTTTATCCCTTATAGCCTGACTGCCTGTCATGCACAGAATAATACTTCGCAGGAACAAAATAACAGTCCAGAGCCGGTAAAGCCCGCTTCTCAATCCGTAGCTTCATCCTCTTCTACACAGGTGCAGCAAGCCTATAAAGTGAATAATATCGCCCAGTTTAATGAACCGTGGGCGATAGCACCATTAAATGATGGTCGTCTGCTGGTTACCGAGCGTAAAGGCAGGTTGTATCTGTTTGATCCACAAACAAAGAAAAAGACTGAAGTTAAAGGTATTCCAAAAGTGGCCTATGGCGGTCAGGGAGGCCTGGGTGATGTCGCGCTGCATCCTGACTTCGCCAATAATCCATGGATTTACCTGAGTTACGCTGAGCAAGGTCAGGGTGGTTATGGTGCGGTAGTGGTTCGTAGCAAGCTAGATTTAAAGCAGAGCACACCGCAACTCACGCAAATTGAAAAAATCTGGACTCAAGTGCCGAAGTTTTCTTCAGGCCAAGGCCACTATGGACACCGGATCGTCTTTGGTTCAGATGGCAAGCTCTGGATCAGCTCAGGTGAGCGTCAACAGTTCGATCCTGCACAGGATATGAAATCTAATGCCGGTAAGATTATCCGCCTCAATGCTGATGGTTCGATTCCGCAGGATAATCCTTTTATGAATCAGGGTGAGATTGCCAAGCAAATCTGGAGTTTGGGTCACCGAAATCCATTGGGATTGGCTTTTGATCCACAAGGACAGCTCTGGGTGATTGAAATGGGGCCAAAAGGTGGTGATGAGCTGAATAAAGTCCTTAAGGGCAAGAATTATGGTTATCCGATTGTCTCGAATGGTGATCATTATGATGGCAAGCCGATTCCAGATCATAGCACCCGACCTGAATTTGAAGCTCCTGTATTGGATTGGACACCGGTGATCTCGCCATCCTCTTTAATGTTCTATACTGGCTCTGTATTCCCACAATGGCAGAATAAAGCCATTGCTACAGGGCTGTCTTCCAAGGCGATTATCATTGTAGATACAGCGCAGCAATCCGCGAAAGAAGTCCAAAGACTAGATATGAAAGCGCGTATTCGTGGCGTAGTGCAGGCTCAGGATGGTGGCATCTGGGTAATTGAAGATGGTCCTCAAGCCAGGCTATTAAAACTGACTGCTCAATAGTTCTATCTTTTAATTTAAAACTCCCTCATTAAAGTGGGGGAGTTTTTAAAAATATTCAGGTCATTCATTTTATTGAATTATGCAGCGTAGTGATCATCAGCATTAAAAGCATTGGCCTGAATTTGAATGAGCTTGCGATTGCCTTGTTCACCATTCATGCGCCAGTGGGCAATTTTAATATTATCGACAATCGCAAAATCGCCTTTTTGCCATTGGAGCAATAAAGCATCCTGATACATGGCATCAAAAAACTCCTGTTTTTCTTGATCATTCCATTCTATTTGTTTACCTGACACATCATAAATTTCCCAATTGAGCTGCATGCCGCCAGCCGTTGAATCGATATCGATCTCACCACGATTTTCAAAACATTTTTTAGCTGCTTGATGTGCAAAGGGATTGGTATTGTTTGCAAAAGCCCAGGGTTGAATCACCTGCTTTTGGCTTTGAGGATGAATGACGACAAGAGGAGAGCGTTGCAAAATCAGTTTACCTTTTTTGTTGGGTAATATTTCTAAGGTAAATGGGCTTTTTTTCAATAAAATTTTATCAATAAAATTTAATTTACGTGCTGATGTATAGGAAAAATGATTCCAGGCACCGAGGTATTTTTGTTTGATGGATTCAGGGAAATTTTCCCAAACTTTCTCAAGGTTATTAAAACCTGTTTCAGCCAAATAAGAAGAAGGTTCCTGACAATATAAAGTGATGTAGCGAGATCGCTCTGAACGCACGCCACCTTCGACATGCGGGCCTTGTACCGAGTTTTCGACTGGTCCCAACTGCACGGTATTACGATCGATATAACGACGGTAATCGCCTGCACCTAAAAGTTTTTCAGTGTACTTGCGCATCCATGAGGCTACCCAACCCGGTAGATTCGGATTAAATGCATTCCATGCTTCAAATTTTAAATGCTGTTCTACAATTTCATTAAACTGCTCCGGATTTTCAATATTAAAACCACGGAACAACAAAATGCCATGTTGATGAAGTTGCTGCATTAATTCATCACGATGGATAGAGATATATTGAGCCAGATCTTCTGCTTTGGCTAAAGGATCAAGCGATTGAAAAACTTTAGCATAATCATGTAAAAAAGATTGTTGGATGTGCATGTTGGCATACTCTTTTTATTATTGTGCTTATATCCCTAAGCATTGTTTTTTTATTGTTCAAACCTTGAACGATTTGTTGTGCCTATTTGTACTATATTTCACTGAACCGAGTGCTATCATTTTTAGTTTTTACGACGAATGAAAAGAAAAAGCCCTGACATCCTGTCAGGGCTTTTCCAGATTCATTTACAAGGTATAACTCCTGTCATACCGATCAGCTTCCTGCTGCATTTATTGTTTTTTATTCTTCAAGACATCCTGTCCTGTATGTCTTTACTATAAGCGGAAGTGTGGGTTCGGTATAGCCTCAATTCTCCGCAATGCTTGTGCGCCACAGCGTACAGGGGTGCTGAATTTTACAGCAGGGTATGTGAGTTTTTAAGCTTATAGAAGCCCTAAAAAGTAAAAGGCCTCGACATCCTGTCGAGGCCTTCTGGATTTGCTGTGAAGATCTAACTCCTGTCGGATCTGGCAACTTCCTGTTGTGATGCGCTTTTTCTTATTCTTGTATCGCGGGTGGACATCCTGTCCGGTTGTGACTCTAATATAGCGTGCATGTTTTTAAGCAAATAGCAGTGATCTCTGCTTCGCTTGTAAGCTAAAACGGACGTGGCTGTCGGCTGCAACTTATGCGCTGACATACTGGATCAGTTTATCCACCACGGCTCTCAGGGTTTTATTATCAAACTCATTGCCTTCAAAGGTGTAGTCCTTTGCACGACTAAAAATGTCACGAATTTCGATCACTGCATTGGTATCTACGAGGCCGAGCTGTGTACCGACCTGGCGGATCTGATCAATAGAACGCGAGCCATTGGTCGCACCATATCCGACATAAGCAGCCGGTTTCCCTTGCCATTCCTTGCCCAGATAATCCAGGGCATTTTTTAGGGCCGGGCTGTAGCCATGGTTGTATTCCGGACTAACAAAAATAATAGCATCTGCAAGTGCAATAAAATCGGCCCATTCCTGTTGTTTCGGCTGGTCATAAATACCGGTGAGTGGTGGATGTGAGCCAGCAAATATTGGCAGCTCCCATTCTTTCAGATCGACAATTTCAGCTTCAACGGTACTGAAGTGATAGGTTTTAATTTGTTTAAAGATCCAGTCAGCGACTTTAATCGCAACGCGTCCTTCGCGAACACTACCTACAATAATGTAAATCTTCATCTTATTATCCTGTTCTACTTCACTAAATTTAAATTAATCAGAATGAGCAGGGATGAATAGGCATGATTTGTATCTTAATATCTGGACCATAAAAAAAGCGCCCGAAGGCGCTTTTTGTCGTGAACTGATGCTTACATCAATTTCACACCTTGTTGACCGGCTGGGGTCACTTTAAAGATTTCGACTTCAAAAGTAATGTTTTTGCCAGCCAGCGGGTGATTAAAGTCCACTTCAGTGATGTCATCACCGACAGTTTTCACCACGCCATACAGGCTTTGTTTAGCTTTATCTTCAAACTCGATCATGTGACCTTCGATTGGGCGTTCGCCAAATTTCACCGTATCAAATTTTTGTACATTTTCAGGATTCCATGGACCGAAAGCATCTTCAGGAGGAAGACTGACGGTACGACGGTCACCTGCACGTAAACCAAACAGGGCTTTTTCAAAGCCTGGCAGCAAGCTGCCATCACCCATCACCAAACTAACGGGTTCAGCACGGCTACGGGTATTGTCAATTTCAACGCCATTTTCAATGGCTACTGAGAAATGAAGCTCGACTTTAGCGCCAGCTTCAATACGAGTTTCCTCGTTAGGATTAATAAAATCAGTCATTGTTCGCCTGTGCACGTTGAATTCGGTGTTTTTCCAGGAAAAACGTATCGATCAGCAGCAGAATGGTACCAAGGGTAATGGCACTATCTGCGAGGTTAAAGGCAGGGAAGTGGCTGTTCTGATAATAGACGTGAATAAAATCGACCACATAGCCGAGAGAAACACGGTCAATCAGATTGCCGATGGCGCCACCCAGAATCAGGGCAACGGCCAAAGGCAAGACTTTCATATTCTTTGGCATACGCATCAGCCAGAACACGAAAATCACAGACACCAGCGCTGCCAGCGAGGTAAAGAAATAACGTTGCCATCCACCGGCATCGGACAGAAAACTAAAGGCTGCGCCATAGTTATGCAGTAATGTCCAATTTAAAAAGGGCAGGACTGGCACTGGATCTGCATAATTCAGACTAGTAGTCGCAATCCATTTGGTCCATTGATCTAGAATAATGGAAACAATAGTCAGACCTAACCACCACAGATTGTGGGGATAGAACTGGAACAAGCCCTTTTTTTGTTGTGGATTAGGCATATTTTCTCTCTTCGCCTTGGCCTGTAGGAAGGTTAATGATACAGCGGCCACATAAACCTGGGTGCGATGCATGCGTGTTCACATCAGGAAGCACGTGCCAGCAACGTACGCATTTCTCGCCGTCTGCCGCAGAAACTTTCACATTCAGACCTTCAAGATCTGATGCTTCACCTTGAGCAGCATCAAAGCCATTTACGATTACTTGAGAGGTAATCAGAACGAAACGCAGTTCATCACCCAGTTTGTCCAGTACCGCTTTCAGCTCATCATTCGCCCAAAGTTCAACTTTGGCAGATAGATTCGAACCGACAGTTTTTGCTGTACGCGCCGCTTCAATAAACTTGTTCACAGCAGATTTCACTGAAATCAGGGTTTGCCATTCAGCTTCTGTCACTAAGTTCGCAGTAGATGCTACTGGAATGTCATACCATTCAGCCGTAAACACATATTTCTCTGATTGCTCAGGAATCAGTGGCCAAGCTTCTTGTGCCGTAAAACTCAAGATTGGTGCCATCCAACGGACAAAGGCTTGTACCAAGTGATACAACGTAGTTTGTGCAGAATGACGTGCTTGAGAATCCGCTTTGGTGGTGTACTGACGGTCTTTGATGATATCCAGGTAGAAACCACCGAGGTCATTAATACAGAAGTTAGTCAGTGCGCTGGTCACGATATGGAAGTTCATATCTTCATAGGCTTGCTGAACAGTTTTCTGAACCTCAGCTGCACGTTGCAAGATGTATTGATCCAATGCAATCAATTGATCCACTGGCAAGGCATCTGTAGACGGTTTGAAACCATTTAGGTTCGCTAACAGGAAGCGCAGGGTGTTACGGATACGACGATAACCATCAGACGCACGGCTAAAGATTTCTTTACCCGCTGTCATTTCATAACGGTAATCTGAAGATGCAATCCAGAAACGCAGACCATCCGCACCCATATCTTTAATGATGTCTTGTGGTGTAATCACGTTACCGATCGACTTAGACATCTTGCGGCCTTTTTCATCTACCACGAAGCCGTGAGTCAACAGACCTTTATATGGCGCACGTTCATTGATTGCCATAGAAGTCAGTAATGAAGACTGGAACCAGCCACGATGTTGATCCGAACCTTCTAAATAAAGGTCAGCCGGATCTTGTAACTCTTCACGTTCACGAAGTACTGCGTAATGGGTTGTACCAGAGTCAAACCATACGTCTAATGTATCGCGTACTGCATTGTATTGTTCAGCATCATCACCGATGAAGTCTTTGGCTTCACGGTTATACCAGCCATCAATACCTTCCTGTTCGATCAGTTTTGCCACTTCTTCGATCAGTTCAGGGGTACGTGGATGCAGCTCATTGGTATCTTTATGTACGAAGAATGGAATTGGCACACCCCAAGTACGTTGACGTGAAATACACCAGTCTGGACGACCTTCAATCATCGCCTGGATACGGTTTTTACCCCAATCTGGCACGAAGCTGATCTTATTTTCGATCGCATTCAATGCACCTTGACGTAAGCCTTTGGCATCCATGCTGATGAACCATTGTGGTGTCGCACGGAAGATAATTGGAGTTTTATGGCGCCAGCAGTGTGGGTAACTATGTTTGATTGGCTTATGTGCCCATAGCTTATTGGCTTCACCCAATGCCGCAATAATTTTTGGATTGGCTTTGTAGATGTGTTCGCCTGCAAACAGTGGAGACGTTGGTAAATACACACCGTTACCACCGACAGGATTGTCTACTTTCAGGTTGTACAGCAAGCCAACTTTATAGTCGTCCACACCGTGGCCAGGGGCAGTATGTACCGCACCAGTACCGCTGGTTGCAATCACGTGTTCGCCCAAGATTACAGGCACTTGGCGATCTGCAATTAAAGGATGCTGTAAAACCAGATTTTCAAGTTTGGCACCAGCAAAATCAGCAATCACTTCAACACTGTTAAAGCCATAACGTTCAGTTGCAGATTCAACCAGATCTTTAGCCAGGATGAAGTTTTGTTCCGCTTTTTCTTCGCCACGTGCTTTAACCAGTTGGTATTCAATTTCAGCGTGCAGGGCAACAGCCTGGTTCGCAGGAAGTGTCCAAGGTGTTGTGGTCCAGATCACGATATCTGTAGCATCAGTAACTTCAACACCAAGACGTGCAGACAGATCTGCAAGATCTACAACACTAAAGCCAACGTCGATGGCATCTGATTTTTTGTCTTCGTATTCAACTTCTGCTTCAGCCAGAGATGATCCACAGTCCAGACACCAGTTTACCGGTTTCAGACCTGGCTCGATGTGACCCGCTTTGGCAATCGCACCCAGTGAACGAACAATATCCGCTTCCTGTTTGAAGTTCATGGTCAGGTAAGGGTTATCCCAGTCACCGAACACACCCATACGCACGAAGTCTTTTTTCTGTAATTCAACTTGCGTATACGCATATTCACGGCAAGCTTTACGGAAAGTCGAAGCATCAACCTTCACGCCAACTTTACCGACTTTTTCTTCTACTTTTAGTTCGATTGGAAGACCGTGACAGTCCCAGCCCGGCACATACGGTGCATCAAAGCCATCCATAATGCGGCTTTTAATGATGATGTCTTTCAGGACTTTATTTACCGCATGGCCTAAGTGGATTTGACCGTTGGCATATGGAGGGCCGTCATGAAGCACATATTTTTTCTTGCCAATACGCGACGCACGAATCTGCTGATAAATGTTGTCGGCATACCACTCTTCTAACCATTTCGCTTCACGTACTGCCAGATTTGCCTTCATTGCAAAGTCAGTACCTGGGAGGTTTAGCGTGGCTTTGTAATCCACTGCATTTTCAGGAGTTTGCTTATCGCTCATGCAAGTTGTCTTCCAATTCAATCTGTCATTTGACAGACACGTTTTACAATAAAAATACGAGGTATTAAAAGGGAAATGTGGGGTGATTTCGACGAAACTCAAGGAGTTTTTCGACATCGTCATCAATTCCGGCTTTTAGGGCTTCAAGCGAAGGATAATTCTTTTCGCCATGCAAATAGTTTAAGAATGTCACCCGCATCAACAGGCCATACAGATTAGCAGAAACATCAGGGAAATGTACTTCTAATCGCCATTCTGGTTGTTCCTGTTGGATGGCCGGGCGGGTACCGACATGTCCGGCACCAAACAGACCGGTTGGGTCATAGCCAGCAATGCCTTTTTTGCTTGGATCGCCAGCGAGTGCTTTATCTTTTAATGATTCGGTTTCACAGACCACTTCCACACCGTAAATGCCATGCAGACACGGTTTATGACGGTTCAGGCGCACATTAATGGTTGGGAAATCAATGGTACGACCGATCTGATCGCCATATTGCACACGGCCTGTGATGCTATAAGGACGACCGAGTAATTTGGCCGCCAGCGCAAGATCGCCGGCCTGTAAAGTCTGACGGATACGGGTTGAACTGACACGTTCGCCGTCCAACGCTACGGTCTCTAAATTGGTGACCTGGAAGCCGTAGTTACGTAAGAATTCGCTATTGCCTTGGCGGTGTTTACCAAAGTGAAAATCATCACCCAGCACCAGATGCTCGGCATTGAGTTTGTCTTTGAGAATCTCGGCAAATTGTTCTGCGCTGAGGCTCCGGAAAGTTTCATCAAATTTCGCCACGGCAATATAGTCCACACCCAGTTCTGTCAGGTATTCCACCTTTTCTCGTAAGGAAGAAATACGGGGTGGGGCCTCATAACCTTTGAAGTATTCTAGTGGCTGCGGTTCAAAGATCATCACCACGCTTTTGAGCTGCTGCTGTTCTGCAACGGCTTTGAGCTGTTTGATCATGACCTGATGACCTAAATGCACGCCGTCAAAATTACCAATGGTAACCACCGTTTTGGGTAACTCTGTGCGAGACGATAAGGCATTTAGACGGAGCAGCTTCATGGGCGAATCAGGTGCTTGGAAATTCGAAGAGGCTATATATTGCCATAATCTTTAGGTTTCGTCTTGTTGTTGTGTTTTTATGCAATATCTTTTACTGGAAAATCTTAAGCCAGAAGCTTAATCAGCTGAATGAAATAAAAATTAATCAATAATTCTTCTTTCTTTTCTATTCCTCAAATCTGAGATATTTCTACTTTGCTGACAGTTTAAATACGACTTCTAGTCAGTAGGAGAGATCATTTTCTACAGAGCAGAAATCGATTTTTCATTTGCAGCGCTGACGTGTTTATCTTTTAATAATCTGGTTATTTTAAAATTAAAGTGAAAATCCGATGTCTGAACATGCACTGATCATGGCCTTACCGAATGAATCCAAAGGCTTATTTGAAGCAGAAGGCATTGATGTGCATTACAGCGGCATTGGTAAGGTGAATGCAGCCTTTAAGGCCTTTGACGTGATTCAGAAAACCGGTTGCAAGACGTTATTGAACCTGGGTACGGCAGGCAGTTCACATTTTGATGCGCATGCGCTGGTCGAAGTGAGTCAGTTCGTACAGCGAGATATGGATGTATCACCCCTCGGTTTTGAAGTCGGGGTAACACCCATGGATCAGCATTTCCCGGGAGCAATTGAGCTTGAGCCTTTCTTTGATCATTTGCCTAAGGGGATTTGCGGAACCGGGGATAGCTTCGAAACAGGACAACCGAAAGTGCCCTGCCAACTGGTCGACATGGAAGGCTATGCACTGGCCAAGGTATGCAAGAAACTCGGTGTACGCCTGATTTCTGTGAAATACATTACCGATGGTGCCAATGACACAGCGCATCTCGACTGGGAGGAAAACTTATTGTTAGGCGCTCAAAAACTGTTGTTTTTATATCAGATGTTAAAATAATAAGGTCAAAGACCGGTTTGGCGGCCATAATCACTATGGTCGTATGCCAAGCAAAACTTATGCGTTTTGTTCAGGGCGCGGTATTACGCCGTAAAGCATCATGTGCACCGTATGTTGAATTACACGCTGCTGCATGCTGCGGTTGCGCAGAGTTTTGCCGGTCACCATTTCCATCTGGGTGGCGAAGTCGGCATAGTTCTGTGTCACTGCCCAGATATTCAGGATCAGCAGTTCAGGGTCGATATCTTTAGAAATCTTGCCTTGTTCCTGCCAGTTACTGATGACTTTGGCTTTACGTTTTACCAATTTCTTCAGTGGACCTTTCAGAATCTCAAGAATATGTGGTGCACCTTGAATGACTTCCAATGCGAACAGACGAGAGGCTTTCGGTTGCGTGCGTGACACTTCAATTTTCTGCATCAGATAATTGGTGATCGCTTCTTCCGGTTCAAGCTCGGCTTCAAGCGTTTGCAATGGTGCAAGCCACTTTTGTAGAACCGTAGTTAACACCTCTACATAGAGAGCTTCTTTATTTTCATAGTAATAGAAAATATTGGATTTATGCATTTCTGCAATTTGTGCGATTTCGTCCAGACTTGCCCCACTAAAACCATATAGGGAAAAAACGTCTAGAGCGGCACTGAGCAGCTGGTTGCGCTTTTGAGTACTCTTTTTTTGTTCCATCAGCAATATAAAAACAATTAAAAAAGGGGAATATTGAATTGTACGGCAAATCATCAGATTTGTGCACAAAGTAGAAGTCTAATTTTTTGAATAATGATGATTTATTCTGTAGATCAACTATGTAATCTCTAGGAAACTAGCGAATCTCAGTATAAAAATCAAGCTTTTGAAAAGACTTAAATTATTTTGAAGTCTTTCATTATAGAGAAGTTAATTTGCTAAATGCCAAATTCATCACATTTTATATTTAAGCTTGATTGTCGTTTTAATCATGATGAAATTTCATGAAATATCCAACTATCAAAAATAAAAACCCGGATTCTAAATCCGGGTTTGATTTCTTTAGGTTGCCAATACAGCATTCAAGACTTGCTGCTCCAGTTCAGCAAACTGGACTCCTTTCTGACGGGGGCGTGGAAGATCCACACGGAACTCTTTGGCAATATGGCCTTTATCCAGCAGGATAATACGGTCTGCAAGTTGTACAGCTTCACTGACATCATGGGTCACTAAAATGGCAGTGAAGCCCTGTTCAGTCCATAACTTTTCAATCAGATTCTGCATGTCGAGACGGGTCAGGGCATCCAGCGCACCCAGTGGTTCATCTAACAGCAAGATACGTGGCTTATGGGATAGGGCACGTGCCAGAGCAGTACGCTGACGCTGACCGCCAGAGAGCTGCGATGGCCATAGTCCTGCTTTTTCCTTTAAGCCCACTTTTTCCAGCATGCTGGAGGCATTGGCATGTTGCTCTTTTGGCAAACCCAGTTGCACATTCTGTTCAATGCTACGCCATGGCAGTAGACGTGGATCCTGGAACATCACCCGGATATCATCTGCGGTAATGCCTTCACGGATATGACGCGCCGACTTGAATTTGATTTCGCCGTAGCTCTGTTGTTCCAGATCGGCAATCAGACGTAGTAGAGTACTTTTACCACAGCCACTGCGACCAACAATCGCTAGAAACTCACCCGGCTGAATATGCAGGTCCAGATCTTCGAGAACCTTAACCGAGCCATAGAACTTGTGCAGCTGTTCAATAATGATTTCGGCACCGATGACTGCATGGGGATCGATATCTGCCGCAGCATAGTCTTGTGGTGCAGTTTGGTCATTGGCGAGACGCCCTAAGCTGAGATCAGTCATCACATGCTCCTCAATATTATTCAGTTATTTTTGATAGCCAGCATGCCAGCGCAGCAGGAAACGTTCCAAAGCAACTGCCAGAACATCTGCCAGTTTGCCGAGTAGGGCATACAGTAAAATACCGACTAGGACTACATCTGTTTGCAGGAATTCACGCGCGTTCATGGTCATATAACCAATGCCAGACTGTGCAGAAATGGTTTCAGCCACAATCAGCAGTACCCATACCAGACCGAGTGAAAAACGTAAGCCCACCAGAATCGAAGGCATTGCACCTGGCAGAATGATTTCTTTATATAGCTGCCAGCGGGTCAGGCCATAGCTTTTACCCATTTCGATCAACTGTGGATCGACTGAACGAATACCGTGATAGGTATTGATATAGATCGGGAAGAACACACCAATCGCGACCAGAAACAGCTTGGCTGATTCATCGATACCGAACCATAAAATCACCAGTGGAATTAAGGCTAAAGCTGGGATATTACGGATCATTTGTAAAGTGGTATCGAGCAGGGTAGAGGCGGTTTTAGATGAACCATTTAATAAGCCCAAAAGCAGACCTAAACCACCGCCCACCAATAGACCACTAATGGCACGACCAGCACTGACTTGCACGTGGGTCCAGAGTTCGCCACTCATTAACAGGTTCCAGAATGCGACTACAACGGCACTCGGTGCTGGTAAAATGCGGCTTTCCAGCAGACCAGTACTTGACGCAATCTGCCAGATAAAAATTAATCCAATGGGAACTAACCAGGGCAGCAAACGCTGCCCGAGCTGTGTTCCACGTGAAACCTTCTTTTCTGCGAGGGTTTCAACAGAAACGACTTTTGACATTAAGCTGGCTCCTGAACACTCGCAGCCTTTTTGTTCTCATCTGGAGTGTAGTTATTTGCCACAATCTCACCGAATGGACCAGTCAGGTTTGGCTGAGTCAATTTTTTCTGGGTTTCAAGTGGTAGCAGAGGGAATACCAGTTCCGCAAAACGGATTGATTCTTCCAGGTGTGGGTAGCCAGAGAAGATGAAGGTATCGATACCTAGGTCAGCATATTCTTGAATACGTGCTGCAACAGTTTCTGGATCGCCCACTAGTGCTGTACCTGCGCCACCACGTACCAGACCTACACCTGCCCAAAGGTTCGGAGATACTTCTAACTTAGTACGGTCGCCATTATGCAGTTCAGCCATACGACGCTGACCGACAGAATCCATAGTCTTGAATTTTGCTTGAGCTGCTGCAATGGTTGCATCATCTACATATTGGATCAGCTCTTCTGCTGCTTTCCATGCTTCTTCATTGGTTTCACGAACAATGACGTGTAAGCGGATACCGTAAGTTAATTTACGGCCTTTCGCTGCAGCTTTGGCACGCACATTTTCAATTTTTTCTTTCACTGCGGCAGGTGGTTCACCCCAAGTCAGGTAAGTGTCAACCTGATCTGTTGCCAGTTCAATCGCAGCATCTGAAGAACCACCAAACCATAGTGGAGGATGGGGTTCTTGGATTGGTGGATAGAGTAATTTGGCATCATCTACACTTAAGCGTTCGCCGTGGAAAGTGAAACTTTCACCAGTGTGAGAGCGTTTCAGGATTTCACGCCAGATCGTCGTATATTCAGCAGCAGTCTTGTAGCGAGTTTCGTGATCTTCATACACACCATCGCCTTTCAGTTCCTGCTCATCACCACCAGTGACCAGGTTGAGTAATACACGTCCACCAGACAGACGGTCAAAAGTTGCTGCCATACGTGCAGTCAGGGCAGGAGTGGTTACGCCAGGACGTAGCGCAACCAGGAATTTTAATTTTTTAGTTGCGTCAATCAGGCTGGCTGCTGTTAACCATGGATCTTCACATGAACGGCCTGTTGGAATCAGGACACCTTCATAGCCCAGGTTATCGACCGCAACAGCAATCTGCTTCATGTAGGCATGATCCACCTGGCGTGCGCCTTTGCTGGTACCTAGGTAGCGGCTGTCGCCATGTGTTGGGATAAACCAGAAAATTTTCATGTCTTTGATCCTTAGATTATTTGCCTGCCCAAACGGCTTGCTGAATATTGATAGATTTCGGAATGATCTTGAGTTCACTGAAACGGTTTGCGAGTTCTTGCTGATCGGCAATCACTTTCTTGGTGAGCGGTGCCGCACCAGATGGATTAGGTCGACGCTGGATAAAGGTCTGGCTGACCACTGGTTTTAGACCGGTACTTTGCGCAAAAATGCTTGCAGTTTCAGCCTTGTGGCTTTGTACCCATTTATCCGCAACATTAACCTGCTTGATAATGCCTTTTAATGCTTGTGGATGATTTTTGATTAAATTTTCTGAAGCTAGATAGAAGGTGTAATTTGGACTTAAGCCTTTACCCGAAGATAAAACTCTTGCTTTATCTTCTACTTGTGCTGCTGCATAGTACGGATCCCAAATTGCCCAAGCATCAATCGCACCTTTCTGGAAAGCTGCACGTGCATCAGCAGGGCTTAACCAGATTGGCTGGATGTCAGTCCATTGCAAACCTGCCTTGCGTACTGCCTGCACCAGTAAATAATGTGAGCTCGAACCGCGGTGTACGCCGACACGTTTACCTTTGAGCTGGCTCAGCTTGGTAATTTTGGAATTGTTTTGTACCAGAATGGCAGAAGCTAAAGGTTTTGCAGTTTCATAAGCAAAATAATGCAATGGTTTATTGCCTGCTTGAGCGTAGACAGGTGGGGTATCTCCAGTTGCACCAATATCAATAGAACCTACAGCCAATGCTTCTAAAATTTGTGGACCACCAGGAAATTCATTCCAGCTGATTTTTGCGTTTGGAAATTCCTTTTCAAAAAGCTTTTGCTGCTGTGCAATGACCAGGTTCACAGATGCTTTTTGATAGCCTACACGAAGCTGTTTCACTGACGGATCAACTGCCCAAGCGGCACTTGAACCCAACATCGCACAAGCAACTAATGCGGCATTCATGCCATGACTGGATGTCTTGAACCATGTGATTGCTTTGTTGTATAGCTGATGTTGAGTCATCATTAAATCCCCTAAATTGTCCTATGATTTACTTCGTTAAAACTGCTGATTGAATATTAAGTTTTGCTGGAATCAGTTGCTGGCCATAGAAGGCATCAGCCACCTGTTGTTGTTTTTGAATCACGTCTGTAGATAATGGTTTTACCCCAAAGCCCATACGTGAAATTGAAGTTTTCAATACGTCAAATGCCAGACCTGTTGGTTTTTCTAGGAGTTTCGCTGCTTCATCCTGATGGCTAGATACCCATTCAGTGGTCAGGTTCAACTCATTCACTACGGCTTCAATAATCTGTGGATTTGCTTCAGCAAACTTACGATCTGCCAGGTAGAACTGGTGGTTACTCACTACGTTGTCACCGGTTGCAATCACACGTGCACCAATCTGATGTTCTGCTGCTGCGAAGAACGGATCCCAGATGACCCAGGCATCAACTGCACCACGTTCAAAGGCTGCACGGGCATCAGAAGGTGGCAGATACACCACTTCGATATCGCTGAGTTTCAGATTATTGGCTTCAAGAACTTTTAAGAGTAAGTAATGAACGTTTGAGCCTTTATTTAGTGCCACACGTTTGCCTTTCAGGTCTTGTACGGACTGAATGTTTGAATCTTTTTGTACGATTAAGGCTTCTGCTTTTGGTGCTTCAGGCTGGTTTGCCACGTAAACCAGATTTGAGTTGGCTGCCTGAGCAAAGATTGGTGGTGCTTCACCCGCTTCACCAAAAGACACACTGCCGACATTCAGACCTTCAAGTAACTGTGGACCGGCTGGGAATTCAACCCATTTCACATTTACGCCTTGTTCTTTTAATGAAGTTTCCAAAGTGCCGCGTTCTTTCAAGATAGGAAGTACACCATATTTCTGGAAGCCGATATTCAGCGTTACGCTTTCTTCTTTTTTAGAGCAGCCAGTGAGCAACATCACGCCAGCAATAGCAGTACTTAAAGCTGCTGTTTTTGCGATGAATTTAATCGTAGATTGGCGCATGAATATAAACTCCTGACAAAAAGCCAATTAGATGGAATAGATAAGTTAGGCATACGCTAATGGTTTTTTCTTTTCAAAAAAAATAACAATTCGGGAATTTCTAATGAGAAAAAAAGATAAATAAAAAAGCGCAAAACTTATGCGGAAAAGTGATTTAGGGATTTCATAAAGTGTGATTTTTATTGAATTTAAGTATTTGAAATTTATAATTAATTTTATTAATGAAATATAAAGATATCGATATGAGAATCTCTGCAAACAGTCTTAAGATAAATGCTTGAGAAATTTAAATATCTTTAGCAAAAAATAAGATATATAGATAAATAAAAAGTCACATTAAAGTGACTTCTTACAAACTAAGGAATTACGCTGGTAGTTATATAGCGCCTGACGGGCATCTGGCAGATCCTCGACCGAGGACTGTTCAAAGCCCTGTTCCAGGAACCAGTGCGCAGTACGGGTGGTCAGAATAAACAGTTGCTGAATCCCCATGCTGCGCGCTTTATCTTCCAGATAATTCAGAATCTGGCTGCCACGATTGGACTTACGGTAACTTGGATGCACCGCTACACAGGCGATTTCGGCAGAACAGGGTTCATTGCCGGCAGTTGGAATAGGGTACAGCGCTGCACAGGCCAGAATCATCCCGTCACGCTCAATCACCGCAAACTGTCCAATTTCATTTTCCAAACGTTCGCGTGAACGGTATACTAGAATGCCTTCTTCTTCCAAAGGGCGCAGCAGGTTGATCAGGCCGCCGACATCCTGAATAGTCGCCATACGTACATCTTCATAATGTGCATCAGTAATCAGGGTGCCGGAACCATCTCGGGTGAAGAGTTCTTCCAGCAATGCGCCGTCGTGGGCATAAGAAATCAGATGCACACGATTCACCCCGTTCATTGAGGCTTCCTGTGCAGCACGCAGCTGCAAGGTGAGTTCGGATGGAACATCTTGAGCATCCTGCATCATGTAAGCATCCAGCTGGCTCGGCTGCACTTCACGCTGCAATTGCCCATCGGCATTGAGCAGACCATGCTGTTTACCCAGGAAAATCAGCTTATCTGCCTTGATGTGAATCGCAGTTTTGGTCGCGACTTCCTCGGCCAGTAGATTAAAGACTTCACCCGTGGTGGAGTAACCGGTTGATCCAAGCACCACAATATTGTGGCTGTCGAGATGACGCTGAATCGCATCCGTATCCACAGCACGAACTTCACCGGTTAACTGGAAATCAATCCCGTCACGAATTCCGTAAGGTTTGGCAGTCACAAAATTACCAGAGACTACATCAATACGGGCGCCATACATCGGTGAATTCGCCAGCCCCATAGAAAGTAGTGCTTCAATTTGCAGGCGGATTGAACCAACGGCATTCATGACACAGCTTAACGATTCACGGGTGGTAATGCGGCGCTGACGATGAAAAGGCGTAGTGATCTGACTGGCTGCCAGATTCTGGTTAATCTGCGGAC
This sequence comes from Acinetobacter sp. LoGeW2-3, assembly GCF_002688565.1. Classification (NCBI taxonomy): domain Bacteria; kingdom Pseudomonadati; phylum Pseudomonadota; class Gammaproteobacteria; order Moraxellales; family Moraxellaceae; genus Acinetobacter; species Acinetobacter sp. LoGeW2-3. Next base: position 1,046,966 of record NZ_CP024011.1, on the reverse strand, counting down.
GTGCACCATGGACTAGAATCAGATGAATCCCCAGAGAATGCAGCAGGGCAATATCGTGAATAATATGCTGGAAGTTGTCATGCAGCACCGCCTCGCCATCAAACATGATCACGAAGGTTTTGTTACGGTGCGCATTGATATAGGGCGCAGAATGGCGAAACCAATGCACATATTGCAAAGTTGTGCTTAGAGACGGTTCTGCTGAATTCATGCGCTGACCTATATTAAAAAATAATACTTAATTGAATTTGATTCTAAAAAAAGCCAGAAGGGAAGTACAGCAATAAAAAAACACCTGAAGCGCGGGCTTCAGGTGTAATGGAGAAAAGATTAAGAAGAAGGACTTAGTTGATGATACGAACAATCTTGTCGTTACGGTCATTTACCAGTACGTAGTCACCATTGATTTTGTACCACTGCTGGTTTTTGTTCGCTTTTGGCAGACGACGTTCTTCATAGCTGCTCACTTCAAAGCGACGATTATCGTATTGGTTTGGCAGTTTTTGACCTACACGCCAGTCACGACTTGGATTCACGACACGGTTGTTATAGCGACGGTCATCCCATTTTTTCGCATCTTTATGATCCCAATGCGCTGCCGGTTTATGCGGTGCATAACGTGGATCATGTTGTGGTGCCGCCATTGCAGAAGTTGCAACTAAAGCACTCAAGGATAAAGCGATTGTTGTTAACACTTTTTTCATGGCATTCACCTGAATTCATCATTCTCGTTTCGATGAGACTAAATTAGCGAATCAGTAGAGAGAAACCGTGAGGGCAATTTAGGCGAATTGTTAAATTTATGAAGAAAAAAAGAAGAATAAGAGTGGATTACAGGCTTTTTAGCTAACAACAAAAAATGAGCACTGAGCCAAAATAAAAAAGACCCAAACAAGTTGGGTCTATAAAGATGTTAAAGTTTAGTGTCCAAGGCTACGAATAATGCTGTTGCTATCCGAATCGACAAGGATGTATTCATTGTTGACCTTATACCACTGCTGTTTGCGGTCAGGTTTTGGCAATTTGTGGTCTTTATATTCGACTTTATAACCATTACCGCGATAGTGCTGTGGCATGACATAGCCAGGTTGCCATCTCATTTGCTGTAAACGCTTTACACCGCGTTCTTCACGCACGCGACGATGGTCTTCATGGTCGCCACGATCACGAGCTTTTTTACCTTGACCCTGGCCATGACGCTGATCCATATGACGTTCATCATCAAAATGCGGCGCAGCATTGGCAACAGTCGTCAGCATTAAGGTACTGATAGACATTGTCAAAGCAACTAAAAGCTTTTTCATGGTGAACCCTCAATCAATTGTTCATTTTCTACAGGTCTAATTTACGCAAAAATTGCAGAGAAACTGTGAAGATCAGGCATGTATTCTTTAAAGAATGCAGAGAGATTATGATTATGCCATGATTTCAGTAGCTTTTGAGCGCTTCATACAGGCTAAGCGCTTGAGAACCTGCGGAATACTATCCTGAGGGCATTGTCTTTTGGGGTCAAGTAAAACCCGGTAAATGAGAACGATTAATCTGCTAGATCCAGGTCAAATCGCATATCAATATAGGCAGCTTTGAACTAGTTCCATTGTTCGGTTAAACCCTGTAAAGATTGGATCGCTTCAGCTACACATTCAGCTTCAGTGGCATCATCTAGCGCCTGGATCAAGGTATCTGATAATTGTAGGCTTTCAATATGGCGAATGGTCTCAATCTTACGTTTTTGGTCAGCCATGCAGTGCTCTCCTTTATTCGGTCATCATCTGTTGAATACCGACAGCATAACGCTTAGATCTTAATTTGAAAAACCGAATAAATTATAGTTACTATATGAAAAACCGATTTATTGTTATTTTTAAAAGATTTGCCAAATAAAAAAGAGCACGTCAAGCATGCTCTTATATCGATTCAGAATCCGCTTAGTAAGCGTAGTTCAAATCCGTATAATCAGTTAGCGATTTCTGGATATGTGCATTAATAAAGGCACGCACATCATCTGCGGTCATTGGTTTGCCTTGATTGGTAATCACATGCTCGATATCCGGTTGGTTTTCAATTTTAATGCGATACACAAAATGTTTAGCCAGACGGTAGCCATCATCCAGTTTTTCAATACCGGTCACATAGTAGTAGGCATGTTCAAAGTTCAGATCGGTATGGGAAAAAATAAACTGCTCGAATAGTTTCAGCTTGCTGCCATTTTCGAGTGCTTTGATGTCGTCCACAATACTGGCTTCAAACTTCACGCCGTATTTTTCAGAAATCGGCTGCTGATCAATTAGAAGTGACACCATGCCATCTTCCAAAGGGGTCACGGTGATGTTGTTTAGGTCAGTCATGTTGCACTCGAATCAAAATCTGTTAGCGATAGTATGGGTGAATTTTAACGAAACTCAATGCGACCACGGTGGAGTCAGGCAAGATTTATGCATTATTTAAGTATGAAATCGCAATAAAAAAGGGAGCCATAGCTCCCTAATTCCAATCGTCTTCACTTAAATCAGGACTTAATCCTGTGCATCAATACTCTGACCGTTCATATGCAGGCTGTCGTCACCCATCAGGTACAGATAAGCCGGCATGATCGATTCTGGGGTTGGCAAGGTCAGTGGATCTTCATCCGGGTAGGCTTTAGAACGCATTGCCGTACGGGTTCCACCTGGATTGATGCAGTTAAAACGCACATTTGGATGCACATTTTCTTTAGCAAATAGCTGACTTACGGCTTCAATGGCAATCTTGGACACCGAATAAGCACCCCAGCGTTCACGCACCTGACGGCCGACACCTGAACTGGTAAAGACCACTGAAGCATGTTCAGATTTTTCCAGCAAAGGAAGCAGGGCCTGAGTCAGCACAAACGGCGCACGCAGGTTGACGGCCATCACATCATCCCAGACACCGGGACTATAATGCGCCAGTTCAGTACGTTCTCCGAGAATGCCCGCATTGTGCAGAATCCCGTCCAGTCGGCCAAACTGTTTGCTGAGGGTCTCGACCAGGAACTCGTAATCACGCTCAGAAGCACTGGAAAGTTGTAGCGGCAGAATCGCTGGTCGCGGTGCACCCAAACCTTCAATTTCATCATAGATGACTTCAAGCTTGTTCAGGGTGCGGCCGTGCAGTACCACCGTCGCGCCATGCAGCGCATAGCTGATCGCTGCTGCACGTCCAATGCCATCGCCAGCACCTGTGATCAGGATAATACGATCCTTTAACAGGTCAGAGCGAGGTTGATATTCTGAATATTTCATGAACGACCTCCTTATTTCTTGCTTATTGTTGTTAAGTTTAATGTTCTGATCGGAACCTAAGTTTTAGCTGAGTACCGGCTTGAAAACCAGATCCTGAATGCGTTGATGTAATTCTTCTACACTATGCACGATACAATCCGCATGCCAAGCGTTTAAATCATCTTTATGTTCCAGTGGCAGATAACCGTAAGCCGCCAGAATGGTATACATATTGGCTGCGCGTCCGGCATCGATATCACGGGGATGATCGCCCACATAAATACAGTCTTTAGCCGCCAGCTCGATCTGTTTCGCTGCCAGATACATTGGTTCTGGATCTGGCTTGGTACGGCCAACATCTTCCGGGCAAACCAGTACCGAACAGCGTTCGCTTAGGTTTAATGCAGCGAGCAGTGATTCACTCAGCCAGCGTGGCTTATTGGTTACAATGCCCCAAGGAATGCTACGTGCTTCCAAAGCTTCTAGTAAAGGATACATGCCGTCAAATAGATCGGTATCGACTGCAATATCGGCACCATACAGGTCCAGAAAACGCTGACGATGCGCCAGCAGCAATGGATCTTCTAGTCCAAGTTCTGGATAAACCAGCTTGACCATGGCGCGGGCACCTTCCGAAACCTGAGTCCGGATCAGCTCTGCTGCCACTACTTCACGACCTTCTTCACGGCACATATCCTGAATAATACGGACAAAGTCAGCTGCAGTGTCAATTAAAGTACCATCGAGATCGAAGAGGACTGCTTTCATTCAGCAGCTCCATTCACATTTTCTTTTACGCTATCTTCTTTGACAGTATAGACCATGTAATTGACGTCGACATTTGGCGCTAACCAATAACGCTTGGTCAACGGGTTATAGTGTAGACCGGTCATATCTTTCAGTTTCAGGCCTGCATTACGGATGTCATGCGCCAGCTCAGATGGCTTGATGAATTTACTGTAATCATGTGTACCACGTGCCAGCATACGCAGCACATATTCCGCACCGATAATGGCAAATAAATAAGACTTCGGATTACGGTTAATGGTCGAGAAGAACACATGGCCGCCTGGTTTGACCAGTTTATGGCAAGCCTGAATAATTGAGGCAGGATCTGGAACGTGTTCCAGCATTTCCATACAGGTCACGACATCATATTGACCCGCCTGTTCCTCAGCCAGTTGCTCCACTGGAACCTGGCGATATTGAATATTGCTGACACCTTCTTGTTCCGCATGCAGACGCGCCACATTTAGCGGTGCTTCACCCATATCGATGCCAAGCACCTCGGCACCACGGCGCGCCATGCTTTCTGCCAGAATGCCGCCGCCACAGCCCACATCCAGAACCTTTTTTCCACTCAGGCCACCGGCATGCTCATCAATCCAGTTCAGACGTAGTGGATTAATCATGTGCAAAGGGCGGAACTCGGAATGCTGATCCCACCATATGGCTGCGAAAGCTTCAAATTTGGCAATTTCTTGTGGATCAACATTCAATTGCGACATCGGTGTCACCTCAATCAAGTCGTTATATTTTAAAAAAGTTCAATGCTGATTAGTGTAGCGCTTCCTGCAAAAAAAGCGATAAAAGCCTTAAAAAAGTTCACAGAATAAAAACGAAAGCCGCATATTTGATTTATAGTATCTGCATAAGCTAATCATAATGATTTAGAGGACTATAAGTTCAATGAAAAAATTCCTTTTCAGTGGCGTAGCAGCCGCTCTTTTTGCAATTTCTGGCAGCGCTATGGCTGCACAATTTACTGCCGGTAAGGACTACACTGTGGTTCCAAATCCGGTCAAAGTTGAAGTTCCGGGGAAAATCGAAGTACGTGAATTCTTTTGGTACGGTTGCCCACACTGTTTCAAATTAGAACCACATATGCAAACGTGGTTAAAACAAATTCCTAAAGATGTGCGTTTTGTCCGTACCCCTGCAGCGATGAATCCGCTATGGGAGCAGGGTGCACGTGCCTACTATGCATCTGAATTACTAGGCGTTCGTCAAAAAGCACATTTGCAGCTATTCCATGACATTCATGTACGTGGTCAACAAAGCCTGCTAGAGCAAGCTGGTTTTGCCAAGTTCTATACCCGTTATGGCGTGTCTGAAGCGAAGTTTAACAGCACTTATAAATCATTCCCAGTGAGCTCTAAAATTGCGCAGGCAAAACGTTTGGCGCAGACTTATCAGCTTACTGGTGTACCTGCAGTAGTGGTAAATGGTAAATACATCGTGCAAGGTGAAGATGCCAAAGTTACTCAAGTGATTTCTTATCTGGTTGAAAAAGAACGTAAGGCAAAATAATTTTTTTCTGATTTTTAAAAAAAACCTGCACATTGATGCAGGTTTTTTTATTGCTAAAAATATCTACTCTAGCTCTAGCGGTCTAAACGTTGTTTATGCATGGATGCCCTGAAACAGCAGTTGCATCTGAATCACGGTTTGGGTCTTAAATTCTTTACTACGAAGCTCTTTCAATTCAGCATCTGCCAGACCTTGAATATTCATCCAACCCATTGCCCAATTCAGGGATAAATCCACCAGCATTTGAATCAGCAGCTTTAAGTGTTGAGGTTGTTCAATGCCCTGAGCAGCATAGAGATTTTCCAGTTCATCGACCAGATCAGATACCCAAAATTGCAGTTCTCGCTCAATACTGCTTCTTAAAAAATCTGATCCACCCCAACGCTCTGTAGCAAAAAATAGCCACGGTTCGGGATGCTCTTCAACCGCCTGAAAGAATAGGCTGATAGAGGCGTTACTGTCGGAATGTACCTGATGCAGATAAGCATCAACCAGCTGGTTTAAGACACTTTTAAGTTGAATGGTGACCTGATCCAGTAGCTCCAGACCCAGCTGCTGCATGTCGTTAAAATGTCGATAGAACGCCGTTGGTACGAGTCCAACTTCACGGGAAAGCTCTCGCAAGCTGATATTGCTAAAGGCGCGGCCACGGCTACTTAACACCAATGCGGCATCTAGAATAGCCTGATGACTTTGCTGTTTGCGTTCTTCGCGTAAAGACATAAAAATCTTCTTGATATTTCCCTTTGATTCTAACAAAAAATCAGCAATCACATAGCGCAATTCAGATAGCCCAATTTCATATTTTGATCGAACTAAACTGATTGATTTTGTAAATCATGCCAAGGGCTGGACAATCTTAGTGGAGGCTTCTGCTATACTGAGCCGCAATTATTTTCCAGTCAAAGCAGGACTTATTATGCGTATCGACCAGCGAGCATTAGATCAATTACGTGACGTTAAAATTACCCGCAACTACACACGTTATGCGGAAGGTTCAGTATTGGTTGAATTTGGTCATACTAAAGTGCTTTGTACTGCCAGCATTGATAACTCGGTACCACGCTTCCTGAAAGGTCAGGGTCAAGGCTGGGTAACCGCAGAATATGGCATGCTGCCACGTTCTACCCATACCCGTAGCGACCGTGAAGCAGCACGCGGCAAACAAAGTGGCCGTACTCAGGAAATCCAGCGTTTGATCGGCCGTAGCTTACGTGCCATGGTGGACCTGAAAAAACTCGGTGAAAACACGATTACGATTGACTGTGACGTGATCCAGGCAGATGGTGGTACACGTACCGCATCAATTACGGGTGCTGCGGTAGCATTGATCGATGCGATGAACGTATTGCTTGAGAAGAAAAAAATCAAGCAAGACCCACTTAAAGGTCTGGTAGCTGCAATTTCTGTGGGTATTTTCAAAGATGAAGTATTACTGGATCTTTGCTATGAAGAAGACTCTAATTGCCAGACTGACCTAAATGTGGTGATGACGCAAGCCGGTGAATTTATTGAAATTCAGGGTACTGCAGAAGACAAGCCATTTACCCGTAGCCAATGCAATGACATGCTGGAAATGGCTGAGAAAGGTATTCAAGAGCTGATCAAGAAACAGCAAGAAGCTTTAGGCTGGTAATTTATTTTCCAGTGAAAAACGCATCTTCGGATGCGTTTTTTTATGCTTGTCTTTAGGCATCAACATTGCCTCACAAAAATTGAACAGGACCTGTCTACTGTATCGCTGTGTTTCGGGAGATGATTTTCAATCTACTTAAATATAGAGGGTCAAAGTATGAAAATATTATTCATGGCACTTTCAGTCTGTACCGTTCTTGGTCTTACGGCATGTGATAACAATTCCCGCGATGCGGATCGGGATGGCGCTTCTGCACCAGCAGGACAAAATACCAACCAGTAATCGCAATCAAATCTCAGTTCATTCACTTATATTATTATTGTGCAAAATTTGTGCAAAAATCGAAAATAAAAAAGGGTGCTACGCACCCTTCTAATACCACAGATCCAATCAGGACTTAGCCATTAAAACGCATGGATAAATCAATGGCTTTCACATCTTTGGTCAGTACACCCATAGAAATATAATCTACCCCTGTGCTTGCCACTTCGCGCAAATTCTCAATCGTGATATTGCCTGAAGCTTCAAGTTTACAGCGACCTGCTACATGCTTCACCGCATTAATCATCTGCTGCTGACTGAAATTATCTAGCATCACGATATCGGCTTTCGCTTCGAGTGCCTGATTCAGTTCATCCCAAGTTTCGACTTCAACTTCAACCGGTTTGCCTGGTGCAATCTGATGTGCCTTAGCAATCGCCTGAGTAATTCCACCAGCGGCCATGATGTGATTTTCTTTAATTAAGAAGGCATCAAACAGGCCCAGACGATGGTTCTGGCCACCACCAACCGCTACCGCATATTTCTGTGCAATACGCAGGCCCGGAATGGTTTTACGTGTATCTAGTAACTTGGTATTTAAACCATCTAATTCTTTGACATAGCTGGCAGTTTTGGTTGCAACTGCAGACAGGGTTTGCACAAAGTTCAGTGCTGGACGTTCTACCGTGAGCAAGCTACGTGCTGATCCTGCCAGTTTCAGGAACGCTTCATTAGCCTGTACGCGGTCACCATCATTCTTTAGCCAGATCACTTCAACTTTTGGATCATAAGCCTGAATCAGAGCATTTACCCAAGGTTGTCCAGCCAGCATCATCTCTTCACGGCTAATGATGGTGGCAGTCGCCTGTTCAGCTTCCAGTGTCAGCAGGGCAGTGATGTCACCATCACCAACATCTTCTGCCAGCGCCTGTTGAATATTGATCTGAATCGACTGTTCTAGCAAAGCTTGAGATATGCTCATGAGTATTTCCGTATCTTTATTAAGCCGTGAAAATTGCGCGTTATATTAGCACTGTTACATAAAAATGAGCGATTTTTCGTACAGTCATCACAGCTGAATTGAGATTTGAATGCGAAAGTTTTAGCATTAAGCCTTTAGTTGGGGATAGGAAAGTTTTTATGCAACAAGCACCTGCGTTTCATGTAAAGGATGGACAACTCATCGGTGCACGCCAGATTCCCTCACCCAACTTTAACCAGCGTCCGGAAAATACCGAGATTCAGCTGATCGTGGTGCATAACATTAGCCTGCCGCCATCTCAATTTGGCGGTGGCTATATTGAACAGTTTTTCCAGAACGAGCTAGATTGGTCAGTGCATCCGTATTTTCAGACCATTCAGGGCATGGAAGTGTCGACCCATCTGTTGATCCTGCGTAGTGGGGAAGTACTACAGTTTGTCAATTTCAATGACCGTGCCTGGCATGCGGGGCGCTCGACCTATCTCGGCAAGAAAGAATGCAATGATTATTCTATCGGGATTGAGCTGGAAGGTAGCGATGACCTTCCATTTGAACAGGCACAATATGATGCGCTGGTTCAGGTGACCGCTTGTTTGCAAGCGCATTATCCGAAAACCCAACAGCACATTGCCGGACATTCAGATATCGCGCCGGGACGCAAAACTGATCCAGGCCCGTATTTCAACTGGGCGGCATTCCGGGAACAACTACATCATTATAAAAATACATCAATACCTGAATAGGAATGTGATAAAGCAATGAACTTCTGCCAGAAGTTTCATTACAATAGGCAAAATTTAAACATTAGGTGAACAGTATGGCGCTGTGGCGTTCGACCGTCATTGTCAGTGCGATGACCATGTTGTCACGAGTACTAGGTCTGGTTCGGGATATTGTCTTGCTCAATGTCTTTGGTGCAGGCAAGGACTTCGATACCTTCGTGGTCGCATTCCGTATTCCCAATTTCTTCCGGCGTCTGTTTGCGGAAGGGGCTTTTTCACAGGCCTTTATTCCGGTATTGACCGAATATAAAACCACACGGACACATGCCGAAGTACAGATTCTGATTAGCCGGGTGTTTGGTTGCCTATCTACGGTCATGAGCCTGCTGACTTTTGTGGCGATGGTCGCTGCACCCGCGATTATCTATGTCTATGCACCGGGTTTCCATGCAGATCCGGAGAAGTTTGCGCTGGCATCGGACATGTTCCGCCTGACCATTCCTTATCTGCTGTTTATGTCGCTGACAGCTTTTGCCAGCAGTATTTTAAATAGCTATGGTTCATTCACCACACCCGCTTTTGCACCAGTGTTATTAAATGTGGCAATGATTGCTGGCGCCTTCTGGCTGACCCCGTATATGGCTGAGCCGATCATGGCACTGGGTTGGGCAGTCTTGATTGCCGGCGCGCTGCAACTGGCGATCCAGATCCCGGAGCTATGGCGCAAAAAACTGCTAATTCCACCCAAAGTTGATTTCAAACATGAAGGTGTAGACCGCATCATGAAACTGATGCTGCCAGCACTTTTTGGTGTTTCAGTCACGCAGATCAACCTATTGCTGAATACGATTTGGGCATCCTTTATGCAGGATGGTTCAGTGTCTTGGCTGTACAGTGCGGAACGTATGACCGAATTGCCATTGGGCTTGATTGGCGTGGCAATTGGTACCGTGATTCTGCCATCTTTGTCGGCACGTCATGCTGAGCAGGATCAGGCGAAATTCCGTAGCATGATTGACTGGGCAGCAAAAGTGATTGTAATGGTTGGCTTGCCTGCCAGTATTGCACTATTTATGCTTTCGACCCCAATCATTCAGGCGCTGTTCCAGCGTGGTCAGTTTGATCTGGAAGATACCCAGATGACTGCAATGGCACTGCAGTGTATGAGTGCTGGCGTGATTTCATTCATGCTGATTAAAGTCTTTGCCCCAGGTTTTTATGCCCAGCAAGATACCAGAACACCGGTACGTGTTGGTCTGATGGCGGTAGCGGCCAATGCCATTCTGAACGTAATCTTTATTGGTTTCTTTAAGCTGATCAACTGGCATGCAGAGCATATGGCATTGGCTTTAGCCTCTTCAGGTTCAGCTTTGGTCAATGCCGGAATGCTGTATTTTTATCTGCATAAGCGCGATATTTTCCGTTTTGGTGGTCACTGGAAAAAGCTGATTTTGCAGTTTGGTTTTGCCAACTTCGCGATGATCGCAGCATTGGCTTATGCCTTGACCTGGTATAACGGTGATGTATCACAATGGATCCGTGTGGCTGAAGTCATCGGACTATGTATTGTCGGAGTCGCAGTTTATCTGGTGGCCTTAGTATTGGCTGGCTTCCGACCACAACATCTGAAACCATAAAATTCATGCAAAAAATAAGAGCCGTTGAGCTCTTATTTTTTTAGTTTCTATTCCATCGGTAGATGGGTTTGAGTCTCGGATCAGATCCGTTACTCTAGACCTTACCGCGGGACAAGAAGCCAACAATTGCAAGAATAACCGCAATTACTAACAAAATAATCGCGAAATCTTTAGATAGACCTGCTACTCCACCAAAACCGAGTAAACTGGCAATCAACGCAATAACAGCGAATATAATAGCCCAACGAAACATCTTTGAATCTCCATGTGTTTTTATTCTCAAAATCAGTATAGGGACAATAACCCCTTCAAACTGTTCGTCTTTTGTTGGTGATGTATCTAGACCTTAGCATTCGTGTGAGTATAGTTATCAGACGCTTACAGTACGTTTGTTTTGTACAGGGCTGCTATAATAGATTTCTCCTGCCTCATCTCTGCCTTCTGTTATGACTGATACTTTGCGTCCTAAATTCTGGAAACACTATGCCCTGACTGAGCTGAAACCTCAGGAGTGGGAGGCACTGTGTGATGGCTGCGGGCTCTGCTGTCTGATTAAATTCGAAGATGAAGATACTCAGGAAGTGACTTATACGCGAGTCGCCTGTAAGCTGCTTGACTGTCAAACGGCACGCTGTTCGGATTATCCGAACCGTTTACAATTCGTTCCGGATTGTATTCAGCTTACGCCTGAAAAACTGGCAACGATTCACTGGTTACCATCCAGCTGTGCCTATCGCCGGGTAGCAGAAGGCAAGCACTTGCCGTCTTGGCATTACTTGATTAGCGGTTCACGTGAAAGTGTGATTAAAGCGCGCAAGTCTGCTGCGGGTCGCTGTCTGAGTGAATTAGAAGTGGATGAAGAAGAAATGGAAGATCATATTGTGCGCTGGGTGCGCTAGAACTTTTTCTCTAACACATGGTGCTATGCAGTAATTCCTGTGCGGCACTGCCTGCCATCGGTCGATAGAAATAGAAACCTTGTCCGATCTGGCAGTCACAATTGATCAGGGTTGAGAGCTGTTCAGTATTTTCAATGCCTTCCACCAGTACATCAAGTTCAATACTAAAACCAATCTGCGTAATGGCTTTGACAATCGCTAATGCAGATGGATCAGTATTCAGACGTTCCACAAAGTTACGGTCGATCTTGATGCAGTCCACCGGATATTCCTGCAAGCGGGTCAAGGAAGAATGCCCCGTTCCGAAGTCATCCAGAGAAATATGGATACCCGCCTGTTTTAACAGGTTGAGTGCACGGATTACATAATTGGCACCACGTTCTGAGAGGCTTTGCTCGGTAATTTCTAATTCGACTTTATCCGCTGGAATATCAAAGCGCGACAAGCGTTCTAACAGCTTTTCAGCATAATCATCACGTAAAAATTCGACCGGTGCGGCATTGATCGAGATCGGCAAAATTTCTAAGCCTTGTTCCTGCCAGCGCGTCATATCTTCAAAGACTTTGAGTTGCATGGTTTCACTGATGCGTGAAGCCAGTTCATAGTCCTGAAAAGCACAGAAAATATGCGAAGGTAGCTGAACCTGATGGTGTTGATCCTTCCAGCGCAGCAATGCTTCAAAACCAATTACAGCACCATCAGACAGACGAACTTTAGGTTGATAGTAAGGAATAATCTGATTTGAATTGATAATCTTCCGTGCCAGGATTAGCTGACGGGTCATCTTGTCCAGTGACTCAAACATTTCCTGACTGAACATCCGGATACCACCACGACCACTGTTTTTTAAGTCATTCAGCGCGATATCGGCACATTTCAGTAAATTGGAGCTGTTGATAGCATCGCGTGGATAAATTGCACCACCTACACTGATTCCGCTATTAATAGTCCTGCCAGCATAACTGATCGGCATTTCCATCTGTTGGCTGACTTTTTTAGCCACTTCTAACAGCTGAGATTCATGCTCAAGGTTTTGCACCAGTACGGCAAATTCATCACCGCCTAAACGGGAGACAATAGCTTCAGGACCCAGGTTTTTCTGGAAACGCTCACCTAACACATGCAGAAGATGGTCACCAGCAATATGTCCTAAGGTGTCATTAATATGCTTGAAATAGTCCAGGTCGATTAATAGTAGTCCGACCTGGCTCTGCTGCTGTCGAGCTTTAAATAGGGTACGTTTAAACTGTTTGTAGAAGGTACGGCGATTATACAGTCCAGTCAGCTCATCAATTTCTGTAACTGCTTTAAGCTGAGTTTCTACATGTTTCTGTTGGCTGATATTGCGTGAAACGCATAGGATCTGCCGAGTTATATTTTGCTCATCCACCATCGGCGTGAGTAGGTTATCCCAATACTCTGGCGCTTGACCTTCTAACTGGCTGATACCTGCAAAACGGGCGTTCATCCCTTGGGCAGCACGTTTGAGTGCGCGTCTGCCAGATGGACGGACTTCAGCAGGCAATAGATTTAGCCAGGACATGCCAAACTGCTGTTCAGTTTCAGACAGTCCCAAAGCCTGCCGACCAGAACGATTCACATGACTCAGTTTGCCCTCTGGTGTCATGATTTTGATACAGTCCAGGCTCGCATCCAGCATGTTCTTTTGAGCCGCAATCATCTGTGACAGCTGTTGCTGGATTTCAAAATAGTCATGTATATCGGTTAGGGTGATGGCCCAATGCAGCAGGCTATGTGCTTCATGATGAAACTTCATGCTCAGCAGACACATGTGATAAGAGTGATCCGGTTTCTGGATCCGGCATTGGATTTCTGCATTTTGACGTTTATTGAGTGCAGTGTGCCATTCATTAATGAAATTGGCTAAATCTTCAGGATGAATAAACTGTTGCCAGTGTTCCCGGCCATACTCATTCAGGTCAATCCCGAGATAGTCTTTCATCGCCGTATTGAAATATTCGACTTCATCACGGGTCTGCAACCACATGGGATGAGGGAGGGCATCGGCAAAATGCTGGATACGTGACAGCTCTGGACCAGTAGTCGACCTAAAGGTATCTGAATGTAAAGACTCCGGTGATTCAAACCGGGCAAAAGCGTCCAAATTCTGCTTATCAAATTCCATGTATTCACCGATACAGAGGTTTTATTTGATCCAACCTCGGACCCACTTATCTATTATTAGAATAAAAGAACATTTATTCAGCTCTAGCTGATCTAAAAAGAATATGATCAAATTTGTATGAAGATGCAAGGTCTAATTCACTTGAAATGATAAAAAACATTGTCATACGTCGGTACAGACACTGAAGCTAGACAAACTTCATATTCGGAATTAAAAACAGCTAATGCTAGAATGCAGATAGATTAAAAGTGAGCCCATTATAAAATGTCAGACAGCCATATCCCTCTTCCTGAACGTTTGAGGCCACGTGACCTCAGGGAAATTATTGGACAGGATCACCTGCTCGGTGAAAATGCACCTTTACGTCAGATGATTGATCAGGGACATTTACCGTCTATCATTTTTTGGGGTCCTCCCGGCGTAGGCAAAACCACGATTGCACTTTTATTGGCACAGGCAGTGGATCGGCCCTTTGTCAGCCTGTCTGCTTTAAATACCGGAGTAAAAGAGCTACGTGAAGTGATTGCTGACGGTGGTGATTTGCTGACACCAGTAGTGTTTATTGACGAGATTCACCGCTTTAATAAGTCCCAGCAGGATGCGCTGCTAAATGCGGTCGAAAAGGGCAAGATTACTCTAATTGGCGCGACCACTGAAAATCCGTCTTTTGAAGTCAACAGTGCATTGCTGTCACGCTGTCAGGTCTATAGCCTAAATGCTTTGAGTGCCGAGGCGATTGAAACTCTACTTACTCAGGCAATTCAGTCTGATACTTTTCTGCAAGAACGTCATATCCAGATTGAAGAGTTTGATGCCTTGATTCAGTTTGCGGCTGGGGATGCACGTAAGGCATTGAACCTTTTGGATCTAGTTGCCAGTACCTTTGAACCGGATATGGAAAACATCATCACCAATGCGGTGGTGGTGAAGGTTGCCCAGCAGAATATTGCCCGCTACGATAAGTCTGGCGAGCAGCACTATGATCTGGTTTCTGCCTTTATCAAATCGATTCGTGGTAGTGATCCGGATGCAGCGCTGTACTGGATGGCACGCATGCTCAAAGGCGGTGAAGATCCAGTCTTTATCGCACGCCGTATGCTGATTGCTGCTTCTGAAGATATTGGCAACTCCAATCCAAATGCATTATTGCTGGCCGGAGAATGCTTCCGTTCCGTTCAGGCAGTCGGAATGCCGGAATGCCGGATTATTTTGGGACAATGTGCCGTGTATTTGGCTACCAGCGCCAAGAGCAACAGTACTTATCTAGCCATCAACAAAGCTATGGAGTTGGCAGATAAGACTTCTAATCTGCCTGTACCGCTACATTTACGTAATGCACCGACCAAACTGATGAAAGAGCAGGGTTATGGTGTGGATTACCTATATCCACATAATTATCCGGAACACTTTGTACTACAGGAGTATTTACCACCTGAGTTAAAAGGTACCAAGCTGTATGAGTCGGCACGGAATAAGCGCGAAGTTGAAGGGGAACGTCTACAACAACGCCGCTGGCAACTACAGCAACAGCAGCAATAAAACTCTCGATGGATATCTATTATAGGTGTCCATTTTTTATAGGCTTTTCTGCTAAGGAATATACCCTTAACTGAGGCGGAGCTCAGTCATAAGCACATCGCTATTTAGAGACATGAAAAGCATGCAAAAAAAGGCCCGGTTCTGGGAGAATCGGGCTGAAAATAGGATGTCCTTGGGGAGATACATCCTAGAGGGTAGAGGGAAAATCTGGTTGGCAAGCATAGCTAATATAGCGTTTATCTAGACTAGCTTGCTTACTATGAAAATGATTTTAAGTGCTTTTATCAGTGATGTAAAAACGGTCATTTTCATCAATAAAATTTGTTTTTTCGATGAGTGTGGAAGGCAAATAAAAAACCGGGCCATTCAGCCCGGTTTTTTTGAATCCGTGAATTACAGATTAGATATTGTCGAGTTCAATACCTAAACGTGCAGCAACTTCTTCGTATGCTTCAACCACACCACCTAGGCCTTGGCGGAAACGGTCTTTATCAAGTTTTTTCTTGGTGTCTTTGTCCCATAGACGGCAACCGTCTGGAGAGAATTCATCACCCAATACGATACGGTCGTGGAACACACCGAATTCAAGTTTGAAGTCAACAAGAAGCATATTACCCGCTTCGAATAATGCTTTAAGCACTTCATTCACTTGATAAGTTAATTCTTTCATTTTTGCCAATTGTTCAGCAGTCGCCCAACCTAAAGCAATCGCTTGAGATTCGTTCACCATTGGATCGCCAAGGGCATCATCTTTGAAGAACAATTCGAATGTAGGAGGAGTTAACTCTTTACCTTCTTCTACGCCAAGACGACGGCATAAAGAACCTGCAGCATAGTTACGTACCACACATTCCACTGGAATCATTTTGAGTTTTTTAACCAAAACTTCGTTTGGTGTTAAAAGCTTCTCAAAGTGAGTTTCGATGCCAGCAGCAGCTAACTTTTCCATGATGAAGGCGTTAAAACGGTTATTCACCTTACCTTTACGATCCAGTTGTTCGATCTTTTCGCCATTGAATGCGGACGCATCGTCACGAAAAACTAAAATCAGGTGGTCTTCACTGTCTGTTGTATAGACAGATTTCGCTTTACCAGTATAGAGCAAGGTTTGTTTTAACATGAGGGAACCTTCTACAAAAAAAAATGCCTAGAAAATGTCTAGGCTGGCCAATTTTGGTAAATCTGGTTTAACAGTTCTGCTGCTTTTTCGCGATCGGCAAAACTGTTATCAGGATTAAACACAGCCAGGGTGTTACTCGAACCTGCAGGAGAGAGTCTTAAAACATAGGTCTGTTGATCGACCTGAATCGTTACTTGGTAACGATCTTTGCTTTGACCAACGATGGAATGGTTAAGGCTGCTGAGCGTGGCAAGAGTGTATTGCCATATTGTAGCAGCATTTCCATCAATTTTGAGCAACGGATTTTGATTTCCGTCCATCACCAGCTGTGGCTTTCCTGTAATATCTGTAACAGTTTCATCAGCTTGAGTTGAACGAACTGGCTCAGCAGAAGGGCGTGGCAGGGCAAAACGGCTGCCACGCTCATTTTCTAGCTTCGGTGCATGTTCAATCGCAAGTGGATCTACTGTTGGAGCAGGATACAATGGCGTTGCAGGACGAACCATGGCACCTTCCGGATATTGCAAAGGATCTAGCGTGGTTGTGTTTTTGTAGTCCAAAGTCCCGTTTTTAAAGGTACTACAATCCGCTAAACTGATTGCTGAAAGGGCAAGGATAAGTCCTAAACGTAATTGCATAGTATTGTGCTCTTATTTAGTGACGCCCGCTGCAGCAAGTGCTTCATGAAGCGGAGCGCGATATTGTTCTGCAAGTGGTGTTAACGGCAGGCGTATACCTGTACCGATAAGGCCCATGTCATGGAGTGCCCATTTCACAGGAATTGGATTGGATTCGCAAAATAAAATATTGTGTAAATTTGCAACCTGAGTGTTCACTTCTTCAGCACGCGCAGCATCACCAGCAATGGCAGCGGCACACACTTCGCTCATGACTTTCGGTGCTACGTTGGCGGTCACAGAAATATTACCTTTCGCACCATGTGCCATCAGTTGATACGCTGTTGCATCATCACCTGAATAAACAGTCATGTCTTTGCCTTGCAGGCCAGCGATCAGTGCTGCACCGCGTTCAACATCACCTGTAGCATCTTTAATGCCGACGATTTGCGGGATATCAGCTAGACGAATGACTGTTTCGTTTGACATGTCCACACCAGTACGGCCTGGTACGTTGTACAAGATCTGAGGTAGGTCAACCGCTTCAGCAATGGCTTTATAGTGCTGATACAGGCCTTCTTGAGTTGGCTTGTTGTAATATGGCGTCACCAAAAGTGCAGCATCTGCACCAAGCTCTTTGGCTTCTTTGGTCAGTTCAATCGCTTCATGGGTTGAATTTGCACCTGTACCTGCAATGATTGGAATACGTTTGTTGGCAACACGAATGATTTCTTTGATCACTTGCGTGTGTTCGCTCATGCTCAGCGTTGATGCTTCGCCGGTTGTTCCAACGGCTACGATGCTATTGGTGCCCTCTGCAATGTGCCACTCAACGAGCTTTTCGAGACCCTTCCAATCTACGCTGCCATCTTCAAACATGGGGGTGACGATTGCGACAATGGAACCCTGAATGGTCTGTGCTTGCTGAGTCATTTTAAAAAACTATCCTATTTGTCCATCCGAAGAGAATGAGAAAACATAAATTGGGATGGGTTTGTATTTTGATTTGTAGCAAATTCAATGCATTTGCGCTGAATTGAATATTGCGTATGCAAATTATGACTGATCGGCAGCATAAGAACAATATGCTTTGCTGAAAGCCACTCAATTCTTTATACAAAGCTCTGAAACAACAAGCAAGTGATAAAAGGATGAAGCTTCTCGTAAAAGTATAAGGGGAGAGATGTATTTTCACTTATTTTGGTAATTAAATACTCTAGCTCATCACTAGGTACATAACTATTTAATTAGGTGATTATATTGAAAATTCAAATAGTTAAAAGATTTGTTAAGATTTATAAATGATTATCCAATAGTTAAAACTTATCAATGTAAGAAGAATTATCATGACTAAAAATGCATAAAAACCATTGCAGTAATTCTTTTTAGATATTAATGAAATTTCATATATTTATTGAATGTTGGATTTTTTAAGCTGATCTGTAAGCCTTAAATCATTTGGCAGAAATTTTGTAGCGATTACAATAATTGTTTTTGCGACTTTCTGACTGTTCTCTCTACAACAACACAACGTCACCCTGTTTAGGGATATCCCACCAAAACGTTCAACTTATTGCTAGTTAAATTCGACCTCGGTCTCATAGATGATGACGGCTCTATTTGAACGCTGATTGAACAAGGATATTCCAATGGAAAAATCAGACAATAAGCACGCGATAATCACGGTTGGGATCTGTTTCCTGATCGCCGTGATTGAAGGCTTAGATATTCAGGCTGCAGGGATTGCAGCGGCGGGTATTCGTGAGCATTTTGGTCTCGATAGCTCGCAATTGGGTGTGTTTTTTAGTGCAGGGATTCTGGGTTTATTGCCTGGTGCACTGGTCGGCGGTCGATTTGCGGACCGTATAGGCCGTAAGAAAGTCTTAATCTGGTCAACGGGCATCTTTGCCTTATTTACTTTATGTACCGTATGGGTCAACAGCTTCCACAGCTTGCTGGCAGTTCGTTTCCTGGCAGGTGCGGGTCTTGGCGGTGCGATGCCAATTTTGATTACGCTGGCGTCTGAAGCGGTGTCTCCACAGAACCGTGGTCGTGCAGTCGGCTTGATGTATTGTGGTATGCCAGTCGGTGCAGCAATTCTGTCACTGATTGCTGCCACTGAATTTGGTGCGAACTGGAAAAACGTATTCTACTTGGGTGGTTTACTTCCGATCTTCGTGATTCCATTGATGATGCTCTGCCTGCCTGAGTCTAAGGAATATCTAAAAACTCAAAACAAAACCGCAGCAGAACGTGTAACCTCACCACAGGGTTCATTCAAGGATCTGTTTAACTCTGACAACCTGTTACGTACGCTGTGCATCTGGGTGAGCTACTTCTTCACGTTGATGGTGGTTTACATCATGTTGAGCTGGTTGCCATCACTGTTTATGGAATTGGGCTTCACACGTAAAGATGGTTCAACTGCACAGTTCTACTTCATGGTAACGGCGACTATCGGTACGATTATCCTGGGTATGCTGACGGATCGTTTGAAGAAAGCCTATGTCATCATCTTGATGTACGGCGGTATCCTGGCGGGTCTATTGGCACTGAACGGAGCAAGTTCACTTGAGCAAATGTACATGGCAGCAGCATTAGCAGGTGCCTTTGTGATTGGCTGTCAGGGCGTACTCTATGCCTTCGGTAGTATCGTTTATCCAACAGAAGTACGTGGTACAGGTGTAGGCGTAGCTTCTGCGGTTGGCCGTATCGGCGCAATGCTTGGCCCTGCAATCGCAGGTCAATTATTGACAGCAGGCTTCGGTGCAGCAGGGGTAATCTCGGCAGCGATTCCATGTATCCTGATCTCTGCAGTATGTATGTTGTTCCTGGTGAGCCGCACGAAAGTGTAAGCATCACAAAATTGAAAAGCCTGCATCTGCAGGCTTTTTTATTGCCTTAAAAATTTCTTATTGAAGGCTCGTATCTCTCTAGATTTCCCTGTTTGGCTATAACTTTAATCCGAATGCGCAGTCATTCTATTTTTGTCAGTGGGACTAAAAATCAGCAGGCTTTTTAAGCTATGCTTGGGCATCATCAAGATTTCAAGGAATGAGGGCGTATGCAGCAGAATGCCGCGTTGATTGTAGTAGATGTTCAGAAGGGATTTACCCCAGGTGGTAATCTGGCAGTCGCAGGGGCGGATCAGATCATTCCGAATATCAATCAACTAGGACAGTACTTTAGCAATATCGTGCTGACTCAGGACTGGCATCCAGAGAATCACATTTCCTTTGCTGATAATCATGCAGATAAAGCGCCTTATGAAATGATTCAGCTGGATTATGGCTCACAAGTACTGTGGCCAAGCCACTGTGTGCAAGGCACTGAAGATGCGGAGCTGCATCCAGAATTAAATCTGCCACAGGCGCAATTGGTGATCCGTAAGGGCTGCCATCCGCATATCGACAGCTATTCTGCTTTTATGGAAGCGGATCAAAAGACTAGTACCGGCTTGGCGGGTTATCTGCGCGAACGTGGGATCGACACGGTATTTATTGTCGGGATTGCGACTGATTTCTGTGTGGCCTGGACAGCAATCGATGCACGCAAGTTGGGTTTCCAGACTTTCGTGATTTCCGATGCGACTAAGGGCATTGACCTGAATGGTTCGCTGCAACATGCCTGGCAGGACATGCTGGCTCAGGGTGTAAAACGCATTTATATGAAAGACATCATTCAAGCTGCTTAAACCTTTATCGTAAGCAAAACTTGCCTACACATGAGTATGCTAAGCTGCTGAATTCAATAGTCGTGGACAGTACTGACTGCCACGGCATATTTCTTTTATGACACATGGACTCCCCCTCATGTCGGCATTATTCAAATTTACGCAATTTATTCAAAAAACTTTCGCCTTGTGGGTGATTCTATTTTCAGTCATTGCCATGGTAGTGCCTGAGGCCTTTGTCTGGCTAAAAGCCTATATTCCATGGATGCTTGGGATCATCATGTTTGGTATGGGCATGACCATGACCTTGGGTGATTTTAAGAGTGTGCTACAAAGCCCGAAGGCAGTATTAATTGGAGTCGTAGCGCAATTTGTGGTGATGCCGGGCCTGGCTTTTCTATTATGTCAGTTGTTCCAGCTTCCTGCGGAAATTGCGATTGGCGTGATCTTGGTCGGTTGCTGTCCGGGTGGCACAGCATCGAATGTGATTACCTATATGGCCAAGGGGAATACGGCTTTATCAGTGGCCTGTACTTCGGTATCGACCTTGCTCGCACCTTTGCTGACTCCAGCAGTGTTCTATGTTTTGGCTAGTCAATGGATTGAAATCAATGCCATGTCGATGCTGGTCTCGATCCTACAGGTTGTGCTGTTCCCAATTATCTTAGGTCTGATTGTCCGTGGTGTTCTTAAAGCCAAAGTTGAAGCTTATATCCAGATTATGCCGGTGGTATCTGTGGTGGCGATTGTTGCGATTGTGGCGGCGATTATTGCAGGCAGTAAAACCCAGATTCTGGAATCAGGTCTGATGATTCTGGGTATTGTTGCCTTGCATAATGGGCTGGGTTATTTACTCGGCTACTGGGCGGGTCGTATCTTTAAACTACAGGAAATTGACTGCCGCGCGGTATCGATTGAAGCCGGGATGCAGAACTCAGGCCTAGGTGTGGCATTGGCGGCGACGCATTTTGCTGCTTCACCAATGACCGCTTTGCCAAGTGCGATTTTCAGTCTCTGGCACAATATTTCCGGACCGGCTTTGGCAACTTATTGGGCAGCCAAACCACCCGCTGAGAATGATCAGCACAACTGATTTCAGCAGAAACGAATTACAAAAAAGCCCGAGCTTAGAGTCGGGCTTTTTCGTTTTCCAAACTTCTTAAGAGGCTTTGGACTGTTTCGATTTCAGGATATCGGTTCGGAAGCTCTGCGCCAGTTCTGCCATCTCGGCATCCATACCATTCATCACGAAAGCATGACGGGTCAGGACATTGGTTGGATTTGGCATGCTGACCAATTCATAGTGATCAGAAATAGATTTCAGGAAGGCATTCGGTACATGCACCGCGCTTTCACGTGCGACCAGTTGCTGTACCAGACGTTCAGCCGCTTGACTTGAAGTCAGCTGCATTTCATCCACTTTCGACGCAATCGCACTACGTGTCTGCAATACAAAGCGTTTATCTTCACGATAACGTTTGTAGAGAACTTCTGAAAGGAGCTGGAATACATAACTGATCAGCGTCAGGCAGGCGAGGGCATTCGGCTTGTCTGCGGCAATACTCAGCGTTGCACCTTTTTCATCGAACTTATGTACTGTCCAGACATCTGAGCTGTTCAGCTTGTAATGCTGCACACATAGCTCAGTCGCCTTATTCAGAAAGATCTGACACAGGTTGAAATAAGGTACAGACACAGTCTTATTCACTGAATCCAGTAGCTGTTTCGGATCATAGAACTGGATACTCAGTGACAGGGTATCTTTTTCCACGACAGCTGGCACGTTGTCTTTTTCTTTCGGCTTATTTTGAACAGACTGCTGTGCCTGAGCAATCGCCAGTGCGGCATTGTGTTTTTCCTGTTCCAGTGCCTGAGTCAGAGTCTGAATTTCAAATTTCAGACGTGATTCATTGTTAATGCGTGCCAGGTATTCACTGCGGCTTGGACGAGCAATGGCACGATAAGCTAACCACAACAGACCGTGCAGGATGAAGGAGAATAGAATCGCCATCCACTGGGTACGCAGAATTTCACCGATACTTGGCTCGATCAGGGTAATTTCCACTGAACCGACTTTTTTCTCGTTAAGCAACGCTTCGCGGACGAAAACTTCACCATCACGGGTTTTGGTCAGACCACCAGTGGCTAAAACCTGAGCATTCGCATCCAGGATGCGAATTGAGGCAACACTTGGATTGGTGGAATAACGATTTGCCAGTAACGCCAGTGAAACACGGTTGGCCGGATCCAGTTCAGCCAGGCTGTCTGTCACCAGTTGACTGGTCATCAGCTGACCTTGGCTGGCACGGTTTTCATTCAGCTGGTGAGTGGTTGCCAATACCAGTAAGAAGGTATGAAGGGCAAAACTTATAATCAGTAGGCTAGCAAATAGCCCTTGTCTAGGCGCATTCAACGTAAACTTCCAAGGCAATTCTATTCAAATTCGATTATGATTCTAACAATAGTTGTAGCTCAGACCCGAGTCAATTCATGCGAGAAATCATTCTTATATCATTCTTAGGACCCGACCAGCCTAATCAATTTACACGATTAATGCAGGTTTTGTCCGCTCATTCCTTACAGATCCTGGATGTTGGACAAGCGGTTATTCATAACCAGTTGACCTTAGGTATTGTTGTATCTTCGGACGACCAGACCGCTACCGCATTAGCCATGAAGGAAATCCTGATTCTAGCACATGATATCGGGTTAACAGTGCGCTTTAAACCGATCTCTATCACAGAATACAATCAATGGGTCAAAGAAGGCGGTCAGACCCGCTATATCGTGACTGCATTGGCCCCAGAATTAAAGGCTTCCCATCTGCAAGCCGTGACCCAAATTGTCTCCAGCCAGGGCTTTAATATTGAAACGGTCACCCGACTCTCCGGTCGTCCGGTGCTGGATGGTGATAATGCAGATGCTGGACCAAAACGTGCCTGCGTACAGTTCAGCCTGAAAGGCCAGATGCTGGATGCCGCAGCAATGCGTACAGCCTGTCTCAGCCTGTCTACTGCATTGAATGTCGATGTAGCGGTACAGGAAGATAATGTTTACCGTCGTAACCGCCGTCTGGTCTGTTTTGATATGGACTCGACCCTGATCGAGCAGGAAGTGATTGACGAGTTGGCTATTGAAGCCGGTGTGGGTGCGCAGGTGGCTGAAATCACTGAGCGTGCCATGCAGGGCGAGCTGGACTTCCAGCAAAGCTTCCGTGCGCGTGTAGCGTTATTAAAAGGCATGGATGCATCTGTACTACCGAAGATTGCAGAACGTCTGACCATTACTGAAGGCGCAGAGCGTCTGATCTCTACCTTGAAAGCACTGGGTTACCGTACAGCAATTCTTTCTGGCGGCTTCCAGTACTTTGCTGAGCATCTGCAAGCCAAGTTGGGCATTGATGAAGTACATGCCAATGTCTTGGATGTTCAGGACGGAATCGTAACAGGTGAAGTTAAAGGCCATATTGTTGATGGCGCACGTAAGGCCCATCTGTTAATGACCATTGCTGAAGAAATGGGGATTTCCCTGGAACAGGCGATTGCTGTGGGTGATGGCGCCAATGACTTGCCAATGCTTTCTATTGCCGGTTTAGGTGTGGCCTTCCGTGCCAAGCCACTGGTACGTCAGAATGCCAATCAGGCGATTTCTAGTGTCGGTCTGGATGGGGTGCTGTACCTACTTGGTGTGCATGATAAAGATCTGAGCCGTGCCTGATATTCAGTATTTTTAAGCTAAAAACGTGGCCTAATGGCCGCGTTTTTTTATAGTGATCTATCCCGATTTGAAGAATAGTAGCGAGAGCTGTATAGAAATATACCGATCATCTTAAACGGAAAAATAATTTTTTTAGTCCAGAAAAACGCTATTTATTTTGTAATGACACGCCAGCATTGATGGGGCAAATGTTTCGGAAAAACTCTAAAAATAAAAAATGTAATGACAAAATAATCTCGCGACAGGATATGTCGTTGTAGAGAATTAAAGGACTTTTTTTAGTCAAAAAACTCATCATAATGCTGGCATAGAGAGACAAATCAATATATTCCACGAAGTGGGTTTTAGGACATTCAATCATCAGAACTGCTGCATTGCTTGCATAGTCTGGGGTTGGACGGAGGGGATTTTATGGTAACAGCGAATTTAGCAACAATTGTGGGCTTTGGCCTGGTAGCCGCTGCTGTACTTGTTGTGTTCTTCTCGCCGTATCGTCGCTGGTTAAGTTTTATGGTGGCTGGAATGTTTACGTGGGGGCTGATTGAAGTCATCCGCCTGGGAACACAGACGCTATTTGAACTGCCAATGACTTATGGTTATTTAGCGGCATTATCGAGCGTGATGGTAATAGTAACTCTACTGTTACTACGTGAAGATCGTCGTGCTGAGCGTGCATTGGCCAAGCGCCGCTGCATCGAACATACGCCTGTTTATGAAGATGATCAGCAACAGTTATCCAGCCGATAACAGCGCTATTAAAAACAATAAAAACAAATGCACCTTCGGGTGCATTTTTTGTTAACGATCATCTACAAACTGCATGCTTAACCTCCTTGCAATTTATGCTAGGATAGCTGTCAATTTTCGTACAATTACAATAGGCATAACTCATGAAACTGTCGTCAATTCCTGTCCTGAAACTTCCTTTAGTCGATATCAGTACCGACCCGCTTGATTTACTGGTTGCAGGCTTGGCTTTGCGTATGAAGCAGTTGGCGCGTACCAGTCCAAAATTTATTGAATTGGTCCATGAGCGTCAGTTCCGTATCCAGATCGGTACTGATGAAGGTCTAGCTCGCCAGATTATTGTTAATAACGGCCAGATTGATACCGTGTCAGGTAATGCTGAACCAGCAGATTTTGTGTTGCAGTTTGCCGACAGCGAGCAGGGCGTAAAAACCTTAATGAAAGGTGACCCAACTGCATTTATGACTGGTATGCAAAACGGCAGCATCAAGATGGAAGGAGATTTTGGCCTTCTGGTTTGGTTTAATCAAGTGGCGAAAATGATTCCGCCTAAACTGCCAAAACCAGTCAAAGAAAAAGTAAAACTGGTACGTCAGTTTATTAAAGATAAGACTGGTAAATAAGCAATCATTTCTTTTGTAGCTGTATTTTTTGATTAAGGGGCCTTATGTGGGCTCCTTAATTTTTTTCTTTGTGGAATCTTTTCATTATTCATTAAAAAATCAGCATTGTTTCTCTTGTTACTTTGGTTTCGCCCAAAGTAACCAAAGGCATTGTCATCATCAAAACTCGGCATATGGCATCTGCTATTTGATTAATCGCAGAACCATTTATTTTTATATTTAGTTCTGCCTCAAACAGTTGCTGATGACTTTTCCGCGTATCTTATTCCATAAAAATGTCATGTAGCTTTCAGAAAAAAGCCCTCAACATTAAGGGCTTTTGGATGCAGCGAAACTTTTGATTATTCAACTTCCAGATTAAACGTTACCGGCCCATCATTAACCAGATGCACTTTCATATCTGCGCCAAAAACACCAGTTTGTACGCCTTCAAATTGTGACTTGGCATAATCCACTAACTGATCGTACATTGCTTTGGCTTCAGCAGGTGGCATCGCTGGACCAAAATCCGGACGTAAGCCTTTTTGGGTTTGCGCCATCAAGGTAAATTGGGACACCAGCAGTAAACCGCCATTGGCTTGACTGACATTCCAGCCCATCTTGCCTTGCTCATCATCAAAGAAGCGATATTTTAATATTTTATCAATCAGCTTTTTGCCTTTGTCCAGATTATCTTCTTTACCGAGGCCCAGAAAAACCAGAATACCTTTGCCAATTTCTCCGGTGGTTTCACCATCGACCACGACTTTGGCTTCCAGTACCCGTTGTAATAATGCACGCATAATCAATTTCAATCAGATTCAAAATTGTCGCCATTGTAGCAAGACTAGACTCATCTGATATAAAGCTAATGTCTAAAAAATGGGCTTAATTTATTGATTATCATTGATAATGTTTTAAACTATCTAAAAACACGATCATAATTATAAAAATTATCTGTTTTATCTATTTTATGCTCTCACGTATCTTAGCTGTATGCAGGAAAGGTATTAAATTGAGAGATTTAGAAATGTTTAAGCGTTCATTACTTGTTGCAATGCTTGCAACGGTGACAGCTGCCCAAGCTGCACCATTAACCAAAGATAACGGGGCACCAGTCGGTGACAACCAGAACTCGATCACTGCGGGTCCACAAGGTCCAACTTTGCTGCAGGATGTGCAACTGGTTCAAAAACTACAACGTTTTGGCCGTGAGCGTATTCCTGAACGTGTGGTTCACGCACGTGGTACGGGGGCTTATGGTGAATTCGTCACGACTAAAGATCTGTCTGATTTAACGATTGCGTCTCTATTCAAGGCCGGCACCAAAACTCCAGTTTTTGTGCGTATGTCTACCGTCATTCACGGTAAAGGTTCACCAGAAACTCTACGTGACCCGCATGGATTTGCCATCAAATTCTATACTCAGGAAGGTAACTGGGACTTAGTCGGTAACCAGACGCCAGTCTTCTTTATCCGTGACGCGATCAAGTTCCCGGACTTCATCCACGCGATGAAACCAAGCCCGGTCACCAACGTACAAGATGCCAACCGTGTGTTTGACTTCCTGTCTAGCCAGCCTTGGGCAACCAACATGCTGACTTATGTTTATGGCAAGCAAGGTGTCCCAACCAGCTACCGCGAACAGGACGGTTTCGGTGTACATGCCTACAAACTGTATAACGACAAAGGCGAATACAAGTACGTGAAGTTCAACTTCCGCTCTAAACAGGGCGTGAAGGGCTTAAACGTCAAAGAAGCGGCTGTGCAACAAGGTAAAGATTTTAACCACTTGACCAACGATCTTTATAACAACATCTATGCGGGTAACTTCCCGAAATGGGATTTGTATATTCAGGTGCTTGATCCTAAAGATCTGAACAGCTTTGATTTCGATCCGCTAGACCCAACCAAAATCTGGCCAACCAATCTGGTTCCAGAAGTGAAAGTCGGTACATTGACGCTAAACCGTATGCCGAAGAACTTCTTCAATGAAACTGAACAGGCTGCATTTGCACCAGGCAACCTGGTTCCTGGTATCGAACCATCTGAAGACCGTTTGCTTCAAGGTCGTATCTTCTCTTACTCAGATACGCAAATGTACCGTCTAGGTGCGAACCATCAGCAAATTCCAGTAAACCGTCCAGTGGTGAATGTGAACAACAATAACCAGGAAGGTCACATGAATGTTGGTGAGCGTGATTCTGATGTGAACTATGAGCCAAGCCGTAAAGAGCCAAAACCGGCAACTGAAAAAGCGCGTGCAGTTGAAACGCCATTGACTGGTCATGTTCAACAGATCGGTACTAAAGAGCAAAACTTCAAGCAGGCAGGTGACCTTTACCGTTCATACACTGCCAAAGAAAAAGATGACCTGATCATGAACCTGGCTGCTGACCTTGGCAATGTCAAAGATTCAGAAACCAAGCACATCATGTTGTCTTACTTCTATAAGGCAGATGCAGATTACGGTATGCGTATGACTAAAGCAGTCAATGGTGACATCGCAACTGTTAAAGCAAAAGCTGCGAAATTAAAAGACTAATTCCGATTGGTCTTGAGGAACCGGTGACTAGGGCATAGCGCATCACCTCCGAAAAGCCCTGTAAAACTCCAAACCTTTCCTGCACCCTAGGGGGAGTTTTACAGGCACTCCGTTTTTCATCCCATCTCAGGTCAATTTAGTCTTTATAAGGCTTAAATTTTCCCTTCGATTTCTGTTGGAGTTCATCATGAAAGTTATGCAACATGCATTTTTAGCCAGTGTTCTTGTGTTCAGTTCCGCATTCGCAACTGCTGCTGAAGTGAAGAATGTCTCCCCTGCGAAAGATGCAGCAAACGTTCAGATGACCTCACAACAGGAATTGATTGCACTGTTCTTTGCCGCAGCCAAAACTGGCAATGACGAAGTGATTAATGAATTTCTAAAACATGGCTTCCCGGTGGATATACGCAATGCAGATGGTTATACCCCGTTGATGATGGCCGCCTATTATGGTCATCAGAGTATTGTCACTACTTTATTGAAACATGGTGCAGACCGCTGTGCCCGTGATAATAAAGGTAATACCGCACTTATGGGTGCACTGTTCAAAATGGAATGGGCAGTGGCGAAACTGCTACGTCAGGTCGACTGTGATGCCAATGCCAAAAAGACCGGACAAAAAACCACGGCTGAATTTGCTAAAGTAATCGGTCAGGAAAAACAGCTACAAAAAATTATCCAAGAAGCAGAAAAATCTAAAGCAAAAGCAGCCAAATAGGCTGCTATCTGCATCAGTACTTTGGTCTATATTTCTCTTGGCTGTATGTAATTCCTGCAATATTACCGGGCTTTTTATGCTTTAATGCAATGATAAGCACAGCGATATTTCCTAAGTTATGGCGCCAATCATCCAATCCCTGCTTGATACTGATTTGTACAAATTCACCATGTTACAAGTGGTATTACACAAGTTCCCGCAAACGCATAGTGTCTATCATTTCCGTTGTCGTAATCTTGAAGATACGGTTTATCCACTCACGGATATCCTGGATGATCTGAACCACCAACTGGACTTGCTGTGTCAGCTGAAATTTAAAGAAGACGAATTACAATATTTACGCAGTCTGCGTTTTATCAAAAGCGACTTTGTCGATTATCTAGAACTGTTCCAGCTCAAACGCCGTTTTATCAAGGCAACCATCGACAGTGAAGGCCGCCTAGATATTACGATTGAGGGCCCAATGGTTCAGGCAATGATGTTCGAAATCTTTGTACTGGCCCTTGTCAATGAACTGTATTTCAGCCGGATTCGCACGCCTGAAGTACTGGCTGAAGGTGAGCGTCGTCTTAAGGCCAAAATCGAATTGCTCAAGCAATATGATGCTTCACAAGATTCGAATGCCCCGCCATTCCTGGTGTCAGACTTTGGTACCCGCCGTCGCTATAGTTTTGATTGGCAAAAGCATGTCGTGGAAGAGTTCAATAAAGCTGCACCACATGTGTTCCGTGGGACCAGTAATGTTTATCTGGCCAAAGAGCTGGGCATTACCCCGATTGGCACCATGGCGCATGAATTTCTGCAAGCTTTCCAGGCATTGGATGTGCGTCTGCGTAATTTCCAGAAAGCAGCCCTGGAAACCTGGGTACAGGAATATCGCGGTGACCTCGGAATTGCCCTGACCGATGTAGTCGGAATGGATGCCTTCTTACGTGATTTCGACCTGTATTTTGCCAAACTGTTTGATGGTTTACGTCATGACAGTGGTGACCCGTATGAATGGGGCGACAAGGCTTATAACCACTATAAAAAGTTGAAAATAGACAGCAAGACCAAAATGCTGACTTTCAGTGATGGTCTAAACCTGGAAAAAGCATGGAAGCTGCATCAATACTTTAAGGACCGCTTCCAGGTCAGCTTCGGGATAGGGACGAACCTGACCAATGATATGGGTCAAACCCCACTCAATATCGTGCTGAAACTGGTGGAATGCAACCGTCAGTCAGTCGCGAAAATTTCCGACAGTCCGGGTAAAACTATGACTGACAATGACACCTTCCTGGCGTATTTGCGTCAGGTGTTTGATATCAGCGAAGTCGCTGAACAGTAACTACCAATAAACCGTCTCAGACTTGAGGCGGTTTTTTTATACAATGTTCTGTTTGCCAAAGTTCTTATCATAAATTGTGATAAATAAGCCAATAAAAACCGCATATCTGTGAAAATGAGCTGTGCTAAGATCAAACTGATTTGAACCATAACACCTATAGATAACGATGACAGCTTTAGCTTTTAATTTTGGTCTGCTGATTGAGGCAGAAGACTTGGTACCACATCTGGGCAATGAAAAACTTCGTATTGTTGACCTGAGCCGTGCTTCTGTTTATGAACAGCTGCATATCCCCCATGCACTACATTTGCAGCCAAAAATGCTGGTTCGTCAGGAAGAAAAAGCCCTTGGTTTATTGCCGGATCAAGAAGGTTTGGAAGCACTGGTTCGTTATCTGAATATTTCTCCTGAACATCATGTCGTGGCTTATGATGATGAAGGTGGTGCTTGGGCAGGACGTCTTTTATGGAACCTGCATTGTCTAGGTTTCGAGAATACAAGCTTACTCAATGGTGGCATTCATGCTTGGTTAGCAGCTGGACTGCCAACTTCCTCGGATCCAGTAAAACTGGCACCGGTCGAACAATTGGTGCAGGTCAATCTAAATCAGGAAAATACCGTACGGATTGATTATGAAGCCCTACGTCAGCAGGTCGAGCAGGGGCAGGTTCAGCTCTGGGATTGCCGTACAGAAGATGAATATACCGGTCTGCGTCTGACAGCGCGACGCGGCGGTCACATTCCGGGGGCACGTCATTTTGAGTGGAGTACTGCCCTTAACCGTCAAAATCATTTAAAATTACATCCTTTGCAGCGCACACAACAGCGCCTGGAACAACTGGGTTTTAATCTTAAGCAGCCTGTGGTCGTGTATTGTCAGTCACATCACCGCTCCGGGCTGGCCTATATCTTAGGACGTTTACTCGGCTGGAAAGTCCAGGCTTATGATGGTGCGTGGAGTGAATGGGGCAACCGCCTCGATAGTCCAATCGCTACTGGGGAGTTGCCATCTTGAGCATCACATCGCGTTTAAAACAACAATTATTTATCCAGGCTCAGAAAGTAGTGCCACAGCATCGTCTGTCTCGTGTGGTCGGTAAAATTGCAGCCAGTGAAAATCCGGTTGTAAAAACTGCGGTGATTTCTGCATTTAAAGCCAAATACGGCATCGATATGTCGATTGCTGAACAAACTAATGCTTTAAAATTCAAGTCATTTAATGATTTCTTTACCCGCGGTCTAAGAACCGGGGTACGTGCAGTCGATGCAGACCAGAGCAGTATTGTTTCTCCTGCTGATGGTGCGATTTCCCAGCTTGGCAAGATTGAAAATGGCGATGTGTTTCAGGCCAAGGGTCAAAAATTTACAGTTGAAAACCTGATTGCTGATCCGCAATTGGCGCAGCCATTCAAAAATGGTGAATTCGCAACGGTGTATTTGTCACCACGTGACTATCACCGTGTACATATGCCATTTGCCGGCACATTGACAGAAACCCTCTATGTGCCGGGTGAACTGTTCTCGGTTAACCAGACCACAGCTGAAAATATTCCAGGCCTGTTTGCGCGTAATGAACGTATGGTGTGTCTGTTTGATACTGAACTTGGTCGTATGGCAGTGGTACTTGTCGGGGCTATGATTGTGGCAGGCATTGAAACCGTGGCGACTGGTAAGGTGAAACCATCTGGTCGTATTGAGCTGAACCAGCATAATCTGTTCTTAGAGAAGGGCGCAGAACTCGGTCGTTTTTACCTGGGTTCAACTGCTGTGATCCTGTTTGAAGAAAACAAGATGCATTGGGATGAGAAGTTCAAAGCCAATTCGACGGTGTTGATGGGTGAGGCTTTAGGTCATACGATTTAAAAGATGCCTTATTCCCCTCCTTTTTCAAAGGAGGGGCTAGGGGAGGATTCAATATAATAAATCCCCCTCATTCCCCCTTTTTCAAAGGGGGAGGTTCCCTCTCCTTGTAGGAGATGAGCAATACTGCTGCGCAAGGACAGGGGATTCCAAATTTTTAAAACCCTTCTCAACTTCCCTTTATGAAAGAGAGGAGTAAAAAAAAGCGCCTAAAGGCGCTTTTTTTATTTCTAATATTTATTGCTTCACGACAATTGAGTCAATCCCGCTATGCTGCAATGTCTGCTGGGCAATTACAGCAGCATCTACAGAATCATAAGGACCAGACACCACACGGTACCAGACCTTGCCATTTTCCACACTGCGAACAACATCTGCGGATAGACCATTCAAAATAATCTCGGCACGACGGGCATCGGCTTGATCCGGATCATCAAAACTGCGTACTTGCAGAATATAGGTCGTTACTGGTACAGCAGGTGATTCAACTAACCCAGGCTCAGTCGCAGTTTCAGCTGTAGATTCCTCAGTTCGAGGTGCTTCTACAATCACCACGGCATCCTGTTTATTGGTTTCAGGCACAGCCTGCTCAGGAATTGGAGTGACTTGCTGCTTTGGCAACAGGTCATAGAAGCGATAATCCTTATTGGAGTCCTCTTCTTCATAATGCCCAGAAGTCACCTGATCATTGTTTGGTTTTACAGGTTCCCATGGCTTCCACAGCATGAGCGCCACCAGAAAACTTAACACGATTAAAATGATCACGAGTGTGCCGAGCCATGCAGGGATCAATGGTTTCTTCGGCTTGTTCGGACGTTCAGATACACCGCGCTGCGTTTTTCCAAACACTGGAGATTTCCTCTTGTATTTATTTTACCAGACAGAAAAAGGCATAACCGGTGTTATGCCTTACTTTCTGCATCGTATGTGATCGTGATGCAAATGTCATTATGCAATACACGAACTTTACAGCATATTTTTATGAACTATAGGTCAGATCAGACATATAGTTCATGATTTTAACTGTCGGCATGCTCAATTCGAGCACAGCTCTCACCTTGCGAGCATGCAAAACTGTGTTTTGCATTATTTACTCGAGCTAAGCTCGCTGTCTTGCGTCAATGTAAAAGCAGTGCTTTACATTTTTGCTTCGAGCACAGCTCTCGCCTTGCGAGCATGCAAAACTGTGTTTTGCTTACATGCTCTCAGGAGCTGATACACCAAGAAGTTCCAGACCATTGCGGAGTACTTGACGTACATTTACAGACAACAGCAGACGTGCTTGAGTCAGTTCAGCATCATCACCGAGTACCTTGTTCTCATTGTACCAACCATGGAACAACGCAGCCAATTCTTTCAGATAGTTACCGACTTGGTGCGGTTCATAGCTGTTCGCTGCACGCACCACAATTTCAGGGTACGCTGCCAGTTTCGCCAAGATCTCAGTTTCAGCATCTAGTTCAAGTTTAGCTGCCAGACCACGTGCAGTCACAGCATCAAAGTTCACGCCAGTGGTAACAGCTTTTTCTAACATACGGCAGATACGAGCATGGGCATACTGGATGTAGTACACAGCGTTGTCCTTGCTTTGTGACACAGCAAGGTCAAGGTCAAAGTCAATGTGCTGTTCAGACTTACGCATCACGTAGTAGAAACGCGCCGCATCATTACCCACTTCTTTACGCAGGTCACGTAAAGTCACGAACTGACCTGAACGAGATGACATTTGTACCATCTCGCCGCCACGCCATAGGCTCACGAACTGTACTAAAAGCACAGTCAGCTTTTTCGAGTCATAGCCCATTGCATCAATGGCTGCTTTCACACGTGTGATATAACCATGATGATCCGAACCCCAGATATCGATAATATCGGTATAGCCACGTTGTAATTTATTCAGGTGATACGCGATATCAGACGCAAAGTAAGTGGTTTGACCATTACGGCGTTTTACCACACGGTCTTTTTCGTCACCAAATTCAGTTGATTTGAACCAGATGTTGCCATCTTGTTCATATAAGTAGCCGCGTTGATCCAGGGTTTGTAATGCTTCTTCAATTTTTTCAGCCAATGTTGCTTCGCTGAACCATTGATTGAAAGTCACCCCGAATTCGCCAAGGTCATCTTTGATATCGTCAAGAATAGCTTTCAATGCTGCCTGATGGAAGACGCGGTAGCCTTCATTTAATAAGGTTTGTGAGTTGTGAATCAGGCCATCGATATGTTTTTCTTTATCACCTGAAAGAACCACTTTATTGCCTTCCGCATCTGGTTCTGCTGCATATTGCACATCTTCCGGTACATCTTTGTAGACATCGGCCACTGGACGTACATACGCTGTGCCATCTTGGTCGATGATGCTTTGTGCGATCTCTTTAACGTAGTCACCTTGATAGGCATTTTTCGGGAATACTAGTTCTTGGCCAGTGAGTTCCAAATAACGTAAATATGTTGAAGTCGCCAGAATATCCATTTGGCGGCCAGCATCATTGACATAGTATTCGCGGTCAACTTTTGCACCAGTTGCTTCTAACAAGTTTGCAACGGTCATACCGTATGCAGCACCACGGCCATGACCCACGTGCAGGCTAGAGGTTGGGTTTGCAGAAACGAATTCCACTTGAATACGTTTTTCCGCATTGGCCTGGGTACGACCAAACGTATCTTGTTGAGCCTGGATTTGGTCCAGAACTGCGAAGCGTTGGTCAGCATTCAGGAAGAAGTTAATGAAGCCCGGGCCTGCAATCTCGGCTTTGCTGATATCTGCAACTTCAGGCAGGGCAGCAAGGATTTTTTCTGCTAAATCACGCGGCTTCATACCCGCAGCTTTAGACGCGATCATGGCAATATTTGATGCAAAGTCACCGTGGCTACGGTCTTTGGTACGCGTCAAATTACTTGTATTGTTCCAGTCAGATGGGAGTACGTTTTGTGCCTTTAAGGTTTGCACTGCATGATCGAGAGCTGCTTGGATTGCCGTATTCATAATCAGTCGAAAATAGATATCGCAGAAAAACAGCAAATATAGCAAATTTCCGACTCTTTAGGTAAAACCATTTATGGGGAATAAAAAATATACGATCGGTTGCTAGCGGGATGATAAAAAATTGTAATTTACTACTTTATTGATCACATGAAGAATCGTGCAATAAATAAGTTGCAAAATCAGCTCTAAAAAATGAATCCTCAATCAATAAAAAATGCCCTATATTATTCAGAATCAAATAATAAAAAGAGCCTAAAGTGGATTCGCAAAAAACTCCGGTCATCTTCGGCAATATTCCCAAACTCCCAGCCAAATGGGCATTGATTATTATCCCGTTTATCCTGTCCTGCCTGATGAGCGGCATCATCTCTTTTATCAATATGCTACGGAATTTGGGTTGGATCGAAGGTTTTATGGCACTCTGGTTTCACAACTGGATGATTTCCTGGGCTTTTGCTTTTCCAATTGTGTTGTTACTGTTGCCGGTGGTGCATAAGCTCACTGGTCTGTTAGTGGATATGAGTGGACAGCAACCACCCAAATAAGCGTTTTTTATCTTTATCAGATGAGAACTCAGAAGATCGTGCTAAGAGATGCAAAACAATTCACTGCTGGAAAATGCGCTCACTCAAAATCACTTAGATCAGATGCTCGACTGCAGCACGAATGACCCCAAGTATCAGGCCGATACAGGCACCCACTACCACGCCGTTGACCCGGATCATATGCAAGTCGCCACCGACTTCATTTTCAATCTTGTCAATCATTTCGCGTGAATCCCACTCATGAATCCGTTCACTGATAAAGCGAATGACTTTCTCGCTGTATTGATCACTGAGATCCACTGCCATGCCACTCATGCGGTTATTTAGTAACTCACGCACTGAACTGTTGGAAATGATATTCTCACCCACCTGTTGAATCGCGATCCGCAGATTTTCTGCAATACCGGAATCCGGTTTTTCCAGATCCGCCTTGATTGCATCACACAGAATTACGACTGCACCGCTGATGAAGTTCAATACCTGAGGGCTGTCCAGCAAGGCATCCTTGGCAGAATTCAAACGCTGACTGGCTTCACTGTCATTATTCGCCAATTCCAGCATCAACTGCTGCGCAGATTCTTCAATTTTCAGACGCCATGGATGATCTGGATCTGCCAGCATGGCTTCAACTCGCTGAATCACCGAGTCGATACTACGCTGCTGCACATCAATCCCGATCCAGCTCGCTCCTTTAGCCAGCTTCCACACGCCCATTTCCTTGAACAGGCTGCGGGTTAATTCACGGGTTTGATCCGGATGCGACGTCATCCAGGCATGTGCCAGATCGAGACCACGTTGTAACACATCCTGATGGAAGTCATTTTCCAGAACGGCACGTAGCATTTCACTGGCGAGATGGTTGATCTGGGTACTCTTGACCCATTGCACACTGTTGGTCTGGATAAAGCTGGAAATTTGCTCTTGGCCGACAAACTCAAAGATCCGCGGTGCGGTCTGCTGAATCACCTGAGTCACCTGACGGTTATTCTCTGGATTCGCTAGCCAGCGGCCTGCCGCCAGGCTCAGGTCGGTACTGGCCAGACTGCGTTCCACAATCTGCGGAGACAGGAAATTTTCCTGGACAAAACGGCCCATCGACTCGGCAATACGTGCCTTATTGCGTGGGATGATCTCGGTGTGATCACGCAGAAATTTAGGAATTGGCAATTTGCCAAAAGGATTGCGGAACAGCACCGTAATCGCATACCAGTCTGCCAGCCCACCGACCACACCCGCTTCTGCAGACAGCATCAGGATATGAATTAACCATACATATTCTGGCAGTAATTTGGCAGTGACCATCAGCACTAACCAGGTGACAACAGCCACGATCAAGGCAATGGTGGCAAAACGCTTACTGCGTTGCAGGCTCGGTGAACTGGTCTCTTCTGGCATAAAAGCTCCTATTTAGTCGTGGTCACAGGCTGCGGTTGTAATACCTCACCTGTCGGACTCAGACCATATTTAGTGCCGAGTGATTGCAGGATCAACCGGGCATCAAAGGCATCTTTGGGTGCCTGTCCTGCTTTAAAACATTCAATAGTATAGGCAATCTGTGCCGGCTCTACAGTGACACGATACGGCATGTCATAGAAGGGATCAGGCCAATAAAATGGATGCCGGCGATAATAGCCATAGGGATAGGGCATCGGCGTTGGATAGACAATGGCTTCACGCGGTGGTTGCTGGGTGCGGTTGCTTGGATCATTCAGTACCCGGAAAAACTGGAAACCATTCTGTACCGTGGTTTGGGCAGCCTTCAGCAGAGTAATTTCTTCTGCCGTACCAAAGCTCATATTAGGACGTGCCTTAAAGCTGATCCGATAGGTCTGGGCATTTAATGGCGTCGTACTATACTGACCAAGTTGATTAAAGGTCAGCGGCTTGGAAGGCGTGGTTGCACAGCCTGAAAGCAGGGTAGTGCCTGCAAGTGCTAGGGCGATGATGGTCTTTTTCATCTGCGTTCTCCTGATAGGATGATCCAGCGACAGCAGTGCGCGTAATGCCTAGAAACTGCTATCGGGCTGGGTCAGGAAACTGAGTTCTTCCTCGGTAGATTCACGGCCCAATATCTGGTTGCGATGTGGGTAGCGTCCAAAGCGTTCGATAATGATTTTATGCTTAATTTCATATTCGAAATTAGATGGATTGCCGAGGCGCTGAAATAATTTGTAGGCATATTCATGGATCAGCTTGGATTCGCTGTGCATGAACGGCATATA
The DNA here is from genome assembly GCF_002688565.1 of Acinetobacter sp. LoGeW2-3. NCBI lineage: Bacteria > Pseudomonadati > Pseudomonadota > Gammaproteobacteria > Moraxellales > Moraxellaceae > Acinetobacter > Acinetobacter sp. LoGeW2-3. The sequence goes on along the minus strand of NZ_CP024011.1, from coordinate 1,008,910 downwards.
TAAAAAAGCACGTTGTTCCGGACTCAGCTGTTTGTCCAGATCCAGACTGATGGCTTCCTGTGCCAGTGCTAATGCCAGGCTGTCCTGAGCAAAAGCACGCGCGGTACCCCGAAAAATATTGCGAGAAAACTGGTCCAGAACAATGATTTCTGCCAGACGGCCTTCGGCAGTTTTACGCCAGGACCACAGTTCAGCTTGACTGGCCTGTTCCAGAATTTCGCTAAATTGCTCAGTCAAACTTTGGTCGAACTGGTCGCTTTTGGCAAACCAGTTTGGCTGCGTTTCAGCACTGAACCAGAAGTCTAAAATATCTTGATAATTCATAAGGTTTACAATTCATTAGCATTTATTTGTCAATAAAATCACAAATTTCACATGTCTTATAGAGAAAGTTTGTGTTAAAAATTTGCGGAATTAAAATCAATGGTTTGCCTGAAAAGCAGGCAGGGTGTAATGTGCGGGTCTAAAATCACGTTATACTCTTATAAAATGATGATTTTATTTTAATAGTTTAGCCCATTAAGCGAGATTGTAATGAGTCAACCTGAATCGACCAGCCAAGCGGTATTACCAACTTGGGTGGATTCGTCGCTCATCAAGGGGATGCTGCGCGGAATTGAGCGAGAAAGCCTGCGTATGCAAGGTAATGGCTTTCTGTCGCAGCGACCGCATCCTGTAGCACTCGGTTCAGCCCTGACTCATCCTCATATTACCACCGACTATTCTGAAGCTTTGATGGAGTTTATTACGCCACCGAAAGACAGCATTCGTGAAGCATTGGATTACCTGATGGATATCCATGCGGTGGTACATCGCAAGCTGGAAGATGAAGAAAAACTGTGGCCGATGTCGATGCCATGCATGCTCGACAGCACTGACGACAGCATTCCATTGGCACAGTATGGTTCTTCTAATATTGGTTTATTTAAGACCCTTTATCGTCGTGGTTTGGGCGTGCGCTATGGCCGCCGTATGCAGACCATTTCTGGCGTGCATTACAATCTGTCTTTCCCGGATCATTTCTTTGAAGCGCTACAAGCCAATGAAAGTGATGAGTCACTACGGACCTTAAGTCTGCAGGATTACCGCAGCCACCGTTACATGGGGCTGATCCGTAACTTTATCCGTTTGACCCCATTGGTGATGTTCCTGGTTGGCGCTAGTCCGGCAGTGTGTCAATGCTTCATGACCGGTCGTGATCATCAGTTGCTGCCACTCACTCGCGGCACTTTATATACCCCATATTCCACTGCACTGCGTATGGGCCGTTTCGGTTATCAGAACTCAGCGCAAAAGCAGCTTGGTATTCATTACAACAATCTACAGGATTATCTGGAAGGTCTGCAAAAAGCAGTCAAAACACCATATAAACCATTTACCCGTCTGGGTCTGGAAGATGCCGAAGGGCAGCCAATCCAGATTAATGACCATGTGCTGCAAATTGAAAATGAATACTACAGTCTGGTCCGTCCAAAACAGGTGCCACAAGCGGGGGAAACTCCATCTCAGGCATTGGCAAATCGTGGTATCGGCTATGTTGAACTGCGTGCAGTGGACGTGAATCCATATAGCCCGATCGGGATCGATGAACATACTGCAGGCTTCCTGGAAGTGGTGGCGCTGTATTGTCTATTACAAGATAGCCCAGCATTGCTTAGCGATGAACAGGATATCATCGAGAAAAATCAGGCTGAAGTGGTCAATCGTGGTCGTGCACCGAATGCCGCTATTTTAGAAAATGGCCAAAAACAGCCAATTGAAGACTGGTGTGCAGTTCATCTGGCACGCATGCAGCCGCTGGCAGAATTATTGGATGCGGCATATGGCAACCAACTGTACACAACGGCGATGAAGACCATGCAGATCCGTGTCGATGAAGTTGATGCAACACTTTCTGCGCTGGTAGTAGGTGATACCCGTGCTCAAGGGGGCATGTGGCATTTCGGTCAGATGTTGGCGCAGCAGCATGCTGCGGTGTATGAAGCACGTCAGCTTAGTAAAAAAACCTCTGCTTATTTCGATGAATTATCACAAAAGTCCTTGCAGCAACAGCAGGAACTCGAGCAAGATAGCAGCATCAGCTTTGCTGAATATCTCGCTCAATTTCGATAAAAAACAAGAGGATCGACCATGAAATGGGGTTACCGCTTCGTGAGTGGTGCGTTATTTGCCGCATCCGTGATGGGGATGGCATTTGCATTATATTTAGAACATGTGCAGGGCCTTGAGCCTTGCCCATTATGCGTGTTTCAGCGTATTGGCCTGATTGGCCTGGGGATTATTTCTTTAATTGCTTTACTGCATAATCCAAAAGCAAATGGCATGAAACGCCTGTATGCCTTTTTAGGATCACTCAGTATTTTATGGTCTGCCGGGGTAGCTGCACGTCATGTCTGGCTACAAAACCTGCCGCCAGATAAAGTACCAAGCTGTGGTCCGGGTCTAGATTACTGGCTGGAAACTTTGCCGATGAAGTCGGTGTTTCAGCAGGTCCTTACCGGTTCAGGTGAATGCGCCAAAGTGGACTGGACTTTCCTGGGACAGTCTTTACCGGTCTGGTCCTTGGTATTTTTCAGTATCTTGCTATTGGTCAGTTTGTGGCAGTTATTCCGTAAATATCACACTGCACCCGTCAAGCGTTTAAGAGATAAATATTGATTCAATTAAAAAGCCCTCAACTGAGGGCTTTTTCATATCTTGATCACGTTAAAGCGATACCTTCAACACTTTCCAGATCCATCATATATTCATGGATCTGGTCAAAGACTTTGTCTTCAACACTTGGATAGAACCAGCGCATAATTTGCTCTGCGACTTGTGGGTGGAAACGAATTTCAAAGTGGTTCAGACCATAGAAAATGGCTTTATGTGAATCTGGAACTTTCAACTGAAAGCGTGGATTCGGATGTTCTCCGAGCGCACTTTTAACACTGACCAGATAATCTCCAATCACATTACGGGTGCGGTTATGCCGGTTTTCATATTCAATGGTACCCGCCACCAGATAGGTCTGGATATGTGAAGGAATCGGTGCCGGCTTACGGTTATCATCCATCAGGCCAATCCGGACTTCATTATGTTCCCAGTCATCATCCCGAACGCTGCCATGACGCAGATCTAGAATCCCGTTACTACGAATATTCACCACATGACCAATAATTTTCCCGAAGGGAAAGCGTCCCAATTTATCCTGTAGGCTAAAGCCAAAGCGTTCCAGTGCTGCACCATGATGCGGCGAACCCAGACAAACCAGATTATCGACCATATTGACCCATTCATAGACATGCTGTTTGCCATAGAATAGAGCGCTACGAGAAACCAATCCGCCCATACTGTGGCCGATCAGGTCGATACTGGTAATGCCGGGATTACGGGTCACCAGATCATTCAGGGTATTGGCCAGGCTGCGGCCATTGGCGGAGATACGGCGGCCAGAATTATAGTTCAGATACAGCATGGTATTGTGATCACGCTGTGCCAGCAGTTTTTCCCCAATGCCTTCATGTTTATGGTTAGACCAGGTGAGATGATTCATACATAAGCCATGCACAAAGATGGTAATCCGGCCGGTCAGTTCACCCTGCTGCAATGAGGTATAGTGATCATAAACCACCATTGGTAATGCCATCGGATTTTGATGCTTAAGTAAATAGTCGCCAATGATGCCATTCAGTACACCGACCAGAAAATGCAGACTCGGCGTCAGCGGTTTATCATGCAGGCGTGGGAATTTAGTAATAATACTGCGCAGCCCGGGTGCGACCATGGTATTCCCATAATGAAACAGCATGTCATAGGAACGTTGATAAAGCCGGACAATGGCAGGCAGGTTCTGGATTTTTTCTGCATGACGTTCGCTTAGACCAAAGAAACTATATAAGATTTCACGCTGAATGGTCTTGATCAGTTCCTGAGCCACATCACTGAAACGCATGGTAACAAGCTGAGCGAGTCCTTCCAGTACATCGGCCTGGGTAGGAGGAGTGCGATCCCACTTGCAATAGGTTTCATGCAATGGCGTTAAGCTTGTCATTGGATCCGTTCCTTTCATTAATGCGAATATCTGAGTGCTTTCTTTTTAAAGATGTTCGCGGTATAAATTCTTCTGAACTTTGATGTTTCTAATTTTTCTGGGAATATTCTTAAAATACCGAGGAACATGAACAACTGCGGTGTTTTTTGTCGGACAATTCACCAAAAAACAGATTAGATAACGATGATCCGTATCTTATTTATAGAATAGATTTTGATTAAAATATAGGCGTTTTTATTAATAATTGATGAATGTCATTTACTTACACGGATTTAGAAGTAGTGCTGCTTCGATTAAGGGTCGACTGCTGCAACAGTATTGTGAAAATAATCCACAAATTCAGGTCCATTTGCCTGATCTGAACATGTCTCCTGTGGAGACGATTCAGCACATGTCAGCGTTAATTGAATCGTTGAGTAATGTGGCATTGGTAGGCAGTAGTCTCGGGGGATTTTATGCGACACATCTGGTCGCCAAGCATGGTGTGCCGGCTGTACTGATTAATCCGGCCATGCGACCATGGCAGCTGTTCCGCGAACTGTTCGATGATGAATTGCCGCTTCAGGTGCACCCCAACTGGCGTCTGGATGATTCACATCTTGACCAGCTTGAAGGGCTGGCACTGCCAACTGCACAAGATGCAGACAAAATACTGGTGCTATTGCAACAAGGTGATGAAGTTTTGGATTATCGTGAAGCACATCGCTATTATAGTGCTGCTCGTCCCCCGGCGATGCTGATGACTGAGGCCAACGGCAACCACGGGATGGATGATTTTGCGGAGAAGATTCCGCTGGTATTACAGTTTTTATTGGACTGCATAAAAAAGGAAACCGAATAACGTGTCTCAATATACGGCTCAATCTCTTGAAGTTCTGTCTGGTCTGGATCCGGTCCGTCGTCGTCCGGGCATGTATACCGATACCACTCGTCCGAACCATCTGGCGCAGGAAGTGATTGATAATGCTGTGGATGAGGCACTGGCTGGGCACGCCAACAAAATCACCGTGACGGTACATAAAGATGGCTCATTAGCGGTAGAAGATAATGGTCGTGGTATGCCGGTGGATATTCACCCGGAATATGGCCAAAGCGGGATTGAAATCATCCTGACCAAACTGCATGCCGGTGGTAAGTTCAGTACTGATAACTACCAGTTCTCTGGTGGTCTGCATGGGGTGGGGATCTCGGTCGTTAACGCGCTGTCGACCCGTGTTGAAGTAGCGGTACAGCGTCAGGGCAACCTCTACAAAATGACGTTTGAACATGGTGAACCGACAGGTCCACTCGAAGTATTAGAAGGCAAATGCGCAAAACGTGCGACAGGAACAACAGTTCAGTTTTGGCCAGAAGCCAAATACTTTGATTCACCAAAATTTGCCCTAAAAGCTTTAAAGCATAATCTGAAAGCCAAAGCCGTTTTGGCCGCGGGTTTAGAGATCAATTATATCGATCAGATTAATGATGAGAAGATCACCTGGCAGTTTGAAAATGGTCTGGTTGACTATCTGATGGATGAGCTGGAAGACCGTGAGATCATTCCGGCACCTGCCTTTGTTGCAACCGGTGATGCTGAACGTGCCAGTGCTGAATTTGCCATCTGCTGGAATGTCGAAGGTGGTGAAAGCATTCAGGAATCTTACGTCAACCTGATTCCAACCGCGCAGGGTGGTACTCATGTCAATGGTTTGCGTTCGGGTGTGACGGATGCCATGCGTGAGTTCTGTGAGCTGCGTAATTTGTTGCCTCGTAACATGAAGCTGTCCGCAGAAGATGTTTGGGATGGTGTGAACTATATCTTGTCATTGAAATTCCAGGAACCGCAGTTCTCCGGTCAAACCAAAGAGCGTTTATCCAGCCGTGAAGCAGCGGGTATCGTGCAGAATATTGCCAAAGATGCTTTTGCATTATGGCTCAACCAGAATTCTGACATTGCTATGCAGCTGGCAGAGATGGCGATTTCCAAAGCTGGTCGCCGTCTGAAAGCAGCGAAAAAAGTTGAACGTAAGAAAATCGTTGCTGGACCAACCTTACCAGGCAAACTGTCAGACTGTGTAGGACATGATCTGGATCAGTCTGAACTGTTTATTGTGGAAGGGGATTCTGCAGGTGGTTCAGCCAAGCAGGCACGTGACAAGAACTTCCAGGCGATCATGCCGATTCGCGGTAAGATATTGAATACTTGGGAAGTGTCTTCTGATGAAGTACTGGCTTCGCAAGAAGTACATAACATCGCGATTGCCATTGGTGTCGATCCTGGTTCAGATGACCTATCTGAACTGCGTTATGGCAAGATCTGTATTCTGGCCGATGCCGATTCGGATGGTCTGCATATCGCGACCTTGCTGTGTGCATTGTTCGTGAAGCATTTCCCGGCACTGGTTGAAGAAGGCCATCTGTTTGTCGCAATGCCGCCACTGTTCCGTATCGATGACAATAAGGACGTACATTACGCCCTGGATGAGGACGAATTGGAAGGTATTCTGAAAAAATGTAAAACCAAAAATCCACAGATCACCCGATTCAAAGGTCTGGGTGAGATGAATGCCAGCCAGTTACGTGAAACCACTTTAGATCCAAATACCCGCCGTCTGGTACAGCTGGATCTGGATGATGCGCATCTTACAGCCGGTCTACTGGATAAATTGCTGGCAAAAAAACGTGCCAGCGATCGTAAAGACTGGCTAGAGCAAAAAGGTAACCTGGCGGATATCGTGGTTTAATGAAAATCTATCCTTCACCTGAAGATATTCAGCAGATGAAGCAGCTTGGCTATGATCTTGCGACCATAGCCAATGCTGAAGAAACCCTCTGTTTATGGCAGGCCGTGAAGGATATCCAAACGCAGATCGAAACCGCATTTTCCAATGTCAGCTTAGGTGATGGCATTGGCTTATGGGAAGCTCAAGGCGTTGATGATTATAAATCTTTGGCAGAGCGTGCTGCTTTACGTGAGAAGGATGAAAAATCCGACTGGTCAAAAATCCCTGTTCAGGATTTAAATGATTGTAATAGCAGCTTGGGCTTTTTTGATGCTCAAGGCATGCGTTTCCATTTGCCTACATTTTTGATTACTGATCTACAAGGGAAATATCGATTTAATCTGGCTGGTCGGTTATGCAAAATGAGTGATGAGCTACAACAGTTTCATCTATTCGACAAGGCACAACGAGAGGCGGTTCAGGCTTATCTAAACTGGATTTTTCTTTGAACCGCGATTTGATTCTAAAGATCTTAAAACAAGGATATTGGTCTTATTAAGCTTATATTTTGTCCATAGAAAATCCCGCATTTGCGGGATTTTCTATGCTTCAAATTGGTGCTGATTATAAAAACAGCAATGCACCATTGCCGAGCAGGGGAGAAAAATTAAATATTTTTAGTTTGAGCACTATTTTCAGAATGTCCTGTTTATGACGCTTTGAAAAGCCCAGCGATATAGATCATCGCTGATTTTTGGTATGACATTTCGCCATACCAGTAATACTATTTGTCTAACAGTTTGATCACCCTATTTTTTATTTTTCTTCAGCTTGGCACAGAAATTGAATTGTTCTCTCGAGATTTAAAAACGCATTCATTGAAATGCCTCATAAAAGTTTGGAGAAAACATGATGTTCCAACGCAATTTATTTTCTAAAAGTATTTTAGCCGCAACCGTGGCAGGGGCTGTTGTGTTGACTGGGTGCTCAAAACCTGCAGAAAAGGCAGAAGCACCAGCAGCAGAAACAAAAACAACTGAGGTAAGTGGTGAAACGATTAAAGTCGGTATCCTGCATTCACTTTCGGGCACCATGGCAATTTCGGAAACATCACTGAAAGATACTGCATTGATGGCGATCAATGAGATCAATGCCAATGGTGGTGTATTAGGTAAAAAACTGGAGCCTGTAGTTGTAGATCCAGCATCTGACTGGCCACTGTTTGCTGAAAAAGCACGTCAGTTGATCACTCAAGATAAAGTTGCGGTTATTTTTGGTTGCTGGACTTCAGTTTCACGTAAATCAGTATTGCCAGTAGTAGAAGAGCTGAATGGCCTATTGTTCTACCCAGTACAGTATGAAGGCCAGGAACAATCTAAAAATATTTTCTACACCGGTGCTGCGCCTAACCAACAAGCGATTCCTGCAGTGGAATACCTGATGAGTGAAGAGGGTGGTAAAGCAGAACGTTTTGTCCTGCTGGGTACTGACTATGTTTATCCACGTACTACCAACAAGATTCTGCGTGCTTTCTTGAAGTCTAAAGGCGTTGCTGATGCAGACATCATGGAAGAATATACTCCATTTGGTCACAGCAACTATCAAACCATTGTTGGTAATGTGAAGAAATTTGCTGCAGGTAAGAAAACTGCGGTGATTTCGACCATTAATGGTGACTCAAACGTTCCATTCTACCGTGAGCTGGGTAACCAGGGCATTAAAGCTTCTGATATTCCAGTAATGGCATTCTCAGTGGGTGAAGAAGAACTGCGTGGTATTGATACCAGGCCATTGGTAGGCCACCTGGCAGCGTGGAACTACTTCATGTCTGTGAAGAATCCAACCAATACTGAATTCACAGGAAAAATGAAGCAATACGCAGTTGATTTCAAACTGCCAAATGCAGACAAGTTTGTAACCAATGACCCAATGGAAGCGACTTACGTCGGTATCAACATGTGGAAACAGGCAGTTGAAAAAGCCGGGTCTACCGATGTCGATAAAGTCCGTGAAGCGATGGCAGGTCAAAGCTTCGATGCACCATCAGGCTACAAACTGCAAATGGATGCCAGCAACCATCATTTACACAAACCTGTAATGATCGGTCAGATCCGTGCAGATGGTCAGTTCGACGTAGTTTATAAGACACCTAAGCCTATCCAAGCTGAGCCTTGGAGCCCATACATCCCTAAATAAGGTGATATCTGGCCTGCTGCTTCGGCAGCGGGCTTTTTTTGATTTTTCTCTTTTCCAAACGGTAAAAGTTCTACATATAGGGGGGACAGCCATGTTCACTCGCCTAAAATTCGCCGCTATTTTGCTGATCATGAGTCAGTGTCTTTTACTCAATAGCGTTTATGCGGATACTCAAATTACAGAAAATTCCGCGGCAGTTCAGCCTGCAGTCACTGGTGATGCAATTCAGCAGTTTGTCAGTGGGGATTTTGCCAAACGTCGTGCCTTGCTGAATCAATGGCCAGCCAGTATCGAACTGCTAGATCAGCTGGCAGAGTATGTTGCCAATGAACAGCTTTATAGCGACAGTGCTGGCAATACTTATATCCTGGAAGCAGAAGATAAACTGCTCAGCTATCCGGATCTGACACTGGTTGAGACCTGGCCATCGGATCTGTCACAGGTGACTTTGGTAAATACCTTGAGTAAGGCTTTAACCTTTGCTCAGGCACAAAAGAAATTAAAATCTGAAGAAGCGTCACAGCGTCTAGAAGCGATTGATATTTTAGAAAATAACTTATCTGAACTGGATATAAAAAGTATCAATCAGCTCTATTTGGCTGAAAAAAATAATAGCGTTAAAGCACGTATTGCCCAGCTGAAAGCACGTCTGGACTACACATCGGATGATGTACTGATCAAAATCCAGGCCGCTCAAGTACTAAAAGAATCCAACCGTCCCGATGTGCTGGCCATGATTGATAGCGAACTGGCACAGCCGAATCTGCATGCGGATTTAAAAGCAGCACTGCTCGATGCCAAGGGTAGTATCAAGACCCGTATTCAGGCCAGTGAATGGACTGGGCACGTATTCTCAGGATTGAGTACAGCTAGCATTTTGCTGCTTGCGGCACTGGGTCTCGCCATCACTTATGGTCTGCTCGGCGTGATTAATATGGCACATGGTGAGCTGATTATGATTGGTGCATACACCACCTATGTGGTGCAAAGCCTGTTTAAATCCTATCTCGGCAGCTATGTGGACTGGTACCTGATTGCGGCAATTCCGGCAGCCTTTCTGGTCAGTGCACTAATTGGCATGCTGATCGAACGTACCGTGATCCGTCCGCTGTATGGCCGTCAGCTGGAAACCCTGCTAGCGACTTTCGGGGTAAGCCTGATCCTGATGCAAGTGGTGCGGATGATTTTTGGTGCGCAAAACGTTGAGGTTTCCAATATTTCCTGGCTATCCGGCGGGATTTCCCTGACCCCAAGCCTGATGCTGCCATATAACCGGATTGCGATTATCGTCTTTACTGTGGCGGTACTTCTGCTGCTAGTTTATTTGCTGAACAAAACCCGTTTTGGCCTGTTTGTTCGCGCGGTAACACAAAACCGTCAGATGGCACGCGCTGTGGGGATTCGTTCCAGCCGTATCGACATGATGGCTTTTGGTCTGGGTTCTGGTTTGGCTGGCCTGGCTGGTTGTGCATTGGCGCAAGTCGGTAACGTCGGCCCAGATCTTGGCCAAAACTACATTATTGATGCCTTTCTGGTTGTTGTTGTCGGTGGTGTAGGACAAGTTTGGGGTGCGGTACTGGCTGCACTGGGCTTGGGCGTCAGCGGCACGGTACTGGAAATCGGTATGGGTGCAGTTCTGGCCAAAATTATTCTTCTGGTTCTTGTGATTTTGTTTATTCAAAAGCGTCCACAAGGTTTGTTTGCCATCAAGGGACGATTTGTGGAGTAAGCCTATGAAAATCACATCATTACTTTCCGATAAACCTTATAGCGCTGTTGCAATTGCAGTGTGCTTTGCAATCCTGCTGATTTTGCCTTGGTTGCATCTGCTACCTGCCGATTCAGCCCTGCATTTATCTGCCTATTGGGTGACCCTGATCGGCAAGATTATGTGTCTGGCTCTGGTGGCTTTGGCCCTTGATCTGGTCTGGGGCTATGCCGGCATTTTAAGTCTGGGGCATGGTTTGTACTTCGCTCTCGGTGGTTATGCTTTTGGGATGTACCTGATGCGCCAGTCAGCAGGCGATGGTCTGCCTGACTTTATGCGTTTCTTAAGCTGGACCGAGCTGCCTTGGTTCTGGGTGGGCACTAACCATTTCTGGTGGGCCATGCTGCTGGTGGTGCTGGCACCGGGGCTAGTCGCTTTCATCTTCGGTTTCTTTGCTTTCCGTTCCAAGATCAAAGGGGTGTATTTCTCGATTATTACCCAGGCGATGACCTTTGCTGCGGCGCTGCTATTCTTCCGTAATGAAACCGGCTTTGGTGGCAATAACGGTTTTACCGGTTTTAAAACCATTCTTGGCATGGATATCACCTCTGCACCAATGCGTGCCAGCTTGTGCTTTATTACTGCACTGGTATTACTGCTGTGTTTTATCGGCTTACGCCACCTGATGAACAAGCCTTATGGTCGTGTACTCGGTGCCATTCGTGACAGCGAAAACCGTCTGCAATATCTCGGTTATCGCACGCTCTGGTACAAGCTGTCCGCTTGGGTACTCTCTGCAGTGATTGCCGGGATTGCGGGCGCATTGTATGTACCACAAGCCGGGATTATTAACCCGAGTGAAATGAACCCAGTGAATTCGATTGAGATGGCCGTCTGGGTAGCGGCTGGTGGCCGTGGCACCTTGATTGGCCCGATCCTTGGGGCAGGTTTGATTAATGCCGTGAAGACCTATTTCACTGTGGCCTATCCGGAAGCCTGGTTACTGATTTTAGGTGCCCTATTTATCGTGGTAACCCTATTCCTGCCAAAAGGCGTGATTGGCATCTTTGACCGTTTTAAAAAGGAGCGTAGCGAATGAGCGAGATTCTACAACCTCATGGCGGCCATGCTTCTGAAGGCTATGGCCGTCCAAAAGAACATGGTGCGGATTTTAGCCATGGTATTGCACTCTACTTGGAAAAAGTCAGTGTCTGGTTTGATGCTTTCCGTGCCCTAAATGACCTGTCGCTATACATCAAAGAAGGTGAGCTGCGCTGCATCATTGGTCCAAATGGTGCCGGTAAAACTACCCTGATGGATGTGATTACCGGTAAAACCCGTCCGACCAAAGGTTCAGCATTCTTCGGTCAGACCTATGACCTGTCGAAAATGAGCACTGAAGAAATTGCCGAGGCGGGGATTGGACGTAAATTCCAGAAACCGACAGTTTTTGAAAACTTCACCGTGATGGAAAATCTGCTCCTGGCAGCACCAAAAGACAAACGGGTGAAAAAGAGTTTCTTTAGCAAGCTGGATCCGGATGCACAAAATGCATTGGATGAAACACTACAACAAATCCGTTTACAGGAATTTATTAACAAGCCTGCCGGACTGCTGTCGCATGGTCAGAAGCAGTGGCTGGAAATTGGCATGTTGCTGATGCAGCGTCCCAAACTGATTCTACTGGATGAACCGGTGGCAGGCATGACCGATGCTGAGACTGAGCGTACCGCAGAGCTGTGTCTGGAACTGAAAAAGAATCATACCCTGGTCGTGGTAGAGCACGACATGAGCTTTATCGACACCATTAGTGAAAAAGTCACGGTACTGGCACAAGGGGCGATTTTGGCAGAAGGCACATTGGCAGAAGTTCAGGCCAATGAAGAAGTCATTGAAAAATATTTAGGGCGTTAAGGAGACCGCAATGTTAGAAGTCAAAGACGTCAATCAGTTTTATGGTGGCAGTCATATTCTGCGTGATGTGTCCTTTAATGCACCTATTGGTGAATGCTCGGTCGTTCTGGGGCGAAATGGCGTGGGTAAAACCACGCTCTTAAAGTGCCTGATGGGTATTCTGCCGATTAAATCCGGGCAGATTTTGCTGAATGGCAAGGACATTTCCAAGCTCAGTCCAGAGCAGCGCGTGCGAGAAGGTCTGGCTTATGTGCCGCAAGGTCGGGATATCTTTTCGACCTTAACCGTGGAAGAAAATATCCTGATTGGCATGGCCAAATTTAAAGGTGCCAAAACCCGTAAAGTGCCGGAGCATCTCTATGAAATTTTCCCGGTGCTGGATGAAATGAAGCATCGCCGTGGTGGGGATTTATCCGGTGGTCAGCAACAGCAGCTGGCGATTGCCCGTGCACTGGCTTCTGAACCAAGTGTCCTGATTCTGGATGAACCAACTGAAGGGATCCAGCCATCGATTATTAAAGATATTGGCCGGGTCATCCGTAAACTGGCTGATGGTGGTGAGATGGCGATTGTACTGGTCGAGCAGTTCTATGACTTTGCTGAAGAGCTAGCGGATAGTTATACCGTGATGGCGCGTGGGCAGGTTGTCGCGCAAGGTGCGGGTAGTGAAATGCCGGAGAAGGGGATTCGGGAGTTGGTGGCGATTTGATGTTTCAAGAAGCCTCCCTTTAAAAAAGGGAGGTTTGGAGGGATTTAGATCTCAGTATTTTCATTCCAGAGGAAATAACCCCCATACTGACTTGGTCTAAACTCACCCCCAATTTCTTTCCCTTGTTCGGTCAGAAAGTGTTTACCATTTTCATTCAATTTTAAAAATCCTTTTTCAGTTAATTTATCCAGTAAATCTGCTGTTTTGAGTTTGTATTTTGCTGCAAGTTTAGAAGTGGTAAGTTTAGAAAAATTATTATTTTCTTCATCTGCTTCAATCTCTTTGGAAGTTGAATCTGTTTTGACCTCATCTAAACTAATTCGTACTTCCTCACTAATACGGATAATCCGTTGAGCTTCTTCATAGGCTTCTTTAAAGACATTATCGTCTTCATATTTTTGGACTAAAATACCCATTTCATTATTATTGACCTGGCTAAATTCATATAGATTTAAGCTTGAGATAATACATTCAGATTCATTGAGATAGCACTTAGCGTGTAAGTTCTTACAAAAACTAAGACGGACATAATCAAGTTTTTGCAGCCATTTAATCTCTTCTGGATGTAAATCGCTCTTCCCATATACGATACGAATATCAATTTTTAACCGGTCTTTATCTTCTAATAATTCTTTAATTCGATCATTCAAACGCAAATATGGGCTAATCAGAATTAAGCGTTCTTTTGCACTCTTGATTAGTTCTTCCAAAAAGAAATTCGTTGCACTGGTATTAAGAAATTTTGCCATAGGTTACTTTAGTCATTGTTATTTTGAGTTCGATATTACCTGATTCTTTTTCATAGGTTAAGTCTTGTGCAGGCATTAAAGCATATTCTCAATAAGGATGATTTCAGGAAACTGATACACATCACAATTATGCCCACCACCAATCCGATCCACCACAGCAAAATCACTCGGTGCTTCCAAGGTGAGTAGTGGATGATGCCAAGTTCCTGCCCGATAATTTACCCCTTGGGTCCCATCACTGATAAATGCACATAGCTGGGATAGATCCGGTGTATCTGTATCAAGTCCAGGAGCAACTACAATCAGAAATCTTTGACCTTGCATTGGGATAAAAGCTTGAGAACCATTCGGATGACGTTCCAGCATCGAGATCTCAAACGGCACTTGGGTGCTTTTAATGTTCCGAAAAATACTGATACCAGCTTTGGCATCACCGATGATTTCAGCGGTCACAAGGGCATGATAACGCTCGGTATGCGCATCATTAATATGAAAAAAGTCATTGCCCTGACAGCTAATCACTTCACCGAAAGTGGCAAAATTTTCTGCGGTGAGTTTTTGAATTTTAACGTGCTGTTTCATTCTATTTTTAAGTAGTCAATTCATTTGAAAAGAAGCATCAGTCGTAGAACTTAAACCGTCATACGACTGAGCCAACAATCGTCATCTTGTGGAGAAAGATGACTTAAACTTAGTCTGTGGTTTTACCCCACAGGCGGATACGGCTAATGCCACCATCTGGAATCATGTTCACGCGGATATGTGAGATTTTTTCATGTGCCAGAACTTCATTGATAAAGCTATGCACATGATCCATCTGCATAGGCTGGGCTTCTAACAGGAACGGCCAGAACATACTTTGTGGAATCAGCTGTGGATCGGTCGCATCTTCAACATACACTGCCTGAATCGACACTTCAGCAGGGTAGTTACCTTTAAAGTGTGCTGTATCAATATCAATTTTTTCAATTTTTCCAGCCTGACCGAGTGCTAGAATGCACCAGTCAAAACCTGGTGCACGGCGACGCGCAGTTTCCCAGCCATCGCCCATATTGACGCCACGACCCGGGTTAATCAGGTTACGTGGATGGCCGAAGTGCGCATCACTATAGGCAATTACACGCCCACCATTCTCAAGTGCTAATAGATCAAGTGTTTCATTGCTGTTTTTTATCTGAATCTGGACATCACCATAGACGCGCAGGCGGGCTACGCCACCATCCGGATATATATTTAAACGTAAATGGGTATAAGTCGTATCTGAAGCGACTTCAAAAATATGATGCTGACTTGGTCCTAATATACTATTTGGTAAAATTTGGTGCCATTCAACTTGATCCAGGTTCTCATCTGGTGCATAGCAAGCTTCAACGGAAGCTGAGGCAGGATAGTTGCCACTAAAAAAAGTAGTATCAATATCCAGTGCACTGATTTTCCCGGCAACACCAAGTTTGACAATTGCCCAGTCGTAACCAGCGTGACGTTTGCGGCGGGTTTCCCAGCCGTCCATCCATTTGCCATGATTATCGAACTTGTCTTCGACAAAAATGGGTGCTGTAAACTGGAGCATACGCTGTGCTTCAGCAAAAAAATCATCTGAACATTGCAATACTTTTGCACCAATACGTTCATCTGCCAGATTAGTAAGTTGCTGTAATTGTGCAGGGATTTCAAAAGCAGGTGCAAACAGGGTCGCCATATTAATCTTCCATTCTAAATTTATTCAACTGTCATTTTTTACAGGCTAAAGATAGCCAATTGCCCTGTTTTTTCTCCCCAAAACAAGGCAGTACTTTAAAAAATAATGCACAGCATGTGCCAACTTGGATCTGAGTATTTGATGCTATGAGGAAAATGGCATACTTTTCGCTTTGTCTCCTTTAGATGGATCAACATTTATGAAAACAGGGGGAACAATGAATATCACCATTATTGGCGCCGGGATGGCGGGCTTAACCACAGGCATTGCATTAAAGAAGTTTGGACATCAGGTCAGCATATATGAACAGGCCGAACAGATTTTGCCTGTGGGTGCTGCGATTTCTCTCTGGCCCAATGGGGTGAAATGTTTAAATTACTTAGGTTTAACTGAACAGGTTGCCAAATTGGGCGGACAGATGGACAACCTGGCATATGTCGATGGTCTGACTGGCGATGTCATGACCCAGTTCAGCCTCTATCCTTTAATTGAAGAAGTGGGACAGCGTCCTTATCCGGTCTCTCGTGCCGAATTACAGAATATGCTGATGGATGAATTTGGTCGTAATGACATTCATCTGGGTAAAAAAATGGTGGCGCTCAATGATGATGGGCAACAGGTCACCGTCAGCTTTGCTGATGGTTCAGAGATCCAAACTGATTTACTGGTCGGTGCTGATGGAACCCATTCCATGACTCGAGCTTATGTGCTGGGTGAAACTGTACCGCGTCGTTATGCCGGATATGTGAACTGGAATGGTCTGGTTGAAGTATCGGAGGATTTAGCTCCAGCAGATCAGTGGACCACTTTTGTCGGCGAGGGTAAACGTGCTTCATTGATGCCAGTTGCAAATAATCGTTTTTATTTTTTCTTTGATGTGCCATTACCAGCAGGTCTAGAAAATGACCGTAGCCAGTACAAAGTTTTATTAGAAGAATACTTTAAGGGCTGGTGCCCTCAAGTTCAAAAGCTGATTGATGCGATTGATGAGCAGCGTACTAACCGTGTCGAAATCCATGACATCGAACCATTTGCTGATTTCTACAAAGGTAATGTCGTCATTGTTGGTGATGCAGCCCACAGTACAACGCCGGATATTGGTCAAGGCGGTTGTCAGGCGATGGAAGATGCCATTTACCTGGCTCGTGTACTTCAGATCAATACACTGGGATTACAGGACTCATTACGTCGCTATCAGAACAAACGTAATGAACGTGCCAATGAATTGGTGCTTCGTGCGCGTAAACGCTGTGATGTCACCCATATGAAAGATAAAGATGTGACGATGGAATGGTATGAAGAATTACGCCGAGAAAATGGACCCCATATCATGAAAGGTATTATTAGTAATATTATTGGTAATCCATTGGACTAAATATTGCATGAAAATTCATTAGAAAAAATACATAAAATAATAATAGTAGTGATTTATCAGCAGGGGGCTTCTAGGAGCCCTTTATTTTTTTCTTGTAGATTTAATTTGACGATCAATTAAGTAATGGATTCAGTCTGAAGTTGATCCAGATTAAGTTGCATCAAGACCAGGTCGCGCCACTGACCAAATTTCTCTCCAACTTGTGGCATATAGCCAGTTTGAACAAAGCCTAGTCGTTGGTGCAGATGAATCGAAGCTACGTTTTCTGAGTCAATTGCTGCGACCATAATATGCATGCCCTGACTTCTGGCAATTTCCATCAAGCGTAATAGCAACTGTTTTCCTATACCTTGGCCGGTATAATCGGGATGTAGAAAAACTGCATGTTCAACCGTTTTATAAAATCCTTGAATGCTACGAAACTCATTATAGTTAGCATAGCCAATCACTTTGCCTGTAGGTTGATGTTCTGCAACCAGTACCGGATGGTTCTGTTCTTGAAGTGTCTTAAACCAGGTTTGTATATCCGACAGTGCCATCGCAGTAAAGTTCCAGGTAGCAGTACCATTCAAGATTTCCTGATTATAAATTTCACGGATGCTCTCAAGATCATTTACATTTGCTGCGCGAATCTGAACTGCACTCATTCAGGCACCTATGGTTCGATTAAATTCAAGAATAAAAAAAGCAGAACCGAAGTTCTGCTCTTAATATAGCATTTCTTAGAAGTGATACTTCACAAGAGCGCTGACGTCGTTTTGGTCTTCACCTTTAATACCAAACTTGTTGTTCCAAACTGAGTGTTCGATACCAAGGTAAAGTTTAGTCTCTGGAGAAATGTGTTTACCTACATTCCATTTGTATTGTGAAGTCCAGTTCAGTTCAGATGCTTGAGCACCTTTTTCAGCTGTAGACCAATCTAGGAATGCATCAGCAAGGAATTCTTCACCACCAATTTTAAACGGCACCGCATAAGTGATTGTCATTTGGTAGTCATCTTTAGTAAATGGTAATGACTTGCTGTCATTATCAACTTTGTAGAAGTTGATATTTGCATAGCTGGTATATGGAATATCTAAAGCAAAACCGATACCGTAAAGGAAGTTATTAAATTCTTGGTTGTTACCGTGTCCGGCATTATGTTCCCAAGTTGTTGCCACTAAAACATCTTTCACAGGGCCAAATTTAAGCTCTTCACCAGATATTTTGCTTAAGCTAAAACGTGGTGCTAACTCTAAGTAAGTTGAGTCTTTGTCGTTGCCATCCCATTGTTGGTCAACGAAGAAGAATAAATCACCAAAAGTTAGACCTGCTGCATATTCTGCAGTCAAAGTCGTACGATCTTCAGTACCTACTTTATAGTGTTCACCATAAAGGCCAGTCAGGCTAAAGTCTTGCCATACAATAGGACTTGCCTGAGTAAAAGTCGCAGTAGAAGCTAATGCACAAAGTGCCACGATTTGTTTAAGTTTCATTTAATATCTCTCCCCCAAGAAAGCAGATAAAGCATACAGATTAATAAGTAAAAATAAAGTGAAAATTGACCGGTAACTAAAATTTATATGCAAGATCCCGACCAACTTTCATTACTCAGATCTAGTGATGGCTGTCCACCACTGGTTCAGAATTTGCCAAATTCTTATTCTTAAACCAGTTTAAATGGTTGAATAAGATATTCAGTAAAATCGCCATTAAACAGGTTGAACTAATGCCAGAATGGAATAAAGTTTGAACCCATTTTGGAAAGTCCGCATAGAAACTATGATCGATAATAGGCACCATGCCCGCAGCAATTGAAGTTGCGACAATAATCAGGTTCTTCTGGTCGTTGTAGTCAATTTTCGCCAAGGTGCGAATCCCGCTTGCTGCAACTGTGCCAAATAGCACCAAGCCTGCGCCACCAAGCACCGGTACCGGAATAGAAGCAATTAAACGTCCCATAACTGGTAATAAGCCCAATACCACCAAAATGACACCACCTGCGGTCACAACAAAACGGCTCTTAACTCCGGTAATCGCCACCAGTCCGACATTTTGTGCAAAAGCACTTTGCATGAATGAACCGAAGATAGGCGCTGCGGCACTAGATAACATATCTGCACGTAGACCATCGGAAATACGTTGTGCATCGACTTTGGTTCCTACAATTTCCCCGACTGCAATAATGTCTGCGGTGGTTTCAGTCATGATCACCAAAGTCACGATCAGCATGGAAAGAATAGCCGTCAGTTCAAAGGTCGGCATGCCAAAGGCAAAGAAGCTTGGGAACTGCAGCCATGAGCCATCAGCCACTTTAGAAAAATCGCCAAAGCCCAGCAAAGCCGCAAAAATAGTTCCGAGTACAATTGACAATAGAATGGATAAACGACGGATTGCCGCATTGCGAGACAGATTCAGCAGAATCACAATCGCCAGCGTCATCAGCGCCAGACCGATATTTTCTGCGCTACCCCAATTTTCGGCATTCTTGTTTCCGCCCATCATCCAGCGTACCGCGACGGGTAGTAAAGACAGACCAATAATGGTGATCACACAGCCAGTCACTACTGGCGGGAAGAAGCGGATAATTTTTGAAAAATAGGGTGCCAGAAAGAAACCAACCAGGCCAGAGACAATCACGGCACCATAGACGGCTTGTAATCCTCCTCCTGTGGTAACGATTGCCACCATGGTGGCTACGCCGGCAAAAGAAACGCCTTGTACTAGAGGTAAACGTGCGCCTACATATTTTACACCAGCCGTTTGTAAAATCGTGGCTAAGCCACCGACAAATAATGCTGCTGCAATCAGCAGGCCGATTTCCATCCCACTTAAACCTGCTGCAGTCCCCACAATCAGGGGTGGGGCGATAATACCGCCATACATGGTCAATACATGTTGCAAGCCATAAGCGGCACTTTTTCCAACCCCTAAAAATTCATGTTCGGGTGAGACTGTTTTTTCTTGTTCTGACATATAAAATCCTTCTTTATTCTAGATCACAAGCGGCTTGACTTAACTACCGCGGTAGGTCGAATAAGCAAAAGGGCTGATCAGTAATGGAATGTGATAATGCTGAGCAGTATCTAAAACGCTGAAATGAATCACGGCCTTTGGAAAGAAAGTTGCCAGACCTTGTGCATCGAAATAGGCTTTGGTTGCAAATTCGATGCTGTAATCACCGGCATTAATGCTGTCTAAACCAAAATCCGGGACGAGCACCCGACCATCACTATTAGTCATAGCAGTTGCCAATACCTGGCCTGTGGCATCCATCAATTTGACTTCAACATCGGCTGCAGGCTTACCCAAGTGAGTATCAAGAATATGGGTGCTGATCATGCTTCAATCTCCTGCGCCAGACGTAATAGAGCAATTTCTAAAAGCTGCTGATGAACAATGCGTTTTTCAGTATCAATGTCATTCACCAAGCGGTATTTCAAAGCAGTTAGAATCTCTTCACTGCTACGACCTGCTGCACGAATCAGGAAAATAAAATCAAATTTTTTCTCATAGGCCAGATTGCCTTTCAGTAAAGCGGCTTGGGTTTCTTCATCTTGTGAAATTGCGGCCTGTTCTCGCTCGGAAAAGCCTTCTTCTTTGGCTGTTAAAGCAGCTTGGGCCTGTTTCTCGCCAATACGAGGATGGGTCGCGAGTGCTTTAGAAATTTCTTCCCAAGTCCATGTCTGCGCCTGTTTTTTGGCAGCTTCGAGCAGTTCATCACGTGAAGCAAAAGGTCGTTGCTGTTTAAGTTCTTCAGCCCAACGGTCAATATGCACACACTGCTTAAGCAGCAGCTCAATATTGCTGTCCGATGCCTGGTTAAATTCAGTTAATTGCATAATTAAAGCTTTGTTATCCATATTTCTCACTGGAAATTGCAATAACAATGCCAAATTGCTGACTGTTGTCGGACAGGTAGTTGACCAAAAGGTCAAAATAAAAAAGAGAGCATGAAGCTCTCTTTGGGTGATTTTAGTAAATGATTAGTCCTGGTGCGCAGGAAAGTGATGGGTGTACCAATGCTGTGCAATATCATTGCGACGACAGACCCATACTTTGTCATGGCTCTGTACATAATCCATAAAGCGCTGCAAGGCTTTGAAGCGTCCCGGACGTCCAAGCAGACGACAGTGCATACCAATCGACATCATTTTTGGTGCAGTTTCACCTTCACTATAAAGTACATCAAAGGCATCTTTTAAATATTGGTAAAATTGCTCACCTGAATTGAAACCGCCTGGAGAGCTAAACTTCATATCATTGCACTCTAATGTATAGGGGATGATCAAATGAGGGCGTTTTTGACCATCTGGTCCAGTTAAAGTGCTCCAAAATGGGAGGTCGTCTCCATAATAATCAGAGTCATATTTAATCTGAGAAAATTCAGCTAATAATTGACGTGTATTTGGGCTATCGCGACCGGTATACCAGCCAATAGGTGTTTCATCAAACAGCTCAGTCAGAACACTTAAGGCCTGATCCATATGCTGACGTTCAGTTTCAATATCCATATCCTGATAATGCAACCAGCGCTGACCATGTGACACCACGTCATAATCAGCTGCCTTAATTGCTTCGATGATATAAGGATTGCGAGCCAGTGCCATCCCGACACCAAAAATGGTCATCGGCCAGCCGCGTTTTTGAAACTCCTCATGAATCCGCCAGAAACCTGCACGTGAGCCATATTCATACATTGAATCCATCGAGCGGTGGACTGCTGGAAAGCTGGCGGCGCCTACAATTTCGGACAGAAACTGCTCGGAACCGGCATCACCATGTTCGACATGATTTTCCCCGCCTTCCTCATAGTTCAGCACGAACTGTACCGCAATTCGGGCAGCATTGGGCCATTGTGCATGTGGCGGTTTACCGTGATAGCCGATTAAATCGCGTGAATATTCTTGCTTTTGTATGGTTTCTATCAGTTGTTTTCCACGTAAGTAAGCAGTTGTCACGATCGGTTGTCCTTTTGCTAAAAAAATCAAAATATCACTTGCATATTTTCGAGAGAGGACCGATATTCAAAGTATAAGGACACGGTTCTGCAGACTCAAAAAAGTGTTCATCATTCAATGTGGAGGGTTAATCCAAAGCGATTTGAAGAAGTGAAATGCAATACAAAACAGCAAGCTACAAACGTGCCAAGATAAAATAATCTGCACTAAAAAGTTACAATGATTTGAGGATGGTATTTTATGAACATTGAACTCCGTACCGATAAAAATATTCGCAATAGTGATCGTCTAATTACTTACGTTCGTACCGAATTAAATCAGGAATTTCAGCGCCACAGTGAGCGTATCACCCATTTCTCAGTGCATCTTAGCGATGAAAATGCCGCAAAAGGTGGCGATGACGATATTCGCTGCATGATCGAAGCACGTCCTGCCGGCTTGAAGCCAATTGTCGTGAACCATCATGGTCACAATATTGATACCGCAATTCGTGGAGCCATTGATCGCTTAAAACGTAGTCTAGAGCACGTGATTGAGAAAAAAGACAATGTGCGTGGTACTCCGCTGAAACTTGCGGAAGAAGAAACAACTGCAGATATAGAAGAATAAAAAGTTTTACAGATGAAAAAGGCCCTGCGGGGCTTTTTTCAATTTTAGATAAAATAAACGAATGAGAATAAAACAAATCCTGCTTTATTCGGCATAATAGTCGAAAACGAATTGAAGTGAGCTCCATCATGTTAACTGCGCAACAACAGCTTTTTGTGCAAGCACTCGAAGAACTAGATCTGAATCAGGTAAAAAAGCTCCTGGCAGATGGACTCAATCCGAATTTTATTGATATGGAAAAAGGCCCGGTCATTTCAGTCTGGTCCGATGGGCTGTTCAAATGGTGGGAAGAAGTCTGCGAAGCTTATGAAGCGGGCAATATTCTCTCTACCGAGGAAAAACAACAGAAGCTTCAAGTGCATCTGGATATTCTGGATGCCTTGATTGCAGCTAAGGTAAATCTGCACCTGTGGGATGCTGAAGAAATCTATGGTCCACTTTGGGATGCAGCAAGTGCTGCCTGTGTACCCGCCGTACAACGCTTATTAGATGAAAATGTCGATCCAAATACCCGAGATGAAGATGGCCTGACCATTCTCTCTTCAATCTGTGACCTATTCTTTGACTGTGACTTCGATGAAGTCAACTGGGCAGAAGCACTGGAAGAGGAAAAGCAGACCCTGGAACTGCTTCGTAGCCGTGGCGCGAAGATGTCCAAAGAACTCGGTTAAGACTTAAAAAGAAAGAGTAACAATCATGACAACATTGAAGACATTGGGTTTTGTGGCACTGGCAGCTACGAGCGCGCAGGTATTTGCTGCAGATTTTGCTTTTGACCGACCAGGTACTGGCTTTAGTACGACTACGACACCGGTAGGGCAGTTGGCTTGGGAACAAGGGCTGCCTTCTGCCAGCTATGTTGAATCAGGCAATGATCATAGCACTACACTCAATGCGGATATGTTGTTGCGTACCGGTTTAAGCGATAGCCTGGAATTACAACTGGGTTGGGCTGGTCCATCTTGGTCTAAAAGCAAGATAGATGGTGTTAAATCAGAAGATGATGGTCTGGGTGATGTCAGTATTGGTTTGAAAAAAGCCATTGATCTGGATGACGAACGACTGTCTATGGCGTTATTGGCTGAAGCAGTAATTGCGACGGGTAATCAAGGCTTTAGCAATGAAGAAGACATTTATAGTCTAAGTTCAGCCGTAGCGTATCAATATAATGATCTGGTCAATACGTCGATTACCATGCGCTATGAATGGCAGGATGATCAATGGGCCATTCAAGCTGTACCAACACTAGAATATAAAATCACTGACAAGCTGTCCGGTTTTTCAGAATTTGTCTATCGCAAGGCTGAAAGTCAGGATTATGAATATGGGCTAGGCACAGGCGTGATGTATGCGCTGAATGACCGTGTTCAGTTAGATGCCAGTGTAGGTGTGGACTTAAATGGTGCTGACAAGAGTTATAGCTCAGGTCTGGGCGTAGCTTTCCTATTCTAGGAGTTTTGATCAATCGTCATGGATGCCGAAAAACTGAAAGCCTGGAGTAGATCTGGCTCTCGAATTCTATTTGGGAGCCTGCTGCTGAGTTGTACTGTACAGGCGGAAGCGCCTTTACTGCCGCCAGAACAGGCTTTCCCATTTACGGTAATTTCTACTAGTTCACAGCAGGCGGAACTCAGTTGGGACATTCCAGACAATTATTATATCTATCAGCATAAAGTGGAAGTCCAGCAGGGTGGTCGAACACTACAACTGGATTTGCCACCGGCTGAAGACTTGCATGATGATAACTATGGTCAGACGCAGGTTTATTATCAGCAACTTCAACTCCATATTCCGACTCAAGCTTCGCAAACCTATCAGGTAACCTGGCAGGGCTGTGCCAAAGACAGGCTCTGCTATCCACCACAAAGTGTTGAGTTCAAAACTGATCTATCAGGTTTGGTGCAATATCAACCCGAAGGAACGGGTTCTAAACGACTGCTTGATTTAAGCAATTCTTCAGCTCAGCAAAACAGTCTTTTGGATAATAGTTCTGAACCTGCTGAGGCTGAGCCAACAATAAATAATACTAAAGACTCCAGCTTCGCCGCTAAAGACCAGAAATGGTCTGAAAAGTTGGCAGAAAGTTCATTAGGTTATGGTCTGTTGCTGTTTTTCGGCTTGGGTATGTTGCTGGCTTTTACCCCATGCTCACTTCCTATGCTCCCTATTCTGACCTCACTGATTGTGCGGGATCGCAGAGGGATACAGGCCTGGATGATTGCTTTGAGTTTCGTGACCAGTATGGCCATGGTCTATGCAGTACTCGGTTTAATTGCCTCTTCGGCTGGATTGAATTTCCAGCGCTGGTTACAGCAGCCTGCCACTCTAATTGCCTTTAGCTTATTATTTGTGGCTTTTGCCCTGAATCTATTTGGTCTGTTTGAAATCAAGTTGCCACAGCGATTGGTGCATCGACTGGATCAGGTGCAAGCGATGCAGCAGGGCGGGACTCTGGTCAGTGCCAGTATTATGGGCATGGTGTCCGCACTGTTGGTAGGTCCCTGTATGACCGCACCGTTGGCAGGTGCATTACTTTTTATTTCTCAAACCCAAAGTCAGTGGCAAGGCGCTTTGCTGCTATTTACTTTGGGCTTTGGGATGGGCACACCTTTGCTACTTGCTAGTGTTCTTGGTTCGCGGGTATTGCCGAGAGCTGGACACTGGATGAATCAGGTGAAGGTACTGTTTGCTTTTATCATGTTGGCTTTGGCGTTATATTTTATACGGCCATTGCTTTCAGAAGCAGTACTGCAGTGGCTGTCACTTGGACTGGGTTTAAGTTTTGTGGCTTATATCTTGGCTCGGTTATTCTGGAAAACTACTGGACTTCGATGGTTATATATCATCTGTTTGGCAATTGCCATGCCCTATATTATTTATAGTCAGTATCAGCACAGCCAGCGCTTTTTCATTGAAACTGTTCAGCAACAAGCGAACTGGCATGTGGCAGAAACCGCTGCTGATTTTGAGCAATTACTGGCGACAGTGCCAAAAGGACAACAGGTTATTGTTGATGTCTATGCCGATTGGTGTGTGGCCTGTCAGCCCATTGAACATCGGGTGCTAAAATCAGCGAAGGTACAGCAGGCATTGACACCGTATTTCCTGATTAAGTTGGACCTTAGTCATTATGATGCGACCCATCAATCGCTGTTAAATCAGTGGGAAATTCTGGGTCCGCCGACTTATCTATTCTTAAATGATCAGCAGCAGGAAATTCGTGGATTGCGCCTGACGGGTGCCTTTACAGAAAATGAATTACTGGCACAGCTGCAACGTTTTGCCCAAGCTCAATAAAACAAATTGATTCTTTTGATATCGCATGAAAGGTCACTGAATCAGGAATGATTGAGTTGCATCCCACCATCCAGTGCAGCGTTATAGGCTTTGACCAGGTTTCGGCCACTTGCTTTGGCTTGATACAGGGCTTTATCTGCCTGACTCAATAACTGTTGTGGACGCAGCTCCGGGCTGGACAGTGCAATACCAAAACTTGCGGTCACATGGATACGCTGCCCATCATCACTGTAGATTTCCAGTTGCTGGATTGCAGCACGGCAACGTTCTGCAACCTGACGTGCCTTTTCCAGATTGGAGTTTTTCAGAACCAGAATAAATTCTTCACCACCAAAACGGCCTACCACATCACTTTCACGTAGTAGCTGGGTCAGCACTTCGCTGACCTGAATCAGGGTTTCATCACCTTTGTGATGACCATAGTAGTCATTAATTTTCTTAAAATGATCCAGATCCAGCAGAACCAGCGCATAGCTTTCCGGTTTCACGCTATTCAGTTTATCCAGACATTGATTGATGCTGCGTCGGTTAAACAGATTGGTCAGCGGGTCAATCTGGCTCAAATGCTGGATCAGTTTTTCGCGATGTCGCCACTGACTGAGCAGGATTTCAAACAACACCATACAGATGGCCAGAATAGGCAGAATGAAATACAGCATGGATACCAGCCAGAAACCGTTATAGAACAGTTTGCCCGGAATGGTAAAGAGTGGCGAGTAAGGAAGCTGACCGATATAACTTAAATAACCACAAATGGTGAGAAAAATTGACGCTGGAATCAGCATGCTATAGACCAGCGTTCGAGAAAACAGGACCAGCCCTACTGTCATCAGACTGACATAGGAAATCATGGAGACTGGGCTGACTACACCAACGACATATGCATCACGGCAGAGGGAAACGACAAAGATGCCCACCGAAAGATAGGGCAGGTAACGCTCGACGCGGGTGTTATTTCGAAATTTATAGCAGGGATAAATCAGACCAAGCAGAATCAGCAAAAACAGGCTATTGACGATAACCTGCATCTTGACCACTTGTATATCAACATGTTGCCAATATTCAGGACTGAACAAAACAAAGATATCCCAAAGCATCCAGCTCAGATGGACACCACAGCCAAGTGCAAGCATGAGGATACATTTTTTGAGCACCCCCCAATTCATCACCACTTCATCTTCGACCAGATACTTGGTGATTTTATGCTTGAAAATAGCTTGCAGAGCAGGCGAAATATGCTTCATACAAGGCTGCGTCCCATGATGATCATTTTAAATTTATAAATAGCGTAATGAATAAAATGTTTTTATATCTTGGACTTAGAATAGCATAGATGTATTGGGCAAGAGAATGACTATATTTTGTACACAGGGGTCATTTTAGCGAAGTTTGAAATGTGGGTTGCATGTGAGATGCGGAATAAATAACAGGATGAGCGGGCAGCTGTGATGTATCTGGCTTTTATTGATATTTACCAAATAGAAAATTTCCCGGCATCATCCTGAAAAATAAAAAATCTAAAAGAAAATGTTTTAGTCCCGATCTAGACGATGCGCAAAGTCAGCCAAGTCAGCCAAGGATTGTTTTGCTTCATCAAACCAAGCACTGAACATCTGGAAATTGTGCCACATGCCGGTATATAGCTTGAACTCTACCTCAACACCTGCAGCTTCAGCTTTATCACGTAGACGCTGTGCATCATCTAACAAGATTTCCTTAGAACCGACCTGAATGTGCATTGGTGGTAAACCACTTAAGTCAGCAAAATAAGGTGAGATTTCTGGATCGCTCGGGTCGAATGAGGAAGGTACATAGTATTGAATACCGCTTTCCAGCGTTTCAATTGATAACAAAGCATCATGGGCCTGGTTATAGCGCAAGGACTCACTGGTCAGGGTCAGGTCTACAAATGGAGAAAGCAGGATCAGACCACTCGGTTGTGGAAGTTCCAGTTTTTGAATTTTCAGGGCTAAAGACAACGCCAGATTTGCTCCGCAAGAATCTCCAGACAGAATGATATCTTTGGCCTGTACACCCTGATCTAACAGCTGCATATAAATATCAAAGACTGCATCGAGTGCAGCAGGATAAGGGGCCTCAGGGGCTAGCGGATAATCTACATGCAGCACCTGCATCTGGGTGCGAGCTGCAATCTGGGTCATAAAAGCACGATGCGTCTTCATTGAGCCGAGATAAAAAGCACCGCCATGGATATGGAAAATCAGCTGGGTAGCTTCTTGCTGTGGCTTGATTTCCTCAGCATCCAGACCTGCCAGTTTTAAGGATCGTACTTCGACATTTTTGTCTAGAGGAAATAGTTTGCAGAACTGCTCGAGGGCTTTTCTCAGCGCAGCAGGCGGGAGATTAAACTGGCTTGGCTTGCGGATGGAAGTTTTTAAAATCGTTTCTGTAATTAACTGTTTCGTAAGGGGGCTAATCTTCATTTTCCTTCCATCTTTTTATGTTTTCATTGGTCTGGTGTGTTATTTACCAACAATATTTACAAGGTTACACTAGATAGTCACATCCAGAAATTGAAAAATTGTTGTGACTTAATTAATACTACAACGGTCTACTCACAGACTAGGGAAAGAAACAAAAATGAAAAGAATGGCGCTTGTGTTAGGACTACTGGGTTTAAGTGCATTGGCGAATGCTGCAGATCCTTTAAATGGAACGCTTTGGAAAACGATTGACGACGAAACGAAACAGCCAAAGGCAATTGTAAAATTTACTGAACAAAGCAATGGGACTTTAAGTGCTAGCATTCAGAAAGTTTTAACCAAAGGTGAAGAGAATGCCTGCACGAAATGTGAAGGTCCATATCACAACAAATCTCTGAAAGGTTTGACGATTGTTAAAGGTCTAAAAAATGCTGGTGGCACCAGCTATGAAAGTGGTTCGATTCTAGATCCAAAAACAGGCAAGACCTATAAGTTGAAAGGCAACCTGGCTGATGGTGGCAAGAAGCTGGAGTTACGTGGCTTCATTGGTGTAGCAGCCCTAGGTCGCAATCAAACTTGGATTCGTGCGAACTAATCCTGAGTCTGAGACTGTTAAAGCCTGACGATTGTCAGGCTTTTTTGTCACTATAGATTGGTTTCTGTATTGAACTTATTTTCAGCTGCTTTACTTGTTCAGCGATCGATATGCCACTTCATCAAAGCCGGCAATAAAACCTGAACTAGTTTCCAGAACAGGGCGTTTAATCAGGCTGGTGTGTGTGGTTAAAACAGTAAGTAGATTTTCTTCACTGGCTAAGGCAGTTTGCTGTTCTTCTTCACTGAGCTTGCGCCAGGTGGTGCCTTTTTTATTGAGGACGACATCCTGACCCAAAGCATCCAGCCAGGTTTTTACGGTTTCAACATCAATTCCCTGCTTTTTATAATCATGAAACTCATAGCTCAAACCCAGCTCAGTCAGCAGATCAAAGGCTTTCTTCATGGAATTGCAGTTTTTGATTCCGTATATCTTCAACATAATTATTACCCATATAAATTCTACAAGTAGCTTAGCGAAATTTGATGACTACAGCCATAATGCCGAAGAGACTACCTGAAAAAAATGAGATAAAAATAGATACATAGTAGATACAGGAATGTCATAAAACTGACATTTGAATTGTGCAAAATAGTGATGAAGATAAAGACATGAAATTATAAGAAATAAGATGCTGATAGAGGCTCTAAAATGAGAAAACCCGCATTCAATCATCCTGATTATGCGGGTCTCATCTCAACGTCCGATGTCACATCCATGCAAAACAAGCTAAATCTTATAGTTTGTTTTATTTCTTCCTACGGCTTCCTGTCCTTTTGCTGTCATCCTGACATGTCCTTGTGCCGTGAAAGTATAATGCTATGTATTTGAGCTTAATAATAGCTGTTAATACGTCTTGTCCTGTAAGTGATTACTACTAACTTAGTGAACAATTGTTCACTAAGTTTGTCTGTTTAGTTAAAGTTTATAGTCAATAATGACTGGGGCATGGTCGCTAAACCATTCATCTTTATACACCCAGGCATTTACGGTACGTTCTTTCCAGTCTGGTGAGCAGGCTTGGTAATCAATCCGCCAGCCGACGTTCTTGGCACGGGCTTGACCGCGATTCGACCACCAAGAATATAGCTCAGCTTCTTTGCGCACTTCACGGAAAGTATCGACATAGCCTAGTTCATCATAGATATGATCCAGCCATGCACGTTCATGTGGCAAACAACCTGAGGCCTTCTGGTTGCCTGACCAGTTTTTAATGTCGATGCGTTTATGCACGATATTATAGTCACCACACACAATGATGGATTTGTCTTCATCACGCCATTGTTTTAGGATCTTTTCATATTCATCGAGGAAGTGATCTTTACGCGCCTGTGCTTCATCACCCGATGAACCAGATGGTAGATACAGCGAGCAAATATGTGCAGTTTTATCTAAACCCAAATCAAACTCGGCAGCAATAAAACGACCTTGTGAATCCGCCAATTCAAAGCCCAGCCCATCGGTCAGGGAAACAAAAGGCAGGCGGCTATAAATGGCAGTACCGGCATAGCCTGGACGTTCAGCCGGGAACAGGTGTGCATACCAGCCTTCAGGCTTAAATTTATCGGTCCACTGCGCATGAGTAATCCGGCTTTCCTGCATACAAATGACATCAGCGTCAGATTTTTCCATCCATTCCAACAGACCCTTGGTCACGGATGAACGTAAGCCGTTGACATTAATTGAAACGACACGAAGAATTTTTTGATCACCTGGATAGCTACTCTTTGGTATCATGCGCAAGTCTTACCTTAATTAATGGATTTAGGAGCACCTCATGTCAACGCAAGCTCAGTTTAACCCACAAGCTTTTATCGAACTCGCATTATCACGCGGTGTGCTTAAATTTGGTGAGTTTACTTTAAAATCGGGTCGTGTGAGTCCTTATTTTTTCAACGCTGGCTTGCTCAATGATGGTGAAGCCTTGTCTCTTCTAGCTTCTGGCTATGCAGCAAAATTAGTTGAATGTAACAATGTCGAAGTGGTTTTTGGCCCTGCCTATAAAGGCATTCCATTCGTCGCGGCAACTGCTGTAGCCTTGTCTCAAAATCATGGTGTGAGTGTGCCATGGGGCTTTAACCGTAAGGAAGCTAAAGATCACGGCGAAGGTGGTGTGTTAGTGGGTGCTTCAGTCGAAGGTAAAAAAGTCTGGATCATTGATGATGTGATCACAGCAGGTACTGCGATTCGTGAAGTCGTAACCATCCTTAAAAATGCGGGTGCACAAATTGCGGGTGTATTAGTTGCACTGGATCGCCAGGAAAAAGGTCAGGGCGAATTGTCTGCGATTCAAGAAGTACAAAAAGAACTGGAAATTCCAGTACATGCCTTGATTACCATGAAAGATTTGATGGATTACCTGGATGCTAAAGGGGATCAAGACGCGCTGGCAAAAATGGAAGCGTACCGTGTGAAATACGGGATCTAAAATCTGATTCTTCAGATAAAGATGAGTAAAGCCCTAATCATTTAGGGCTTTATTTTTTTTATTTGAATAAGAAGGATTTGTTTGGATGAATGTATTCTAAAAATAAATAAATGAATCTCATGAAATATATTTATCTGAAAATAATCATTTTTTTATAAAAGATTAAATAAAGCTTTAATTAGAAAGTATTTAAAACCTTTTACAAATAAAATAAATAAGATAGTTCTGGTCATTGTTTATACATATTAATCTACCTATATTAAAATACATATTAAGTAATTAATTATAAGAATTTCATAATTTTAATTGACGTAAAATAAGAGTACTAGGAATGGATTACTGGAACGGTGTTTTATTTGTATCGATTATAACGGTGGTAAGTTTAGCCAGTATTGTCATGCTGGTGGGGCGCAAGATGTGGAAGAATCTGGTGGTGACCTTGCTGATATCCACAATGATTAGCTTTCTTATAGTATGCACCATCAATTTTATTTTTGGGGATCATCTGAATTTGCCTTGGATTCCAGATCAACGCTGGCATCATAGAATTACTTTGGAAATTGGGCTAATGAGTGTACTCATTGGCGGGGTAAGTACCTTTATAATTATGTTGGGTACCATGATTTCGAAAAATAATCGATAAATCATAAAATTAGATAAAATTAACCAGAAATAAATGTAATTATAAAAGATATATTTTTATTTAGTTTTTAATCAGTTTAGGAAGCAAAATAAGATACTGAAATAAATATATTTATTAAATTTCTTTAGAGGGTATTAATCCTCTTGTGTATCACATTTTTTACAGTCCAATTTTACCCCTAATTTTTCCTTACGGCCTGCTTCAGTTATCACCCAAGGTCGGTTTTGCCAGGGTGGATCATGCCGTACATGTTGCCCATGCCCACAGGCAAGCTCTGCGACCCAATGATTTTCCTCATCTAAATGAAAACCAATGATAGCTTGCAACATCTTTCGCTTCTCCCTTAACACAAGAATGCATACATACTCATGCAAAATCTGAATAAATAAAAGAATAATCTCGGCTATACTCATTGCCAAATTCATTTTAGAAAAGAGCCAAAGATATGCGCGTACTTGTTGTGATGGATCCCATCGAAAATGTAAACCTGAAAAAAGATTCAACTATGGCAATGCTGTGGGCAGCTGCACGTCGTGGTCATGAACTGGGTTATGCATTACAGCAAGATTTGTATATTGATCAGGGCAAAGCATTTGGTTTGATCTCACCACTACAGGTGTTTGAAGATTACAATCACTACTATGAATTAGGTGAAAAGCGTAAAGAATCTATCGCAGCTTATGACGTGGTGTTGATGCGTAAAGATCCACCTTTCGATATGAATTTTGTCTACGCGACTTATATTCTGGAACAGGCAGAACGTGAAGGTGCATGGATTATTAACAAGCCGCAAAGCCTGCGTGACTGTAATGAAAAACTGTTTGCCACCCAGTTCCCGGAACTACAAGTACCAACGCTCGTGACTTCACAACAAGGTCTGATCCGTGAGTTTATTAAAGAACATGGTGATGTGATTGTTAAACCGCTGGATGGGATGGGCGGGATGGGCATTTTCCGTCTGTATCAGGATGGAGTGAATATCGGTTCAACGATTGAAATCCTGACCAATAACGGGACTCAGCCAATTATGGCGCAACGTTATATTCCTGAAATTGTGGAAGGGGATAAACGTATCCTCATGGTGAATGGTGAACCAATTCCTTACTGCCTGGCACGTATTCCGCAAAATGGTGAAGTACGTGGCAATTTGGCTGCAGGTGGTCTAGGTGAAGCGCGTCCTTTAACTGAAAATGATAAAGCCATTGCCGCAAAAGTCGGTCCATTCCTACGAGAAAAAGGTCTGGTTTTCGTGGGCCTGGATGTAATTGGTAACTATGTGACTGAGATTAACGTGACCAGTCCAACCTGTATTCGTGAAATTGATACCCAGTTTGGTACTTCAATTGCGGATGACCTGTTTGATGTGCTGGAAGCGGGTCTTAAAAAATAATAATTAAACTGAGAGTGTATTGTGTTTCCATCTATTCAACGCCTCTGGGCAAATGAAAAGTTTCAAACAGCAGTGCAGGAATTGAAAAAAAATGCTCAAGCCAGTCCGAAAAAGTTTGCAGCAGACGCTGTAACACTTTTCGGTACAGCCAAGAGTTTTGAATCTCATTCAATTATTGGCAATAAAACGCTAAACACCTTGGGGTTGCACCGGTTCCGGGTGGAGCAGGCGGCAAAGCTAGCTGAATCCCGTAGGGAAAAGCTGGCGAAATACCTGAGTGCTGATGAAGTTGAGTTCTTTCAGCAAAATGGGTTTATTTTAAAAGAGAACTTTTTGCCAGAAGATGGGTTTAAAGCCTTATCCAAAGAGTTGTTAGAAACGGCTTTAGATACTCGTGAAACCTTGCAGGGCGATACAGTAACGCGCCGTATGGCATTGGATGGACAGGTACTCAAGCAATTGCCTCATACCAAGCGTTTACTTGAGAGTAAGCATTGGCGTGCACTTTTAAATTATGTGAATAGTTCCAAAGTACAGCCGATGTACTATGTGCAAGTGATTATTTCGCATGTGCGCAAAGCCCGTCCTGATCCTCAAACCAATCTGCACAGCGATACCTTTCATTCAAATATGAAGGCCTGGTTATTTCTGACCGATGTGGCCGAAGATGAAGGCCCATTTGTCTATGTGCCGGGTTCACATATCCTGAATGAAAAGCGGCTGGAATGGGAATATCAACGCTCAATAAGCATTAATTCAAAGACTGATGCTATGAGTCGACGGGGCTCCTTGCGTATTCAGCCAAATGAATTAGCCGAACTAGGCTATGGTCAGCCTCAAGCTTTTGCCGTGAAAAAAAATACTTTAGTCATTGCGGATACTTATGGTTTTCACGCACGTGGACCAAGTGTACGACGATCGATACGTATAGAGCTTTGGGCTTATGGACGACGTAGTCCATTTTTACCTTGGGTTGGTTTGCATCTGCTGGCTATGCCAGTCATTAAAGATCATCTGATTCCTTGGTATTGGAAAGGTTTGGATTATTTGGAACAGAAATACCAGCGTAAAAACCCATGGCGTAAAGTCGGTAAGCTGCTAGCAACCGATGAAGCTGTGGTAAAAACCAAATAAGTTTTTTTATCCATTAAAAGCGAAAATAAAAGAGCCTCAATTGAGGCTCTTTTTATGCGGCATGGCGTCGAAACAGATAGCTGCTCATCACTAAGCCTAAAATTGAAAGGCAGGCAGTAACCGCCGCAATATTGGCCCATTCTCCGGTGGCAGAAACCAGTGATGCACTGAGGGGTGGCACAAAAAATTGTGCACATGCTGAAACCTGTAAAACCAGACCGACACTGGCTGCTGCGGCATTGGCACGTGGTGCATATTTCAGGGTAATTGCAAAAACAGTCGTCGGAATAATCCCGCCGACCAGCGAAAATAACACCGCACTCAATACCTGTAATTCCAGCATTAACCAGGAACGAGCAGCAAAGGCTAAAAAGCTGGTCAACATCATCGTAATAAAGCCGATCCGAAATAAGGTTTTAGGCTGCCAGCCGCGTTGCAACAATATCCCGGCACCAAAGGTACCGCCGAGATTAGCCACCACGACCAATGAGGCCAACATGCCGGCAATTTTTAAATCGATTTGATTTGCAACATACATACTGGGTAAAAAGCCGATCACGGTCAGCCATTGACTGGTATAACAGGCAAAAATCACTGCTAGACACAAAATGGGTGGATGGGTAATTGTGACCCGAACAATTTCCCAGAAAGAAGTTGATGTAGTCGGTGTTGCAATTGTTTGAGAGGTAGCCGCTTGTGGCTCAAGCTGTAGATAGCGCTGCACCATCAAGGCAATCAGTAGGCACAGTCCACCGAGTAAAGCCCAGATGGTCTGCCAGTGTAGCCATTCTAATAGTACCGGAATACACAGTACTACTAGACTGACTCCGACGCCCATATAGGAGCTCCATAAGCCCATCTTGAAATTCAGGTGTTCTGGTCGGCTGATCCGTTTCAGGATGGCTGGTGCACACAGGGAAATAGTGAGAAAACCGATGCCTTCGGTAAAACGGAAAAAATATAATGCAGCGACATGCTGAATCCAGAGTCCGGCAATACTGCTGATGCCCAGAATTGTAAGTGCCAGAATCAAACAACGTTTCAGTCCAAATTTTTCAGCGAATGCACCAATACTCAGAGCAAACAGCATACCTGCGCCCTGAACCAGAGACAGAGAAAAACCAGCCTGGGTAAAGCTGAGTCCTAAGTCCTGTTGCAGAATTGGAATCACGGCAGAGAGTTTGCCGACATGGATTGCAGCCAGATAACCTGCCAGAATCACCCAGCTGTCATGCACTGAAATTTTTGACATCTGTAATCACTTTATCTATTCAATCAATTCATTAAAGAATTTATGGGATTTTTTACAGCGTATAAATAACATAGAAATAGAATAAACTTCATTCTGTTTAGACCTAAGTTTAGGTATTAAAATGAATGATAAGTGATGTAATATCCTTGTTTAATCTGGGTATAAAATTCTTTTTATATTCATAGAAAACGAATCGGTAGAATGCAGTGGTAGAAACCGGTTTTTTCCTGAAAATTGAATAAAAATGCACATCTGATTATAAATACAGTTTAAACTTTAAAATCGTGTGAAAAAAAACAATGAAACGCTCGTTGAAATAAAGTAAATAAACTTTCATGGCTAGTCGATTGTGATTACAATTGACCACTTAAATCACACTTCCTGTTTATATTTTAGAATTGAAGAATTAGACCGTGACCGACGCTCAGCAAAAACAGCCTAAACATGTCATGATGATGGCCGCAGGTACCGGTGGACATGTATTTCCAGCGTTAGCCGTTGCAAAAGACTTACAACAACAGGGCATCGAAGTGTCTTGGCTGGCAACTCCAGCAGGCATGGAAAACCGACTCTTAAAAAACCATAATATTCCAATTTATCAGATTGATATCCAAGGCGTGCGCGGCAATGGCGTGGTACGCAAACTGGCTGCACCATTTAAAATTCTAAAAGCCACACTCAGTGCCATGAAATATATGAAGCAGCTGAAAGTGGATGCTGTTGCCGGTTTTGGTGGTTATGTTGCAGGACCAGGCGGTCTGGCAGCACGTATGTTGGGCATTCCTGTGATTATTCATGAGCAAAATGCGGTCGCTGGTTTTACCAATACCCAGCTGTCGCGTATTGCTAAAAAAGTCTGTCAGGCATTTCCGAATACTTTTCCTGCCCAAGATAAAATTATTACGACTGGTAATCCGGTACGTAAAGAAATTACTGGAATTCTCAATCCATCCTGGCGTTATCAGGAACGGGAAAAAGCTGGTCAACCACTACGTATTTTAATTGTTGGTGGTTCACTGGGTGCGCAGGCACTAAATGAACGTGTGCCTGAAGCGCTAAAACAGCTGAATGTTCCGTTGAATGTTTATCATCAGTGTGGTCAAAACCATGCGGATGCAACCCGCACACGTTATGCAGATAAACCGGCAACTTTAAATGTGGAAGTACAGCCGTTTATTGAAGATATGGCACAGGCTTATAGCGATGCCGATCTCATTATCTGCCGTGCCGGTGCGCTGACTGTAACTGAAATTGCCACAGCAGGTGTAGCCGCGATTTTTGTGCCATTACCAAGTGCGGTGGATGATCACCAGACCGCCAATGCCGGATTCCTGGCGAATCTCGGTGCAGCGAAAATCTGCCCGCAAGCTACGATGACCCCAGACAGTTTAAAAGCGCTGCTGGAACCGATGCTGAATCGCCAGCTTCTTATGGAAATGGCTGTAAAAGCACGCCAGCAGGCTCAACCCGATGCAACCCAACACGTGGTTCGTTTAATTCAAGAATTGTAAACCGAGTAAATTATGTCTCCATCAACGCCAGCTGACCAAGCGAAAAAGTTAATTAAAGTGCCAGAAATGCGCCGTATCAAACACATTCATTTTGTGGGGATCGGCGGTGCTGGTATGTGTGGTATTGCTGAAGTATTGCAAAACCAGGGCTACAAAGTCTCTGGTTCAGATATCAAAGCGTCTAAGACCACGGCTCAGCTCGAAGAAAATGGAATCAAGGTTTACATCGGTCATGCTGCTGAAAATATTCAGGGTGCCAATGTAATTGTGGTTTCAACTGCGATTGATCCTGAAAATCCGGAAATTAAAACCGCGATTGAAAAGCGTATTCCGGTAGTTCGCCGTGCTGAAATGCTCGGTGAATTAATGCGTTACCGTCACGGGATCGCAGTTGCTGGTACTCACGGTAAGACTACAACAACGAGTCTGGTGACTTGTATGTTGGCAGAAGAAAATCTCGATCCAACTTATGTCATTGGTGGCTTGCTGAATCGTACTGGTGTGAATGCCGCGCTGGGTGCGAGTCGTTATATCGTGGCGGAAGCAGACGAATCTGATGCGTCTTTCCTGCACTTGCAGCCAATGGCAACGATTGTCACTAACATCGATGCCGATCATATGGATACCTATGGCGGCAGCTTCGATGTACTGAAAGATACTTTCGTACAGTTCCTGCAAAAACTTCCATTCTATGGCCTGGCTGTAGTCTGTGGTGATGATGCCAATATTCGCGAAATCATGCCGCGTATCGGTCGTCCAGTGATTACCTATGGCTTCAATGAAGACAACGACATCCGTGCCGTTGATGTTGAACAAGATGGTATGCAGTCGCACTTTACCGTGCTGCGTAAAGATCGTGAGCCACTCCGTGTCACTATCAACATGCCGGGTGCGCACAATATTCTAAATTCATTGGCAGCCATTGGCATCGCGACTGATGAAGGTGTGTCTGATGCTGCGATTTGCCGCGCTTTAGAAAGCTTTAGCGGTGTGGGTCGTCGCTTCCAGGTTCAAGGTC
The DNA here is from genome assembly GCF_002688565.1 of Acinetobacter sp. LoGeW2-3. Lineage (NCBI taxonomy): Bacteria > Pseudomonadati > Pseudomonadota > Gammaproteobacteria > Moraxellales > Moraxellaceae > Acinetobacter > Acinetobacter sp. LoGeW2-3. Next base: position 970,564 of record NZ_CP024011.1, on the reverse strand, counting down.
AGTTTGAGCTTGGCGACGGTGATGTGAAGCTGGTGGATGACTATGGTCACCATCCGAAAGAAGTGGAAGCAACCATCAAGGCAGCACGTGCCAGCCATCCAGACCGCCGTTTGGTAATGATGTTCCAGCCGCACCGTTTTAGCCGTACCCGTGACTGCTTTGAAGACTTTGTTGACGTATTATCTACGGTAGATCAGCTGTTATTACTGGAAGTTTATCCAGCAGGGGAGAAGCCAATCGTCGGTGCGGATAGCCGTGCTTTAGCGCGTAGTATTCGTCTACGTGGTGAGGTAGAGCCGATTCTGATTGATCCTGTTGAAGGAAACCTCAGCAATGTCATGAAAAATGTGCTACAAGCAAATGACCTGTTACTGACTCAAGGTGCAGGAAATGTAGGTGCAATTTCAATTGAACTTGCTCAGAATCATCTGTATGCAAAATAGTCACTGCGTGTGGCTCAGATAGAATTGACCAGATTTAAAAAGTTTAAGGATATAAACGTGTCAAATGCTTCAAAATTCGGAAAAGTTGCCGTATTGCTTGGTGGTAAATCTGCAGAGCGTGAGGTTTCGCTAGACAGTGGTACGGCAGTGCTTGAGGCATTGGTGCGTTCTGGAGTGAATGCCGAAGGCTTCGATCCTCAGGAACGTAGCATTACTGAACTGACAGATTATGACCGCGCTTTCATTGTCTTGCATGGTCGTGGCGGTGAAGATGGCCAGATTCAAGGTGCGCTTGAATGGTTGAATATTCCTTATACTGGTACAGGTGTACAGGGGTCAGCAATTGGTATGGACAAGGTCAAAACCAAACAGGTTTGGCAAGGTTCAGAACTGCCAACTGCTCCATATCGTATTGTGACCAAAGATTCGAATGCTGAAGACATTGTTGCAGCGCTGGGTTTGCCGCTGATCATCAAGCCGGTACATGAAGGCTCAAGTATTGGTATGAGTAAAGTCGAAAAAATCGAAGACTTTGCGACTGCTATTGCGAAAGCGACTGAACATGATGCGATTGTGATGGCAGAAAAATGGATCACCGGTCGTGAATTTACCATCGTGTTATTGAATGGTCAGGCACTTCCTGTGATTCGTCTGCAACCGCCAGAAGATGTTGCCTTTTACGATTACGAAGCAAAATATAACCGTAACGACGTGCAGTATGGCATTCCATGCGGTTTGAGTGAAACTGAAGAAAAAGAACTGCAGGCCTTGGCTTTACGTGCTTTCCAGGCCGTAGGTGCCAGTGGTTGGGGTCGTATTGATGCCATGCAAGATCAGGATGGCACGTTCTGGTTGCTTGAAGTGAATACTGTGCCGGGTATGACTAGTCATTCTTTGGTGCCAAAAGCGGCAGCAGCAGTGGGTTATAGCTTTGACGAGTTGTGTGTGGCAATTCTGGAACAAACCCTGAACGGTGTGGCTCACTAAGATATGGCTCAACTTCCTGCATCTATGCGCCGTAAACGTGCTGCGATTACCTCAATTCACGACAAGCCGCCAACACGAAAGGAAAAGATGGCCAATTTCGGTGGTTGGCTACTGCTGTGTGTGGCTTTTGTGGTGCTGGCTGCAGGAATATTAGGCTTCTATCGCGTCATGACCGATGCTGAACTGGCAGAGCTGGAAGTCATTGGTTCACGTTCGGCTGCAGAAGAGCGTCAGATCCTGCAACACGTATCGCCGATCATTACCGAAAATTATTTCACTTCGGATTTAAGATCGGTTCGTGACAAGACCTTAGAATTGTCTTGGGTGGATCGTGTGGTGGTATCTCGTGCCTGGCCGAATGCGATTCGGGTACGAGTGATGCCGCACCATGCAATTGCGCGCTGGGGAACGGGACGTCTGCTCAGTGATAGTGGGGAAATTTTCACGGAAGTGACGCCGCAGAGCTATCCTGAATTGCCGTTGCTGCATGGTCCTGCCAGTCAGGCTAGAACCATGATGCGTCGCTATAATGAAATTAATCAGTTGTTCGCACCGCATGGCATTCGTTTAAAAGAGTTATATCTGACAGAACGCATGACCTGGTTCATGCAGTTTGATTCAGGCTTGCGCGTGATTGTGGATCAGGATCAAACCATGAGCAAGCTGCAACGTTTGAGTCATCTTTCCTATAGCGATTTGAAGCCGGTTTGGTCTAGAATTTCTTCGATCGATCTGCGCTATAGAAACGGGCTGGCGATTCAGTGGAAGAATGCTGTTCCACCCAAGATACAAAATGGCCATTTTATTGTAACGAATAATGACACCGGCGTTGAGAACGGCGTTACAGTGAAGCCATAATGTTCGGCTTTAAAAAATAGAGGCTTAGTGCCATAAATTAAACACAGGTAATGGTAGTAACGAATAATGAATGAAGCTGTTCCCTCAGTTGTTGCGATTGACATTGGGACGCACAAAGTTTCAGTTTTGATTGGTAAGGTACATGCGCCAGACAATATCCAGGTCATTGGGATGGCGACTGCTCGTAACCGAGGCATGAATAAAGGGAAAATTGTAAGTCTCGATAAAGTCATTACCGCAATAAAAAATGCCGTTCAAGAAGCGGAAGACATGGCGGAATGCCGTGTACACTCAGCCTGGATTTCAATTCCAAGTGCGGAGCTGAAAAGCTTTTATGCTTCAGGCCGGACTTCAATTGAAAATGCAGAACATACAATTACCACCAGTGAGGTGGTTCGTGCGCTTGAACTGGCTAAAGCCAGTCATCAGACCTCTGATCATTACCTGGTCAGCGCCGTTCCACTGGGCTTTGAGCTGGATGATGCACCGGAATGGGTGCTGAACCCTATCCGTATGTCTGCACACAGCATGACCGGGCATTATCATTTAATGATGTTACCTATCAGTACCATGCAGAATATTGACCGTGCCTTAAAAGGTGCCAATATTGGTGTGGAGCGCATGGTGGTATCTTGTCTGGCAACCGCTGAAGCCAGCTTGCTGAAAGATGAAAAAGAATATGGCGTATGTCTGGTTGACATCGGTGCCGGTACAACAAATTTAGCAGTTTATCTGGATGGTCGTCTGGCATTAACGCATACCATTCAGCGTGGCGGTGAACATGTAACACGTGATATCGCAGCCGTGTTACAGACCACAACTGAAGAAGCAGAACGTATCAAGTTGCTGTACGGTTGTGTCGATTTAAAAGTAGTGAAACCGGATCACATGATCCAGTTCCAGGGCATTGATGGGCCGCAAACGATTAGCCGGATTGAACTGACTGAAATCATTATTGCGCGTTATAGTGAAATTCTGGGTCTAGTGCGTGATGAACTGGAAAATAGTGGTGCAATGCAGGGTCTGTATCATGGTGTAGTATTGACGGGTGATGCCAGCCATATTGAAGGTATGGTCAGCTATGTCCGCCGTACTTTGGGCATTTCGGCGCACTTGGGTAATCCGCCAGCATCGGTACATGCAGATGAAGCACATCAGGCAGCGCTACGTCGTTCGCAGTATGCAACTGCGGCTGGTCTGTTGATGTTTAGCCAGAGTGATGCTCAGGAAACCATCGTAGAATCGGAAGAAAATGAAAGACTGTCGGTGACTCAGCGCGTGAAACGTGCCTGGTCGGGCTTTAATGAAACATTAAAGTCAATTTTTTAGTCGACATTTATAGTGAATATTGTTGAGAAGTTGTAGTAAAAAATGCTTGCACTTGACAACTGAGTTGTGGAGCAGCATTCTTAAAAACAATTTTTTATTAAGATCAAGGCAGTATACGGGCTTAGTGACTGCCAGTACTAAATTAGGAATTTTATAGGTCATGGCCTCATTTGAATTTTTTGAAGACGATCAAGACGATAGCATTGGTCAAGCCCGTTTCACTGTATTTGGTGTAGGGGGTGCAGGTGGTAATGCGGTTCAGCATATGCTGCAATCAGACATCCAGGGTGTGAAATTTGTCTGTGCAAATACTGACAAACAGGCACTGGATCGCATGGAAGCTGAATTTAAAATTCAGCTAGGCGAACAAAGTACCCGTGGTCTGGGTGCAGGTGCAAACCCACAAGTCGGTCAAGCGGCAGCAGAAGAAAGCCGTGAACTGATTCGCCAGCATCTTGAAGGCACCGATATGGTGTTCGTGACTGCAGGTATGGGCGGTGGTACAGGTACCGGTGCAGCACCCGTGGTTGCAGAAATTGCCAAAGAGATGGGCATCCTGACCGTGGGTGTGGTGACTACGCCATTCAACTTTGAAGGTAAGCGCCGTCTGCAGTCTGCTGAGAAAGGTATTCAGGCTCTAGAACAGCACGTAGACTCACTGATCATCATTCCAAACCAGCGTCTGCTGAAAGTGTTCCGTGACATCTCGATGAAAGATGCTTACAAGAAAGCGGATGACGTGCTGTTAAACGCTGTACGCAGTATCTTTGATCTTGTGGTACGCCCAGGTCATATCAACCTTGACTTCGCCGATTTGAAAACAGCGATGAGTACACGCGGTTATGCGATGATGGGTGTAGGCTTAGGCCGTGGTGAAAACCGTGCACGTCAAGCCGCTGAACAGGCAATTCGCAGTCCGTTACTGGATAACGTAACCATTATGAATGCTAAAGGCATCCTGATTAACGTGACTGGTGGCGATGACGTAACCTTCGGTGAAATCGAAGAGATTACTGATGTTGTGAACCAGATCGTAGATCTGGACGAAGGTCAGGTATTCTACGGTACTGTATTTGATCCGGATGCACGTGACGAAATCAGTGTCACTGTGATTGCGACTGGCTTGACTCGTAATTCAGCAGATGCCGCAGAACCTGCGAAACGTACCAATGTACAGCCGTCACGTCCTGCCACAGCACAAGCTGCAGTGGATGAAGATGATGTGCCAGCAATTCAACGTCAGCAAACTGGCGCAGGTGCGGCAGCGACTCCGGCAGCCTCTGTTTCAAGCCCGCGTCCGACACCAATGAGTATCCAAGATTATCTTAAAAATCAACAACGTAAATAATATGTAACAATATGTGTTTACGATGATTCAACACAAAAGGTGGCTCTAGGGCTACCTTTTTGTTTTTTATCAATGGCTAAATATGCTAACGTATAGCGGTTTTGTTGATGAACAGATGATAAAAGCATGTTGAAACAGCGTACCCTGAAACGTGTCGTGAAAGCGAGCGGGATCGGTCTTCATAGTGGGCAGAAAGTCATGATTAACTTCGTGCCACACCATGCCGATGGGGGAATTGTGTTTCGACGCATCGATCTGAATCCACCGGTTGACATTCCAGCTAATGCCATGCTGATCCAGGAAGCCTTCATGTGCTCAAATCTGGTTCAGGAAAATGCCAAGGTGGGGACTATTGAGCACGTGATGAGTGCCATTGCCGGTTTAGGGATCGACAACCTGATTATTGAAGTTTCTGCTTCTGAAGTGCCGATCATGGACGGCAGTGCGGGTCCATTTATCTACCTGCTGATGCAAGGCGGACTTCAGGAACTGGATGCACCGAAGAAATTTATTAAGATTATTAAGCCTGTAGAAGCACTCATTGATGATAAGCGTGCAGCTTTCAGTCCGCATGAAGGCTTCCAGTTGAATTTCACCATCGATTTTGATCATCCTGCTTTTAAGAAAGAATACCAGTCTGCCACTATCGATTTCTCGACTGAAACCTTCGTATATGAGGTTAGTGAAGCACGTACTTTTGGTTTTATGAAGGATCTGGACTATCTGAAAGCCAATAATTTGGCGCTTGGTGCAAGTCTGGAAAATGCCATTGGTGTGGATGAAACTGGAGTAGTAAACGAAGAAGGACTACGTTTTTCAGATGAATTCGTTCGCCATAAGATTTTAGATGCTGTGGGCGATTTGTATCTGATGGGACACCAGATTATTGCTAAGTTTGACGGTTACAAATCTGGACATGCCTTAAATAACCAGCTTTTGCGTAATGTCAGCAGCGATCCAGACAGTTATCAAATTGTAACATTTGATGACATTGAAACTTGTCCAATTCCTTATGTGAATGTGACATAAGTCATTGTCTTTTAGTGCCTATGTTATGTTATAACAATGTAGAATGAGAACTGGTTCTCATAATTTACATTGTAAATCAACATTATTTGATTTGTATGTTATTTTTTATTGCTTGCCAAACGTAGTAAAGCTTGGCTAAGCTTAGGGTCGGTTATAAAGTCAGCAGCACTACGGAGTATATCCTGTGTTTCTGGACTTAAGGCTCTTTCGGATTTTTCTGTAAGCAAAGGTGTTTTGGATGGATTTCGTAAACACACTTGCAGTTTGGTTAAGTCCTTTAATTCGCTAATTTGAGAGAGTTGTGAAACGTATTGCTTCTGTAAATAGGCCAACTGAGAAATCATAGCCTGGTTTTCACCAGTAATCGTCAACACACCATTTTGATAGCAGACAACCTGCCACTGTTCCGGTTGGGGTAGTAAAGGTTGAATGAGTTTTGTAAGTTTCTGCCATGCAGCAACTTGTGACGAGAGAAACGAGAAGTTTCCTGTTTTTATGTGTTTTCTTGTTTGTTGAAAAACGTTGACAGGTTCAGACATACATCATTCCTACATGATTATGCCTTAATCTTATGCGCTCTTTTCGGTAGATATCAAGGAAGAGATCACCCAAGGAACTCGATTAAAACAGTTTTAGAGAGGTTTTTTATGCATTTGCGACGTATTTTGTTGGCATTTTCCCTAGCGACTTCAGCTGCTTCAGTAGCATTCGCAGATTTAGTGGATCTAAATCAGGAAAGTGGTTCCGTCGATCGTCTTGAGCAGCTTACACGGACTTTGGCACAGGGCGCTTATACACAATCAGAAGATGTTTATATCCCTGCTGAAACTAAATTAAACGTTCAGCTCCGTGAGAAGCCAGTTGAGCTCAACAATGCAACGATTGAGAAAAAATACGGCGCTTCTAAATCTAAATCTTCTACAAGTTTTTCATCTTCTCCATATTCTTGGTTAGTTGCACATCCTTTGCCAAACCTGAAACGTGTAAGCTCTGACTTTGGTGGTCGTACCATGAATGGCCGTGCTGAAAACCATTCTGGTCTAGATATGTCTGCCCCAAGCGGTACACCAATCTATGCAACTGGTCCTGGTATTGTGACCAAATCTGGCTGGGGTACAGGTTATGGCCAATACGTAGAAATTAATCACGGTAATGGTTACCTGACTCGCTATGCTCACGCTTCGCGTTTAATCGCACGCGTAGGTGATCAGGTGCAAGCGGGTGAGCATATTGCCAATGTAGGCTGTACAGGTCGTTGTACCGGTCCGCATTTACACTATGAAGTAGTAAAAGACGGTCAGCGTAAGAATCCTTCAACTTATCTTGCCATGCTGCCATAAGGGCTGTCAGGTCGTTTAAGCTAAGCTGTACATAACACCTACAGAAAAACACATCTATATTTAGAAGTAATATGTCTCTGGTCTCTTTCTAAAATGAGAGAAACTGGAGATTTATTGCTTTTAAGCCTTAAATTATCATCAAAAACTATGAGCAATGTATAATTTTTATACTTTATTGGCTCAGATTTGTAGCTTTGTGTAATAAATAATCAACAGGTATTTAGCTGCTAAATACCATGCCATTCGCGCATTCAGCGTGGGCGATACCTGTCGCTATCCCAAATGTGATACATATAAACGATTAGTGTAGATCTTTAGGAATAGTGGATTATGGCGTTTTATGGCGATACAGACGCGCAAGAAACTCAGGAATGGCAGGACGCTTTTGACTCTGTTTTGCAACACATGGGCACTGAGCGTGCGGCTTTTTTATTGGAAAAACTTTATCAGCGCGCGATTGCTAAGCATGTTCCCATTCAGCGTTTAAATACTCCTTACTTAAATACGATTTCTGTTGAAGAACAACCACCTATGCCAGGTGACCAGGACATGGAGCGCCGTATTCGTGCGCTAATCCGCTGGAATGCACTGGCGATGGTACTTCGAGCAAACAAAACTGGCGATGATCTGGGCGGCCACCTGGCCAGCTTCGCGTCATCAGCAACCTTATACGATGTTGGCTTTAACCATTTCTTCCGTGCCAATAACGACAGCTTCGGCGGCGACATGATCTACTATCAAGGTCACTGTGCGCCAGGCATCTATGCCCGTTCTTTCCTTGAAGGTCGTTTGACCGAAGACCATTTAAATAATTTCCGTCGTGAAGTGGGCGGTAAAGGTCTGCCTTCATATCCACACCCGTACTTAATGCCGGATTACTGGCAGTTCCCAACTGTATCCATGGGTTTAGGCCCAATCATGTCAATCTATCAGGCGCATATTCAGAAATACCTGATGAACCGTGGCCTGATCAAAGAAGAAGATCGTAAGGTCTGGGCTTACCTGGGTGATGGCGAGATGGACGAGCCAGAAAGCTTGGGTGCGATCTCATTAGCTGGTCGTGAAAAACTGGACAACCTGATCTGGGTGGTGAACTGTAACTTGCAGCGTCTGGATGGTCCGGTACGTGGTAATGGCAAGATCATTCAGGAACTTGAATCATTGTTCCGTGGTGCAGGTTGGCGCGTGATTAAAGTCGTTTGGGGTCGTCATTGGGATCCGCTACTGGACAAAGACGAAACTGGTGCATTAAAAGCGATTATGGAAGAAGCCGTGGATGGTGACTTCCAGCGTTATCAAGTGAAGGGTGGTGCGTATGCGCGTGCACACTTCTTTGGTAAATATCCTGAAGCAGAAGCGTTGGTCAAAGACTTAAGCGATGAAGATATTGATAATCTGAATCGTGGTGGCCACGACCCGTACAAGGTATTCGCGGCTTATGCAGAAGCGACTAAGGCCAAAGGTCAGCCAACAGTTATTCTGGCGAAAACTGTAAAAGGTTATGGTCTGTCTGACGAAATTGAAGCGGTGAATAAAACGCATCAAATCAAGAAAATGCAGCTGGAATCATTAAAATACGTACGTAACCGTTTCAACCTGCCATTTACTGATGAGCAATTGGAAGAAATTCCATTCTATCGTCCAAGTGAAAACTCGCCTGAAATTAAATATATGAAGGCACGTCGTGAGGCACTCGGTGGTTATCTGCCAGCACGTCGTAAAGAGAGTGAGTCTTTACCGATTCCTGAGCTTTCTGTATTTGACAGTGTACTGAAAGGTTCAAACGGTAAAGAACAGTCAACCACCATGGTGATGGTGCGTCTGATTTCATCTCTTCTGAAAGAAAAAGCGATTAAAGACCGTGTCGTACCAATCGTACCAGATGAAGCGCGTACTTTCGGTCTGGAAGGAATGTTCCGTCAGCTCGGTATTTATGCCGCGCACGGTCAAAAATATACCCCTGAAGACCAAGAACAGCTGATGCATTACCGTGAAGCCAAAGATGGTCACATGCTACAGGAAGGGATTAACGAAGCTGGTGCGATGAGTGCCTGGGCAGCGTTGGCAACCAGTTATTCAACCAATAATCTGCCAATGATCCCGATGTACATGTACTACTCGATGTTCGGCTTCCAGCGTATTGGTGATATTGCTTGGGCTGCGGGTGATGCGCAGGCGCAGGGCTTTCTGTTAGGTGCAACAGCTGGTCGTACCACATTGAATGGTGAAGGCTTACAACATCAGGATGGTCACTCACATATTCTGGCCAATACTATTCCGAACTGTGTGTCTTATGACCCATGCTTTGGTTATGAGCTTGCAGTGATCGTGCATGATGGTCTGCAACGTATGTATGTGAACCAAGAGCGTGTGTTCTATTACCTGACTGTGATGAACGAGAACTACGCGCATCCAGAAATGCCGCAAGGCGTTGAAGAAGGCATCAAGCGTGGTATGTACCTGCTTGAAGAAGATGAAAAAGCCACTGTTCAATTACTGGGTTCAGGTGTGATCCTGCGCGAAGTGATTAAAGCAGCGAAGATTTTGCGTGAAGAATATCAAATTCATTCAAATGTCTTCAGTGTGACCAGCTTTAACGAACTGGCACGTGATGGTATGGCATGTGAAGAATACAACCGTTTGCATCCGCTGGCTGAAGAAGCGAAAGAAGCTTGGGTATCTCAGCAGCTGCGTGGCAAAGACGGTATCGTGGTATCAGCGACCGACCACATGCGCGCATACAGCGAACAGATCCGTGCTTACCTGCCAGATAACCGCCCATTCGTTGCTTTAGGTACTGATGGTTATGGACGTTCGGATACACGTGGCAACCTACGTAGCTACTTCGGTGTCGATGCGGCTCACATCGTAGTTGCAACTCTGAAAAAGCTGGCAGATGAAGGTGAAGTTGATCCACGTCTAGTAAAAGATGCAATTTCTAGCTTCGAGCTGGATACTGATCGTCCGGTGGCATGGGCGCCACAAGCAACACCTGAGCTACATGCTGTTGCTGACTACAAAGAGGAGAACTAATCATGCAAATTACGACTCCTGATATTGGTGTAGATAAGGCAACCGTTGCTGAAATTCTGGTGAAAGTGGGTGACACCATTGCCATCGATGAAAGTATTGTGCTGCTGGAATCGGACAAAGCCTCTGTTGAAGTGCCTAGCACTTCAGCAGGCGTGGTGAAAAGTATTCTGGTCAATCAGGGTGATGAAGTTTCTGAAGGTGCAGTATTGATTGAGCTGCAGGCTGAAGATGATGCTAATGCTGTAGAAACCCAGCAAGCTGATGCTTCAGACAAAACTTCAGAAAATACCCCAACCTCATTATCTGATGATGAAATCTTGCAGGAAGTGGCTTCACATCAGCCAGGCGCTGCTAGTTCACAAAATTCAGCGCCTGCGACTAACAGTGGTGCATCTGCGACAGTTGAAGTGCAAGTACCAGACATCGGAGTAGAAAAAGCGCTCGTCGGTGAAATTCTGGTGCAGGTCGGTGATGAAATCACGGTTGATCAAAGTATCGTAGTGGTTGAATCTGATAAAGCGACCGTCGAAGTGCCAAGTACGGTGGATGGTATTGTAGAAGCCATTTCAATCAAGGAAGGCGATACGGTTAAAGAAGGTGTAGTTATCCTGACGGTGAAAACTACAGGTTCAGCACCGGCTACTCAGCAAGCAGCTCCTCAAGCTGAAAAAGCACCTGAACAAGCCGCACTTGAAGCCAAAGCTGAAACAGCAGCACAAGCTCCTGCAGCGCCTGCTGGTGATGTGGAAGTGAAAGTACCAGACTTGGGTGTCGATAAGGCTGCAGTTGCTGAAATTCTGGTTCAAGTCGGTGATAAGGTCGAGAAAGACCAAAGCATCATCGTGGTGGAATCGGATAAGGCAACTGTGGAAGTGCCAAGCACCACTGCAGGTACCATCAAGGCGATTCATGTTGAACTGGGTCAGAATGTTTCCGAAGGCGTGGCATTACTTACCATTGAGGTGGAAGGTCAGGCAGCACCCGCTGCGGCTCCAGCAGCTAAAGCAGAAGCGCCTGCAGCCAAAGCAGCACCTGCACCCACGGCGGCACCAAAAGCAGAAACTGCTACTGCACCTGCTACACATAGTGCAGATAAGCTCACCAAAGAGCAGAATGCTGCCAATGCCAAAGTCTATGCTGGCCCTGCGGTACGTAAGCTGGCACGTGAACTCGGTGTGGTATTGGCAGAAGTGAAAGCTTCTGGTCCACATGCGCGTTTAATGAAAGAAGATCTGTTTGCTTATGTAAAAGATCGTCTGACTGCACCGCAAGCAGCACCTGCGCCAGCGGCAGCTGTAGCACCTGCAGGTTTACCGAAATTACCTGACTTCACTGCCTTCGGTGGTGTAGAAGAAAAAGCGCTAACACGTCTGCAGCAAGTGTCGATTCCGCAGTTGTCTTTAAATAATTACATTCCGCAAGTGACCCAGTTTGATGCAGCAGACATCACTGAACTGGAAGCATGGCGTAATGAGCTGAAAGGCAACTTCAAGAAAGAAGGCATCAGCCTGACTATCATGGCCTTCATCATCAAAGCTGTGGCGTATCTACTCAAAGAAGAGCGTGAGTTTGCGGGTCACCTGTCTGATGATGGAAAATCAGTGTTGCTACGTAATGAAATCCATATGGGCATCGCCGTAGCGACTCCAGATGGTCTGACAGTTCCTGTACTTCGTAACCCGGATCAGAAATCGATTAAACAGATCGCAGTTGAACTGGGCGTGTTAGGTCAGAAAGCACGTGACAAGAAGCTGTCACCGAAAGATCTGCAAGGTGCGAACTTCACCATCACCAGCTTAGGCTCAATTGGTGGTACAGCATTTACGCCATTGGTGAACTGGCCACAAGTAGCGATCCTCGGTATTTCTCCAGCGACCATGCAACCGGTATGGAATGGTGAAAGCTTCGATCCACGCCTAATGCTGCCATTGTCATTGTCTTATGACCACCGCGTGATTAACGGTGCAGATGCAGCACGCTTTACCAATAAGCTGACCAAACTGTTAAGAGATATTCGTACGCTCTTGATCTAATTCATTAAAGTATGAAAATAAAGACCCTGCTTCGGCAGGGTTTTTTTATTACAATTTGTAAATATGAATGCCATTGATTATAATGACCGCACTTCATTGGGGAGTAGCCGCCTTTTGCGCAAAGCGAAAGGGTGATGGTCAACATAATTGTCCTAAACCGGACATGGTCATCATAGCAAAGAACCAAATGAGCTTCTCGAAGCTTTCTTTTGTTGGCAAGACCTTTGATTTACCATTCTGCAGATTTTGGCTGGCGGGAAGGGTAAGTCATCGGTAGCAAATGCCAGCCAGAGAAAGACACATGTACGAATTCCTCCTGTCGACGGCCATCGTAGCGCTTGCTGAAATGGGCGATAAGACCCAATTGCTTGCCTTGCTTCTTGCTGCACGTTTTAGAAAACCTGTTCCGATCTTGGTTGCCATCCTGTTAGCGACCGTCATTAACCATGGTCTGTCTGCTGCTCTAGGTCAATGGGTTACAACGGTCCTTAGTCCAGATGTGTTGTTATGGATTGTTTCAATTGGCTTTATTGCCATGGCAATCTGGATGTTGATTCCGGATGAACTTGGTGATGAAAGTTCAAGTATCAGCAAATGGCAAAAATTCGGGGTATTTGGTGCGACCTTTATCCTATTTTTCTTAGCGGAAATTGGTGACAAAACCCAGATCGCAACTGTGGCTTTAGCAGCACGTTTTGACAGTGTACTTTGGGTCATGATGGGAACCACTGTCGGTATGATGATTGCCAATGCACCTGCAGTATTTATTGGAGATAAACTGGCAAACCGCTTGCCAATTTCGCTGATTCATAAAATTGGTGCCTTGATCTTCCTATTGATTGGTATTGGCACGCTGCTCAAACATTATTATTTCTAATTCATAAGAATAATCTATTAAATCCTGAGCTAAAAACTCGGGATTTTTTATTGTGAAATAGCTCTCAAAATACTGATAAATAAGGCTATAGAGACATTTTTATTTATTGTAAGTTTCTCTAAATACTTATATGTTAACAGCAACACAAAAATCATTTTTAAATGTATAAAATTGGGGAAAGTTATGGCTTTTGAACGTACCACATCACAGGTTTTATTTGATGATGGCATCCATAAATGCATTAGTTTTACCAGCCTGGTAAAAGGCGAAGGCGTTCAGGCTAACCAGTTTTTAATTATTGATAATAACCGTGCTGCGGTACTGGATCCGGGTGGTGACCTGACCTATGTGCCGCTGACCATGGAACTGAATAAATATACCCGTCTGGCGAATCTGGACTATGTCATGGCTTCGCATCAAGATCCAGATATCATCACCTCGATGCCACGCTGGTTGGTCTATACCGATGCCAAAGTGGTGGCATCCAAACTCTGGGCACGTTTCTTGCCACACCTGAACTCGGCTTTCATGAGTGACCGTATGAAAGGTAACTGGCTGGATCGTCTGGTGGAGTTGCCGGACCATGGTCAGATCATTAAATTGGGTAATTCCAATATTGTGGCAGTTCCTGCACATTTCCTGCATTCAGTGGGTAATTTCCAGTTCTATGATCCAATTGCCAAAATCCTGTTCTCAGGCGATATGGGCGCATCCATGGTTGAAGATGCGTCACGTCCACTGGAAAACTTTGCTGCACATATTCCGAAAATGAAAGGTTTCCATCAGCGCTATATGTGTAATAACAAAGTGATTCGTCTTTGGGTGCAGATGGTACGGACCATGGATGTGGAAATGATCGTGCCGCAGCACGGTACGCCATTTGTGGGGCAGGAGCAGATCAATCAATTCCTGGACTGGATTGAAACCTTGGAATGTGGCACTGATTTGATGGATGAAACAGTATTTACCTGCCCGGAATAAGAGGAAAAATTAAAAAAATACTTGAGTGAAAAAACAACATTTTTTATATTTTCGATTTCCAAAAAATCTTTTTGATGACGAGAATTTATAAAAAATGTTGTCTCAAGTTCCAACACAGGATGCATGTTTAAGTTGTGGCGCATGTTGCGCTTATTTTAGGGTATCGTTCTACTGGGCAGAGGGCATTCCGATGCCCGAACACTATACGGAGCCACTTACCCCGGTCTATTCATGCATGGCAGGGACGAATCAGAAAAATCCGCGTTGTGTTGTGCTAGAAGGCAAGATTGGTGAGCAGGTGAGTTGTGGCATGTATGAGTTACGCAGCACTACGTGTAAGGAAGTCCAGGTTGCCGACGCCCAATGTAATAAAGCCCGCATTGCCCATAATATGCTGCCTTTCATCCAGATTGAGGCAGATGAAGCGGACAATGATGATAATTTTGAACGCGTCAGCTAAATCTGAATTTAGGATTTAAAAAGCAGGGCTATGGCTCTGCTTTTTAATTGGGTATAAGAATTGGCATGATTGAGATTTGAATCTTTTATTCTGTAGGTGAAAATCATCTCTAAATGAACTGTTTTTTATTTCATCATTTGCAGAAAAGAGAAAGCCAATCAATGATTTTGTAACCGCAATACATATTCTCACTGCTTTGGAATATTTAAACTGTTGATTGAATGACCGAATTTATAAATTTAAGTAGTTAAATTAAATCTAAGTCTAGATTTAGACAAAATAAATTTTGCAATTGCAATGAAATTTAGAGCTAAATTTGTTTATAATAGCGCACGGAAATTACCAGTGAGACTGTTATGTTGACCATCGTTCAAGACGCGTTAACCTTCGATGATGTCCTATTACTCCCTGCCTACTCTACTGTTCTCCCAAAAGATGTCTCTCTAAAGACACGCCTGACTCGCGGCATTAACCTGAATATTCCTCTTGTGTCTGCAGCTATGGATACGGTGACTGAATCCCGTATGGCGATTGCGATGGCGCAAAATGGTGGTATCGGTATTCTGCACAAGAACATGGATATTGCTGCACAGGCTGCTGAAGTACGTCGTGTGAAGAAATTCGAAGCGGGTATGGTGAAAGATCCAATCATCGTTACTCCAGAAACTACTGTTCGTGAATTGATCGCTTTAACACAGGCAAACAACATCAGTGGTGTGCCTGTTGTTAAAGATGGCAAAGTGGTTGGTATCGTGACAGGTCGTGATACACGCTTTGAAACCAATCTTGAGCAACCAGTCAGCAACATCATGACTGGTCAGGATCGTCTGGTAACAGTTCGCGAAGGTGAATCGAAAGAAAATATCCAGGCCTTACTGCAAAAACACCGTATCGAAAAAGTTCTGGTTGTAAATGAACAGCAAGAACTGAAAGGTTTGATCACGGTTACAGATTTCCGCAAAGCTGAAAGCTATCCAAACAGCTGTAAAGACGACCTCGGCCGCCTACGCGTGGGTGCTGCAGTCGGTACTGGCGCAGAAACTCCAAGCCGTGTTGAAGCATTGGTAGAAGCTGGTGTAGACGTGATCGTGGTAGATACTGCGCATGGCCATTCTGCTGGTGTAATTGAACGTGTACGTTGGGTAAAACAAAACTTCCCACAAGTTCAAGTGATCGGCGGTAACATTGCTACTGGTGATGCTGCGCTTGCACTTCTAGATGCTGGTGCAGATGCTGTTAAAGTCGGTATCGGTCCTGGTTCAATCTGTACTACGCGTATCGTAGCCGGTATTGGTATGCCACAGATCTCTGCGATCGACTCTGTTGCGAATGCATTGAAAGAGCAGATTCCATTGATTGCTGATGGTGGTATTCGTTTCTCTGGTGATATGGCGAAAGCGATTGGTGCTGGTGCAAGCACAATCATGGTCGGTTCACTATTGGCTGGTACTGAAGAAGCTCCAGGTGAAGTTGAATTCTTCCAGGGCCGTTACTACAAAGCATACCGTGGTATGGGTTCATTGGGTGCGATGGCCGGTGCGACAGGTTCTGCAGACCGTTACTTCCAGGACTCTAAAGCAGGTGCTGAGAAACTGGTTCCAGAAGGTATTGAAGGTCGTGTACCTTACAAAGGTCCAATGGGCAATATCGTGCATCAAATGATGGGCGGTCTGCGTTCATCTATGGGTTATACCGGTTCTGCAACGATTGAAGATCTTCGTCAAAATGCCAAGTTTGTGAAAATCACTTCTGCGGGTATGTCTGAATCTCATGTGCATGACGTGACAATTACTAAGGAAGCGCCAAACTATCGCGTTGGCTAATTTCCTGTCTGTACTTATTTAAAAAAAGCCGTCATGCAAATGACGGCTTTTTTGTTTTGGTGTAAAGTGTCACGCATTGTAAAAATGGATGATGAAAATCACCCAATAAGAAGTGAGACAACGATGAGTTATTTTGGCACCGACGGTATCCGTGGAAAATTTGGTGAGTTACCAATTACACCTGAATTTGCCCTGAAATTGGGTTTTGCAGCAGGAAAAGTATTAAAACGTCACAGTAAGAAAAATAAACCATTGGTGGTACTGGGTAAAGATACACGTCTGTCTGGTTATATTCTTGAATCTGCCTTGCAGGCGGGTCTGAATGCGGCAGGTGTTTATGTACATCTACTTGGTCCATTACCAACCCCTGCAATTGCCCATTTGACTCGTGCACTGCATGCCAGTCTGGGTATTGTCATTTCAGCCTCACATAACCCGTATTTTGATAATGGGATTAAATTTTTCTCGGGTGAAGGCAAAAAATTGCCGGATGCTTTACAGGAGGAAATCAATCAGGAACTAGAAAAAGAACTGGTGATTGAAGATAACGCGAACTTAGGTAAAAGTTTCCGGGTGAAAGATGCCAATGGTCGCTATATCGAATTCTGTAAATCGACCTTCCCATACCATTTAGATCTGAATGACTTAACCATTGTGGTCGATTGTGCCAATGGTGCTGCTTATAGCGTAGGTCCTGCGGTTTTCCGTGAATTAGGTGCAAAAGTCATTTCTATCTACGATGAACCAACTGGTCTGAATATCAATGAAAACTGTGGTTCAACTCATCCGGAAAACCTGCAAAAAGCAGTGGTTGAATATAAGGCCGATCTCGGGATCGCCTTTGATGGAGATGCTGACCGTGTAATTATGGTTGATAAAAACGGTGAGCAAATTACCGGTGATCATATTCTATATATCCTTGCGACTCAGGCGAAGAATAAGCCGGCTGGTATTGTCGGTACATTGATGAGTAATATGGCACTGGAATTGGCCCTCGAAAAAGCTGGGGTAGAGCTGTTACGTGCCAAAGTCGGTGACCGTTATGTATTGCAAGGTCTGGAAGAAAAAGGCTGGTCAATTGGTGGCGAGCCATCAGGTCATATCCTGACTTTGGATAAGAGCACTACAGGCGATGCCATTATTGCTGCTCTGCAAGTATTAACTGTCATGGTTGAGCAGAAAAAAGCGCTTCACGAATTAGTTGCTGATTTCCGTTTATTGCCAAATGTATTGGTCAATGTCCGTCTGGAAGCCATGTTTGACCCATATGCCGTACCAGCGCTTGCTGCCGAATTCGAGAAAGCCGAGCAGCAGCTGAAAGGCCGTGGTCGTTTGTTGATTCGTAAGTCAGGTACTGAGCCAGTTATTCGTGTTATGGTGGAAGGCGAAGACCTGGATGAAGTCACTACACTGGCGCATTCACTGGCAGATGCTGTACGTGCGAATGCTGCCTAAATTTGCTGTCTGACTATAGAGAGATGGAATGACTGATTTAATTAAAGATCTGAGTGAATTGCGTCTGAATTATCAGAAAGGTGAGCTGCTTGAGGATCAGGTTAAACTGGATCCACATGAACAGTTTTTGCTCTGGTTTAATCATGCCTTGGCAGCTCAGCTGCATGAGCCTTATGCCATGTCATTGGCGACAGCGAATGCACAAGGTCGTCCGCATGTACGTACGGTGTTGCTGCGTGGTGCGACTCCAGATGGTTATGCTTTCTATACCAATTATGACAGCCAGAAAGGGATGGATCTTGAAGTTAATCCTTATGCTGAATTGCTATTTTACTGGCAGGAGCAGGAACGTCAGATCCGTGTCTCTGGTCGTGTAATTAAAATTTCTGAAGAAGAATCGACTGATTATTATCATAAACGTCCCCGTGACAGTCAGATTGCTGCGCATGTCAGCACCCCACAAAGTGGGGTGATTGCCAGTCGAGATGAACTACAGCAACGTTTCTGGGATTACCATGATTCGATGGCCAATCAGGAACAGCTTGATAAGCCGGAATTCTGGGGTGGTTATCGCCTAATCCCAGATTATTATGAATTCTGGCAGGGCCGTCCGAATCGCCTGCATGACCGTCTGAGCTATACCAAGACTGATGATGCTTGGACATTGCAACGACTGATGCCATAAATGCCAAAACTTGAAATCAATCAGCGACCATTACTGACCCGTCCTGAATCCTTTCAGGACGTGCCGTCTTTTATTGCAGAAATTCTGGCCCGCCGTGGCGTGGAATCGCAGCAGGAACTTGAACTTAAACTTAAGCATTTATTAGCACCGACCATGAAAGGTCTGCCTGAAGCGATTCAGCTGATCGATACTGCGATTGATGCAGGTCAGAAGATTGTGATTGTCGGGGACTATGATGCCGATGGTGCCACCAGTACCACATTGATGGTGCTGGCACTGCGT
The DNA here is from genome assembly GCF_002688565.1 of Acinetobacter sp. LoGeW2-3. Classification (NCBI taxonomy): domain Bacteria; kingdom Pseudomonadati; phylum Pseudomonadota; class Gammaproteobacteria; order Moraxellales; family Moraxellaceae; genus Acinetobacter; species Acinetobacter sp. LoGeW2-3. The sequence continues at coordinate 951,601 of NZ_CP024011.1, read as the reverse complement.
GACATGGGTGCCAATGTCGACTATTTGGTTCCCGACCGTTTCAAGTATGGCTATGGCCTAACACCTGCGATTGCTGATCTGGCTTTTGCCAATTTTACGCCTGATCTGCTGATTACCGTGGATAACGGGATTTCCAGTCATGAAGGGGTAAAACAGGCCCAAGATCATGGCATGCAGGTGATTATTACTGATCATCATCTTACAACTAAGCCAACGCCGCCTGCTGAGGCGGTAGTTAATCCAAACCAGTTAGGCTGTGACTTTCCAAGCAAAGCTTTAGCTGGGGTCGGGGTAGCTTTCTATGTCTTGGCTAATCTGTCGACGCATCGTAAGAAACTCGGTAAGTCTTCAACAGTGATTACTAATTATCTGGATCTAGTGGCGCTTGGCACCTATGCAGATGTCGCCAGTTTAGACTATAACAACCGTATTCTGGTGGATGCTGGTCTGAAACGGATTCAGCAGCATTTATGCCGTCCAGGTATTAGCGCACTGCTTGAGATTGCTGGTCGCGATGCAGCGACTTTAAAAGCTCAAGATCTTGGTTTTGTACTAGGTCCACGTATCAATGCGGCAGGGCGTATGGAAACCATGGATATTGGCATCGAATGCCTGCTGGCTGAAGATTTGGCATCCGCTTATCCATTGGCTGAACAGTTGAATCAGCTCAATGTTGAACGCCGACAGGTTGAAGGCAAGATCAAGCAGGAAGCTCTGGCTGAACTGGAAAAAATCCAGTTAGATGAAGCTGAACTTCCGGCTGCCTTGATTATGTTCGAACAGCACTGGCATCAAGGTGTAATTGGCATTGTTGCAGGTCGTTTAAAAGAGCAGTTTCATCGTCCAAGTATTGTCTTTGCCGCGGATGAAGATGGCATTCATATCAAGGGCTCGGCACGCTCGATTGAAGGCATTCATATCCGTGATGCAATTGAGCGGGTGGCTGAACAGCATCCGCATATTGTCAGTCATTTTGGTGGGCATGCAGCTGCGGCAGGGCTGACCATCAAGAAAGATCACTTTGCTGAATTTAAGCAGACTTTTGAACAACTGATTGGCAGTATGGATGAGAGTCTGTTTACTGCAACTTTATGGACCGATGGTGAACTGCCAGCTTCTGCTTTTCAGATAGAGACTGTCGACTTACTGCATAATCTGAGTCCATGGGGACAGAAATTTCCGCAACCAATATTTGAAGGCATTTTTAAAGTGCTGGATTACCGTTGGCTCAAAGAGGTACATCTGAAGTTACGTGTCGCTTTGGAAAATGGACAAGTTGTAGATGCCATTGCTTTCAATGCAGCGAGCAAATATCAGTTTGATCCGATGCAGGACAGTGTACGTCTAGTCTATGAACTGGATAAAAATGTCTTTAATGGCAATGTTAGTTTGCAAATGCGGATTGCGCATCTGGAACAGTAAATAAAAAAAACCGCTTAAAAGAGCGGTTTTTTTTAATCTTCGAAATTAGAAACGGTATGCAGCACGTAAGCTAAAGTTATCTTCATCATCTCCAAAGCCGATACGACCTTCAAGGCTCATTTGTGGGCTAAAGAATTTTTTTACATTGATGCCAAATTCATCAGAGACATCGTTGTCATAATAATCGACCCCGACACTAAACGTTTTATCAAAGTAGTAGTCGCCACGTAATGAAAATTCATCCAAGTCGCCAAGACCGAAATAAGCTTCCAGGTTAATGTCATTACCTGCCAGTGGCGCAACATATTTAGCACGTAAGGTTGGATCAACACCGTCATCATTGTCATTGTCCCAGCCACGAAGGCCAGCAGCAAGCAGTAGACCTGGTACCGGTAAATAACCTACTTCAGCACCATAAGTAGTTAGATCTGATTCAACAGTAAATGGACCTAAATCTACTTCTCTTTCATTATGGCTAATATCACCACTGATATAGAAATCTGAGTTTGGTACAAAAACTTCTACCCCTATACTAAAACTGGTTGAATCAACATCATCGTTGCTGACGTAAGCAAATCCACCATTCACATTACTGGCACGATTTAAAAATGCTGCTTCATTGTATGGAGAGTTTTTCACTTGAACTGGGTTGAAATAATAAGCTCCATCCAAGCCAAATCCGATTGCGGAATCTCCTTGATCTGGATCAATATAAAGCAGGCTTCCACCTACTTCAGCCTGATAAGCATGGCTTAAACCAAAAATACTCAATAGTGCAGTTGCAAGTACAATTTTTTTTAACATGTAAAAGTCTCAGTTGTTATTGATAAAACTTGGAATTTTATAATTGCAACAAATTGTATGTTTTTTATCCTTATGGTCAATGCCGTTAGTCTTATTTTGGTGCAATAAAAAAAAGCCCCTCCGAAGAAGGGCTTTTTTATTAAAAGTGTATATAGGTCAGATTAGAAACGGTATTTCGCAGCTACACCAAATGAGTTGTAGTCGTTATTACCTTGTTCTCCAAATCCAACTCGGCCTTCTAAGCTAACTTGATCAGTAAAGAACTTACGGGCATTTACACCGAACTCACTACGGTCTGTAATATCATTGCTTTGATAATCAGCACCAACGCTCAAAGTTTTATCGATGAAGTAGTCAGCTTTCAGGTTGTACTCATCAAGGTCACCAAAAGCGGCACCAGCTTCAAGGTTAATGTCTTTACCATTGGCTAATGTAGTTACATATTTTGCACGAAGGGTTGGATCTACACCGTCATCACGGTCATGGTCCCAACCTTTCACACCAGCGGCAATCAATAGGCCTGGAGCCGGTAAATAACCCACTTCTGCAGCATAAGTAGTCAGGTCATTATCAATCTGGTCATTGTCTTGAAAATCATGACCGCTTACTTTACCACTTAAGTAGAAGTCAGAATTTGGTACGAAGTATTCTGCGCCTACACCATAACGATGCGCTTCAGAATCACCAACTTCTCGATATTCATACTCAGCTTTTACGTTACTCGCACGGTCAAGGAAGGCTGCTTCTGCCAGTGGTGCGTCACGAGTTTGTACAGGATTAAAGTAATATGTGCCATCTACACCGAAAGAGCCGCTTGAGCTACCGTTGTCCGGATCGATTAAGCCTGCTGATGCACCAATTTCTGCTTGATATGCATGTGCTGCGGTACCCGTAAAAGCTACGGCTGAAAGTAGTGCTGAAGCGATTGCTAATTTTTTCATGCGGATACTCCCCTCTGAAAGTTTGGCTGGGATTTAATACATTTTTTGTTACAGTTTCAGTCTAGCCCAAATCGGGAGATCGTCAATCAAGGGAAAGTTGCAGTAATGTCAATACGGTAATTTTGTGTAAGTTTATAATTATAATTCATTGAAATATAATAAAAATAAAGAATGTTTTGTTTTATTAAAACTATGTAAAGATTGTGAATTTTAAGCATTTTGCTTAAAAAATAATCTGAAAAGGTGTCATTAAATTGACTAGTTTGGTCTGTAAAAAGAAGAAAATTTTTAGCTGCTGAAATATATTTTTTAATGCTTTGACTGGGTAGGTAGACATGAGTAAATATCACTGAATTGATTGATATGAATCTTCTAAATAAGTCTTGATGAGAGGCAAAAATCATAAAGAGGTCCTGCTAAAACTGCAGGAAAGGACTGTGATATAATTACCTGCTAAAAATTTATGCCTTATTGATTGAGAGAAATTCACGTGGAAATTAATCCTTATCTACTCCAGCTAAAAGACTTAAACGAACGTGGTCAAACACTACGGGGGTATCTTTGACTACGATCTGAAAAAAGAGCGTTTGGAAGAGGTTCTCCGTGAATTAGAAGATCCAGCCATCTGGAATGATCAGAACCGTGCTCAGGCAATGGCCAAAGAAAAAGGCGAGCTTGAGAACGTTATTAATGTATTAGATGGCTTAAGCACTCAGCTTGAAGATGCCCAAGCAATGCTTGATTTAGCCGTTGAAGCTGACGAAGAAGAAATGCTTGCTGATGTTCAGGCAGAGCTTGATTCAGCAGAAGCAGAACTGGCGAAGCTGGAATTCCGTCGTATGTTCAGCAACCCGATGGATCCAAACCCATGCTATGTAGAAATTCAGGCCGGTTCTGGCGGTACTGAAGCGCAGGATTGGGCATCGATGTTGCTGCGCATGTACATGCGCTGGATTGAACGTCATGGCTTTAAAGCAGAAGTGATGGAAGTTTCTGATGGTGATGTTGCCGGGATTAAATCTGCAACCATCCGTGTCGAAGGCGAGTATGCCTATGGCTGGTTACGTACCGAATCAGGCGTACACCGTCTCGTGCGAAAATCACCATTTGACTCAGGTAACCGTCGTCATACGTCGTTTTCAGCAGTCTTCGTTTCTCCTGAAGTTGATGACAATATTGAGATTGAAATCAATCCTGCGGACGTTCGTACCGATACTTACCGTGCGTCTGGTGCGGGTGGTCAGCACATTAACAAAACCGACTCTGCGGTACGTTTAACACACGCACCAACAGGTATTGTGGTGGCATGTCAGAACCAGCGTTCACAACACGCCAACCGTGACCATGCCTGGAAACAGTTACGTGCAAAACTCTATGAACTTGAGATGCAAAAACGTAATGATGCAGCCAAAGCCTTAGAAGATACCAAGTCAGATATCGGTTGGGGCAGCCAGATCCGTTCATATGTTCTGGATGACTCACGTATTAAAGACTTACGTACCAGTGTGGAAAGCTCAAATACTGGTGCAGTTCTGGATGGTGATCTGGATAAATTTATTGAAGCTAGCTTGAAACAAGGTTTGTAAGCAGACCTTTTAACTCTCTGCGTAACAAAGTGAATACAGCTTGTCATCTATATATCTAAAATATTCGATATATAAATCGAAAAAATGCGATATACTGAGGCAAATGCTGCAATCAGCTTTGTTGCGCACGACTTTGTGATGTGACTATGGACTTTGATCTGATCTTTAAAGCACTGGCAAATCCTACACGCCGGCAAATTCTGGAATGGTTGAAAACACCAGAGCAGTATCTGTCTGCCGAAGAGTGTGGGGGCTTTCAGCGTGGTGTTTGTGCTGGCCAGATTGAAAAATTAGGACAAGTCTCTCAGTCCACTATGTCCAATCATTTGTCCGTATTACAGCAGGCAGGATTAATCACTGCCACTAAACATGGACAATGGTCTTATTTCTCCCGCAACGAAGCTCTGATTCAGCAATACATCGAACATCTACAACAACATCTCTAAAATACCATTAGAGGATGGAGTCAGAATGGCTGAATTAAATACCCCTTTAAAGCTGGGTGCGCTTAAATTAAAAAACCGTGTCATCATGGCACCTTTAACGCGTAGTCGTGCAACTGATGATCGAGTGCCAACACCAATGATGGTTGAGTATTATGCGCAGCGCGCAAGTGCAGGCCTGATTATTTCCGAAGCGACAGTGATTTCTGAAGAAGCCAATGGTTACCGCAATACACCGGGGTTATTTACAGAGGCACAGGTCGAAGGCTGGAAACTGGTGACCAATGCTGTACATGAAAAGGGCGGCTTGATTGTTGCGCAGTTATGGCATGTAGGGCGTGTTTCAGATCCTGAATTACTGAATGGTGAAACACCAGTATCAGCAAGTTCAGTACAGCAAGCTGGCCATGTCAGCCTATTGCGTCCGAAACGTCCTTATGTGCTGCCGCGTCCGCTGGAAATTGCAGAAATCCATGCCATTACCGAGCAATATAAGCAGGCTGCAATTCGTGCCAAAGAGGCCGGTTTTGATGGGGTCGAGCTGCATGGCGCCAATGGTTATCTGATTGATCAGTTCCTGCAGACCAAGACCAACAAGCGTGAAGATGAGTACGGTGGTTCAGTTGAAAACCGTGTCCGTTTCCTGCTGGAAGTGGTTGATGCTTTAATCGATGTCTGGGGTGCAGATCGTGTCGGTGTGCATCTGGCACCACGTGGCGATGAGCACGATATGGGCGATGATGATCCACGTGAAACATTCGGTTATGCGATGGAACAGCTGGGCAAGCGCAAGATTGCTTTCTTCTTTACCCGTGAATATCTGGCGGAAGATAGCATTTCTGAATATATGAAACAGCGTTCAGATGGCGTTCCATATATTGCCAATATGCGATTGAGCCGTGAGGATGCGATTGAGCTTTTAGCTTCCGGGAAAGCTGATGCAGTCTCTTTTGGTAAGGCTTATATTGCGAATCCAGACTTGTATGAGCGCTTGCTTCAAGATGCATCATTGAACGAGTTAAGACTGGAAAATATGATCGGCAGTCAAACCGCTGAAGGTTATATTGATTACCCAACTTTGGCAGAACTAAAAGTTTTAAGCACCATAGAATAATCTAAAACTTGGGTCACATCGATTAACATGTCGGTGTGGCTCTGTTATATTTTGCCGATTCACTCAATTTCGGGGCAACATTTGGCTACTCCTTTTTGGTACAACGCGGCACTGACACTGATCAAGCCTGTATATCAGTCACGTATTCGTAAGCGTGCGGAAAGTCCTGAGCAACTGCAACAGGAACTGCTTGAACGTTTTGGTCCGTTTCAGACTCCAAAAAATAAACATGCCATCTGGTTTCATGTGGTTTCAGTTGGAGAAACCAATGCGGCACAACCCCTGATTGAGCATTATTTAAAATCAGGTCATCCAGTCCTGGTGACTAATACAACAAAAACAGGTCAGACACGGGCTAAATCACTTTTTTTCAAAGAGCCTTATTTAGATCTATTTCAGGCAGTCTATTTGCCTGCCGATCAAAAGTATTTGATTCGGGATTTCTACCAGAAATATCAGCCGAAATTATTGCTTCTCATGGAGACTGAACTTTGGCCGAATCTCATAGATCAGGCACAGAATTTTAATGTGCCCTGTCTGTTGCTGAATGCCCGTCTTTCAGAAAAATCAGCCAAAGGTTATGGCAAAGTCAAAGGTCTAACCCGAGGCATGCTGAATTCGATGCAACTGTTATTGGCGCAAGATACTGCCACGCAACAGCGTTATATTAATTTAGGTATTCAGATTAACAAGACCCAAGTTTTGGGCAATATTAAATTTGATATTACCGCACCACAGCAGTTTATTGATCGTGCTAGCGAGTTAGAACAGGAGTGGAATCTGCAAGGTCGGAAGATCATTACCTTGGCCAGTACCCATGCACCTGAAGAACAGCAGTTGATAGCTGAGTTGAAAGCTACTTTGAATGCTGATCCAAATTTATTATGTATTGTTGTACCACGTCATCCAGAACGGTTTGATGAAGTGTTTCAAGCATCCCAAGCTTTAAATTTACGCACCCAGCGCCGTAGTTTGGGACAGAAAATTGAAGTAGATACTCAAATTTATTTGGCAGATTCGATGGGCGAGATGTGGCTATGGTATGCACTTAGTCAGGCTAGCTATGTTGGTGGTTCACTCAATGAACCGGGTGGTGGACACAATATTCTGGAGCCAATCGCGCTGAATGTGCCGACGATTCTGGGCAAGAATTATTTTAACTTCCAGACTATTGTCGATGAGTTCGTTGAGGCTCAGGCTGTAGAAGCCGTAGATAATTTTAAGCAGGCAGCTGAAACTCTGCTGGAAATTTTAAATAATTCAGCAAAGGCTGAAAGTTTAAATACGGCTGCGCAAAAGATTATGCAGCAGAATCAGGGTTCATTAGCGAAGCATATTCAGGTGATTGACCAGTATCTTTAATTCAATTCGATACATAGTAAAGATCAGATTTACCAAGGCGGCAGGGATGCCGCCTAGACTGTGATACAGGGAGGTATCATCAGTCTAACAAAAGCGTTTTGCCTACTTTTGCGCTGTCAAAAGTAGGGAATGCCTACACAATAGTTATTTGATTTGTATTGCGATTTGAGGCGGTGCGAAATCAATTTAAAGAGTAATCACGGCCTTTTGATGAAGTACAGAATATAGGTGTTTATCGCGTAGGCCGTATCTTACTTTTGTCGGGCCAAAAGTAACAAAAGCCCTTTATTTCACTAATGCTGCATCCCTGCAGCACAGTGAAATAGGCGACATCCATGTCACTAAGTCTTGATAGTAAATGCTGGTTGTGATTTGGTGTTTTGAATTTCTTTTTTAGATTTTATTTCCTATATGAATATTGTCCTTCTTGATCCTCGTCAAACTGAATCTGAACTGTGGTTAATTAGTTCCAAGCGGCAGTTGGAACATTTGCAGCAGCATCTGGAGATTCAGGTGGGTGATACCTTAAAAGTTGGGATTCGAGATGGCAAACGTTATTTGACAGAGATTGTCGATATCACCGAAAAAGCCGTTCGGTTAAAGCCCTTGCAAGAAGAACCAATCCCAGCAAAATTACCTGTGACTTTGATCGTGGCTTTACCACGCCCTAAAGTACTACGTCGTTTGATTATGGATGCGGTAACGCTTGGGGTTGAGAAGATCATCTTGCTGCATAGCTACCGAGTTGATAAAAGCTACTGGCAGACGCCTTTCTTGCAACAGCTAGATCATTATGTGCAATTAGGTCTTGAACAGGCAGGGGATACGATTGCGCCACACATTGAACTGTATAAACGCTTTAAACCATTTGTCGAAGATGTGCTACCGACATTGATAAACGCAGATAGTCCAGCTTATGTAGCGCACCCTTATGCTGAGAATAAAATGCCATATGCCATTGAGCATTCATGTACGGTGGTGATTGGCCCAGAAGGCGGTTTTATTCCTTATGAGGTTGATTTGCTGATAAAAAACGGCTGCCAGGCGGTGAGCCTTGGCAACCGTATCATCCGTACTGAAACGGTGATTCCCTATGTCTTAGGTCGTATGTTTAGCACGCGCTGAAACATCTTCACCGCCACCACGGTAAACTTTCACTTCTTGTACAGGATATGGAATTGAAATGTCATGTGCAGCGAAGGCTTCAATTACATTTTCCTGAACACTACTGATCGACGTACCAATCGAACTTTCTGCAGTATCTACCCACCAGGTTACGGTTAGATTGATTGAGAAGTCAGCCAGTTGAGTCACATTGACACTAAAAGCAGGCTGGCTAAGAATGCTTTGATCTTTATCCAGAATTGCCATAATGATGTCTTTGGCTTTCTGTACATCATCTTCATAACCAATACCGACGACAAACTGGCAGCGGCGACGTGGATAAGCCGTATTTACCGTCACTGCGCTGGTATAAACCGTTGCGTTTGGAATCACGATACGACGACCATCAGGTGAGCGCAGGAAAGTCGCACGAATCTGAATATCTTCAACCGTACCTTCCATACCTGAAACAATAATGTCATCTCCAATTTTAAACGGTTCACCGAGCAAAATCAGTACACCAGAGAGCAGGTTCTGGAAAATATCCTTGAAGGCGAAACCGATCGCTACCGAACCAATCCCCAAGGCACTCATCAGCTGACCAGGAGTAAAGCCTGGAATGGCAATGACCATGGCAATCAGGAAGCCAATAAAAATAATGGCAGATGTACCGACACGGTTTAGTACCAGTACCAAGTTCTGTTTACTGTAACTACGCTCACCAATTGCTTTACGAACAAAGAATTTAAACAGTTTCGAAAGCAGGTAAAAGATGGTGAAAACCACCAGTGCGATACAGATATAAGGCAGGCGCTCCCAAAACGCCTCAATAAATTTATCGACGGTTGAATACGCGTCATTATATTTAGCCGTGTGCTCAATAACGGTCTGAGCAGTTTTTTCAGTTGCCTGATGCAACAGCTCAGTCGTTCCTTCAGTCACCTGACTAAGCGCAGTGTCTTTTTCAGCCACAAGTATCCCAATTCAAAAAAATTCGCGTTATTTTGCCTGATTTTTACCTTGAACTTAATAGAAAATTGCACAGCCCTTGCGGAGGGTAGCAAAATTTAACATAAGCTTAAAAATATTCTGTGCCTTTCTGGATCGCTTCCTGCGGGCTTTCCAGCTCACCACTCCCCATCATAAAGGACACTACACTGCTGGCTGCAAATAGGCTTAATACGGTCAATAAAATCATCAGCCAGGCTAGGATTTTTTCCCAGATTGCAGCCGAACGTACTGGACCAAAACGATTCGGTCCTGGCGTTCCTGCAGCCAGCAGCAGATAGAAAATAAAGAAAATATTCACCACCGGAACTAGCATCAGCAACATCAACCAGCCTGATTTATTCAGATCATGCAGACGGCGTGCCACTATCACAATATAAAAATAAAGATAGAAAATGACTAAAGCCAGATAGCCGAGACCTGCCAGACCGGTCAGTGCATCAACGAAATGCTGATTATCCAGAGACAAGGTGGTTAGGCTGAAAATACCGCTGACCAGACTTAAGGCGATTGAAGCAAAGAAGAAAATCATATGCAGGAAGGCATACCAGCCGATAAAGCTAAGCCGACCAAAGCGCCCTTCAAGAGATAATGGATTATCATTGGAGGGTATCGGAGAGCGGGAGAAGAATGGTGAAGTATCTTTAGAGTTCATGGGCTGAGCCAGATTAACCAGTCGAAAACAGACAAACACTTCTGTCTGTGAGGAAGTATAAAAATTCAGCACTATTATAGGATTAAATAAAAGGGCAAGATACGAAAAATAGACAGGAATATGTTGGTATCACCTGTAAACCTATGTTTTAAATGGATTGATCAGAATACGACCAAAGCATGATTGTCCAACTTGAAATAAGCGGTCCATACTGCGACTATGCATAAAAAACAATCAATAACGTGGCATGAACCTCTCGTGACGAGATGGAATAAGATCAAGGAAGCGAACAATGAAAGAGATCTATCCTGTACCAGCAGAATTTAAGAAAACCGCACGTACCAACGAGACCGAATATTTTGAACGCTATAAACGCTCCATTGAAGAGCCTGAGGAATTTTGGGTAGAGCAGGCGCAGCGTTTGGACTGGATCACGCCTTTTACTCAGGTCAAAAATACCAGTTTTAATAAAGATGATTTCAAGATCGAATGGTTTGCTGATGGTCAGCTGAATGTCAGTGCCAACTGTCTGGATCGTCATTTGAAAGAACACCCATATAAGCCGGCAATTATCTGGGAAGGGGATCATCCATCCCGGCACAAGATCATTTCCTTTCATGAGCTTTACGATGAAACCTGCCGTTTTGCCAATGTCCTGAAAAAGAACGGGATTAAAAAAGGCGATCGGGTGGTGCTGTATATGCCAATGGTTTCCGAAGCTGCGATTGCCATGCTGGCTTGTGCCCGGATTGGTGCGGTGCACTGTGTGGTATTTGGCGGTTTCTCACCAGACTCACTGGCTAGCCGTATTGAAGACAGTCAGGCGAAAATGGTCATTACTGCAGACTCAGGTATGCGTGGTGGCAAGCAGATTCCGCTGAAAGCCAATGTCGATGAAGCTCTGAAAATTGCCGGAACTGAATCGATAGAGCATGTCATGGTAGTACATCGCACGGGTAATCCGATTGAAATGCAAAAAGGTCGCGACCTGTGGTATCACATGGAAATCATGACCGTGAATGAGATCTGCCCGCCAGAGCCAATGAACGCGGAAGATCCACTATTCATTTTGTATACCTCGGGTTCTACTGGTAAACCGAAAGGCGTGCTGCATACCACTGGTGGCTATCTGACTTATGTAAATTCTAGCTTCCGAGAAGTCTTTGATATCAAACAGGATGATGTGTTCTGGTGTACCGCAGATGTGGGCTGGATTACTGGTCACTCTTATGTGCTCTATGGTCCATTGTCTAACGGGACCACCACGGTCATGTTTGAAGGGGTACCGCAATATCCAACCTGGGCACGTACCGGACATATCGTGGACAAGCACAATGTCACTATTCTCTATACGGCACCAACTGCGATCCGGGCCATGATGCGTGAAGGTGATGCCTTTGTGCGTGAAAGTGACCGCAGTAGCCTGCGTCTCCTCGGTTCGGTGGGTGAGCCGATTAATCCGGAAGCCTGGAACTGGTATTACAGCGTGGTCGGTGAAAGCCGTTGCCCAATCGTAGATACCTGGTGGCAGACTGAAACTGGTGGTTTCATGATTACCCCTTTGCCGGGGGCAACTGATCTGAAACCGGGTTCAGCGACCCGTCCATTCTTTGGCGTGCAACCTGCCATTGTCGATGCTGAAGGGAAGGAACTGGACGGGGCAGCTGAGGGCAATCTGGTGATTAAGGATTCCTGGCCAGGTCAGATGCGTACTATCTGGGGCGATCCAGACCGTTTTATTGAAGCTTATTTCTCGACTTATCCGGGTACCTATTTCACGGGTGACGGTGCGCGCCGTGATGAAGATGGCTATTACTGGATCACTGGCCGTGTCGATGACGTACTCAATGTCTCTGGTCATCGTCTGGGTACAGCAGAAATTGAGAGTGCACTGGTAGCACATGAATCAGTTGCAGAAGCTGCAGTTGTGGGAATGCCGCATGACATCAAGGGTCAGGGGATTTGCGCCTTTGTGACCCTACAAGCTGGCACTGAAAGTACGGAAGAGCTACGCGCTGAACTGGTGGCTTGGGTACGTAAAATTCTTGGACCAGTGGCAACGCCAGATGCACTACACTGGGCACCGGCCTTACCGAAGACCCGTTCCGGCAAGATCATGCGCCGTATCCTGAGGAAAATTGCAGCGAATGAACTGGATAGCTTAGGCGATACTTCAACTTTAGCTGAACCACAGGTGGTGGATAACCTGATTGCTGAAGTGCAAAGAACTGCCTAAATCATTATAAAATTAATAAGATACCGACTGTCCTCAGTCGGTATTTTTATATCATTGATAAGCTCTGCATGCTTTCGGATATAGGCTCTGGGCGTGATCTGTTAAGCTTCTGGCATGCTGTAGAGAGCAGAAATGAGTACAAAACAATGAATGCGCGACAACAATACCTGGATCAATCTCCACTGGATATTGCCCAATCCCTGGCAGATCAGTTCGCTTTGACTGCGGCTGAACGTGACAAACAGGGTGGCAATCCCAAGCAGCAACGTGACCTGATCCGTCAGAGCGGATTGCTGGGACTCTCGATTCCAAAGGAATATGGTGGGCAGGGTGCAGACTGGCAGACGATCTTTCAGACCATTCAGATTATTGCGCGCGTCGATAGTTCATTGGCGCATGTTTATGGTTTCCATCATCTGCTGATCGCAACGGTTGAACTGTTTTCACAGCCAGAACAATATGGCTCCTGGTTTGAACAGACTGCACAAGAAAACCTGTTTTGGGGCAATACTCTGAATCCGCTAGATCGCCGTACTACAGCGACTAAAATTTCTGAGAAAGAATATATTTTCCATGGTGACAAGAGCTTCTGTTCTGGTTCAATGGATTCCGACATTCTGCTGTGTTCCGGCTATAACGAAGAAGGCAAACTGCTGATCGGGGTGATTCCAACCCAGCGTGATGGTGTGAGTTTCCTCGGGGACTGGAACAATATGGGCCAGCGTCAGACCGATAGTGGCACCAGCCATTTTGAACAGGTGAAAATTCATGAAGATGAACTGTTACTGAATCCGGGACCACTGAGTACCCCATATTCCAGCCTGCGTCCATTGATTGCCCAGCTGATTTTTGTGCACATGTTCCTCGGTGTAGCCGAAGGGGCTTTTGAAGTGGCGAAGCAGACCGTACAGAATCAAAAAGCCTGGTCCAAGTCTCTAGCAGAAAATGCGGTGAATGACCCATTTACCCAGAAGCATTTTGCCGAGTTCTATGTGCAACTTGAAGGCGTTCGTCTATTGGCAAACAAAGCTATTCAGACTCTGCAAAAAGCGTGGGATGTGGGCGCTGAACTGACTGCTGAACAGCGTGGTGAAGTGTCGATTGCCATTGCCACTGCAAAAATTGCTGCGACCAATACTTCACTCTATATCACGCAAAACATCTTTCAGGTGATGGGGGCACGAGCAACGACTGCCAAGCTGAATCTGGACCGTTTCTGGCGCAATGTCCGTACCCAGACCCTACATGATCCGGTGGATTATAAATATCAGGAAGTCGGCGAATGGGTGCTGACGGGTAAAGTGCCTGATCCAAGTTTTTATTCTTGATTTATCTTTTAAAAAGCCTCCAGTTGGAGGCTTTTTATTTAATGATGGTTTTACTTAAAGCTGTTTAAAGGCCTCAATCGCTCGTATACGGGACTGCTTTAAATCGACAATAGGCTTTGGATAATCCAGCTGTAAATCTGGATTTTTAGCATAAGGTTCATGAATGCTTTTACTATCCAGATGTGCCAGTTCTGGCACCCATTTACGGAGATAGTCGCCGTTGGGATCAAAACGCTGAGACTGATTCACTGGATTAAAAATCCGGAAATAGGGTACCGCATCCATGCCGGTGGAGGTGCACCATTGCCAGCCGCCATTATTGGCTGCCAGATCGCCATCAATCAGATGCTGCATAAACCAGGCTTCGCCCAAACGCCAGTCAATCAACAGGTTTTTACTGAGGAACATGGCGGTGATCATGCGCACCCGGTTATGCATCCAGCCAGTAGCCAGTAGTTGGTGCATACCGGCATCGACAATCGGAATCCCGGTCTGACCTTGCTGCCAGGCAGCTAAATCTTCAGGGGCGTCTCGCCACACGATGGCTTTGGTATTGTCCTTAAAAGGTTGATGCTTGGAGACTTTAGGAAAGTCATGCAAGGTATGCTGATAGAACTCACGCCAAAGCAGTTCATCCAGCCAGGTTTGCTGACCTTCATTTTCAATTTGAAAATAGCCTTGTGAAGATGCAAACAGAGACTGCACACACTCCCGGATAGAGAGAATGCCAATATTTAAATGCGGAGACAGTTGGCTGGTTCCATCAATGGATGGGAGGTCACGATCAATTTTATAGTCAACCAGCCGGTCTTCTATAAATTCATTCAGCATCTCAAAAGCATGCTGATCTTCAATTGGCCAATATCGGCTGATAGCTTCTTGCTGATAAGTTTCAGCAAACTTGTCTAAGTCAAAATCAAAGCTAGAAAGATCGAATTCTAATTTAGGCTGAGCTTCGATCTCTGGATAACAGGAAGGTACATCGATAATCAGCCGCTCATAGCACTTCTTTTTAAACGCGCTAAACACCTGATAGGGCTGCTGGTTCTGATTACGGATTGAACCTAAAGGAAACAGAGTTCGGTCTTCATAAGACTCAAAAGCAATCTGATGCTGTTGTAGCAGTTGTTCTACGGCTTGATCGCGTTGTTGTTCATTAAAACCAGTTTCAATATTGCAATGCACGGTACTGATCTGGAATTGCTGACACAGTGACAAGAACTGATCTGGGATATCTTTCCAGCGTGGAATATTCAAAATCAGTAGAGGAATATTCAGTGCTTCTAGCTGCTGTTTCAGGACTTTGAGCCGGCGCAGGTAGAAATCAATCTTGATCGGTGCATCCTGATGCAGTTGCCATTGCTCAGGTGACAGGATGACTAAAGCCAGACATTGTCTGCTTTGTGCTGCATGCCATAAGGCAGCATGGTCATGAAGTCTTAAGTCATTCCGGAACCAGATCAGATGCATGGCTATTTTCTACAAATAAGATGCCATGCATTCTAGGCAATCTGGCAGGACAGAAATAGTAGAGAAATATTAACGGGATAGAGGCTGAGTTTTATTTACCTCAACCTTCCTAAAATTAGCCTTTGGCTAAATGAATATTTTCTAGCGTATCCACCAGGGTACGGGTCATCTGGTCAATTTCATAATTGACCTCATCACCGACCTGAACCGCTTTCCAGGTGGTTAGGCGTAAAGTTTCTGGAATCAGGTCAATCGAAATCTCGCTTTTGGCACGATCGACTCGGTTCACAGTTAGGCTACAGCCATTTAGCCCGATAAAGCCTTTCAGGAAGAAGTATTTGATATTGCCATCTGGAATTTGCAGGTCAATATGTAAGGTTTCACCGCGACGTTCAATCTGGCTGACTTTAGCGGTGCCTTCAATATGCCCATACAGGTTATGTCCACCATTTTCTGCGCCGACTTTGGCAGAGCGTTCGATATTCACTTCATCACCGACTTTTAATGAGTTCAGCGTGGTCAGATCGAGGGTAACATTAGAAATATCAAAATGAATCTGTTGCTGCTCACGGTCGATTGTGGTTACGGTCAGGCACACACCATTCACCGCCACACTGGCACCAATAAACACATCTTCAAAAAAGCCTTGCTGATCACTCACGATGATCGTAATAAAGCCATCGCCTTTGCGAATTTCAACGACCTTTTCCAGGCCTTGGACAATACCGGTATACATAGTTAAACATCTATTCTTGCAATTGCATCACATTGTAGGGAGGAATATGGAGTACGGCTATAGTTGTGCTGCACTGCCTAGTTTTATGCCCAGATAAAAAAATCCCCTAAGCCGAGCCTTAGGGGAGTGAAGGGAGTCCGCTGAGAATTATCGGAATCGTTATACGAGCTCAGCTTCTTCTTGTTGCACAGCCGTTGCCTGTTGTGCTTCAAGTTCACGAACCAAAGGTAATACCTTTTGGCCAAAGTATTCAACTTCTTCAATAAAGTGCAGGAATCCAGACAGGATGAGATCCACACCAACTTTTTTCAGTTCAATGATACGTTCAGCGATTTGCTGCGGTGTACCAATCAGGTTGGTACGGAAGCCATCGTTGTATTGCACCAGATCTTCAAACGTAGACTTGGCCCAGTTACCTTCACCTTCCGCTGTTGCTGCACCTGCTTCACGGGTTGCATCACCAAAAGATTTCACGGCTTGGACATTGGCCTTAGCAACGATTTCTCGTAGTACCGCTTGCGCTTCTTCTTCAGTATCACGGGCGATCACGAAAGCATTCACACCGATTTTCACTTGATGATTATTGGCTTTAGCCTTTTCACGAATGTCATCGATCTGCTTTTTCAGCTCTTCAGGCGTGTTGCCATTGGTAAAGTACCAGTCCGATACACGTGATGCCATGTCGCGTGCCGCACGTGAACTGCCGCCCTGGAATATTTCAATATGTGGTTTCTGTACCGGTTTTGGACTCAAGGTATAGTCCTTAAACTGGTAGTACTTACCATCAAAACTGAAATTATCTTGGGTCCAGACACCTTTCAGGCTACGAATAAATTCTTCTGAACGTGCATAGCGCTGGTCATGTTCAGGCCACTCTTCACCAATTGCATCAAATTCACCACGGAACCAGCCACTGACGACATTGATCGCGATACGGCCGTTAGTTAAATGATCAATGGTTGCCAGCTGTTTTGCTGCCAATGCTGGTTTCCAAGGGCCTGGCAGAATCGCCGCAATGACTTTTAGACGTTCAGTTTTCGCCAAAATGCCGTGACTGAAGCTAACAGATTCGTGCTGATTTTCTGCATTGTAGCCTGCAGTAAAACGAATCTGGGTCAGGGCATAGTCAAAGCCAGCCTTTTCTGCTGTCTGTGCCAGACGTACGTTATAGTCATAGCTCCAGTCAGTGCGTTGCTCGATGTTACTCACGACCAGACCACCGCTTACATTTGGAACCCAATATGCAAAAGTAATATTTTTGTTGTTTGACATTCTTCTCATCCTCTGAAGAAGTTAATTAATTAAGCAACTTGAGTTTTTGGTGCTTTCTTACTGTGTAAACGAGACTCTGCTGCATCCAGGCTAGGCACTGCTGCTGAAGGCAGAACTTCTTCCTGTTCGATTTGCTTGTTGATGCCCAGATTCTGGTTAGCTTGTTGTGATTTTTCTTTAACCACTTCTGCACGTTGACCTTTTGCTGGTGCCCATTCAAGGATTGGTAATGCACGTGCGACAGCGAGTGTAATACGTGCACGCAGTAATTCGCTGTGAATGGTATATTCAGGCGTGAAGTCACGATCTGTTGCATAAACACCGATTGGCAGCGTTTGAGCCTGGAAGAAGCTGAACAATGGACGTAATTGGTGTTCAAGTACCAGCGCATGACGGTCACTACCACCTGATGCTGCTAAAAGAACAGGAACATCAACCAGTGCAGTTTGTTCTACAAAGTCAAAGAAGTGTTTGAACAAGCCAGTGAATGATGCGCGGTAAACTGGTGTACCGACAATCAGCGCATCAGCTGCTTCAACCGCTGCCAAATCATCCTGAACACGTTGTGGTAACTGGTTGCGGTAGATCGCGCCACCCAGTAACTGACCAATTTCGCTGAATTTAATGAAATGTACATTGATTGGTGTTGCTTCACCTAGCTCATCAACAATCGCTTGTACCAGTGCTTCAGTTTTAGACGGATTATTTAAACCACCAGAAACGGCAACGATATTCAGTGGTTTTTGTAGATCTTGATTTGACATTTTGGAACCTAAAAAATTGGTTGGTCTCGGAATGAGCCTATTAATCCAAAATGAGCTTATGCGTGTAAAATAAGGAAAAGCTGAAAAGTTATCTAAATTTGAGATATAATTAAAATGGTGAGTATTAGTAACGCTGCTAGTGACTAATACATTGATATTTTGACTTATATTGAATGAGAATAAGCTTTGCAGTCAGTCAACAATGTATATACAAAAAAATGATGAGAATTAAATAATTAGTGAAATACAGATATTTTATAATTTATGTAGCGAAACTGAAGATTATTTTTAAAAAATGTACAGTCTTGCATATCGCTGAGCTACCGAGTACAGGTAGAATAGAAGCTACCGTGCACAAGATCTCTCTCACGTCCTATGAATATTTTAATCGTTGATGATCATCCACTGTTTCGTCATGCTTTAATTCAAGCCGTTCGTTATAGCTTACCGCAAGCACAAATTCATGAAACTGCAGCAGTGAATGAATTTTATGAACGCCTGGAAAATGGTCCTGAACCTGATCTTGTGCTGCTGGATCTGAATTTACCGGGTGCTTCCGGCTTTTCTGCATTGGTGCATGTCCGCGCACAGTATCCTTCATTGCCAATTATTGTGGTGTCGGCTCATGAAGAAGTCAGCATCATTCAACGTGCGATTGCACATGGTGCAATGGGCTACATTCCAAAATCAGCGCATCCAAGCCATATTGGTGAAGCGATTCGTGAAGTACTGGAAGGCGAAATCTGGTTACCACCAAATCTGCCAGCCAACATGAATTTTGATCCACGTGCTGCTGATGAAACTGCATTGGCTGAACGTATTCAGTCTTTGACACCGCAACAGTTCCGCGTGTTGATGATGGTGGCAGAAGGCTTGCTCAACAAACAGATCGCGTATGAGCTGGATGTCTCTGAAGCAACTATTAAAGCGCACGTAACTGCAATCTTCCGTAAGCTCGGTGTACAGAACCGTACTCAAGCTGTATTGGCGATCAATGCATTGAATATTGAAGAAAAGAAAATCTAAGCTTTTTAAAGCGACAAAAAAAGACCTCAATAGAGGTCTTTTTTATTGCCTGAATATCTGCTTTTAAGCGATACAATCTTGTTTAGGAGTGAGATCTGCACAGAACAGTGGGTTCAGAGCACATTGCAGTTCATCAATCTGCTCCTGAGTGACATAGCCTTGCGACATCAGGTATTCAGCAACACGATCATCACGCAGACTCAGGAAAGCGGCATCATAAACACCAAGGTCTACAAACAATGCTGCAGTTTCCAGACTGTTGAAGCGATCCAGATAAACGTCATTGCCATACATCAGGAAGATATGATCCTGTTCTGAATTTGGATCAACACGTAAGCGCTCTGCCAGTTCAAGCGGTGGAGTTTTAATAAACAGTAGTTCAGAAAGTTCATCAAACTGTGAGGTATCCAGTTGGTCATCACCAGTTTTGACTTTTGCCAGCCATGCTTTAAATACCAGTACCGCACCACCACGCAATAACATGCTCCAGATCTGATGACGGGTGTCTTCACTTAATTCTGCAGTTTCGGTTTCCAGCGATTGAATCAGTTTTGATTCCTGTTCCGCCAGACGCTCAAATAGTCCCAAACCTTGAGGCTTATAGGCAAAAGGTTCAAATACATCAAAGTGCAATTCTTCAAATACTTGCAGAGCGAGGGGAACGGCAGACTGATACAGAGTTTCCAGTGCTTCAACCTGTGCTGGATCAAGTTTGCTGTATTTAAATAGATTGCTCCAGTCGATTGCCGGCAGCATGGCATTGGCACCGTATTGACGATGAAACTGTCGGTTCTGATTAATCTCAGTAGTAGTGTCTAAGCTCATGATTAGTCATCCTTTATGCAGTAATAAATGATCAGCTGACATGCGGATGAAGAATTATTGGCATGAATAGATACTGATCGTTTCTAAGTCATATTTTTAGAGCGGAATAGGGGAAGAAAAAATACGACTAAAGTTCGAATAACCAAATTAGACCAATATTAGTTTATAAAAAATAATAACTTACAATATTGTAACCAAGTACACACAGCTTCACGTCAGGAATGGTGAAGTTTTGCCATAGTGATTTTAAAAATGATATTTTTGGTCAATGGATATCAGTATTTCTAGCCTGATTTTGATGCTTTTAGCACATCCGCTTAAATATCA
Organism: Acinetobacter sp. LoGeW2-3; assembly: GCF_002688565.1. Classification (NCBI taxonomy): domain Bacteria; kingdom Pseudomonadati; phylum Pseudomonadota; class Gammaproteobacteria; order Moraxellales; family Moraxellaceae; genus Acinetobacter; species Acinetobacter sp. LoGeW2-3. The sequence continues at coordinate 931,178 of NZ_CP024011.1, read as the reverse complement.
TGCAAATGTTGAAATTTTTTGTGACATTTAAAATAAAAAGTGCCTGCTTTATTTAGTAAAACAGGCACTTATCAAACCTATAACGTCTTAACTATCCGAGATTTTTAAGCCAGAAAGCCATGAACGTAATGAAGCAGGTTTTAGCGGTTTTTTCAGCAGAACAATATTCAGTTCCTTGAGCTGCTGTGGCAGTTCTGGATCAGAATCTGCCGTGATCAAAGCAACGGGTACATTCGGCTTACGGTTATTCACAATAAAGTCCAAACCGCGTTTGTCATTATTTAAATGCTGATCGACTAGCCAAACTTGAATATTTTCCTGTTCTATTAGCTCCTGTGCCTGTTCAGGTTCTGTGGCTTTAAACACTTGATAACCCCATTTGGTCAGCAAAGTCGACATACCTTCCAGAATGGTTTCGTCATTGTCTAAACACAGCACTTTAAAGGCTTTAGATTTCAGCGGTACAGCCTGTACTGGAGCCGCCACGACTTTTGGTGCTTCAGTCAGCGGTACTTCAATCATAAAGCAGGAGCCTTTGCCATATTCAGAATAGACATGGACTGGGTAGTCCAGCATGCTGGTCATACGCTGCACAATCGCCAGACCTAAACCCAGACCTTGTTCACCCCAAGGGGACGTGTGGCCACAACGCTCAAATTCCTGGAACAGTTTGATGCGTTGTTCTTCAGCAATCCCCGGTCCAGTATCCCAGACACCAATACGGATATGATTCGGTTTACTACTTGAACGCAGTACGCCGACAATTACTTTACCGCTAGCGGTATAACGTAGCGCATTGCTGACAAAGTTTTGGATAATACGGCGAATCCATTGTGGATCGGTGTCAATCCAGAACTGGGCATCATGCACGCTGAACTTGATACCACGTTGCGCTGCAATCGACTTGAATTGTAATTCCAGATCGCTGAGCAGGTCATGCAATGGATAAGCCTGGCGCTTCGGCTGAATCGTACCACCTTCCAGACGTGCAATATCCAGCAGGGCAGAGAGCATACTTTCTGCACCATGCAGGGCACGATCTAGTTGTTGTAAGGTCTTGCGATCTTCTTCACTTTGCACACTTTGCTCTAGTGCAGTACTAAACAGACGTGCAGCATGCATCGGCTGTAACAGGTCATGGCTGGCCGCTGCAATAAAGCGGCTCTTGGACATATTAGCTTTATCCGCCTGTTCACGTGCCAGTTGCTGTTCGGACAAGGCATCCGCAAGCTGTTGGGTACGATCCCGCACGCGTGCTTCCAGTACTGCTTCATTTTCACGGAAGGCAGTAATGTCCGCGAAGGTCGTTACGAAACCACCGCCTTCAATCGGATTGCCGCGCATCTGAATCACACGGCCATCCTTACGGATCCGCTCGAACTCATGTGCGCTACCGACCTGCATCCAGTGGATACGCTTACGCACATGTTCTTCGACGGAACCCGGCCCACATTCACCACGCTCAGCGTTGTAACGAATCAGGTCTGCAATTGGACATCCGACGTAGACAATGTCCTTTGGATAATCAAATAGCTTCAGGTACTGGTTGTTCCAAGCCACCAGACACATGTTCTCATCGACGACACTGACACCTTGGGTCATGTGGTCGATCATGGTCATGATCAGATTCTGGTTAAAGCGTTGCCATTGGGAGGCTTGGTCAAGAATATTTGCCACCTGACCGAGAGCTAGACCGTTATTCACCATCGCAGTGGTTAATAAGGTACGTGCCGAAGCAGCCCCAATGGTGCCAGCCAGATACTGCTCGGTAAAGCGCCACCACATGCCATTGGCACTGCTGTTTTCATTCAGCTCGACATTATTTTGATTACAGAACTGTTGGAAAGCCCGCGTGGTGGGTTCTTCACCGGTAATGCGTTTGGCTAAAGTAATCAGATCCCCGACTTTTAAGCGTGCTACATCCTGATGTGAATAGCTTACCTCAGTGGTTGGGCTCTGCGAAGGCAAAGGTTTGGTTTCGTAATAGAAGAAACTTTCTGCCTGAATTTGTTCTGCTACACTTGGGCGGAAAATACGAGAAACCCAGATATAAAGAATTAAATTAAGGCCAAGTGACCAGGCCACACCATGAGTCAGAGAATCAAAAGATTCAAAACCAAGCAGTGCTTCAGGGCGCAGCCAGTTGAGTGCTAGTGGACCATAATTTAAAAAGTCCTGGCTGAACTGCTGATACGGTTCCGGCAAGCTACGCAGAATGGTTGGGAACAGTAAAGTATAGGCCCACAAGGCAAAACCAGTCAGCAGGCCGGCATAGACGCCTTGTTTACTACCACCACGCCAGTACAGACCGCCGATCAGGGCAGGGGCAAATTGCGCCACCGCACTAAAGGCCAGCAGACCGAAGACTGAAAGCTGATCAATATCATTAAAGAAATTGAAGAACAGAAAGCCCAGCAGCATCACGGCTAAAATACAGATGCGGCGAGTAAATTTCAGTACCAGTGGTAAACGTTTATCATGACGGGAAATCAGGTTAAAGCGCCACAGTGCCGGCATGATCAAGTCATTACTGAGCATGATCGACAAGGCAACTGAAGATACCAATAACATTCCGGTGGATGCCGAAAAACCACCGAGGAAGGCCAATAAAGTTAGCCAGTCCTGGTTGTAACTGAGTGGCAAAGACAGCACAGCGACGTCTGGAATCGCCAGATAATGCGGTGCCGCATGCAGCGCCCAGCTGGCAATTGGAACAATCGCGATCGTGGTCAGGATCAGATAGATGGCAAACCAGCGTCGGGCGCCACGAATATGTTTTTCATCACGTAGTTCGACTACAGCGACATGGAACTGACGTGGTAAACAGATAATCGCTAATGCGGCGAGTAGAGTTTGTACCCAGAAGCTTTCTGGCACACCAAACAGTTGCACTTCATGGAAGGTGGTTTTGATATCACCGCTAATCTGCGATAAATTTTCTGGCGCAGCAAACATGAAGAAGCCAGCGACTGCTAGTAGCGCAAACAATTTTACGAAAGATTCAAAGGCGACTGCCAGCATTAAACCGCCATGCTGCTCGGTATTGGCAATCTGCCGGGTACCAAAAATCATCGCCAGAATAGCCAGAATCCCAGTCAGGAACAGCACACTATTGGTGGTGCTAGTGATGCCTGCGGATGGTTCCAGAATCACGGAGGCACTGAGCGCAATCGCACGTAGCTGCAAAGCTAGATAGGGAATAATTGCGATTACAGCCAGTATGGTTACTAGCGATGCCAGTGGCCCACTTTTGCCATAACGCGCTGCGACAAAGTCGGCGATTGATGAAATGGCGTGATGCTGACGCACTCGACCCAGTCGGCGCCAGATGTCATAACCAATCGCGACAAAAAGCAAAGGGCCCAGATAAATCGGTAGGAAAATGATGCCTTCACGAACTGCGGCACCGGTTGCGCCGTAAAATGTCCAGGAAGAACAGTAAACACCTAAAGTTAGGCTAAACAATAACATGCGTCCACGGGTGCTAAGACGACTGGCGTGTTTCTCCCCGAAAAATGCACAAACAAAGAGTAATGCGATATAGAGGGCGAGTACCCCTATGATGAGCCAACTGTTCATATTGCCTGATGTCTACTGAGCATGCGGCTATGATACAGCATCGTGAACGCAGGCGTTCAAATTGCTCAATTTTTAACGACCAAAGTCTAAATTACAACCAGCCATGAAGCTTGTTAAGTTGTAGCAGTGATAATTCGAATTAAAAAATGGATGCCCAAGGTTGGGCATAGCAAGGAGTATGGTTATGGATGAGAGACAAGTAGAACAGATTCTACAAAATCCCAAATTCAAAGAAATGGTTGCCAAGAAAAGTCGTCTTAGCTGGACGCTCACAGCAATTATGTTATTCGTTTATGTCGGCTTCATGCTTTTGGTCGGCTATAACAAAGAGTTTTTATTGTCTTCAATTTCAGGCGGTGTGACGACTTGGGGGATTCCATTAGGTCTAGGCATTATTGTGCTGTCGTTTATCTTGTGTGGCGTGTATTCCTACATCGCCAATAACAAACTTGATCAATTGACTGAAGAAGCAATGCGTGAAGTAGAAGCAATTGCTCATGAAAAAGGACCTCACTAAGATGAAATGGAATTCTCTTATCGCCCTTGCTGCAACGACAATTGCTTCAGGTATGGCACTGGCTGGACCTGATCTGGGTGCAGCAGAACAGCAAGCTACTAACTGGCACGCGATTATCATGTTTGTGATTTTCGTAGGTGCAACACTTTTCATTACCAAATGGGCAGCAAAACAAACCACCAGTACCAATGATTTCTATACTGCCGGTGGCGGGATCTCTGGTTTCCAGAATGGTTTGGCGATTGCCGGTGACTATATGTCGGCTGCATCCTTCCTGGGTATTTCCGCAATGGTATTCCTGTCTGGTTTCGACGGCTTACTATATTCTCTAGGCTTCATGGTGGGTTGGCCAATCGTATTGTTCCTGGTCGCAGAACGTCTGCGTAACTTGGGTAAATTCAACTTATCAGACGTGGTATCTTTCCGCTTGCAGGAAAAACCGGTACGTACCTTGGCTGCACTTAGCTCACTCGTAGTTGTAGCATTCTATCTGATTGCACAAATGGTAGGTGCAGGTCAGCTGATCAAGTTGCTCTTTGGTCTGAATTACAACATCGCAGTTGTGATTGTTGGCTTATTGATGATGGCTTATGTAATCTTCGGGGGCATGCTGGCAACGACTTGGGTACAGATTATTAAAGCAGTCATGCTGTTATCTGGTGCAACTTTCATGGCCTTCATGGTAATGAAAGGCGTGGGCTTCAGCTTTACTAACATGTTTGAACAGGCGATTGGTGTCTATTCAAAAGTACACGATCTAAACCTTGCTGATGCAACTAAAATCATGGGCCCGGGTAGTTTGGCCTCTAACCCAGTTGATGCAATTTCTTTGGGTCTTGCATTGATGTTTGGTACTGCAGGTCTGCCACATATCCTGATGCGTTTCTTCACAGTAAAAGATGCGAAAGAAGCACGTAAATCAGTTGTGGTTGCGACAGGCTTTATTGGTTATTTCTACCTGTTAACCTTCATCATTGGTTTCGGTGCGATTCTATACGTATCGAATAACCCACAATTCCTTGATGTTGCAAAAATGGCAATCACTGGCAAGCTGGAGCTTGTAGGTGGTAACAACATGGCAGCGGTTCACCTTGCAGATGCAGTAGGTGGCGACTTGTTCATGGGCTTCATTTCTGCAGTGGCATTCGCAACAATTCTTGCGGTTGTAGCCGGTCTGACTCTATCAGGTGCATCAGCGATTTCTCATGACTTGTATGCAAACGTATTGAAGAAAGGTCAAACAACGCCTGAATCTGAATTACGCATGTCTAAGATCGCAACGCTTGGTCTTGCAATCTTCGCGATGATCTTGGGTATCCTGTTCGAGAAACAAAACGTAGCATTCATGGTGGGTCTAGCATTCTCGGTTGCGGCATGTGCCAACTTCCCGGTACTGGTTTTGTCTATGTTCTGGAAAGGCTTAACCACTCGTGGTGCGGTGATTGGTGGTATCGTAGGTTTGGTGACTGCGGTAGTTCTGATTGTACTGTCTAAAGCAGTTTGGGTAGATACACTGGGTATTGCAGAAACTGCAGTGAACCCATTCAATGGTCCAGCGATCTTCGCAATGCCGTTGTCGTTCTTCTGCTGCTGGTTATTCTCTGTGACTGATAATTCGGCACAGGCTCAAGCAGAACGCAAAGCATTCGATGCACAGTTTGTACGTTCACAAACAGGTATCGGTATCTCAGGTGCATCTGATCACTAAGATGATTTGATGCTCCATAAAGAAGTCCCGTAAGGGACTTCTTTATTGCTTGTATGTTTTGAGGCTAATGCAATATTTCATTGCACGATTCCTGTATTTCTAGAGCAAGATTTTATGGCCTTTGATAAACAGAATAGATCAAGACTTTCCTCTTTTAAGTTACGAGAAGGGAACAGGAGTACAACCAAGTGAATAAGAACAATAACTTATCCTAGTACTTAGGTTTCGATATGTGATCGAAATGCGTTCTTTTTACTCATGTCTTCTTTTTGAGTAATGCCTGTGTGACCAATCTGGTCGGATAAATAAAAAGCAAAAATGGAGTGGATATGTCTTCCAGAACCACATCCTGGTATTCCAATGTGAATCCTCGTGTGTTTTTAACAACTGTCATCATTATTGGACTATTTCTTCTAATGGTGGTCTTGGCACCAAATTCATTTGAACTGATGACTCAGCAACTGAACCAGTGGGTAACGACCTCTTTTAGCTGGTTCTATGTTTTATCAGTCGCAATTTTTCTGATTCTCCTGATTTTCATTGCATTGTCTGATATGGGCAGGATCAAGCTGGGTCCAGACCATAGCACCCCGGATTATAAAAATGCCTCTTGGTTTGCCATGCTATTTACTGCAGGCATGGGGATTGGGTTGATGTTCTTCGGTGTTGCGGAACCAGTGATGCACTATGTCACTCCGCCATCGGGTGAACCGGAAACGATTCAGTCGGCACAGCAGGCCATGCGTGTCACTTTCTTCCACTGGGGACTTCATGCTTGGGCGATCTATACCCTTGTGGGATTATCACTGGCTTATTTTGCTTATCGGCATCAGCTGCCTTTAAAAATACGCTCGGCTCTTTATCCTTTAATTGGAAAACGAATTTATGGTCCGATTGGGGATGGCGTGGATATCTTCGCGACCATCGGAACCGTATTTGGTGTTGCCACCACTTTGGGTTTTGGGGTCACACAGATTAATTCTGGTCTGAATTATCTGTTTGGTATCGAGCAGAGTACTGGGGTACAGGTCATTCTGATTATTATCGTCAGTGCCATGGCCTCACTTTCAGTATTTTTTGGCCTGGATAAAGGCATCAAGCGTTTATCCGAGCTGAATCTGGTGTTGGCTTTGGGGCTATTGCTGTTTGTTTTCCTGGCAGGACCAACGATTTATCTGCTTCAAACAACTATTCAGAATGTCGGACAGTATGTGTCTAGCCTGTTCAGTATGACCTTTAATCTCTATGCCTATCAGCCCAGTGGCTGGATTGGTGGATGGACCATCATGTATTGGGCCTGGTGGATTTCCTGGTCACCATTTGTGGGAATGTTTATTGCTCGGGTATCTCGAGGTCGGACTATTCGTGAATTTATTGTAGGTGTTTTACTGATTCCAACCGGCTTTACTCTGATCTGGATGGGCTTTATGGGGAATGCAGCGCTATATAGCATTTTGCAAGAAGCCAATATCAACCTGATGCAGGCGGTACAGCGTGACTCATCTGTAGCACTGTTTGAATTTCTGCATGGAATGCCTTTCTCAGCAGTGATGAGTATAGTTGCAACACTCCTGGTGGTGCTATTTTTCGTGACTTCAGCTGACTCTGGTGCGCTGGTCACGGATTATCTGACGGCTAAATCTGATCAGTCTCCGACCTGGCAACGTTTGTTCTGGACAGTGATCATGGCTTTGCTAGCGATCGTCTTATTATATGCGGGTGGCTTGGCTGCATTGCAATCTGCTACGATGCTGAGTGCCTTGCCTTTTACCTTGATCATGCTGGTGATTAGTTGGGGGTTGATTAAGGCATTACGGCTAGAAGTCACCAAAATGCAGGCCTTACAAGAAGCCCGAATTACCCCACGAGCCATTCATAATCCGCGTAGTTGGCAACAGCGTCTGGGACTGATCATGCATTATGCGCATGATGAACAGGAAGTAACGCAGTATATCCAGTCAGAAGTGAGACAGGCATTTTTAAGTATTCAAAAAGAATTCCAACGCCGTCATCATGCCGTGATCATTGATGAAATAGAGCAGGGGCTATGCTTGCGAGTAGACCATCAGGATGAGGCAAATTTTGTCTATGCGGTGGTCGCGCGCCAGATCTTACCACCAAGTTTTATGCCGTCTCAGGATGAAGATGCAGGACAACACTTCCAGGCTGAAGTCTTCCTCAATGAAGGTGGGCAAAACTATGATGTGATGGAATGGACGCGTGAAGACTTGTTGCAGGATATTCTGGATCAATATGAACGGCATTTACACTTCTTAAGTAGGGTGCGTTAAGCTCTTTCACTTGGCTAACCGAATAAAAAAGGATGCAATATGCGTCCTTTTTTATTGAGATCTTCTTTAATACACAAAAATCAAATGCCTAAGCTGATTAAAACAAAATGCAATTTTTATTCATCTTTAATCGCAATAGTGGTTTGAGCTGCTTTAAGGATTAAAAGAGGTAACGTATTCACTGAATAGATTATGCAGTATATTTAATTATTTATATTTTTAATGAATACATCATTTTGATACAAAGCGCTGCTCTGCAAGCTACTGATTAAATGTTAAGTTTGAACAGAAAAAAATAAAACTGCAGATTTGTAGTGTCATGAAAAAGAAGGATTAGATGAAAAAAACTTTGTTAATGTGCTGGACGACTTTTAAGCGACTGCCTTCTGCATGGCTACTCTGTCTGCAATTCATTATTCTGATCCTATCTGTACTAAGTTATGAGTATGCTCCTTATCGGGCCGCAACTTGGGTAATAGGCGTATTGGTTTTACTGGTGATTGCCCGGGTCATTCGTCAAACCCCTGTCTTCACGATACTGGGATTAAGTTTCGTTATTGGTGCACTATTTTTTTCATCATTGGTTTTATTAGGCGTGAAACAGGTCTGGGTGTTGATTATCGCGCATGCCTTTGAAGCTTGTGCTTATTTCAGTGCATCTTATGGTTTATTACGTTATATGTTTCATGACCGTTACCTGACTAAAGATGAACTATTTGCAGCAGGGGCGGCCTTTACTTTGATGGCCTGGGGATTTGCCTTTCTTTATAGTATTTGTCAGCTACTGATTCCTTATAGTTTTGCGGATCCCGACCTTCAAGCTTATCAGCCTTGGTTGGACTTATTGTTCTTGAGTTTTAGTGTGCAATCCGCCACAGGATTAGCAGATACCATGCCCGTGAGTCCCCTTGCCAGAATGTTGGCTATGATTCAGATGTTTTTTGGTGTGATGTATCTGGCTTTGATTGTGTCACGGCTGGTGGGATTACAATATATTTCTCATTTACCGCATAAAAAGTCGGAACAAGAAAAAAAGGACGCTTAAAGCGTCCTTTTTTCTGTATTCGGAATCTAATCAGAAATTAGAAACGGAATTTAGCATTTAAGCCAACAGTTTGAGTGTCACGAGCAATTTCAGTTGCTTCAGAACGTTCAAAGTTAGCATTTACATAGCTAGCGCCTACAGAAACTGCTGGAGTAACGAAGTAGTTTACGTTAGCACCATATGCTTTGTCTGGAGAACCAGCAAAGCTAGATTCCATGTAAGAAACGCCAACACCTAGTTTAGGAGTTACATATAGTGTAGTACCTAGGTTATAAGCAGTGTCTTCACCATAAACTAAACCAGATTCAAAACCGATCGCCATGTTAGTACCATCGATTCCACCTACGTATTTAGTACGAGCAGTGATTGCATCTTGATCTTCAGCGATTGTGTCTGATTCAATAGCAGCTTTAGCAACACCGTTGTTAAACATGTTGAAAGCATCGTAAGAAGTCTGGTCAGCAACGCTTGTATAACCTACAGCAACCAGGAAGTTAGGTGTAGCGAAAGCACCAAGTTCTAATGCATAACGGTCGCCATTGCCATCTTTTTGGCCGCCTTTACCATCAAATTTAGTATGGCTATAAGAAGCGCTTGCATATGCAGGAACTACTTTAGTTGGAACATAAGCTTCGCCTTTTACACCATAAGTGTGAGAAGTGAAGTTTTGGTTGTTATCAGCATCTACGTCGTATTCGCCATATGTATAAGAAGCAGATACATTAGACGCTTGGTTTAAAAATGCTGCTTCAGCTAATGGACCTTTAGTAGTGTCTACATCTTTGAAGTAGTAAGTACCTTGAACTGCACCAGTAAAGTTTTTGTCATTAGCAGTGTTATCAATGAACTCTGATTGACCTTGAACTTCGAATTGATATGCTTGAGCACCGGTCATCGCTAATAATAAAGCAGTGGCTAAACCTAGTTTTTTCATGATAATTACCATTTTTCAAAAGGGGGTAAAACAGCAGTAATTGTATTGTAACAATTTATTAAGTCAATGAACCCTAATGTAATTATTAAATACAAAGCTTATAAGTGTTTGATTTGATGAAATTGTGAACAAGAAGATATTTGCCATTTCAACCTGAAAAAATGCTGTTAGAACAATTAACTAAGCAAATATAAAAGAGCTATAAAATATGTGAAAAATCACTTTATTTGTGGATAATTTATTGTTTAATCTAATTGATTATTTCTTAAACATAGAAAAAAACAATTTTTGATCTATCTATTTGTCATAGTTTGGTGACTGAAGCTAAGTAATAGATAAATTTTAATAGGTTAGCTACTAATAAATTTGTGTTTTTTGAATATAAATCACCGTAATGATGATTAATTAAACAAATAGAAACCCGACTATTTTAATCTGCTTTACATTTTATATGAAAATTACCATAATGATATGATCAAGTCAGACGAGATATGATTTTTATTTGACCTGATCCTCCACAAATTTTGTGTTTTATCGGCCCAGCTTTCCCCAAGGTTGGGCTTTTTTTTGTCTAAAATTTTAGAAGGGAGGAGTGAGAAGAGAAAAATATGAGTTAATCAGTATAAATAACAAACAAGACAAGCAGTCTTGCAAGAATAAATTGCACCAAAATAGTGCATAATATTCAATTAAATATTATATAGAAAATGAAATAGACAAAAAAATCCCAATTTTCAATGAAAACTGGGATTTTTTAGCCAAAATTTGCGGGTAAATCAAAATATCTGCTGAGGAAAAATTTAATTCGCCCTAATGCGGTGCATTATGCACTTAATTGTTGCATGTGTAAACAGTAAACAATACGAATTTAGATTTTTTTTGAAATTATTTGATACATCCGCTGGTTTTTTACTAAATCTAAAAATTTTTATTTAAAATCTAAGAACATGAATGAGCCTTTCTTTGACCTTTGAGTTCAGTAAAGCTATATAAAATCATTTAATATGAAGAATTTTTTCTTTCTGAAGAAATGGATTTTTTGTATAATAATTAAGATAAATCAAATACTTTATTATTAGCCTGAGGGCGTATGCGAAGACAATGAATACCTTACGCTCTGAACAAATCAGTAAACATCTGTATTGGGCAATGTCTGTCATTATTCTATGTCTGCTGCTGATTTGTATCCCTCTCATTGTTAATAGCACACAAAGATACCTTGAAGCAGTGCGTACTTCTGATGAATTACATGCACTCCAAGAAGTTGCCATTCTAGCCAATAAGATCTCCAAGGAACGTGCACCTGCCAATAAAGTGCTTTCCAGTACGCCTGAAGATATTCAACAACGACAACAAGAACTTGAAATTTATCGTAAAGAAGTAGATCAGCAGTTTGAACATACGGCCGAGGTATTGCAGCAGGTAGGCTTTCCGCATTTAAGCCAGCGTTTAGAAAGGGTGGTTCGGCCAAGTCTGGAACAGGGGCGTTTACAGATTGATCTTTATGCAAAAACCCCTTGGAACCAGCGTAGTGCAAAAGCATTAGATCATGCGATTGGTGCAATGTTTAAAGTGTGGGATAGTTGTCGGACTCTTCTAAAAGGAGTCGTTATTGCTTCTAATAAGACCTCTACAGCACAAAACAATTTTATTCCTCAAATTTTATTTTTATCTGACTTACGAGATCAGGCTGGGCGGGCAGCTTCTACAATCATGCCTTATGTGACTTTTGGCCAACAGATTCCAGCGACAAGCTTGACTCGTGCCGTGCAAATTCAATATCGAATCCACTATCTTTGGGATTTAATCGGCACATTGCAGCCAGAACAGGACAAGACTGAAGAATTTAACCGACTGCATAATGCTGTAGATACTGTCTTTATTCAAAAGGGCTTACCGATTATTTCCAGCCTGATGGACGAGAGTAGTCAGCAAGTACCTTACCATTTGGCGGGAACAGAACTGACCAATGCCATGGTAGATAAATTCGTTACTGTGGTTGATCTGCAAACTTATTTGCTTGATTACAGCAATCAGGTCGCAGAACAGGAAAAATCTTCTCATTTGCAGCATTTGCTCTGGACGATTTTACTTTCGCTGGTGTCTTTAAGTGCAGCAATTGCGACGATGATTTTTGCACGTAAAAGCGTTTTTCAGCCGTTGATCGAAGCGCGTCAAATTCTGTTTACACTTTCAGAGAACGGAGATGCTCAGCCTTTATCATCGAATGCTCGCTCCAAATCAGACTCTTTATTTGCAGCTATTCAAAAGTTGCAGCAAATGTTGCAGCAACGTGAGGCTTTAGAATTTAGGCTTAAAAATATTGCCCATTCCGATCCTTTAACTGGATTGGCAAATCGGTTCGCTTTAGAGGAATACACTCGCTTTCTAGAGTCACATCCTTCGCAGTTTAGCCAGACCTGTCTGATGATTATTGATATTGATCACTTTAAGCAGGTTAATGATCAGTATGGGCACATTGTCGGAGATGAGGTTATTCAGTTCGTGGCCCAGTGCCTGAAGGACAATGTCCGTACTTCTGATTTATTGGTGCGTTATGGTGGGGATGAGTTTCTGGTTTTGATCGAAAATATTGATCTTTATAATGCTCATATCATTGCCAATAAGATTCGAAGTCAAGTGGCTGATGCTTGTATTTTAAGTGATACTGGCGAGCAAATTCAGGTATCGGTCAGTATTGGATTGGCAATAGGCGCACAGTCCTGGATCAGCCTGTTTACTAAAGCAGATAAAGCTTTGTTTATGGCTAAAGGTCGAGGACGGAATGCAGTGGTGGATGTTTAGCTTAACTAATTTATTTATCTTCATTAATAAAAATATTCTTACTTTTGACTAACCAAAAGTAGCAAAATGCATTTGTTTGACTGATGTTAACTCCCTTTAGGGCTATCAGATGGGCGACATCCATGTCGCCGGTTATATAATTTAATTTTTAGTTTTATCGATCAGATAGTTAATAAAATTAGTACAGGCTACGAGCATAAATTTCGCATCGATATAGCTTAAATTGGATTCTTCTAACATCGCATGGCGTATACCATCACCATCAGAAGTATAGCCATAAAGTTGGCTTAAACTTTTCTTCAAGGCCTCATGTAATCCATACTTTGTTTCGATTATCTTTAAAGCTTGTCCTAAACTTGCTTTATCATCGTCTGTCACTATTTTACAAATAGATTCAACAGCACTGATTGACTCTTTAATAGAGTTTCGATAATAAGGATTCTGGCGATTTGACATAAGCTTTAAAGCTTGATTTAAATGTTTTTGAACACCGGAATAGGGACTTGTATCTTCTAAAGCTTCTTCAATGGATTGGATTTCTTGTTCTGAGGTGACTGGGGTGATTTGGTCATTAATCACCCTATAAGCAGAATTCTCAATTCGTAAGCAATTATTCAGTAGATTGATAAAATCTTCTTTCCCTTCATCAAAAGGAAAATACTCTATACATGCTTCAATAAAATTATAAATTTCATACCATTTATATTTTTTGAAATAAAGATCATCTATAAAATTAATAGTTTGTTGCAAGTTATATGGAATTTGATCAATTCTAACTTTAAAGAAGTAATGAAATAGTGTTTTAAAGAATTCCTCTAAATTACTTCCGTTTATAGGAGCATGTCGATTATTAAAAATATAATATTGACTAAAAATACTTAAATCGATTGCATTCCATAATCCATTTTTTAAAGCATCATCTATACTTTCTTTTTGAATAATGTCACGTACAGGCTTATAACCATATCTTTCTGAAAACCGCATGATTCCCCCTGAAAAACAAAAAATCCTTTTTATTAAGTTTTAATCCTCCCTAACCCTCCTTTGAGAAAGGAGGGAATTTCCCCTCTTTTCTAAAGAGGGGCTAGGGGAGATTCTTATTTCAACAACGGCTTTAAGAACCGCGCAGTATGTGAACTCTTACTCTTCGCCACTTGTTCAGGCGTACCTTCAGCGATAATCATACCGCCTCCTGAACCACCTTCAGGACCCAAGTCCACGATCCAGTCCGCAGTTTTAATGACATCCAGATTGTGCTCAATCACTACAATAGTATTACCCTTGTTGCGTAGCTCGTGCAGGATATCGAGTAACTTGGCAATATCATGGAAGTGCAGACCAGTCGTTGGCTCATCCAGAACATACAGGGTCTTACCAGTATCACGTTTTGCCAGCTCACGTGCCAGTTTAACCCGTTGTGCTTCACCACCAGAAAGTGTTGTTGCTGACTGACCCAGACGGATATAACCTAAACCTACCTGATGCAATGTTTCCAGACGACGGTGAATCACTGGAATAGCATCGAAGAAATGCATGGCATCTTCAACTGTCATTTCCAGTACATCAGAGATGTTTTTGCCTTTATAGTTCACTTCCAGTGTTTCGCGGTTATAACGCTTGCCATGACAGGCATCACACGGTACATACATATCTGGCAGGAAGTGCATCGCCACTTTAATCATGCCATCGCCTTCACAGGCTTCACAGCGACCACCTTTCACGTTAAACGAGAAACGGCCTGCAGTATAACCACGACCTTTGGCTTCCTGAGTCTGAGAAAACAGCTCACGAATTGGGGTAAATAAACCGGTATAAGTCGCCGGATTCGAACGTGGTGTACGTCCAATCGGACTCTGGTCAATATCTACGACTTTATCCAGGAATTGCAGACCATCAATTGAATCAAATTTCTCTGAAGTTTGAGTGGTCGCACCATTGAGCTGGGTTGCTGCCAATGGTAATAAAGTCCGGTTAATCAGTGTTGATTTACCTGAACCTGATACACCCGTCACACAAGTCATTACACCCAGAGGAATCGTCAGATCGACTTTCTTAAGGTTATGACCCGCCGCACCCATGAGCTTGATCTGTTCTTCTGGCTTTGGTGGTTTGACGCGTTGTTTTGGTACTTCAATTTTTAGCTTACCAGATAGATATTTACCCGTTAGAGAATCTTTATTTGCTGCGAGTTCCTGATAGGTTCCTTCAGCAATCACATAACCACCATGCACACCAGCACCCGGACCGATATCAATAATATGATCGGCAGCGCGAATCGCATCTTCATCATGCTCAACCACCAGCACAGTATTACCAAGATCACGCAGACGCACTAGAGTTTGCAGCAAACGGTCGTTATCACGTTGATGCAGACCAATTGACGGTTCATCTAGCACATACATCACGCCCATTAGACCAGCACCGATTTGTGATGCCAGACGGATACGCTGGGCTTCACCACCCGACAGAGTTTCCGCAGAACGGGAAAGGCTGAGATAGTTCAGACCGACTGATACCAGGAAGTGCAGACGTTCACGGATTTCCTTGAAAATCTTGTCGGCAATTTCACCGCGAGCACCTTCAAGGTTGAGCTCTTGATAATAACTTTCCGCATCACCAATCGACATACGAGTGATTTCAGCAATGGTTTTGTCCAGAATTTTCACATTACGTGAGATTTCATTCAGACGTGAACCATCACAGGCATCACAGGCTGCATTAGATAAGTACTGTGCCAGATCATCACGCACATAATTACTTTCTGTTTCACGGTAACGGCGTTCTAAATGCGGCAGCACACCTTCAAAAGCAATCATCCGATTATGACGGCGGCCACGCTCATCGACATAACTCAGGTCAATTTTTTCACGACCGGTACCGTAAAGGAATTTCTTTTTAACATCCGCTTCCAGCTGATTCCATGGCGTATCCAGAGAATAGCCAAAGTGATTGGCAACCTTCTCAATCATGCTGTAATAGTACGGACGTTGACGGTCCCAACCACGGATCGCGCCCTGACTGATGCTGAGTTCAGGATTTGGAATCAGTTTTTCAGCACTGAAATGACTACGCGTACCCAGGCCATCACAAACTGGACAGGCACCAAATGGATTGTTAAACGAGAACAGACGTGGTTCCAGTTCCGCCACCGCACGATCACATTTCGGGCAAGAGTGTTTTGCTGAGAAGACACGATCTGGTCGTTCACCTTTCATTCGAGAGACAATAGCAATATCACCACCCAGACGTAGGGCAGTTTCAAAACTTTCCGCAATACGATTGCCCAGATCATCACGGACTTTAAAGCGGTCAACGACTACTTCAATGGTGTGCTTTTTCTTTTTGTCCAGTTCTGGTGGTGGATCAATTTCCATGATCTCGCCATCCACGCGGGCACGTACAAAACCTTGGCTCTGCAATTGTTCAAATAGCGCAGAGTATTCACCCTTACGTTCACGCACGACTGGTGCCAACAACATCAGGCCCGTGCCTTCTTCCAGAGCTTTTACCGCATCCACCATTTCACTCACGGTTTGCGCCACCATCGGCAGGTCATGTTCCGGGCAATAGGGTGTACCAACGCGCGCATAGAGCAGACGTAAATAGTCGTAAATTTCTGTGATGGTTCCCACAGTAGAACGCGGGTTATGGCTGGTCGACTTCTGTTCAATAGCGATGGCCGGGCTGAGGCCTTCAATCGAATCGACTTCAGGTTTTTCCATCTGGGACAGGAACTGACGCGCATAGGCAGACAGCGATTCGACATAACGACGCTGACCTTCAGCATATAAGGTATCAAAAGCGAGTGAAGACTTACCTGAACCTGAAAGCCCCGTAATCACCACAAACTTGTCGCGTGGAATATCGAGGTTCACATTCTTAAGGTTATGCGTACGTGCGCCTCGAATACGGATATGACTTTGGCTCATGCAATAATCCTGGATGATTCTTTAAAAAACTTATATATGATAGCGCATGAAAAATGTTCAAGTGCAAAGATTAGTACATTTAACGTCAAGTTGTGACGGCTCAGTTCAGTGATCAATAGAATATTGGTGCTGAATCGTAAATATCTGAACAGTTAGATGAACTTTGCAACAATATTAATCTTTGATTTCAAAAATAAAACCTTTGTATAAAAAATAATTTTTGGATATGGGGTGAATCAAATTTAAGTTGCTGGCCTTAGAAAGACCTCTGTAGAGAATATGATTTTTAGCAAATAAAAAAGTGAAATGCAGCTGACTAGATACGCTTGAAAACAAGAGTAGAATATTTAGCCAAACATCGCATCTCATGAATAAAATAATGCGTGGGAATAAAAGCTAAAAATAATTGAAAAGCTACATGGAATCGCTTTGGTTTAAGTCGCAAAAGTTTCATAATGGCGACAAATTTTCACAGCTATTCATTTTTTGTACTGCGAAATGATATTTTAAATTCTGTTTAATACAAGGTCGATTTGTATGTTGAAACATTTTGGTTTCTCATTTGCATTCTCGATCGTGTGTCTTGGTTTGGCTGCTTACTGGGGTTATACCCATGGTCCTGAAGCGGGCCTGCAAACCATGCTCACAGCACTCACCATCACTGCAATTCTTGCAATCATGGAAGTGTCGTTGTCGTTCGATAACGCGGTTGTCAATGCCTCAGTCCTGCGCGGCTGGGATCACTTCTGGAAAATGATCTTCCTGACCGTGGGTATTCTGGTTGCCGTATTCGGGATGCGTCTGATTTTCCCTGTGGTTATTGTCGCAGTGACTGCCGATATGGGCTTTATGGAAGTCGTGCAGCTGGCATTAAATGCACCGAAGGAATACTCGGCGAAGCTGATGGCACATCATGCGGAAATTGCTGCCTTTGGTGGTGCCTTCCTGATGCTGGTGTTCCTGAACTTCTTTCTCGATGAAGAAAAAGATACACACTGGTTCAGAATGCTAGAGCGCCGTTTGGCCCATTTAGCCAACGTTCCCGCGATGTCAGTGTTCTTGACTTTAATTGCCTTGCTGGTAACAGCATCGCATGTAGATGAGCTAAAACGCCTTGATGTAACCCTTGCCGGTATCTGGGGGATTGTGGTTTACATCGGGGTACAGGTTCTGAGTCACTTACTTGGTGGTGAGCCAGAAGTTGATGAAGAGGGTAATGCAGTTCGTCACGATGCTGAAGGTGTACCCGCGGGTGTGGTAAAAGCGGGTTTCGGTGGCTTTCTATACCTAGAAGTCCTGGATGCATCTTTCAGTTTTGATGGTGTAATTGGTGCTTTTGCGATTACTTCTGATGTGGTGATCATCATGCTCGGTCTGGCGATCGGTGCGATGTTCGTACGTTCCATGACGATTTACCTGGTAGATAAAGGCACACTGGATGCTTATATCTATCTGGAACATGGTGCGCATTATGCGATTGGTGCTTTGGCTTTCATTATGTTGGCGAGTGGTACTGGCGTGCACATTCCGGAAGTGGTGACTGGCCTGATCGGTGTAGCCTTCATTGTTTGGGCGGTGATTGCTTCAATCCAATATACCAACCGTCAGATTAACTCAGGTAAATAACACGTCTGTAGTTGATTAAAAGCGTGGCTCGGGCTGCGCTTTTTTATTTTCAGATCAGCATCATCTTTATTTCAAATAAAATTCCTGCATCCAACCCGGCTGAATGTCCTATAATCTTCGCCTGAAGATCCACCAATTGAACTGCCATAATTTATGATGAATGCCTTAGAACGTCGCTCAACCTTTGCACTTAGCAGTATTTTTGCACTGCGTATGCTGGGGTTGTTTATGATTATTCCTGTATTTTCGGTTGCAGGGCAGTCATATGAATATGCTACGCCGGCACTCATTGGCCTGGCCGTTGGTGTCTATGGTCTGACACAGGCCATTTTACAGATTCCATTTAGCCTGATCGCGGACCGTTTTAGCCGTAAGCCACTGGTGGTCATCGGGTTATTGCTTTTCGCACTGGGTGGCGCAATTGCCGCCATGTCAGAAACGATCTATGGCGTGATTATCGGTCGTGCCATTGCCGGTGGTGGTGCTGTTTCTGCAGTGGTGATGGCATTGCTGGCCGATGTAACTCGTGAAGAAAACCGGATGAAAGCCATGGCGACCATGGGTATGAGTATCGGTTTATCTTTTGTGGTGGCATTTACTTTGGGGCCTTGGCTAACGGGTCTGGTGGGTATTTCAGGTTTATTCTGGGTAACCACGGTGATGGGTCTGGCGGCAATTGCAATGTTGCTACTGGTTCCAAAAGTGACCCGTCACCATCGTAACTTTCAGCAAGGCTATCTGACCCAGCTGAAACAGGTACTGAAAATGGGCGATCTGAATCGCCTGCATGTGTCAGTTTTCAGTCTGCATCTGCTATTAACGGCAATGTTTATCTATGTGCCATCCCAGTTGATCGAGTTCGCAGATATTCCTTTAGCCAGTCATGGCTGGGTCTATTTGCCGCTGCTGGTGATTAGCCTGTTCTTTGCCTTTCCAAGTATTATTCTGGCGGAAAAATACCGCAAAATGCGTGGCATTTTCCTCACCGCAATTGCGGGAATTATCATTGGCTTATTGGTGCTGATTTTTGGTTTTGAATCGAAATATATTCTATTGATTGGCTTAGGTATCTTCTTCATTGCCTTTAACGTCATGGAAGCATTGTTGCCATCATGGTTGTCCAAAGTTGCACCGATTCAGTCCAAGGCCACAGCCATGGGCGTCAATGCCAGCAGCCAGTTCCTCGGTGCCTTTTTTGGGGGTACAGTGGGTGGACAACTTTTGTTGCTGAATGACACGTCCATGGGTTGGAGTATTCTGACCGCGATTGCTATAATTTGGCTGCTCATCAGTTTTGGGCTGGCTCAGCCGCGCTATCTTTCGTCTCTGGTGCTAAGCCTGCCTGAAAATAGACAAACAGATGAATGGACTTCACAGCTTTTATCCATTCATGGTATTGAAGAAGTCGTGGTGATGCCGGAACAGCAAGTGGCCTACGTCAAGGTTGATAAACAGCAGATTAATGATACTGCGCGACAACAATTAACGCACTTGTTGGGTAAAGAGGTAGCCATTTAAGCATAACTCTTATAAAGTAAAATATAGAAACAAATAGGAAGTATAGGTCTCATGCGTGGTGTAAATAAGGTTATTTTAGTTGGTACTTTAGGTCGAGATCCTGAAACAAAAACTTTCCCTAATGGGGGTTCTCTTACTCAATTCTCTATCGCAACAAGTGATTCTTGGACAGATAAGAGCACTGGTGAGCGTAAAGAGCAAACCGAATGGCACCGCATTGTGCTGCATAACCGTTTAGGTGAAATTGCACAGCAGTATCTGCGTAAAGGTTCTAAAGTATATATCGAAGGTTCACTACGTACCCGTCAGTGGACAGATCAAAGCGGTCAAGAGCGTTACACTACAGAAATCCGTGGTGAGCAGATGCAAATGCTAGATTCAGGTCGTCCACAAGGTGGCGAACAATCTGATAATGGTGGTTTTGCACAGCCACGTTTTAACAATAACCAAGGCGGCTATGGCAATAATAACCAGGGCGGTCAACAAGGTTATAACGCACCACAACAAGGTGGCTTCAATAATGCACCTGCAGGTGGTGGCTATGGCAACAACCCAGGTGGTTTTGCACCGAAAGCAGCGCCAGCACCAGTTGCAGCGCCAGCAGCAGATCTAGATGACGACCTACCATTTTAATTAAAACTTAAAACGGAAGATCATTATTAAAAACCCGCCATCTGGCGGGTTTTTTTAAGCCTGTTTATTTGTTTTCTTCTTTTTAGGAGAGACCCGCATCGTGATGAAGGCATGGCATACGATATCTTGTGCCATATCCAGAACCTCAACATTGACCTGATATTCAGTGATTTCATCCCATTGAATATTTAAGTCTGCTGGTGTGGCAATTGCCCTTAAATCTGTGGTCGCTTTTTTAAGATATTCAACCTGCATACCTTTAAGAATCCAGGAGTGGGTTTTGGGAACACTGGCATCGGTCATGGTGCCTGCTGCCAGTTCAGCCAGATTGCATATGGCAATTGCATGGACTGTATCTAGATGGTTGAGTACAGCATTATGTTTTTTCATGCTCACTTCGCAGTAATCGGGTGCAAGTGTTTCGAGCAGGGGGGAAATACTGCTGAAATAAGGTATTTTTATGCAAAGTAGTCTGGAAAATATATATTTGCCACCTGGCTTTTTTTGAAAGCTTTTCCATATTTTAAGCGCTTGGCTCATGATCGCTATTCCTGCGTAAGAGGTGAATAATAATAAGATCCTCAAACAGAATAATATTCTGTATTGGCAGGACTCACAAGAAATGTGTTTAAAATAGGGAAGTTAATGATCAACACCACCGAGCACATTGGGGAGAATGCAAGGGATGGATGTATTGGAAGGGAGTTATCCAGGAAGGCGAGCGGCCTTAAAACGTCAAATTCTAAATTGCGCATTACAGGAATTTTTACACAGTGGCATAGCCGCGACGACGATTGAAATGATCCGGGATCGGGCAGAAACCAGTGTCGGTGCAATCTACCATCATTTTCATCACAAGGATGGAATCGTTGCTGCACTCTATTTGGCAGCTTTAAAAGATCAGTCCAGCCGACGTTTACAGGCTTTATCCCGAGCGAAAAGTGCCGAACAGGGCATTCATGCCATTATCCGAAGTTATATTGACTGGGTGATCAGTTATCCAGATTTTGCCCGTTTTCTCTATGCTGCCCATCATGTGGTGCACACCTCTGAGCTGCGTCAAAATCTGGAACAGCAGACTCGCCAGCGTAATCAGGATCTAAAGAAATGGATGGCTCAGCAGCCAGATGCAGCCCGTCTGCAAGCGGTTCCACCTGCTTTGCTGACTTCTTTGGTCATTGGCGCAACAGAAAGTTATTGCCGTGCCTGGCTTGCCAGTCGAGTCAAAGATTCCCCGCAACAGCATACGTCTGCTTTGGCACAATCAGTTTGGGATTCTCTACAGCATTTTTCTCAGTAAACATCTTCCTGAATCGAGATAAAAGATGATAAGCAGAAAGTTAATAGAATTATTAAATCTAAAAAACCGATAGTTTTTATAAAAAGTTACGGTTTTACCTATTTATAGTTTTTGCGTATTCTTAGTTCATCGAATGAATTCCCACGAACTGATAGGAAAAGTCACATGAGTTTAATCAATACTGAAGTTAAGCCATTTAATGCAACTGCTTACCACAACGGTCAATTCGTTGAAGTGTCTGAACAGGACATGAAAGGCAAATGGTCTGTTGTATTCTTCTATCCTGCTGACTTCACTTTTGTTTGTCCAACAGAATTAGGCGATCTTGCTGATCAATATGCTGAATTCCAGAAAATGGGCGTAGAAATTTACTCTGTATCTACAGACACGCATTTTACGCACAAAGCTTGGCACGATACGTCTGACGTGATTGGTAAAATCCAGTACCCAATGATCGGCGATCCAACTTGGACGCTGGCGAAAAACTTTGAAGTACTGATCGAAGCTGATGGTCTGGCTGACCGTGGTACTTTCGTGATTGATCCAGATGGTAAAATCCAGATCGTTGAAATCAACGCGGGTGGTATCGGTCGTGACGCACAAGAACTGCTTCGTAAAGTAAAAGCAGCGCAATATGTACACGCTCACCCAGGTGAAGTATGTCCTGCAAAATGGAAAGAAGGCGAAGCAACGCTTGCTCCTTCAATCGACCTGGTCGGTAAAATCTAATTCAATAAATCTTTATCGCAATTAAAAAAATCCAGCCCTCAGTGCTGGATTTTTTATTGCCTACTGAAAATAAAATAATGATTTAAATGGTATAGCCCTTATGACCTTCGGCTGCAGAACGCAAGCCTTCAACCAGATGCTCAATCAATTTTTCCATGACCAGACGCTGGCCTTTACGTGAAGCATAGACCAGTTGGACAGTACCTACATTGGAACACCATTCCGGTAATAGATGAATCAGCTTCCCTGTTTTTAGGTCATCTTCTACGGTTAAATAGGGTAGATCAGCAATACCGAGTCCATCTAGTGCAGAATAATAGACACCTGCCAGATCATTACTCTTGATCCGTGGTTCGAGCGTAATGTCTATTTGCTCATTGCTATCGGTACGATGCAGATACCATTGGTAATGATTTCTCTGGGTACCAAGAACGATGGTCGGGAAATCATTAATCTCAGTCGGATAATCCAGTGTTCGGCCTTTTAATAATTCAGGACTGGCGACCAGACAATGCGTGGTTTTAATCACATCGCGGACCACGATGCTGGAATCTTCATTGGCTTCAAAGTTGGTACGGATGGCAAGGTCAATATCATCATGCAGCACATCGACACGGCGGCTGGTGATTTCCATTTCGACCTGTACTTGCGGATAGGCTTTGAGGAATTCATTCAGCAACTGGCGAATCTGGAAACGCATCATCACTGAAGGACAGCTGAGCTTGACCAGACCTTGTGGTTCACTTTTTTGTTTAAGCAGAACGCTGTGAGCACATTCCACCTGCTGAATCAGCTTTTCACATTCCTGATAAAATTCCTGACCAAGTGGTGTTACTTTAAAATGTCGGGTCGAACGCTGGATCAGGGTAACGTTAAAACGTGCCTCCAGTTCCAGAATACGACGACTGAGTTTGGACTTGGTAATGCCAGAGGCGTCACTGGCCGCGCTAAAACCACCATGCTTTACCACTAGGTAGAAATAATAATAGTCATCAAAAGAATGCACGCTTCACCTCAATCGCCCTGCGCGTATGCTATTCCCATCATAGGGGAAATCCGTCTTGGGCTATATATTTTCTAGCAAAATCTCATTTGATTTTTATACTAAAAAGCGACCCTTAGGCCGCTGATTTAAGTTGTAGCAGATTATTTCTGTGCCGTGTTCTGGTTATAGCTATTGATCAGGTTGCGGTAGTCAGGGATATGGTTACTGAACAGGGTGCCCAAGCCTTCTATATCATTGCGCCAGTCGCGGTGTAATTCACATGCTAAGCCAAACCAGGTCATCAGTTGTGCGCCAGCCTGTGACATGCGATTCCATGCCGAATCACGGGTCAGATGGTTAAAGGTACCGGAAGCATCAGTCACTACGAACACGTCAAACTCTTCTTCCAGTGCAGACAGAGCAGGGAAAGCCACACAAACTTCAGTCACGACACCAGCAATAATCAGCTGCTTTTTACCTGTGGCTTTTACTGCTTTAACAAAGTCTTCATTATCCCAGGCATTAATTTGACCAGGACGGGCAATATAAGGTGCATCCGGGAACATTTCTTTTAATTCAGGCACGAGTGGACCATTTGGCCCCTGTTCAAAACTGGTCGTCAGAATCGTTGGCAGATTGAAATATTTTGCCGCTGCAGCCAGTGCCAGCACATTGTTCTTGAATTTGTCCGGGTCAATATCACGTACCAGTGACAATAGGCCAGCTTGGTGGTCGACCAACAATACTGCTGCGTTGTCCTTGTCTAAACGAACATAGGGTCTTGCCATTTTTATTTTCCTCATGATGAAATCTGGAGAGCACATCAGCCGGTCGGCGACATGCTGTGATTGCATGGTAGAGATAAAAATAGGACAAATTAAGTCCAAATTCTGGGACAGTTAATCTTGAAAATAGGATAATTTGAAATTTACAGCAAAAATTTAAATTTATTGGTGATGAATAAGAAATTTTAAAGTGAGAATTGTCTTATATTTGGGATACTGCATTTCAATAACCTAGTATCGAGAACTGCCTGCAAAGCATACAATGGCTGCATGTTCATCCTATTGCGTATAGGAGTAAAAAGATGAAAAAAGTTATTGGTGTTTACAGCAATCAAAACATGCACTGGGTCGGTGACGGCTTCCCGGTGAAAAATTTGTTTTCCTATGACCGTCTTGGTCAGGCCATCAGTCCGTTCCTGTTACTGGACTATGCAGCGCCGTATCATTTTGATCCGACCACTGTCCAGCATGGCGTGGGTTCACATCCGCACCGCGGCTTTGAAACCGTGACCATTGCCTATCAGGGTGAAGTGACCCACAAAGACTCTGGTGGTGGTGGCGATACCATTCAGGCTGGTGATGTGCAGTGGATGACTGCAGGTGCAGGTGTGGTGCATGAAGAGTTTCATTCTCCAGACTTTGCTCAAAATGGTGGTCTGTTTGAAATGGTACAGCTTTGGGTGAATTTGCCAGCCAAAGACAAAATGACCACACCACGCTATCAGGCATTAACTGCAGCCGATATTCCCCGGATTGAAATGGATGAAGGTGCAGGCCATATCCGGGTGATTGCTGGTGAATTTGGCGGTCATCATGGCCCTGCACATACCTTTAGTCCGGTGAATGTCTGGGATGGTGAACTCAAGGCTGAGTATGAAACCATATTGCATGTGCCTGCTGGTCATAATGCGCTGTTGGTGGTGCTAAGTGGCGATCTGCTAGTGAATGGCACACAGAAAGTGCTAGACAGTTCCATTGTGATGTTTGCTCGTGATGGCGATCCTGCTATCCAGTTACAGGCCTATCAGGACACAAGATTCTTGGTCTTAACTGGTGAACCACTGAATGAACCAATTCAAGGGTATGGTCCATTTGTGATGAACAGCAAGGAAGAAATTGTCCAAGCCTTCCAGGATTTTAATAATGGCAAATTTGGTGAGATTCCTGTAACTACTGAATAAAAATGTCAGTCTAAAAAGAAAGAAGCCTCTGCACTGCAGAGGCTTCTTATATCGTTATGCGCTGTAAGTTCTTCTGATTATAATATTTTTTTAATAAATTCATCACTTTGGAGTGTGACGAAGTTATCATTTTGTTATGCAGCAAATTATAGCCCTTATTGTATCTTTTGTAAAACAGAAGTTAAAAAATTGGTTAATTTAAATATATTGTTTTTAAAGGAAAAATTTTTTAAAAATACAAAAAATATCAATAAAAGCATAAATTTAAACAGTGTTAATTTTTTATATTAAAAATGTAAAAAATTATGAATTTTCAAGACCTTTAGCTCATCCGAAAAAAATGCAATCTGGAAGATTTTAATAGCCGAATTGGCGCAGGCTTGGTACATAATTTCTAAAAGTTTCTCAATAACGGATGATCGGTTTGGATATCGCAGTAATTGGTAGTGGCATGGCCGGACTGGCTACCGCCAGAATTCTTCAAGATGCAGGACATCACATCACTATTTTTGAAGCGCTACAAGGGCGCGGCATGGACAGTCACAGCCTGGAATTTGAAGGCGGCTTGATTGATGCCCCTTTGCGTGTGATGAATCCGTACTTGTGGAAAAATACCCTAAGCCTTGCGACACATCTGGGGATCAAGACCTATCCAGTACGCACTTATATGGCGTGCAGCTGGTTATTTGAGGACAAGACTGAAACCTGGCTGACCACGTCACGCAGTCGGATTGGGAATTTCCCGATTATTAATAACCGCAAAGGCCTACAACAGTATGGCTGGCGTCTGGTAAAAGGCCTATTACAACTAAAAACAGCCTTAAACAAATTTTTTAAATCTAAAAATCAGGACCTCAGCCTGGCAGAATTTATCAATCGAAATGATATTGAAGAAGTATTCTGGCATGGTGCGGTGATGCCGGTGCTGTATACCATTTGTACCTGTAACCCGAAAACCATTGGCGAATGGCCAGCTAAACCTTTATTGATTTTCCTGCGTCAGCTAACTGATGGCGATGCATTATTACGTATGCAGGGCGGTACACCGGCACTGGTGGATAAACTGATTGAAGGCATCGAGATCGTGAGTGGGGCCGCAACCACGTTGGTACAACAGCAGGGCGATCAGGTTCGCGTAGAAAATGCCGCTGGTTACTCCAAGTTATTCGACCGTGTGATTGTTGCTACGCCAACCAACAAGATCGAGGAATTCCTTGATAAAGACCAGTTTACGGCAGATATTGAATTGCTAAAACAATTCCAGTTTGAGCAGGGACAATTGGTGATCCATACTGATGCCAGCGTGATGCCACCGAAACGTAAGGATTGGGCAGTCCTGAGCTATATGATGGACCGCAAGTTTACCCGTCAGCAGTTCACGGTGTGGCTGAATGCGGTTGAACCGACACTGGTGGGTAAATCTCCGGTATTCCAGACCTGGCGTCCGGTGACTGAAATTGATCCGAAGAAAATCATTTCATCTGTAACCCTGACTCGTGCAGTGGTCGATACGCATACGGTGGCTTTAAACAAAGAATTGCAGCAACGTCATCTGGATCAGGGTCGTAAGGTATTCTACTGTGGTTCATGGTCATGTGATGGCTTGCCAATTCTGGAATCTGCCGTGACTTCAGCCATGAAGATTGCAGAAATCTTCGGTGCGCCATTGCCATTTGAAGGCTTAAAACCGAATATCGAGGTTGCACCTCAACTCGGTTATTAAGCATGAAGTTGCTCCAGGCTTTTCGACAGCGCCTACCCGAGCATAAATATGCCATCAATGCGGCATTGCTTGGAGATACTTCATTATTGCCTTGGAGCAATCTTGGTTACTGGCAGGCAGGGCAGCAGGACTACGTTGCCGCCTGCCAGGCTTTGGCCGATCATCTGGCTGAAACCATTCATTTAAATTCAAAAGATAAATTACTGGATCTTGGCTGCGGCCAAGGTGCCAGTCTGCTGCATTGGCAGCAGCAATATCAGGTGCAATACCTGGCAGGCGTAGAATTACAGAAAGCTTGTGTTGCCAAGATTCAGCAGCATCTTCCTGAGCTGAATGCCATTTATCATGCTTCCTTCCTGCGATTAAAAGATATCCATTTCCCGCATAAATTTGACGTCGTCGTTTGTCTGGATGCTGCCTATCACAATAGTGTCCCGAACCTGCTCGAGCAGATCATTCCCGTTTTGAATTCAAATGCACGAATTGGTTTTCATCATTTAGCATTGTTTGAGCGTTGGAAAACTTTAAATTCATTTCAAAAGCGTAAATATCAACTTTTGCTGAAGTCAGCAGATATCAATTTGAATGATCTAATGACGGTCGGCGCGTTATATGAATGTCTCGATGATTTTGAATTCACAGATATTCAGATAGAAGATCTGTCGGAAGCAGTATTTGCCGGTTTTGCCCGCTATGTTCAGCAGGATTTAAATTCAAAAGATTCAGTTCAGTCTGTGAAAGCATCAAAACTGGATCAATTTAAAATTCAGATGACAGCAAAGCTATGCCGGAAGCTTTTTGAAGAAGGTGTGGTGCGATATGTACAGATCAGCGTGAAGGCAAAGCACTAGAACAGTGCCCGAAAATTAAGCCTAAAGAAAATGCAGGCTCTAGAAACATCAAAGCCTCACTAAAAAGCGAGGCTAAGATAATGGTGCCGGCACACGGATTCGAACTGTGGACCTACTGATTACAAGTCAGTTGCTCTACCAACTGAGCTATGCCGGCGTTGTGGTGTGCATTCTACAGATTTTTTGGGGTGATGCAAGCCAAAAAATAACCGTTTAAATGCTTTGGTGGAATTTTAGCTTGGGCTGAATTTTATAGTGCTTAGAAGGCTGGGAGATTTGAAATAAATCAACTGGCTTGATGAACATCGCCCACATGCGAAAGTGTGGGCGAGGGTAGAGAATTTAAACTGGTTTTAGAGATGAATAAAAATTAGGTTTATCGGCTTTTTAGGATACGGTCGAGATCCTGAGCACACTCCTCCAAGGTAAAGGCCATGTCAAACTGCATTTGGGGTTTGAGTTCTTGAGCGAGGCTTCTCCACTGTTCGATGAGTCTTAGGGCTTTTTGAATCTTGTGTTTGTTGACGTCCTTGGCAATGGTCGGGGTGTAACCGCCACGTTTAGCGTTTTTGATCTGTTTTGCATAGTTTGCGCTGTTATTCATGTTCGCTCCCGAATAGCAGTGTGTCTATCTTTTAGCTTTTAGTTTGAATCAAGATCAATGGCGTAGTTGGCTATATCTATTGGTTTTTGTTCTCCTTTTATGTTCCCCATAAGAGCAACATAACATAGCGATGATGACAATTAAATTAAGCTAATTTTGTGCCAAGTTATAATTCTGTAAGTAAATTTTTGTGGAACTTTCCTGAAGCAAGGATAATGAAAAGATAGTTGCTGATTTCTTAATTGTTCAAAAGAAAATCATTAACAAACCACATTGTCTTTCTTCTTATAAAAATCCAATGCCAGCTTTAGATCCTGTTCTAATTGTTCTTTCGTATTTTCTGGCGCAATTTTCATAAAGGCAGGCACATATTCTTTGAAATAGGCTTCAGGATAGTCTTTGCAAATGATCTGCTTGCGGACTTCCATAGGCGTAGCAGGATTATCTAACTGGTCCAGAAAATTACTGATCTTTTGATCCGCCTGTTCAAACTGGATGACATCTACAGAATTTTTATCAGTCGTCATGGCAGCTTCTGCCTGTTCGGGCTGCTTTTGGCAACCAGCAATTGCAAAGGTGATGAGCAGGGTCGTAAATTTGAGTTTTTTCATGGTCTTTTCTAGTTGTTATCTGGATCTAAATGATAAGAGTATAAGAGAATCTTCTACTGTAAAAGAACAGATTTCTTTTAAATAAAAAAATACCTCCATCATGGGGAAGGAGGTAAAAACTGGAAAAGAAACTACAGCTAGTCTCTGATTAAAAATTCTACATTAGGTTACTTTTCAATCAATTGGCAGAATATTCCAAGCTTTATAGCGATTTATGAGATTGAACTGGTTTGAATCACTAAAAGTGGAATTTAGCTTAAGTATGCGATGATTTTTTTAGTTTATAACACCATGAAAATTAAATATTTTAATGGAATATTCAATTTTAAGGGCTGAAAATGAAATCTAGCACAAGGGTAGCGAAGATAGCAGGGTGACACTTTATTATAGGCAACAAAAAAGGCCTAAATCCTTTAGATTTAAACCTTCTATAGAAAGGGAAAGATGATTAATTTGTATCATATCTTGTAACTGACTCTATCCCTTGAAATATGCATTAGTTTATTTTGATAAGTTTCAAAGCATCATTAAGCGAAGGTGTTATCGCGATTCGATAGCTACTTGGTACATTCTCAAGAACATTGATCATTTCTGATGTTTGAGCATATGGGCATAAACTTGATGCTGCTGTTTCTACTCTAACAAAGTTATCGCGTGACTCTAGATAGATTGTCACACTTTCCTTGGGTTTTAATGCCGCTACTTTATAATTGTCTATAGAGATAATGTGATTGCATCCACCACCTACAAATCCACTATCTCTAACAAAGGTGATAGGTGTTGTTCTTTTTTCTGATTTGGTAAGAAACTCTTTCTTATAAATACGTTCTGAGCTTACATCATTAGATTTTTCAACAGCTATTTGAGTTGATGCACAACCGGTAAGAATGACCCCGGCTGTCAAAAGAGATAAAAGTTGTTTTTTCATAAAACCTCTCTGAAATTATCTGACATTTGTTGAGTAAAGATTTTTGGTAATGAATATCGTGCAATACATTTGTAGGGTGAATGTTTTACCATGTCTCATGCTCTTATCTGCAGTAAAAATTCAGCATTTGTGGAATTTTATGCTTTAAATTTTGCCTTTTTAGATTTGTATCTGTAAATATGAAGGTATTCTATAAGACTGTAGTGGAATGTATTAGATATAAAAAAAGGCCTAAATCCTTTGGATTTAAACCTTTTAAGACATCATGTGGCTACATGATAATAAATCTTGGCGGTGAAAGAGGGATTCGAACCCTCGAAACGCTATAAACGTTTACACACTTTCCAGGCGTGCTCCTTCAGCCACTCGGACACTTCACCATGGCGGTGGATGATATAGAAAAAAAACCACTCTGCCAAGCTTGAAACAATTGATTTGCGGAAAAAGTTTGGAGGCGGTGCTATGATTCGCAAAAATGCTTTCTAAAACGAAGACACTATATGCAAAGTACTGCACAAAAAGCAGCTTTACCAGTCATTACGCTGGCTGCGCTTGGGGTCGTTTTTGGTGATATTGGCACCAGTCCTCTCTACGCACTGCGTCAGTGCTTCTTGACCTCGCATCTTGCCATCAGTGAAGCCTCGGTACTGGGCATTCTCTCCCTGATTTTCTGGTGCATCATGCTGACGGTGAGTTTTAAATACGTCACTATCATCATGCGAGCCGACAATAACGGTGAGGGCGGCATCATGTCATTGCTAGCCCTGAATCTGCGAACCACACGTATCTCGGATAAGAAGAAAATCTACCTGATCGCCCTGGGATTTATTGGTGCATCTTTATTTTTTGGCGATGGGATTATTACACCAGCGATTTCAGTGCTCTCTGCCATTGAAGGGCTAAGTATTGCCACGCCGGTCTTTAACAAATGGCTGGAACCTCTTTCCATCGGGATTATTGCCAGCCTGTTTCTGGTGCAGCGTCATGGTACTGCAACTATGGGCAAATTCTTTGGTCCATTGACTTTGCTGTGGTTTCTGTCGATTGGTGGCTTTGGTTTATGGAGCATCATCCAGACGCCAATGGTCCTGCAGATGATCAATCCTTACTGGGCTTATCATTTTGTAGCGGATCAGCCCTATGTTGCTTACCTGACCATGGGTGCAGTGATCCTGACCATGACTGGGGGCGAGGCAATTTATGCCGATATGGGGCATTTTGGCCGACTACCAATCCGTTTGGCATGGTTCATTATCGTACTACCATGTCTATTACTGAATTATGCAGGGCAGGGTGCCCTGTTGCTGCGTAGTCCTGAAGCTTTGGCTAATCCATTCTATATGCTGCTGCCAGAATGGAGTTTGTATCCGATGATTGGTCTGGCGACTGCTGCTGCGGTGATTGCCTCACAGGCGGTAATTACCGGTGTATTTTCTATGGTCAATCAGGCGATTCAGTTGCGCTATTTGCCACGTCTGAGCGTCAAACACACTTCAGCTGAAGAACGTGGACAGATCTATTTGCCATTCATTAACTGGATGCTGTTTATCTCGGTGGTGATTCTGATTTTACTTTTTGAAAACAGTGCTCGACTTGCCAGTGCCTATGGCGTTGCAGTGACCATGACCATGCTTTGCGGTACGATTCTGATCTCCATCCTAGCTTATGGTTTCTGGCGCTGGCCAATTTGGAAAGTAGCACTGTTTGCGACACCTTTTCTGGCTTTAGATCTGATTTTTGTCGCCTCTACTTCACTGAAAATCCATTCTGGTGGTTGGGTGCCGATCATGCTCGGTGCAGCACTGTTTACCATCCTGATGACCTGGAAAGATGGGCGTGCATTGCTACTGAAACGTATGCAGCAAAATACCTTGCCGATTGAGCTGTTTATTAAAAGTGTTTCTAGCGGTGGCGGTACTCAGTTTGTGCCGGGTGATGCGATTTTCCTGACTGGAACACCGGAGGTGGTACCGCATGCCATGCTGCATAACATCAAGCACAACAAGGTCCTGCATGAACGCAATATCATGGTCACAGTGATTACACGGGACATTCCTTTTGTGGGAGATAATGAGCGGGTAGAAGTTGAAAAACTGAATGAACATTTCTACCGGATTTATGCCTATTTCGGCTTTAAGGATCAACCGGATATTCCACAGGCGGTACAGCAAGCCTATGCTGAATGGGGCTTTGACTATGACCTAATGCAGATCAGCTTCTTTATCTCGCGTGATCGGGTGATTCATGCGATTGGTGAAGGCATGTCCCCATGGCGTGAGAAACTGTTTATTTCCATGCAACGTAATACCAGTCCAGTGAGTGATTTCTATCAAATTCCAACCAACCGGGTGGTAGAACTCGGCAGCCAGATTGAAATCTAGCAATAATATTCAAAATGAAAAAAACCAGAGCTCAGCTCTGGTTTTTTTTTATCTCTGTTTCAAACCACTTATGGAGTGGTTGCACCTGGAGGAGTAGAGCCTGTAGGTGCCATCGGAGAATCCTGCTGCATTTCAGGCAGGGTACGTGGATCGTTTGGCTGCTGCATATCCGGATTTGTACCTTGTCGCATCATGGCAGGATCTTGCTGCATGTTTGGATCCTGTGGAGCACTTGGCTGCATTTCAGGTTGCATTGCCGAAGTTGGTGCAGCTTGAGGGACAGGCGCCTGACTCGGCTGTACTAAACGAATCTGACCAGAATTGACCAGATTTTCCAGAGAAGCATTCTGACCGTTTACAGTAGTCGTAATTCGTGCCTTGGACAGGCTTTCTAATGTTTCGCCCGGCTGTACACGTGGTTCAGCCAATGCACTGAGGCTCATGAGACTGGTGAATACACCTAAAGCCAACAATTTTGAATAATGCGTATGGGAGTTTTTCTTCAGCGAGAACATCACAATGCTCCTTCGTATATTTCTTCGAGGAATAAGAGGTTCTTACAATTACATAATTCAAGATTGAGCATCAAGGAAAGCTACATAAATGGATTGAAACCTAGTCCAAGTATTCGTAAAAAAACGACAGGCTGTTACATTTTGAGCTACTGATTTTTTACATATTGCTTATTTGTTAAGCGATTAGAGAAGCCACGATATACACGGCTTACAGGGCTTGTTAAGCTCGGCAACACTCGCTGTAGATGTTCTAAAGTAGCTGTAATCATGGCCAAGAAGCAACGTACCAAAAAAAATCCTGTCTTTCAGTTCCTTAACGAAAATACTGTAAAAATCATCCTAGGGATGGTGGCATCGGGCAGCTTTGCGATTGCCTTTGGTCAGGAAAAAATCAGCCAGTGGGTATCGCTGTCTTCACCCTCAAATTCTGCCTGTTTAGATCAATTTTACCGGGATGTACCGCCTTACTTAATGAAGGACAGCTTAAAAAAGAACAGCTATGCGCTGTGCTTTAACGGCTTCAATGTCATGTATTCCGGCGTATCCAAAACACCGTTATGGGTGGCAGAATTACTAACTTCATCTCGCTTAAGTCAGAAGATTCCGCGTGAAGATAGCTTCCATGAGGAAGAACGTGTCAGTTCAGCACATCGTGCGACGTTGGCAGATTATCGCGGTACTGGCTATGACCGTGGGCACATGGCACCGAATGCCGACATGCCCACCAAGCAGGCACAGTTTGACAGCTTTTCTTTAGCCAACATGGTACCGCAAGCACCGAAGAACAATCAGCAGGTGTGGCGTGAGCTGGAAGAAGCCACCCGTGCAGTGGTGACCAAACAGAAACAGGATGTTTACATCGTTACTGGACCAGTCTATAGCGCGAAAAAGCTGGAAACCATTGGTAAAGGCGTGATTGTACCGAATGCGACCTATAAAGCGGTATATATGCCAAAAACCGGTGCAGCAGGGGTGTATTACGTCGATAACAACCTAAAAAATCCGGCGCCGAAAGTCCAGATTATTAGTGTCTGTGCTTTGGAAGAGCTGGTCAATATCAATATCTTCCCGCAACTGACTGAAGAACAGAAGCGCAATACCTACAGACTGCCTTTGAAAGCCAGTGAAGTGAAGGCCAAGAAGCCAATCACCTATGCAAACTGGGATGCAGAAAGCCAGTGTGCCGAAGATGTATCCAAGAGTGACCTGGAAGCATTACAAGCTGAATTCAAACGTTCTGGTGGCAGTAACATGTCTGTTAGCGAGAGTCCAGCAACGCCAAATAACTCCAGTACTGAAGCACCAAGCAATAATGATCCGCAAGGCGCATTGATCAAGCAGTTACTAGAAGCAGTATTACAGTTCATTTTGCAGCTGCTGAAATAATTCTGTTGTGCCAGACCGGATTCAGGTAGCATAAATCTTGTCCGATACAATTGAAAAACAACAAGGAAGCGACAAAAGAAAATGTTTAAGCCTTATGAAAATGGCACCGAATCACATGCGATTCATGACCTGACCATTGAAAATGATGTGGACTGTGTCAGCCTCTATGGAAACTTGCAGTTAACCAAGGATCAGTCTGGATTGAAAGCAGCCAAGGCATTGCAAGCGCTACTGAATGATGTGGTTCAGCAGCTAGAAAATACACCAGATCTACCTGAAAAAATCCAGCGTGATGACGCTCAGGAAATTGATAATCCATTTTTATAATAGATTATCTTTTAAAATTATAGATTGTTCCACATGGAACAAAAAAAGCTCACGATCAACGTGAGCTTTTTTATTTAGGCTAAGAAAGTTATATCTTTTTCTCAAGCAAAGTCTTATAGATCAGTGCACCAATCACACCACCGACAATCGGCGCGATTCAGAACAATCACAATTGAATAAGTGCAGCGGTTTCTGCAAACAGCGCTACACTCGTACTACGTGCAGGATTCACCGAAGTATTGGTGACTGGAATAATGATCAGGTGAATTAAGGTCAGTGCTAGACCAATCGCAATTGGGGCAAAGCCTACTGGTGCACGATGTTCTGTCGCCCCCATAACCACAATCAGAAAAATGGCAGTCAATACA
The DNA here is from genome assembly GCF_002688565.1 of Acinetobacter sp. LoGeW2-3. NCBI lineage: Bacteria > Pseudomonadati > Pseudomonadota > Gammaproteobacteria > Moraxellales > Moraxellaceae > Acinetobacter > Acinetobacter sp. LoGeW2-3. The sequence continues at coordinate 895,919 of NZ_CP024011.1, read as the reverse complement.
ACCTCAATGATCAAGGCGGACATCATTGAATATTTACCGGGTGAAAGATCACCAAAACCATTGCTTGCAAAGCCACCTGTACCAGCGAAGCCGGCCTGTCCCTGTACAATCAGATATAGTACCCATGCTGCGATACTTGCCCCGATCAGCTGAGAGATGACATAGGGAATCAGCTCTTTAGCGTCAAAGCGACCACCCGCCCAAAGACCAACTAAAAAGTGCCGATCAATTCTGCAAAATATTTATCTATCTTGAATTACCTTTGTTGTTTTTATCCAAAATCTAAATTTGATATTGAGTGTTTGGCTCAGCCTCCATGGAGTGCTGTACCAATTTTTCCTGTGTTTTATTTTCTTGATAGTCTGAGCGCCACTGTTGTGGTGTCTTGCTGGTCCATTGCTTAAAGGCACGCTGAAAAGCACTTTGTTCAGAGTAGCCCAAGAGCAGGGAAATCTCGTGCAGGCTTAGATTTTCATCGGTCAGATATTGCTGAGCCAGCATAAAACGGATTTCCTGCATCCTCTGCTGATAGGTCTTGCCCTGTTTTTGCAAATGACGCTGTAACTGCCGAACTGACCAGTGCAACTGCCGGGCAATATGCTCGATCTGGAACATATTTTTCTGTAGCCCGGTCAGGATTGCCTGTTGAATGCGATGATCCACCTGTGAAGTATTTGGTAGTTTTCCCAGTAAGGCTTCGGCCTGCTGTTTTAACAGCTTCTGCAGCGTCTGGTCACCTTGACGTAATGGTTTTGCCAGCTCGGAAACATGCATAAAAATCACGCTTTTAGGCTGATCAAAACGAACCTTGCAGCGGAAGTACTGCTCATACAGATTGAGATGTTTATTGGCTGGGTGGCGAAAATGTACTTCCTGTAAGTGAATATCCTCAAGAGTCATCAGCGAACGAACAAATTTCAGCATCAATGCCATGGCGACTTCATCAGTCAATTGAGTCGCCAGATTGAGAGGAACATCGACCCAGGCAATCGACAGGTAGTCATTTTCGACCCGGACTTCTAAAGGACTGCCGTCATAGACCAGACGATGATAGTCATGATAGCGCATCATGGCTTCGCCCAAGGTTTCACAGGACAGCGCCAGATAGGCAATAATGCCAAGATGTCGGGGTCGTACGAAATTAGCGATTTCCAGACCTAAGCCAGGGGTCTGTAACTTGTGCTGTAACTGCATGAGTAACTCACGCCAGATCACAAAGTCAAAGCGTTCAACTTCCTGTATAGCAAGCAGTTTTTCAGGAATAGGTAGTCGTTTATGCTGATAGAACTCTAGCAGCAAATGCCCTAAGCCTCCATAAACCGTACCTGCGTAATCCTGTGTGCCTTGCATCTTTTAATTCTTTTCGAATGTCGTATATTGTCAATCATATTGAATTTCTTGGTCAATATCTAGCCGAATCCGATGCTTATACTAGAAGAAAGGGAGGAGTAGATATGATCAAAGGATTTATCGCTGGCCTCGTAGTTGCTAATGCTTTTGAATGGTTTGCACATAAGTATGTATTGCATGGCATACATCGCAAGGGTCAAACCCGCTTCAGTCCTATCCCTCGTAGCATGCGTTCGCATTGGGAACATCACAGAGAAGTCCGTAAAGCTGAATTTTCAGACTATGGTTATGTTGAAGGTTTGCAGAATTGGCGCACCCGCAATGAAGTTGGCTCGCTAGTCATCGTTGCCAGTGTGTTCGGTTTGGCCTTTTATCCGATTTCAAAAGCCATGTCACTCGCAACACTTTATAGCGCCTGCAATTATTATTATGTACATCGCCGGGCACATCTGGAACCAGAATGGGCCAAACGAAAAATTCCCTGGCATTATGACCACCATATGAATAGTAATCAGGATGCAAACTGGTGTGTGACCCGGCCATGGTTTGACTATGTCATGGGAACCAGGGTGATTTCATCGCCTGAATTACAGGAACAAAATCCGCTCGGTATTCACCTGCCTGCACCTGTTTCTCAAGCGCTGACCACGGGTATTCACCGGATTTTTCCAGTCAAATGGGTGGTTAAACCCTAAAAAGAAACTCAAAAGTTTTAAAAATCGAAATAAAATGCATTTGCACACTAATTTTGTCGTGATTTGTCAATAATTCCTACTTAAATTGTCAATATTCGGTGGGTTTTTTGACCTATATTTACACCTGTCAGCGATATAGCCTAACGCTGATAAGTTGTTATGAATACTTGAGTTATGGTTAGTTTTTACAAGTTATATTGATACCAAGCGCTGTAGTCTATTCTTGGTTTTATAAGGAGTCGCAAGACTCCTTTTTTTTATCCATAATTCATGTGCATCAGTTCTTAAGCAATAAAAAAGGCATGATCAACATGCCTTTTTTTACATCTTTTCTTTAAAAAGAGTTAGAGACGCATTTCAATACCTTGCGCTTCCAGATAGGCTTTTGCTTCTGGAATAGTATGTTGACCAAAGTGGAAGATTGAAGCTGCAAGTACGGCATCTGCACCACCTTTCAAGATCCCGTCAGCCAGATGTTGTAAGTTACCCACACCGCCAGAAGCAATCGTTGGAATATTCACGCGGTCATTGATGGTACGCATCAGTGCCAGGTCATAACCTGCTTTGGTACCATCCGCATCCATCGAGGTCACTAACAGTTCACCAGCGCCGTAATCCGCCATTTTTACTGCCCATTCAATGGCATCAATACCCGTTTCCTTACGGCCACCATGGGTAAAGATTTCCCATTTATTTTCACCAGTTTTCTTGGCATCAATGGCAACCACGATACATTGAGCACCGAAACGTTGAGAAGCTTCCTGTACGAATTCTGGATTATAAATGGCAGCTGAGTTAATGCTGACTTTGTCCGCGCCAGCATTTAGAAGTAAACGAATATCTTCAACTTTACGGACACCACCACCGACGGTTAACGGTACGAATACAGATTCGGCCATGCGCTCTACAGTACGATAAGTTGTGTCACGTCCATGATGTGTAGCGGTAATATCAAGGAAAGTAATTTCATCGGCACCTTGTTCATTATAGCGACGCGCTACTTCTACCGGGTCGCCCGCATCACGAATATCAAGGAACTGAACACCCTTCACCACACGACCATTATCAACGTCGAGGCAAGGAATAATACGTTTAGCTAGCATAAATTTTTCCAATTATTACAGCCGATTATGAAACTCACCCACGCAAGCGCTACACCTTGGCAGATGGAAACGGTATTCTAGCAAAAATATGTAAGTTTTTTCGCAGGTTTTCTATGTCGGTTTATACCACTTTGACTTTAAAGGAAGTTCAGGATTTTGCAGCGCCTTATGGTCTCAAGGCGATTGATCTGATTCCCATTCAAGGAGGTATCCAGAACACCAACTACTTTCTGGTCTGTGAAGATCGGCAATATGTATTGACTGTGTTCGAGGACATGGATGAAAAAGCCGCTGGTGAATTGGTACCCGTACTTGAGCATCTGGGACAGGCAGGGGTGGCTGTGCCTGTGCCTTTATCCCATTCAGGCAAGGCCATTCATAGCATCAAGGGTAAGCCAGCCCAGATCGCGCCACGTATGCTGGGTGAACATCCTATGCCAGCGACTACGGCTCAGGCGGAAGCCATTGCTGTTGCTCAGGCAAAAATGCATGTGGCACTACAAGATTTTAAACTGGAACGTGAATTTGTACGTGACCACACCTATTGGTACGCTGTGGCACAGGAGATCAAACCGACTCTGAATGCCGCAGATAAAGTGTTGTTAGGTAAATTACTCGGTTTATATGAAGCGCTAACAGCCGTTTATACCGATCGTCCACGTGGCTTTATTCACTCAGACCTGTTCCGTGACAATACTTTGTTTGAGGGTGATCAGCTCAACGGAATTCTGGACTTTTATGAGTTAAATAAAGATGAATTGCTGTTTGATATTGCCATTACCCTGAATGACTTCTGTACTGATTACCCAGCAGTAACCTTGAATGAAGAACGTGCAGTTGCTTTTCTAAAGGCTTATGAAAGTATCCGTCCATTGACTGAAGATGAAAAAGCCTGTTTACAGCTCTATCTAGCAATGGCAGCAGGCCGTTTCTGGATGATGCGTTTACAAGTGGCACAAAAAAATGCTGCTGAAGGCCGTACTGGAAACGATATCCTACAAAAAAATCCGCAAGAAATGCGTAATATGTTGGTCGAACGACTTAAGTTTGTCACCGCTTAACCAACAGGAACAACAATATGCGTGATCAAGGGCGTTTAGTGGAATGGTTTGATGAAAAAGGCTATGGCTTTATTCAGCCCAATGATACTGACAAGGAACGCGTGTTTTTACACATTAAGGACTTTGCACGCCCTGGTCCACGCCCGATTGTTGGCTGTGCCCTAGATTATGCCGTGATTCTAGATGAGCAGGGACGTTATCGTGCTCAGCAGGTCACTTATCTCAAAGCAGCCCAGATCAAAGCTGTGCCGATCAAGAAGAAAGCCACCATAAATAACCAGAAAGAAAAATTCCAGCCGATGCAGATTCTCTGCGTGGGATATATTCTGGCGCTTATTGTACTTAGTTTCAGTGGTTTATTAAGTGGAATGGTATTGCTATTTATCAGCTTAATGAATCTGCTGAGTTACTGGCTCTATGCACAAGACAAGGAAGCGGCCCAGTTGGGTAATCGCCGTATTTCTGAAAATGCACTCCACTTGGTGGCTTTTCTGGGTGGCTGGCCGGCCGCCTGGTTAGCGCAACAGAAACTGAGACATAAAACACAAAAACAACCATTCCGTCAGATTTATTTTTGTACCATAGCCTTTAACATCATTTTGATTCTATGGCTTATTTCCCCATTAAACAGCTTAACGATTTAGGGGAAAGTGATAAAAAGGAGAGGGTATGAACTATTCGATTGACAAGGACCCTAACCGTACACTGACTTTTATTTTATATATTCTTTATATTGTGGCGATCTTTACCGGTGGTCTGCTTGCTGTCATCGCGCTGGTGATTAACTATGTGAAACGTAGTTTGGTTTATGGCTCAATTTTTGAGAGTCACTTTACCTGGCAGATTCGGACTTTCTGGTGGTATCTGATCTGGAATATTGTTGCTTTTGTACCATTTTTATTCCTGTTCTTTACTGGTGAAGACCCGGATCTGTTTGCAGGAGTAGCCTTCGGTGCAACGACTTTCTGCCTAATCGTGATCGGTCTGTCTTGGATCTGGATTGTCTATCGTGCAATTCGTGGGATTATGCGCTTGAATGATAATTTGCCGATGTATGTTGATTAAAAAATTATCCTATTTAAAGTCTCCCTTTATCAAAGGGAGATTTACAGGGATTGATAATAGAAGCCTTACTCCCTAGTTTTTTATTATTTTGAATTCTCTGTGCTCCTTTAAAAGGGAGGCTTGGAGAGATTGAAAGATGAGCAACACTGTTGCGCAAGAAAGTGTTGCGGGTTAAGAAAGATCTTCCTTCAATTCTTCAGTTTGTTGTTTTCTTAAAAACTTTGGTTTCCACTCACTGGCTATCACGCCGAGCACCACCATTAACCCGCCTAGCAGCGCTAAAGCTGGTAAACGTTCACCCGCGATACGTCCAATGAGGGCAGCCCAAACGGGTTCACCTGAATAGATAATCGCAGCTTGAGAGGGATCCACCATTTCCTGCGCCCAGTTCATCACCAGTTGAATACAGGCACTGGCAATACCTAGACCCACTAAAATAGCTGCGAGATGCCAGTGAAATTCAGGTAGCTGCGATTCGCCAAGCATTGGGGCCATCAGAAAGCAGAACAGTGACGCAAAGATCAGCTGCAGTACCGTGACACGGCGAGTATTCACTTTAGGTGCAAAATGGCTAATAAAAATAATTTCAAGCGCGATGGCAATTGAACCGAGCAAGGTCAGCGCCTGACCAAAATTCAGCTGAATCGCACCAAAACTATTGCCAGTTAAAAAGACCAAACCGAAAAAGGCAAACAGAGCACCGATCCAGGTCATGAAGTGTGGTTTCTTACGGAATAATAGCCAGAGTAAAATTGGTACCAGTGGGACATAGAGTGCGGTCAGAAAGGCCGATTCACTGCTGCTAATCGTCTGCAAGCCTACAGTTTGCGTACCATAACCAATCGCAATCACCGCACCAATCACTGCTCCCGCCAGAATTTCTTTTAGGGTCATGCCACGCAGGTGCTTCAAGGAGATACAGGTCACTGTGAATGCTGCAGCAGCAAAGCGTAGTGCGACAAACAGAATCGGTGAGCAGAAACTTAGACCATATTGTACGGTGATAAAACTACCACCCCAGATGAGGGTAATTAAAATCAGGGAAAGCTGAGGGAGCTTCGCTTTCCATATGAAGGATTCAGAGGAGTGGGTAGACATGGGAGATCAGTATTTAATTAAAAATAAAAAGAGGCCCGAAGACCTCTTTTATAACAACATCAGTATTTTAGGCTAAGCGTCTAAAACAGCTTGTGCTTCACGAAGGTTTAAAGTGCCTTCATAGATTGCACGACCGGTAATCGCACCAAGAATGCCTGGCTGGCCTTTTAAGCCGTGAACATCGTCAATATTGGTGACACCACCAGAAGCAATTACAGGCAGACCTGAATAAGTTGCCAGATTCACGGTTTGCTCAATGTTAACGCCTTGCATCATGCCGTCACGCGCAATGTCAGTATAGACAATGCTTGATACACCAGCATCAGCAAAACGTTTTGCCAGTTCAGTTGCTTTCACGTCAGTCACATTTGCCCAACCATCAGTTGCAACCATGCCGTTCATGGCATCAATACCAACAATGATATGACCTGCGAACTGTTTACATGCTTCTTCAACGAACTCAGGCTCTTTAACTGCCTTAGTGCCGATAATTACATAAGACACGCCTGCATCCAGGTAGTGTTGAATGGTTTCCAGTGAACGGATACCACCACCGATTTGAATTGGTAAGTTTGGCTGAGCTTTAGCAATCGCTTCTACGACTGGTTTATGAATCGGTGTACCTGCAAAAGCACCGTTCAGATCAACCAGATGGAGACGACGTGCACCTTCATTTACCCAATGCTGTGCAGTAGCCACTGGATCATCAGAAAATACAGTATCGTCTTCCATACGACCTTGTTTTAAACGGACACATTTGCCATCTTTCAGGTCAATTGCAGGGATGATCAGCATGCTTTCGCTCCTGGCCTAATCGTCGATTGAATTTGAATGGCTGCCATCTTAACAAATAAACGGCGGATTTCTAAATCTAAATACTGAATCTCCCATATGAAAAAACCTGTCATTGGTTGATGTGGATATTTGTAGCGATAGAGAGATTAAACATTCATATGCGGGCGAATCCGCAGTTTGAGCGACGTGTTGGGAATGTGTTTAGGTAACTGTCCTAAACGCAGTAATTCTTCAAAAACAATAACACAGGCATAGGCATCTGCCGCGGCATATTCAATTTGGGCAGGACTTAATTGTGGACTCGCCCAATTGGAGGTACTGATTTTTTTTGATTTAGGAAAGTTCTGTTGAAATAGCAAGGCAATAGCATTTTTCACCCCCATCGGGTTTTTAAAACCAAAACCACCAAAACATTTGGATAGTTCAATAACGCTATTCAGTTCGACGCCTTTTTTTCGAAACAGATGTGCATCGTTTTTTAGACCAAAGCCCACTTTGATTTGATCACGACTTGCAAAGATTGGTTTTAGGAACTCCCAAATTTCAGGTTTCATTTGAAATAAATATGCTTTATCTAATGTCGCAAGTTGAATCAGATGCGGGCCGGTTTGTACTTCGCCTTTGTTAAATATCGGTTTTGATTCTGAGTCAAAACCAAACACAGCAACCTGGGATAATTCTTCACGGAGTGCTTCTGCCTGTTGCAGCGTTTGAATCACGATGATTTTGTCGGCAGAGAGATTCTGAAATCGTGGTAGTGTGGCGATTTCTTCTTTGGTTGGCAGAATAGGAGGTTGAAGTGCATCCATGACGAGTCTGTATGAATCCGTATTAAAGATGCAGCTTAAGACTTTTTCAAGTCAGTCTAAAGCGCTTTTAAGAAAATTGATTTTAAATCAAAAGCCAGACCTATTCTTAGATCTGGCAATTTAATACAGGTGACTATATCAATCTTATTACTGTTTCAAACTCGTTTGCTGCATACGGTCTACATAATTTTGATAGCTCGGTAGAGCGAAGGCAGCTACCACAATACTAAGTAAGATCAGCACAATATAAATAATCGCTAGCACATTTTCCCAGCCACGCGTGCTACGCGGTTGACCAAACTGGTTGTTGTCGCGGTTGCCGGGTGCAAACAGGACATATAGTACTAATAAAAGATTTGCAATTGGCACCAAAACCAACAAAGACAGCCAGCCGCTATGATTACGGTCATGCAGGCGACGAATCAAAAAGATGATACTGAAATAAATGGCTGCAACATAGATGAGTCCCAGTACGACTAGCGTCAACATAGGCAAAGAGCCATCTGGAGTCAGGAATGGATTTGTTCCTGGAAGAAGGACAGCAGCCAAAATAAAGATAAACGTCAAACAAAAGCCCATCAGCAGATTCCAGGCCAGATATGATCGGCGTCCAAAGCGTCCCCCTGCATTTAAAGCAGAATCATTTAAATTACTCATTATTATTTCCTTGTTTTTGTCGTTAAAATTTTTATAAGTAAATGAATGGTATAGTAATTTATTAAAAAATAAAAGATTAAATATTAAGCAATAAAAAACCCGCATCATGCGGGTTTTTTAACGTAAATAGAATTAGATATTCCATTCCACAAAGTTTTTCAGCAATTGCAGACCAGCAGTGTGACTCTTTTCTGGATGGAACTGGGTCGCAAACAGATTTTCTTTATGCAGTGCAGTACAGAATTCCAGACCGTAATCACAAGTTGCAGCAACAATACTTGGATCTTTCGGTTCTACATAGAAGCTATGTACGAAGTAGAAACGTGCATCCTGTTCAATGTCTTTCCACATTGGATGGCTCGGATCAGCCTGATGTACCTGGTTCCAGCCCATATGTGGCACTTTTAAACCGTCAACATCGGGGAAGCGTTTTACTTCACCTTCAAAAATACCCAGTGCATCGGCACCGCCATTTTCTTCAGAACGTTGCATGAGTGCCTGCATACCCACACAGATCGCCAGTACAGGTTTGTTGAACACCGCATGACGTACTACATCATCAATTCCGGCTTCATGCATACCGTGCATACAGTCACGCATTGCGCCTACACCCGGAAAGACAATTTTGTCTGCCTGAGCAATCAGCTTTGGATCATTGGTCACATCTACTGTAGCGCCGACATATTCTAATGCTTTGGCAGCGGAGTGAAGATTTCCCATGCCATAGTCAAGAAGAGCAATACGGGTCATTACAGGGTACCTTTGGTGGAAGCAACAGTATTGGCAGCACGTGGATCAACTTCACATGCCATACGCAATGCACGGGCAAATGCTTTAAATACGCTCTCGATCTGATGGTGACTGTTTTTACCTTTTAAGTTGTCAATATGTAAGGTCATCAGTGCATGGTTTACAAAGCCCTGGAAGAATTCAGAGAATAAATCCACATCAAAGCGGCCAATCATGGCACGGGTAAATGGAATGTCCATAAACAGGCCCGGACGGCCAGATAGATCGACCACGACACGGCTCAAAGACTCATCTAGCGGGGCATAGAAGTGACCATAACGACGCAAACCTTTCTTGTCACCCAATGCCTGAGCGAAGGCTTGACCGAGAGTAATCCCACAGTCTTCTACGGTATGGTGATCGTCAATTTCCAGGTCGCCGTCACAATGAATATCAATATCAAACAAACCATGTCGCTTGATTTGATCAATCATATGATCTAAAAATGGAACACCAGTGTTTAAAGTGCCTTGACCAGTACCATCGAGATTCAAGCGAACTCGAATTTTGGTTTCGTTGGTATTTCTTACCACTTCACTGATACGATCTGTCATAGACACGTTCCTCAAATACGTCAAAATGATTGATGTAGAAAATATTTTCGCCGTGACGACGTCACCGCATATTAGATTGCTCAGGAGGGTTTATCAATGCCTATTACCGTACATGCTTATACTTCTTTGGAAAATGATGAAGTGCGCAGCCAGCTTGAGCGACTGTATGACACCAGCCCGGAATTTAGTGACGGGACCGATGCCATGGAACAACTAGAGCAAAACTTGCAACAGTATACCGTACTTTATACTGCAGAATTTAATACCCGTATTATTGGTGCGATCTGGTGTACCGGTCAAGGCGAAACCCGCCTGCTGCAGTACGTGGTTGTACATCCAGCCAACCGTGGACGTGGGGTTGCAGAAAGGCTGGTCAGCGAAGCCTGCCGTATGGAAGAGGAAAAAGGCGTGAAGGTATTTGAACCAGGCTGTGGCGCGATTCATCGCTGTCTGGCCCATATTGAGAAAATCTAAACCTTTTCTGTATCAAGGCAGCCTTCGGGCTGCTTTTTTATGTGAATTTTTCACCAAAAATGAATTATTTAGATGAGATCACCTAAAAAATAAGCAGATAATGATTAATTTCGCTGTAAAAGTAGGCGATTGATAAAAATTATACTTTTCATGCTTGACGGCATAGGACTGAAACGGTTTAATACGCGTCATCGGCGTGATAGCTCAGTAGGTAGAGCAACGGATTGAAAATCCGTGTGTCCCCAGTTCGATCCTGGGTCTCGCCACCATATTCAAAACAGTTTAAAGTTTTCAATCCCTGATCCCATCAGGGATTTTTTTTGGATCAAATTTTACACATTCGATCATTTTTTTTCTGAATTTGATTGACTAATGTGTGCAGATACGGCTTAATACACCGCATCGGCGTGATAGCTCAGTAGGTAGAGCAACGGATTGAAAATCCGTGTGTCCCCAGTTCGATCCTGGGTCTCGCCACCATATTTAAAAAACCTCAAACAATGTTTGAGGTTTTTTTTCGCCTGTCATTTTGTCATTCCATAAAAAATGGTCTTTCCTCACTATTCAGCTCCAAGATTATCAACACCATATTCTCTTGGTTTTTTATAGGATTTACCTAACATGCCATTCATCTGAGCAGACATGAGTTATATAAATAATCAAGGTAATCTAATAGAAAAGAATTTTTACAATAGACTGTAACACCGTCAGTTGCACAACTTGGGTGATCTGAAAATAGGGGAGGCAAGCCAATGAATATTATGAAAATGTCTACATTCGGAATTATGCTGGGCGTATTCAGCATGGCAGCACAAGCGGAGGATGAGAAGTCTGTGGTAAAGCTGCCAACTATGACGATCATGGCTGAACCTGAAATGAGTAATGAAACGGGCTATGTGCCTTTTGTACAGGAAGAAAAGAATCAGCGTGCTTTACAGCATCAGGTGATGCGCAGTTCCAAGGAAGCCCAGAATTTTGTACTGAATACACAGGTGATTGAAAATCTGGATTTTCAGCCGCAGGTACAGCCTGATTTTAGTAAGGTTTCTCCGATGCTACAGCAATATGTCATGAGCATTGCCCAAGGCTTACAATCGAGTGATCCAACTCAAGGCTTAAATATCATGCTGCAGCCGCTAGGTATTGACCGTAGTAATAGTCAATCTGCCGAATATCGTTTCCAGTTGCAAATTAATCCCGGCACGATCAAACTTGGTACACAGGAATATTTCAATAAACTTTCTCCTGCTATCCCTTAAGCCTGAAAAAAATAGCCCACTCTTAAGTCTTTGAATCCTCGCCAGTCGGGGATTTTTTATGTCTGGAATTTGCGAGAAATTTATCTTTTATTGCCATTAATTCATAGAATAAATCATTTAAATCGCATGCCAGCGATCAGCTGTATTAACCGTCTATCAATGCTCACAGTAATACTGAGCACCTTTACACAAGTTCAAGCAAGAATAAGGTTTCTCCCACTGAAATGACGATGCGGAGGTTTTCCTTATGCGTCCCCTCGACACAACTTTTCTGATGTTACTGAGCCTGTTTACTGCACTGCGTCTGGTCGATGCTCATGCCACGCCAGATCCTGTCACTTTGCCGACACTGACTGTAATGGCAGATCGTGAATTGCGAGAAGAAACAGAGTTCATGCTTCCTTTGCAAGAACAATATAGCCAGAAAAAAGCTTTAAACATGCGGATGATGAAGATTGAACGCGAACTGCAGGACTATACAGTCAATGCTGACTTTGCGGGTGATATCGAGATTCTACCGACTACCAATCCGGCACGACTGGATAACCTGCCACCGGGTGTGCAACAGTATGTGCAGGCAATTGCTGATGGCTTGCGCTCTCCTGATCCACGTGATGGTATTTATCTAATGATAGTTCCTTTCGGCATTAACCGTGATGCAACTTCAGCCCAAGCCGCTCGGGAACAATTCAATCCGAATAATGTTGACCGAACTTTGATTAATGAGTGGTGTGCTGCCAACGGTTGCTAAATAGGATCAAAGGATTCAGAACTGGTTCAAACAGGAATTTTAATTAAATTTCCTATTCGGATGAGCTGTGCCTTTGCATAGGGTTTTTGTATAGAAGAATTGATTTATGTCTAAAAAATCAGCATATTGGTTAAAAGGAAATCAATACATAACCTGCAGCAGGGGAGCATGTGCATGCCGCGTGTCTTTATGGTCCTGGCTGGCGCGACGCTTGTTGTCTTTGCATGGCTGTTTTATCAATATACCGTGCAACAGCAGGATGAAGCTGAGCTGATCGAATATGAAACTGTTCTGAATGAAAAGACAGCTGAAATCTTTGAGCAGGCCCAGGACTGGAGTAAGCCGATTCAGTTAGACATTGAAGAAGAGCGTCTGGATGGTGATTATGCGGTCATGGCTGAATATGTGCTGGGACAGATGCGAGACCGTGCTGAAGAGCGTAACCAGTATTTGCGAGATCTGAAAGCAGCAAACTGGGAACGTTTCCTAGACATCGATCGTTTGGAAAAGGATCAGGCGCAAGGCTATAAAGAAACTGAAGCTATGCTCAAGCAGGTGCATCAGATTGTGCAGAATTATGAGCAGACCATTCAGCATCGAGAAGAGACCCAGATTGAGCAGGTTAAGCAACTGGATATCAAGCAGCGTTATCGTCAGCAATTGGCACAGAATCTGAGAGCGACCCAGCAGGAAAATGATGCCTACGCCATCTTTGAAATTGAAAAGCAGAGCCTGGCTAAAGCCGATCAGCTATTTGCCTTACTAAAAAAATATAAATGGGAAAAACGCAACCGCATGTTTATGTTCCATGATGAAAAAGCGGTTCAGCCATTTATCGCGCTGTATAAAGACATTGAGAACCTAAATAAACAGATGCAGCAAATTAAGACCAAAAATCAAAAAATTGTCGAAGAGGCGTTGTAACCTGGAAGCGCCATTTACCTGTAAATCATCATGAGCATGGTACTCAAAACATAAGCATGCTATAGATAAACAGGAAATTACCAGCTGAATAGAATGGCGCGAGAACAGGAGCAATACTGCATGACCCAAGACTTAGTCTGTTATAAAGAAATGCCAATCTGGACACAGGAGCGGATTCCTCAGGGTTTTCAGCATCCACACAATACCAAGGCTGGCACTTGGGCTAAACTGACGGTTCTGAAGGGTGAGCTGACCTTTGCCTTTGTCGATGAAAGTGGAGAAGTGCAGTCTACGCATATCTTTACACCCGATCAGCAACCGCCAATGATTGAACCACAGTGTTGGCATCAGATTGTTTCTGCCAGTGCAGATGTGGAATGCCAGTTAAAGTTCTATTGTACCCATCAAGATTATTTTCATAAGAAATACGCGATTTCCCCAACACATTCCGAGATTCTGGCTGCCACGCCTTATTTAACCAGCGGTCATGCCTTGGATGTCGGTTGCGGTCAAGGGCGTAATGCTTTGTATCTCAGTCAGATGGGTTATGAAGTTGATGCTTGGGATGTAAACACTCAAAGTTTAGAACAACTGCAGCAGATTATTGATGTCGAAAATATGCAACAGATTCATGTCGCACAGCGGGATTTGAATGCTGATCCAAGCATTTCTGGCAGTTATGACTTTATCTGCTGTACTGTGGTGATGATGTTCCTGGAAGCGAAGACCGTTCCAGAGCTGATTGCCCAAATGCAGCAGGCGACTAAGATCAATGGCTATAATCTGATTGTCTGTGCGATGGATACCGATGACATTCCAGCGCAGCTAGACTTTCCTTTTGCCTTCAAGCCAGGTCAGTTAAGCGAGCTGTATCAAAGATGGAAGCTGATCAAATACAACGAAGATATTGGCGAACTGCATCGGGTTGATGATCAGGGCAAGCGGATCAAGCAGCATTTTGCCACCATGCTGGCGCAGAAAGTCTCAGCTTAAATTTTGAAATTTTAATTGCAGGTTTAAAGTTTAAATAAAGACTGTATGGAACTAGAAAAAATAAAAAAGGGATGTCAGATGACATCCCTATACAGTTTGAAATGCAGGATTAAGCTGCTTTTTTAAACCAAGAGAAAAAGCCTTTTTTCTCAGCTTTTACTGCTGCTTCAACAGGTGTTGCTTTTACAGCTTCGACTTGTTGTGTTGTTTCTGTTTTTACTTCTGCTGTTTTAGCCATCGCAGTTTCTTTTGCTTCTGTAGTTTTTACGACAGCTTCTGCTTTTACTGCTGCAGCTTTAGCATCCGCTGCTTTTTTCACTTCAGCAGGTGCAGCTTTTGCCGTTTCTACTTTTTTAGCTGCTTCAGTTTTTGCAGCAACAACTTTGGCATCAGCCGCTTTTTTAGCTTCAGTTGCTTGTTGTTTAGCAGCTTCTGCTTTTGCTACTGCAGCTTGTTTGTTGGCAGCAGCTTTCGCTGTAGCTTCTTGTGCTTTAACAGTTGTAGTCGCTACTTTTGCTTGAGCTGGTGCAACGGCTTGAATAGCATTTGCTTGTACTTGCGCTTTCATTACAGCAACAGGAGAAGTCACTTCAGCAGCCATAGCAGAAGCTGAAGTTGCAACGATTGCAGTTGCAAGCAGTGTTTTAAGCATAGTCATGTTAAACCCCATAGGAGAAAAGAAGGGAAGAGATAGAAATATGATACTCTTATGCAGCTTAACTGGCTGATGAACAAAATTTTAATGGTTGAATATTCAACTAAATTTACAAAGGGATAACATTTCTATTTTTTATAAAAAACCCTGCATTGAGCAGGGTGTTGTTATTCATCTTATTTTAAAGACCTAAAGGTTTTAGCATATCTGGTGTTGTTAAGCTAACAGAGTCAGTCTGATAAAGCTTGCCATCGAACTTCTGTTGCTTTGACCAAAGTACTTGCTTCTTGTCTAAATCGACATAAGACAATAGATAATATTGCCCTTCTTGAGGAACCGGATCACCTGTGGTTACAGCGCCCATGGTTAAGGTTGCCAAAGCCACACTACCTGCAATATTACCAATACGGTTACCTAATGAAGGCTGTTGTCCCAAGACCTGCATCACCAATACCTTCGACGTACCCAATAAAGATTTCAGTTGTTCAAGTTGAACATCAGTAATTTCAATATCCACCGGTTGATAATTATTACTGAAATTATAACGACCGACCCCGACTTTAAAGGTCTTCTGATGCAGCAATTGCAGGCTTAACCCTTGTAGATCTGTTAATTGAGGTTGATTGGCTGCAAAGACAGGATAAACCGCCAAATCTTCAGGTTTCGCATCTAGATTTTGACGCTTTTTATAAGTTTGAATTACTTTCTTTTCAAAGAAACCACAATGCAACTGCTGGAAGTTTTGTGTGACCTTCACTTGATTACGGTTTAGTTGCTGGATCAATTCTTGAGTAATCGCGGCAGCTGTCCGGTTAGATGGCTCAAGTAAAATATGACTATTACCCACTTCTTTACGTAATAGACAGGAATCTGTCGAAACAGCTACAGGCTGGGTTTTAAATTCTTTTTGAACTTGGGCAAAGTAATCTGATTGTGGTGCTTTTGGTGTGCTGGCACATCCCACTAGGCTCAGACTTAGAGCGGTAAATACTAAATATTTTTTCATGATTATTTTAAGTTTGTAGTTAATATTCAACCATATAATAAATAAGAATATTTAATTTTACAAAACCTTAAATGAATAAATGGCAATAAAAAACCCCGCAAAAGCGGGGTTCTTTTAGGTCACGTATTTAAAGATTAAACACGTTCGATCACTGTTGCGATACCTTGACCAAGACCGATACACATCGTCGCAAGACCGATTTGTGTATCTTGTTGTTCCATTACGTTCAACAAGGTCGTTGTGATACGCGCACCAGAACAACCCAATGGGTGACCCAACGCAATTGCACCACCGTTATGGTTCACGATGTCTTGTTTGTCATAAATGCCTAAGCCTTTAAGAACAGATAGACCCTGTGCAGCAAACGCTTCGTTCAGCTCGAAAGTTTGAATGTCAGCAATTGACAAGCCAGCACGTTTCAACGCTTTTTGTGTTGCAGGAACAGGACCGTAACCCATGATCGCCGCATCACAACCTGCAACCGCCATAGAGCGAATCACAGCACGTGGCTTAAGACCAAGCGATTGAGCACGTTCAGCAGACATCAATAACATTGCAGAAGCACCATCAGACAACGCTGAAGACGTTGCAGCAGTTACAGAACCACCTTTCGGATCGAATACTGGACGTAATGCTTTGAATGCTTCAAGGTTTGCATCAGGACGAATTACTTCGTCGATGTCGCAAAGCTGTTTAAAACCGTTAGCATCATGACCTTCAATACCGATGATTTCGTTCTTGAAACGACCTTCCTGAGTTGCAGCCCAAGCACGGCGGTGAGATTCCACACCAAACGCATCCTGTTCTTCACGCGTAATGCCGTTCATACGACCCAACATTTCAGCGGTTAAGCCCATCATATTAGACGCTTTTGCATAGTGCTTAGATGCTTCTGGGTTCAGGTCGATGCCGTGCATCATGCCTACGTGACCCATATGCTCAACACCACCGATAATGAACACGTCGCCTTGACCTGTCATGATTTGTGCAGCAGCCGTGTGGATTGCTTGCATAGAAGAACCACACAGACGGTTAACCGTTTGACCTGCAACAGTCTTAGGTAAATCAGCCAATAACGCGATGTTACGACCAATGTTCATCCCTTGTTCTAGGGTCTGGTTTACACAGCCCCAGATCACGTCTTCAACTTCGTTGACATCAAACTGGTTACGAGCAACAAGTGCACGTACAAGTTCAGCAGAAAGGCTGTCAGCACGTACATTGCGGAACATACCATTTTTGGTTTTACCCATTGCTGAACGTACGCCATCAACGATGACAACGTCACGTGGATTTAAAGTAGCCATTCACGTTGCTCCTTAACCGTAGAATTTTTTGTTATTAGCAGCCATGTCGCGCAGTGATTGCGGCGCTTCATAAGCCTTACCTAAGTGTGCGTATTTGTCGCAAAGCGCAACGTACTCAGCCACACCAGTCTGGTCGATGTAACGGCATGGACCGCCACGGAATGGAGGGAAACCTACACCCATGATCATCGCCATATCTGCTTCAGATGGAGTTGCAACGATGTTGTCTTCCAGGCAACGAACAGTTTCGTTACAGAATGCAAGCATCATACGGTCAATGATTTCTTGAGGATCAAATTCACGTTTTTCCGTAGTTGCAACAGAAGCCACAAGTTCATACGCAGTTGGATCAACCACTTTGGCTTTCTTGCCTTTCTTGTCCAATTCGTATTTGTAGAAACCAACGTCATTCTTTTGTCCAAGACGTTTGCTTTCGTACATCACTTGGATTGAACCTTTGAAGTCAGGCTTCATACGGTCAGGGAAACCTTCAGCCATGACTTCTGCACCGTGAACGCCAGTATCAATACCGACAACGTCCATCAGGTAAGCAGGGCCCATTGGCCAGCCGAATTTTTCCATCACTTTGTCGATTTGTTGGAAGTCAGCACCATCTTTAAGTAGAAGGTCGAATGCACCGAAGTAAGGGAACAAGACACGGTTTACCAGGAAGCCCGGGCAGTCGTTCACAACGATTGGTGTTTTACCCATTTTCTGAGCAAGAACAACAGTCGTCGCAATTGCTTCAGCAGAAGTCTTTTCACCACGGATCACTTCTACCAATGGCATCATGTGAACTGGGTTAAAGAAGTGCATACCGACGAAGTTTTCAGGACGCTCTAGGTTTTCAGCCAAACGTGTGATTGAGATCGTAGACGTATTTGAAGCAATAATCGTGTTTTCACGCACTTTCGCTTCAGTTTCTTTCAGTACGATGCCTTTCACTTTAGGGTTTTCAGTCACCGCTTCAATCACGATGTCGACTTCTTTGAATTCGTCATAGCTTAAAGTAGGGCGGATACGCGCAAGAGTTTCACCCATTTGCGCAGGTTTCATTTTCTTACGTTCAACTTGTTTGGTCAGCAAACCGTTTGCTTCTTTCATACCTAAAGCAAGCTGTTGATTACCAATGTCTTTCATGATGATTGGTGTGCCTTTGCTTGCCGCTTGGTAAGCAATACCACCACCCATGATACCCGCGCCTAGAACAGCCGCTTGGTTGACAGGATGTGCACCTTTCTCATATTTTTTCGAAGTTTTCTTCACGATTTGGTCGTTGATGAATAAACCGATCAACGCACCTGCTTGTGGAGTCACAGCAGCTTTGGCAAAACCTTGTGCTTCAGCTTTTAATGCTTCGTCACGTGGCAGGCTTGCACCTGCTTGTAAAGAATCCAGCATCAATTTTGGCGCAGGGTACTGAGCAGGGTTAGCTTTTGCAAGAACCGCGCCTTTCGCTGTGTTGAACGCCATCATTTGCTCAAGCATATTCAGCTTAACAGGGTCTAATTTTTCTTGGCGTTTTGCTTTCCAGTCCAAACGACCAGCAATCGCTTGTTTAACCAGATCAATGGCAGCGTCTTGTAGTTTGTCAGCAGCAACCACAGCATCTACAGCACCGTCTTTCAGTGCAGCAGCAGGCTTTTTAGGGTTCGCCATTGCCATCCATTCAACAGCATTGTCGATACCGATCACACGGCTTAAACGAACTGTACCACCGAAGCCCGGGAAGATCCCCAGCTTGATTTCAGGAAGACCGACTTGAGCTGCTTCTGACATGACACGGTAGTCACACACCAGGCACATTTCAAAGCCGCCGCCTAATGCCATACCATTGATTGCCGCTACTTTAGGAATGTCCAAGTCTTCAAAAGAGTTGAAGATGTCATGAACAGGCAGCGCCCATTCTACAATTGCCTGTTCGCCTTGCGCGAAGTTCGCACCAAACTCAGTAATGTCTGCACCTACGATGAAGGTTGACTTCGCTGAAGTTACAATTAAACCTTTGATGTCAGCGTTTGCTTTTACCGATTCAATCGCAGCTTTAAAATCTTCAATTGTTGCACGGTTAAATTTGTTGACCGACTCACCTTGTAAGTCAAAGCGGAATTCTGCAATTCCGTCCGAAAGCATTTGGACGGTAATGGCATTGCCAGCGTGGATCATGCCTGATCTCCTTTATTTTGGAGGACTTCTAAGTTGATGTTGTGAAGAGCCTATGCGCGATTCCTGCGCATATTTATGCTTCGCCAATCTTACGATAACTATATCCAAAAAGAACATAACAAGTTGTATCAAGCCGTGACGCAAGGGTCATCTATTTTTGCCTGAACTATTTTGGCTGTTATGCGTTCCGGTATGGCTCTTATAAAGCACAATGAACTGAAGATTTTGTTTCAGTTCACAATTTTTTAATGAGAACCTGGTTTATATTGGGCGGTAAAAGGGCTTTTCAAGTCTTTGAAAAAATCGTTTTTCTGTCAAAAATGTCAATTCAATACAGAATCTTTGTTTGTTGCAGTTTTGCAGCCCACTCAAAGTCGCGCTCTAAGTACCGCTTTGTTGCAGTTTGGTTGTTATGTGCTAGTTTGCCGATAAGCTGGCTGGGCTTGTGTATCAGCACGACTTAGAATAGGTGAAAATAAATAAAATCCAAGAACAATAATAAGAAGATCACTGCATGAAATTGACCGATCAGACGCTGATGCAGCAGATGCAGATTTCATTGCCTGACATTCAGCGACGTAAGCAATTACTTGGACTAACCGAGGAAGCACTGGCAGCACTGGCGACCGTGCGTGAGCTGATCGAGCCGGGCTTGCAGGACACCGTGGCCGAATTTTATGACTATCAAACCTCAGTGCCTGAAATTAATAATCTGATTGGTGATGTAGATACCCTTAAGCGTCTTAAGGTCGCCCAGCATCAATATATTCTGGATCTGTTTTCTGGTTGCTATGACAGTGTGTATGTGAATAACCGCTTGCGGATTGGACTGGTGCATAAACGCATTGGGGTAGAGCCACGTCTGTATCTGGCAGCTTTGCATCAGCTCAAATTAGGGATCTTTAAACTGGTAGAACAATATGTGCCGGATAAAGCTCTGGCACGACAGGTACAGGATACTTTGGAAAAGTTGTATACCTTTGATATTACCCTGGTGGTGGAAACCTATGTCTGGAGTCTGGTCAAGGAAGTTAATAGCTCACATGACAAATTGAGGGAATACGCCATGGCACTCGGTGCGCATGCACAAGAAATGGAAACCTTGTCCCGGCTGGATCCACTGACCGGTCTCTATAATGTACGTAGTCTGACGCCGATGTTGAATGAACTACTCTATCGTGCGCGACAACAGCATACGCCAGTAACGGTGGTTTTTATTGATATCAACGACTTTAAATTGCTAAATGACCAATATGGTCATGTCTATGGTGATCAGGTCATTCAGGCGGTGGCGAGCACCTTAAAGCAGATTGCTCGGGATGAAGATTACTGTTTTCGTTATGGCGGTGATGAGTTTCTAGTAGTGCTACCAAACTGTACTGAGGTTGATGCCTTGCATAGCTTTATTCCGCGAGTAGAGCAGACCTTGAGCCAATTGAAGATGCAGGTCAGCCTGAGTGTCGGAATTCATCAAGCCGATGCCAGCAGCGGCTATCTGGACAGTGCCAGCCTGATCCGCTGTGCTGATGACAAGATGTATGCGGTCAAGAAGCAGTCCAAGCTCAAAGGGAAATAGTGGTAATCCAATAGTGAATCATCATCCGTATTCAGTGCTATATCACTTCTAAAATATCTGATGAGTTAAGTAATTCTGCTGGTACATCCTATTTTTAGACTTACAATAGGATGAAGAATAGGGGAGCACGCATGCAGGTATTTCGTTCCAAAAAAGATTGGTGGTTGGTGGCCTTTCTGGTGTGTATGACTGGCTTGTTGGTGCAGTTGTTATTGGTGATGTCCGCCAAAGGCACCATGCAACAATACCCACTACATACTGCGGTGTATATGCTGACCATTGTGATGGTCTGGTGGCCTGTGCTGAATACCCGATATCAGCTTACTGCCGATCACTTGGTGGTTAAAAGTATGTGGTTTAGCTGGCAGATTCCCTTAACCGCTATTCAGGCAGTCACGCCAACCGACTATTCATCGGTTGCGCCCGCCTTATCCCTGAAACGTTTGCGTGTGGATTATCGTGAAGATGGAACAAATAAATTTGTGCTGATCTCACCCAAAGACCAGATTGCATTTATTAATGCGGTGCAGAATCAGCAGGCATCTTAAGATCTGATTCGGTAGTTGAGCTATTCTGACTGAATCACCAAAGTATTTTGGATACAGTCCAGTTTCAAGATGGATTGCTCCGGCTGATTTAAAAAATATATAGCTAAAATTGGTTCCAGTTCAGTCCTCATTTTTCGACCAAGATGACGTGCGCCGTAGCGAATATCATGGCCCTGATAGAAATAAGCCTTGGCTGCATCCGTTAAAATCACAGTTCGCTGCTGATGCTGTAGACGCTTATTCAGTTTCTCCAGTTCAATCTCGACCAGTCTTGGTAAGGCATCATTTTGTACTGCCTGATAATGTAGGGTGCGGTCAATCCGGTTTAAAAACTCAGGATCAAACTTGCGCTGCATGACCTTTTCAATAATGCGCCGGGTTGGTACTTTTTTCAGGCATAGATTCTGAACCTGCTGTGGTAAATAACTGAGTTTTTCCAGATATTGCTGTGCGGCCTGAGCACCGACATTACTGGTCATAAAGATTATACAGTTGCGGAAGTCGATGGTTTTGGTACCCGCGGTCAGTGTCAGTCGACCAGTATCCAGTACATTCATCAGGCCACGAATCACTTCATTGGAGGCTTTTTCCAGTTCATCAAACAGCATGATGCCCGGGCGGGTATGACTACCTGCAATCGCAGTTTCATCAAACAGGCTATGACCTTCCTTGGAACCGACATAACCCGGGGGTGCACCCGTCAGCGCTGCAGCATAATGTTCCTGAGCCAAGGTATTCATATCAATCCGGCAAAACGCATCCGGACGGCCATAGATTGCTTCCGCAATTAAACGTACAGTTTCGGTTTTCCCCACACCAGTTGGACCCAGCATTAAGGTGACTGACAGTGGACGATCAGGGCTGGAAAAATCAGCCTTGACCACATGCAGCATTTTCTCAATTTCCCGCAGTGCAGCATCCTGACCAATAATCCGTTCTCTTAACAGATCCATCACTGCCTTGGGTTCAAAGTAAAAGCGTGGCTTGCCAATCAGGCGATCACGTTCAGAAGCGCTGTGTGTAGAGGTGCCGGGCTGGACAACATGAAAATTGGAATGCTGCGTGGTCATCTGGGGGATCTCAAAACGAACCCATCGAGCATAACAAAGATATCACTTGAAAATTATAGCTTTTAGCAATCACAGTATAACGGTGAGCTTATAAATTAAGCAGTATTATCTACTGGTGAAATGCGTCTGCGGATAGGCTTGATGGTAATTTTGTCACTGCGCTTGAAAAGCAGGCAATAAGCATCACATTATCTGCATATTGCATGTGAAAAAATAGGTTGCAGGTGAACGAGAACGCGCGTCCCCATATTGAAAAAATCCTGGCGAATATGACCACGCTTCCGGGAGTGTACCGGATGTATGGCAAGGATGGCGAATTGCTGTATGTGGGTAAGGCGAAAAACCTGAAAAACCGCGTATCTAGTTATTTTGTCAAAACGCTTGAACACCCAAAAACTCAAGCTCTGGTGGCGCGGATTTACGATATTCAAACTTTGGTTGTGCGTTCCGAAACTGAAGCACTATTGCTAGAACAAAACCTGATTAAACTGCATCGTCCGCCGTATAACATTATGCTGCGCGATGACAAATCTTATGTCTATATCTTTGTCTCCAGCGACAAGCCTTATCCACGAATTGCGGCAGGGCGAGGTAAGGGGAAGCATCAACCGGGCAAGTTTTTTGGGCCTTATCCAAGTGCTTATAATGCCAAAGACACGCTGATCGTCTTACAAAAACTGTTTAATGTACGTCAGTGTGAAAATAGCTATTTCGCCCAGCGTAAACGTCCCTGCCTGCAATACCAAATCAAGCGCTGCTCTGGCCCCTGTGTAGGCCTGATTTCACCTGAAGACTATCAGGAAGACGTCAATAATTCGATCCGTTTCCTGCAAGGCGACACCAAGGAACTAAACCAGCAGCTAATTGCCAAAATGGAAGCTGCGGCTGAACAGCTTGAATTTGAAAAGGCGGTGTTTTATCGCGACCGTATGGCCTTACTGCGTGATGTTCAAGCCAATCAGGCCATCTACAAAGTCAAAGGTGAAGCCGATATTCTAGCGATTGCCCATCAGGCTGGTGTGACTTGCGTGCAGATCATGCATGTGCGTAATGGCAAAATGCTGGGTGGTAAGAGCTATTTCCCGGATATGCAAGGCGATGACCTCAGCCAGATGCTGAGTGATTTTATTGCCAATTTTTATTTTCAGGTTGCTGATGAAATTCCCGCAGAACTGATCGTCAATGTAGAGGTGACTGATCGTAATGAGCTGGAACAGGCATTGGCTCAGCATTTTGACAAGAAAATCCAGATCAAGTCCAAGGTTCGGGAAACTCGTGCCGAATGGCTAGAACTGGCACAGATGAATGTGCTGCAGGGGATTAAATCTAAACTGGCGAATCACTTTGAGCTGAATGAACGCTTCCATCAGTTGGAGCAGGTGGTGGGTCGTCCTGTGGATCGAATCGAATGCTTCGATATTTCGCATACCATGGGTGAAGAAACTGTAGCCTCTTGCGTGGTGTTCGACAGCGGTGGTGCACGGAAACGGGATTACCGCCAGTTTTCTATCAATGATATTCAAGCGGGTGATGATTATGCTGCAATGCGTCAGGCGCTGACCCGACGTTATAAAAAACACATGCTGCCAGACTTACTATTGATTGATGGTGGTAAAGGTCAGCTGCATATGGCGATGGAAGTCATGCAGGACTTGGGTCTAGAAGCTTTTATGGTCGGAGTATCGAAAGGCGAGGGGCGTAAGCCGGGGCTAGAAACGCTGCATTTTACCGATGGTACTAAAATTCAATTGCCAGAAGACCATAAAGCTCTGCATCTGATTCAACAGGTGCGTGATGAAGCGCACCGTTTTGCGATTACCAAACACCGCGCCAAACGTGACAAGAAACGTGGTTCTTCAGTTTTGGAAGTCATTCCCGGTCTGGGGCCTAAACGCCGTCGTGACCTGCTGACTCATTTTGGTGGCATTCAAGGTGTACTTAA
Organism: Acinetobacter sp. LoGeW2-3; assembly: GCF_002688565.1. Classification (NCBI taxonomy): domain Bacteria; kingdom Pseudomonadati; phylum Pseudomonadota; class Gammaproteobacteria; order Moraxellales; family Moraxellaceae; genus Acinetobacter; species Acinetobacter sp. LoGeW2-3. The sequence continues at coordinate 871,272 of NZ_CP024011.1, read as the reverse complement.
AGCTTCAGAGAAAGACTTGATGTTAGTACCCGGTTTAGGTGAAGTGATGGCACGTACCATTTATAAAGTACTGCATGAATAACAATCCAAAAGAAATCATTTGCCAAAGTGCTCAGTGACGGGGAAGTCATTGAGCATTCACATTCATTCAAATTTATTGAATGATGTCAGAACTCAAATAAAGCACAGGGATGAACAATGGCACTGGAACAGGTGTATGCGGCGATTGCTGCTGATGAATGGGTAGATCTGCCAGCAGGATGGTTGCAAGGACGAACGTTGTATGGTGGTCTGGCTGCGGCGATGATGATGCAAAGGGCGGTGCTGAGCATCAATGATCCGATGAAACATCTTCTAAGTACCAGCGTGACCTTCGTAGGACCAGTCCAGCAACGACCAGTCAGACTAACGTCAGAAATTCTGCGTGAAGGTAAATCCGTGACTACAGTTGAAGTTCGTCTGTGGCAGGATGAGGCGGTGCAAAGTATTCTGATTGCCAGTTTTGGCGTAGCGCGTGATTCGACGATACAGGTGCATCAGGAGACTTCTGCACCAGATTATCCGGCACCAGAAAGCCTGTTTAGTATTCCTAAAAATGTGCCTATACCTGAATGCTATCAGCAGTTTGAGGTGCGTTGGGCAGATGTAAATCTCCCATGTACAGGCAGTGATCATCCCGATTTCGGCGGATGGTGCCGTTTTGATCCAGAGCGGCACGCCAATCGTAATTTTGAAGTCGCTGACCTGATGGCAATTTTTGATATCTGGCCGCCCGGTGTGTTGCCGATGTTTAGACATATTGCCCCGGCCAGTAGTTTGAGCTGGACAGTGACTTATGTGCACCCGGTGCAACATCAGTTGAATGATTGGTTTAAATATAAAGTATTTACTGACCATGCAGCAGATGGCTATGCTACAGAACATGCCTATCTGTGGGACACTCAAAATCGCCTGATTGCGATTGCCAGACAGACAGTGACAGTGTTTGCCTAGTGACACTGCTAGTCAATTCGTATAAAGTGAAGCCTATTAACGATGGATCAAACCTCAATAAAAGTGTGCATTTTCATCGTACATGAGGGGAACAATTGGCGGTGTCTATGACTACAGGTCGTATCCTGAATATTCCGAACATCTTGACCTTGGCACGTATTGTCCTGATTCCAGTCTTTCTATTGGTGGCGTATTGGCCTCCGGCTATGGGGCTCGATGAAAGCAATCCGGATATGACGCGTCATATGCTGCTGACTGCAATTTTTGTAGTTGCGGCGGTAACGGACTGGTTTGATGGCTATCTGGCGAGAACACTGAACCAGACTTCAGCTTTTGGTCGATTCCTGGATCCGGTGGCAGACAAGCTCATGGTGGCAGCTGCGCTGATTGTACTGGTGCAATGGCAGCCTTCGATTTCCATGGCCTTTGCTGCAATTGTGATTATCTCGCGGGAAATTACGGTGTCAGCTTTACGTGAATGGATGGCGGAACTCGGTGCACGTACCAGTGTGGCGGTGTCTACTGTTGGCAAATACAAGACCGCCTTCCAGATGATCGCAATTACTGTATTCTTGCTCAACTGGCGTCCGCTGGATATGCTGGCTTATGCATTGCTGTATACCGCCGTAGTACTCACCTTGTGGTCGATGTTTATCTACCTGAAAGCAGCTTGGCCATATCTGAAACAGCCCTAATTAAATATTGAATCAAGCCCCAGCCATTGGGGCTTTTTTTTATGGGGATATGTAAGCAAATTTCAGGCAAAAAAATACCCAGCCTTTGGGGGAAGAACTGGGATGAAATCGGGGATATTTATCGCTATTATACAAAGATGTTGCCATCCTCTTAGTTGCTATTATAGGAATTCCATTTTTTAATTCATGTACATTCTTGTAGTGTAATGTTGCGTTTTTTATAGTGGCTTGTATCTGCTGTTTACAATCCATTATTTTGAAACAAATGAATAAGTTAATTTCAATAAAGCCAATGCTTAAATCCTTTAAATAAAGTATATAAAACGTATATATTACATTTCATTGATTAGTAAAGCTTCATATTTACAATAAATTGAGTTCATATAAAAAGAAATATTTAAGAAGAGTTGATCCTCAAACTTATGATCTGAGTAGTGAGTTGATCGACAGTGAATCTGATCTATTTACTAGAAAATAGATGGCTAAAAGAAAGAGATTTTAGGTATTTCATTCAATTATTTGCGCTACTTTTCTTTTTTGGATGGGAAAGTGGATTGTGAAATTAGAAAAAAGTCTTAAAAGAGAGTCTTTTTTCAGATGTTGATCTTTGTGGCGTTCTTGTCTTAAGTGGTATTCGGAACAACGGCAATAATAAAAAAGAGCCTCAGAAGAGACTCTTTTTAAATTAAAGCTTACGCGCAGCATAGCTGCTTGTCTTGCGGCGTGGCGGAGCAGTGCTAATCATAAAAAAGGGCCTCTTTAGAGACCCTTTTTAAATGCTTGCCTACGCGGACTTTGTCCTTGTCTTGTAGAAAAATAAAGGAGCCTTTTCAGACTTCTTTATGACATTTGAAACTACGCGCTTCGCTTGTCTTGCGTAATTTTTAGAGCAATGCTCTAAAAATTACTCAGGCTTTAGACCTTCAGCTTTTTCCAATGATTCATCATTGTTAAAGAACTTCTCACGTTGTTCTTCAAGGAACTTTTTCGCATCTGCTTCAAACACGTTTAAACGCTTTTCATTGATTAGCGTAGTCTGATGCTTCAGCCATTCCTGCCAAGCCTGTTTAGAGACAGTGTCAAACAGTTCCTCACCCTTTGTACCTGGGAACGGTGCAAAGTCTAAGCCTTCCATTTCTTTTTGATACTTACGGCAAAATACTTGTCGAGACATATCAATACTCCGAATTTAAGATGGCGCAATTAAGCGTAAAGTTTTTCCAGACGTGTATAAGCACGTTCAATCGCTGCTGCAACCTGATTAGGGGCAGTACCACCAATGTGGTTACGCGCATTCACAGAGGCTTCTAGTGTTAAAGCTTTTTCAAATACATCTGCCTGAATCAGGTCGGAGAACTGTCGCAGCTGTTCAAGTGTCAATTCAGACAGGTCTTTACCTTCTTGAACACCAAGCGCAACGGCTTTACCAACAATCTCGTGTGCATCACGGAAGGCCACACCATTTTTCACTAAGTAATCTGCCAGGTCAGTCGCAGTTGAGAAACCGCGAAGTGCTGCTTCACGCATGATTTCAATATTTGGAACCAGTGCAGGAATCATGTCAGCAAATGCCATCAATGAACCACGAACGGTATCAATCGCATCAAACAATGGTTCTTTGTCTTCCTGGTTGTCTTTGTTGTACGCTAAAGGCTGGCTTTTCATCAGTGTTAACAGGCTCATCAGGTCGCCATACACACGGCCAGTTTTACCACGGATCAGTTCAGGCACATCCGGATTTTTCTTCTGTGGCATGATTGAAGAACCAGTACAGAAACGGTCTGGAATGTTTACGAATTTAAACTGTGCAGATGTCCACAGAATCATTTCCTCAGACATACGAGACAAGTGCATCATGATCAAGGATGCCGCTGCATTGAATTCAATACCGAAGTCACGGTCAGATACCGCATCCAGTGAGTTTTCAGCTACGGCTTCAAAACCTAGAAGTTCAGCAGTGTATGCACGGTCGATTGGATAAGTTGTACCCGCTAAAGCAGCAGAACCAAGCGGCATACGGTTGACACGTTTACGGCAGTCAATCAGGCGCTCAGAGTCACGTACCAGCATTTCAAACCAAGCCATCAAGTGATGACCAAAAGTCACAGGCTGTGCAGTTTGTAGGTGAGTAAAGCCAGGCATGATGGTATTGGTGTTTTTCGCTGCCAGACCCAGGATGCCTTTTTGTAATTTTTCCAATAATTTTAGGATGGCATCGATTTCATCACGGACATAAAGGCGGATATCGGTTGCCACCTGGTCATTACGGCTACGGCCAGTATGCAGTTTTTTACCTGTAATGCCGATGCGCTGAGTCAGACGTGACTCAATGTTCATGTGCACATCTTCAAGGTCAATGCGCCATTCAAAGTTACCTGCTTCAATGTCTGCTTTAATCGCAGTCAGGCCTTCAATGATGTCATCACGTTCTTGTTCAGTCAGCACGCCTACTTTTGCAAGCATGGTTGCATGCGCAATTGAACCCGCAATATCTTGTTTATAAAAACGTTGGTCAAATTGTACAGATGCTGTAAATTCAGCTACAAAAGCATCAGTCGCTTCAGAGAAACGACCGCCCCACATACCCGAAGTCTGGGCTTGTGATGGATTTGAGGAATTAGAAGATGTGGTCATGTCGGCTCAATAAGATTAAAAGCAGTAGAACGAAAAAGAGTATAGCAAATTCAACGGCTGTTGCCGAAGTTCCATCTGCTCAATCTGTTATAGATCCGATAGGGCAGCAAGAATCTTCTTATTTTTTTAGCCAGATTGGCAATTGGCGCTATCTGCTGGAACTGTTTGTAGGGGGGAATGTTCTGGCTTTGGTACTAAGCCTAGCTGAAGCACAATCCTGGCAAGCACTCAATTTCATGCATCTGCTGCAATACATGCTCTATATCAACTGGGTGTTACTGTCTTTCGCGGCTTGCGTGGAACTGTTTCATCAGTATTTTGACCGTATGGGGATCAAATCCGCGCTAATCACCGGATTTTTATTATTACAAGCGATCGTTTTGCTAACGACGGTCAGTTTAAACATTCTGATACATTTTGGTATCAATTTTAATTTTCATGATCTGACATTAAAAATTGCTTTCGAGCAGGTCGGGATGCACCTGAGTTTTGGTATTCTTTTAGGAACATTTTGTTTTCGTTATCTTTACTTAAGAGAGCAGTGGACGCGTCAGCATCATAGTGAATTAAATTCACGGATTCAGGCCATGCAGGCCCGGATTCAACCGCATTTTTTATTTAATAGTTTAAATAGCGCGATCAGCCTGATCAGCATTGATCCAGACAAGGCAGAACAGATGCTGCTCAATCTGTCCCGTCTGTTTCGTGCCAGTTTTCAGGAACTGAAGCTGGTCAGCTTACAGGAAGAAATCGATCTTTGCCGACGTTATCTGGAAATTGAGCAGATCCGGCTTGGTGACCGTTTGCAGGTCGAATGGAAACTAGAAAACAAAGACTTATACTCAAAAGTCCAAATTCCATTATTGACTTTACAACCCCTATTAGAAAATAGTATTTTCCATGGAGTTGAAAAAATTCTAACAAAGAGTACGATAAGCGTATTGATTGAAATCCTGCAAAATCAAATTAATATTATTATAACAAACCCATATTCACAGGATCATGCAGCATTAAAGCGGGGAAATGGTATTGCAATTGAAAATGTTCGACAGCGCCTGAAGGCCTATTATGGCCCGACTGTGACCTTTAGAACGTATGCCGGCAAGGGACTTTTTACGACGGTTATGCAATATCAGTATAAATAACAATAAAATGCAGTTAACTTGACAACAATGACATGCGGTTAACTGAAGGAGGATAAATGGACATCCTAATCTGTGATGATGAGCCACTTGCCGTAGAGCGCTTGGCACGCCTGGTCAGCCAGCTCGGCCATACTGTGGTTGCGAAAGCCACTCATGGTCAGCAAGCGATTGATCTGGCCCATCAGCACGAGCCCGATGTCATTTTATTAGATATTCAAATGCCCGAAATGGACGGTCTACGTTGCGCGCAACATTTGCGTCAGCTTGACCCAATGCCGGCAATTGTTTTTTGTACGGCCTATGACCACCACGCGCTTGATGCGTTCAAATCGAATGCAGAAGGCTACTTGCTCAAACCAGTAATGCAACAGGAGTTAGCACAGGTTTTCGAGCATTTAACCAAACTTACCCAAGCTCAGATGAGCCAACTAAAACAAAAAGAAAATATGGAAGAACTCAATATCAGCCGCCATCAGATTGCGGCAAAGACTTATCGCGGGGTGGAGCTTGTCCCTGTGGAGAATATTTACTATTTCCTGGCTGACCAGAAATATGTCACGGTACGGCATAAAAACGGCAGTGTCCTGATTGATGAAACATTAAAGGACTTGGAACAGGAGTTTGGCCAGAATTTTATCCGGATTCATCGCAATGCACTGGTGTCTGTAAACTATCTGGATGGACTGGAAGTGGTCAGTTCAGGACAGTATCAGGTGCGCTGCCGTGAGCTGGATGAACGACTTGCAGTGAGTCGACGCCATTTACCATTTTTACGTGAACGCATTCATAAGCTCTGAATGCGTATGGGATCGGGTTGCAGTTGAATCTTGCATAAATTCACTTGCATTTTAAAGTGATCAGGTTAAGTTTAGACTATTGTTCTCATTCACTGTATTTGAAATTTATGAAGACCCTGAAAATTGCAACTCGACAAAGTCCTCTTGCGCTGTGGCAAGCGGAACATATCCGTGCACGTCTGCAGGAATTGCATGCCGACCTACAGGTCGAGTTGGTCACTTTTGTGACACAGGGCGATAAAATTCTCGATACACCGCTGGCGAAGATTGGTGGCAAGGGTCTATTCGTCAAAGAACTTGAGGCTGCATTACTAGATGGTCGTGCAGATTTGGCCGTGCATTCTATGAAAGATGTGCCAATGGCTCTGCCTGAAGGCCTAAGTCTGGCAGTGATCTGCGAGCGTGAAGATCCTTTGGATGCCTTTGTCTCTAATACCTACGCAAGTTTTGACGAGTTGCCACAAGGTGCCAAAGTAGGTACCTCTAGCCTACGTCGCAAGAGCCAGATTTTGAAGGCACGTCCAGACCTGGAGATCATTGATCTACGTGGTAACGTCGGCACACGCCTATCAAAACTCGATGCTGGTCAGTACGATGCCATTATTCTTGCGAGTGCCGGTTTAAAACGTCTGGGGCTGGCAGAGCGTATTCGTCATACTATTGTGCCTGAAGTTAGTCTGCCTGCAGTAGGGCAGGGTGCACTTGGTCTTGAATGCCGTGATGGTGACCAAGCTGTACTGGATTTGATCTTGCCACTCCTACATGCTGAAACCGATGCCTGTGTCCGTGCTGAACGTGCTTTTAATGCTTATCTGGAGGGTGGTTGTCAGGTGCCGATTGCGGGTTATGCAACATTGCAAGAGGGCCAAATCTCGATTGAAGGTCGTGTGGGTAGTGTAGATGGTGCGACCTTGTTAAAAGCTCAATTACAAGGTGGGATAAACCAAGCGGAACAGCTGGGTGTTTCTCTAGCACAGGATCTGTTGGCCCAAGGTGCGGGCGATCTGCTTAAAGCTTTGTATTCATAAAATTCATGCTGTTTATTAATACCCGTCCTCAGGATCGTGCTGTCCGACTCACGCAACAATTGCAGGCCGCACAAATTCAGGTAGTGGAATTGCCTTTACTGGAGCTGATTGCACAGCCTTATTCAGCAGAATTGAATAGCTTGTACCAACAGTTGAATCGTGCTCAAGTCATTGTGGTGGTGAGTCCGACTGCAGTACAGATCGGTATGCAGTATCTTGAAAAAACGGGTATTGAAGTAGCTACATTGACTCATATCCAGTGGATCGCTGTAGGAAAAACTACGGAACAGGCATTACTGAAATACGGTATTCAAAGTCATGTGCCTGAAGTTGAAAGCTCTGAAGGCATGCTGCAGTTGCCAATTTTAGATGGTCTTAATAGTAATGCTGTTGTAGCTTTCTGGCGCGGGGAAGGTGGTCGATTATTTATAATGGATCATTTGCGTCAGCAGGGTGCCGAGGTGCTGAATTTTGTGTTGTATCAACGTCAGTGTCCGGTTCAGTCACAACAGGTTATGGCTGCGCTCTTGCCTCAATTACAGCAAGATGACCATTATGTGGTGCTGATGAGTAGTGAGGCTAGTTGGCTAAACTGGTTACAGCTGTTGCAGCAGGATATTTCTCTGATCAGCAAAGGAATTTATTTGGTTTTAGGTCCACGTTTGGCTGCTATTCTAGGGGAATACCGTCAACATCATGCTGCAGCATTTGAATTTATACAACTTGATAGCTTGAGCAGTGATGTTATCGTACGGGAAATGGAGCGAGTACTGGGGAACTCATGAAGAAAATTTTAATCGTGCTGTTCATTGTCGCGGTCGCCTGGATGGCGAAAATCAGTTATGACCTGTTTACCTTGCGTCATGCCCATACAGAACTCAGTTCCAGCTTCAATTTATTGCAACAGCAAAATGCCAGCTTGAATGACAATGTCGTTGCACTTAAACGGCAGATGGCTGAACAACGACAAGGCGCAGCAGCTGCATCCAACTCACAGACGATCACTGTTCCTGAATCGAACGATGTCGAGCTGGTTCGTCAGCAACTCAGCCTGATTGAGTTTGCTTTGCAACAGCAGCAATACAGCACAGCATTGGAAAAACTCGGTCAACTGCAACTGGAGTTGCCGAATTATGCACTTGCACAGGCTTTGCGAGGTAGTCTGGAAAGCGTACTCAGCAAAGATCAGGTGATGCTGCAACAGTTCATCAATGGTCGCCTAGTACAGCAGAACAAGATCCGAGATCTGCTTAGCCAGATGGATACTGAAATCGCCAAAGAGCTAAAAGCCCAGCACAGTACTACACCTGCGGAGTCTGGCTCCTTCTGGCGTAACCTGATTCAAATTGAAGCTGTACAGCAGCCAAGTACGGTGTTAATGCAACGAGGTTTAGTACTGAAAGAAGCTCAATTGCGTCTATTAATGGCACAAAATGCGCTACAGCAAGGTCAACAAATTCCTTTCCAGCAATCGCTTGGTGCCGTAGCTGAAGTACTCAGACAATTGCCGGATGCGAAAAGCCAGCAATGGATTAAACAACTAGAACAAATCCGTGCCATAACGCTGACACCGGTTCCTCCTCTGAATGCCCGTACTTTAATGAGCTAATCGCTTATGAAACAGATTCTGCTTGCCTATTTATTTGTCAGCCTGCTGGGTATAGCAGCCTTAAGTCTGCTGAGTTACGGCCATGGCCCGGGTTATGTCTATCTTTATTGGCGCAACTGGCAGGTACAGACCAGTCTGTGGATCCTTGCGGGGCTGCTAGTCATCATTAGTTTTGTCATGCATATGTTGTGGTATGCGGTTACACGTTACCTGAATCGTGAACAACGTAAAAAACAACGCGTTTTCAGCTTTCATCATTTGCATCCTTATGAGCAACTGGCAGTGGTATGGCTGCTTAACGCATCGCAGGATCAGCGTAATTTTATTCAGCAGTCTTTTGCTCAATCCGGATTATTAAAAGATATTATTCATGCGCGATTATCTTGGGGACAACAAGATTTTGATGAGGCTTTGAAATCTTTAAATCAGTCCAATCCTATGGCATTTGAACTGGCAGAATTACAGCGTATTGAAGTGTATTTATCACAACAGGATGGTCAGCAGGCATTAACTCATCTGGAGTTTTTAAATCAGCATGAATTATCCCCATGGCTGTTTAAAGTTAAATCAGCTTATGAACAGCGATTAACCAAATTATGGGGTCAATTTGCCTTACAGTTTCCCTGGTTATATTTAAGATCAACCCAATATGGTCATTTAGAGCAAAATACCAAAACTCGATGGTTGGAGCAGTTATTACTGGCTTTTGATCTGGCGGATCAGGAAGATTTAAAATATTTGCAACAGCGTTATTTAGACTTAAGCGAAGAAATATTTACGCGTGACTATGCAGTCAAATTATTGTGGTTGAAATTGTTATTTAAAATGCCTGAAATGAGTGCCGAGCATGAAGCACTTGCTGTGCATTTACTGGAACAGCAATTTAATCAGGATGTATTTTATTTGTGGTTTCAACAACAATTACTTCGACAAAATCCTGATTATGAAATTATTAATCAGCAAATTTCATTATGGGAAGAAAAATATACAGCAGTGCCAGTATTAACATTTGCCAAATGGCATGTGCTGCAAGCGACAGGCCGAGTGGATGAGGCCCAACAACTGCTTGAACTCTATCCAGATGATGTGCGTATGAGTTATCTACGGATCAAATCTGCTTTACAGGGACAGGACGAGCTACAACAACAACTGAATCAGGTATTTGAATCAAATGCCAATTTTATTGATACAAGAATATAAGAGGGAAATATATGGAATCACTAGCACAGTATCCGGTGATTTTTGAGCAACGTGTGGCTTGGGGAGATATGGATGCCTTTGGTCATGTCAATAACGCGGTATATTATCGTTATATTGAAAGTGCCCGACTGGCTTATCTGGCTCGATTAAATATACTGATTGGTCCATTATTAACTGTTGTGGCGACCAATCAATGTCGTTATTTAAAACCTGTAGTTTATCCTGATCAACTTAAAATTGGTGTGCGTATTGAAGATATGGGAACCACATCATTTCGTATGAGTTATTTATTATGGAGTGAACAGCAACAAAGTATTGTAGCAACTTCTGAAGCAGTTCTGGTGTGTATCAATAAAAATACCATGCAGAAAATGCCGATTCCTGAAGATGTGCAGGAAATAATAAGAGAGTTAGAAAATACGGTTGAACATACCGTTTAAAATACGATTAAATTATTTAATTTTGTAATTAATTTTATTATTTGTTGTTATCCGTTCAAATTTTTTTATTGAATATTTTATTTAATATAAATATTATGAAAAAGTTATTTATAAAACGAATAATATTATTTTTACGGAGAGAGTCATGCCAGACATTACAAATTTATCAGTTGAAGAGTTAAAGCGTTTACAAGCTGAAGCTGAAGCATTAATCGCGTCTAAAAAAGACCAAGAGATCGAAGATGCTTATAATCAAGTTCTCAGTATTGCAGAAAAAGTAGGTATGACTATTGAGCAGTTACTTGAATTTGGTGCTTCTAAACGTAAGAAGTCATCTCGCAAGACTGTAGAACCACGTTACCGCAGCAAAGCAAATCCGGAAGAAACCTGGACAGGTCGTGGTAAACAGCCACGCTGGTTGGTTGCAGAGCTGGAACAAGGCGCCAAGCTGGAAGATTTCCTGATCTAAAGATTCGACTCTGATGTCGTCATAGGTTGTCATGGAGATGACCTATGCATCTTTAACCAAGCATCTTTGCTTGGTTTTTTTATGCCTATCAATTGGCGTGATGAAAAAAGTATGCATAATGTGCTTATATAATAAAAGAATGATAACCAGGAACTGAAATTGATGGATTGGTTGGGGTGGGATGAGCAGTAAGCCGAAAACTTTTAAATGGTTAATTCTTGCCATAGTCGCCTTTCTTATTTTTGTGGTTTTGCAGGTGCCTGCTGCCTGGCTCATTTCAAAATTTTATAAAAATAATCAGGTACTACATAATGTCAGTGGCAATATCTGGCAGGGAAGCGCTGACTGGAAAAAAGGTCAATTACGCGGGAGCCTAAACTGGCAGGTTCGTCCATTAGATTTGCTGTTATTGCGTCTTGGGGCAAATGTGGAAGTGCATAGCGGTAATACTAAACTTGCCGGTGTAATGGCTTATGGCCTCACCAAAACCCTGATTGCTAAAAATCTAGAAGGGCAGGTCGCACCTGAAACTCTGAAAACCCTGGCGGACTGGCAATGGCCTACCAATGCGATTCAATTTAATCAGCTCGATTTTAAATATAAAAAACAAAATGGTTTTAGTGATGTAAATGGTCAGTTGAACTGGACCGGGGGCGAATTGATCTATACCTTTGCACAACGTCAAGAACGTATGAGTGTTCCTGTTCTTGCCGGAAATTTGGCAGATGAGTCAGGCAAATTATTGCTGGATGTTCGCGATAGCCGTGACCAGAAAATGCTGAATATTGAACTTGATCCGGATCTGATGCTAAACGTGCAATTGACCCAACGCATGCTTCTGAATGTTCCTTCCTATGAAGGCAAAGCTGGACTGGATACTTATGTGATCAGTACCCGTCAGCCTCTGATAGGAGGCCTGAACTAATGGCCATGGATCTGGATAAATTCAAACGCCTGGATATGCAGTCGCTGAACCGGGCTGCACCGGTATTATTGGTCTTGTTAATTCTGTATCTATGCTGGAAGCTGGCAGCATTATTCTGGCTGGTGGTTGCCCCCCCCAAGCGCTGCAACTTGAACGTGTAGAGCTGGGTTCACAACAACCGCGGATTCCGAATATCAGCTCTTTCTCCTTATTTCAGGAATTTGGACAGACTGCGGCCACTGCGGAAGTCTCCAATATTCTGCTACAAGGGGTGATGGTTGCCAGTCCAAGCTATTTATCTTCGGCGGTATTGAAACTGAATGATCAGGTCGACCGTTATCGTGTTGGTGAGAGCTTGGGCGATACCGGTTATGAGCTGGCTGAAGTGTATTGGGATCGGGTGATCATTCGTCAGAAAAGCGGTGCGAGCAAAGAGATTTTCTTTAAAGGTTTGGAAAATGGCCTAAATCAGCCCTGGCAGAGCAATGAGCAGAAGAATGGTCGTTCATCTTCATCCTCGAGTTGGGGTGGCTCAAGTAATCAGCCGACCAATGAGCCTGCTTCACCACAGAATGAAATTAGCCGTGCCATTCAGCAGATGAATGAAAACCGTGAACAGTATCTGGAAAATATGGGCGTGTCTGCGGGTGAAGGTGGCTATGAAGTCACTTCGCGGACGCCAGCAGTGTTGCGTAATCGTCTCGGTCTTAGACCGGGCGACCGGATTGTGTCTCTGAATGGTCAGACCGTCACTGCAGGGCAATCTGAAGCACAAGTACTGGAACAGGCACGGCAGCAGGGTCAGGTGAAACTCGAAATTAAGCGTGGTGATCAGGTGATGACCATACAACAGGATTTAAAGTGATGTGTCATCACATATAGGGTTGGGAAGCATTTAGGTTTATGGCTTTATTTAATAATAATCGATCCGCATGGGCGCTTTGTGTTGCTGCACCCCTGGTTGCCATGGCAAGTACTGCAAGTTATGCGCAGACCTGGAAAATCAATCTGCGTGATGCAGACCTGGCTGCCTTTATTAATGAAGTGGCAGATATTACCGGGAAAAACTTTGCCGTTGATCCACGGGTACGTGGCAATGTCACGGTCATTTCAAACCGGGCATTAAACCGCGATGAAGTCTATGACCTGTTCCTTGGGGTCTTAAATGTTAATGGTGTGGTAGCGATTCCATCGGGGAATACCATCAAACTGGTACCTGATAATAACGTCAAAAACTCCGGTATTCCTTATGATGCGCGTAACCGTGCCACCGGGGATCAGATTGTGACCCGAGTGATCTGGCTGGAAAATACCAATCCAAATGACCTGATTCCAGCACTACGTCCGTTGATGCCACAGTTCGCTCATTTGGCAGCTGTACCTGGAACAAATGCTCTTATTGTTTCCGATCGTGCCAGCAATATTTATCAGCTGGAAACTATTGTACGTAATCTGGATGGTACGGGTCAGAATGATCTGGCAGCCGTTACCTTGCAATCGAGTCAGGCTGAGGAAATGATTGGCCTGATTGAATCGATGACGGCTACTGGTGCAGCCAAGGATCTTAAAGGTTCTCGCGTGCGGGTTATGGCAGATCAGCGAACCAACCGGATCATTATTAAAGGCGATACGGCGACCCGCAAGCGTATTCGCCAAATTATTGAAACCTTGGATGTACCTGCAGCAGATCGTTTGGGTGGTCTTAAAGTCTTCCGTCTGAAATATGCCAGCGCCAAAAATCTGGCTGAGATTCTACAAGGGCTGGTTTCAGGTCAGGCTTTGGGACGTTCAAGCTCATCTTCTGAGAATAGCTCCTCTGGCACTTCATTAAATACACTGGGCAATAATAGTTCTTCATCTAATATGTCTCAGGATGGTTCCACTTCTGGGATTCAGCTGAATTCAGGTTTGGGGAATAGCCAGCAAGGGATTACCAGCTTTAATGCCAATGGCGTCAGTATTATTGCGGATGCGACTCAGAACTCATTGGTGGTCAAAGCAGATCCGCAGCTGATGCGTGAAATTGAGTCAGCGATTAACCAGCTGGATACACGTCGTCAGCAGGTATTGATTGAAGCTGCCATTATGGAAGTGGAAGGCACCGATGCTGACCAGCTTGGCGTGCAATGGGCACTCGGTGACCTGAGTAGCGGTATTGGTCTGATCAACTTTGATAATTTTGGTGCCAGCTTGAAAAATATTGCTGCCGGTTATCTCACCGGCGGTGGTGCAGGTGCGGGTAGTGCCATTGGGACTGGTACCTCAGTCGTGATTGGGGATTACCGTGAAGGCAGTGATGGTTCACGTAAGCTGTATGGTGCGTTGATTCAGGCCCTCAAAGAAACCACTAAATCTAATCTGTTGTCTACGCCATCCATTGTGACCATGGACAATGAAGAGGCCTATATTGTCGTGGGTGAAAATGTACCCTTTGTGACGGGTTCGGTGTCTACTGGCGCTGCAGGTGTTGCCAATCCCTATACCACCATTGAACGTAAAGATGTCGGTGTAACGCTGAAAGTTATTCCTCACATTGGGGAAGATGGCACGGTACGTCTGGAAGTGGAGCAGGAGGTTTCTGCGGTTGCTCGTGATAAAGGGCAGGCATCGGATCTGGTCACCAGTAAACGCGCAATCAAAACCTCGATTCTGGCTGAACATGGGCAAACTATTGTACTGGGTGGTCTGATCTCAGATAACACCAGTTATGGTCGTCAGGCGGTACCAGGTTTGGGCGCAATTCCAGGTTTGGGACGTTTATTCCGTTCTGAAGGTAAATCCAATCAGAAACGTAACCTGCTGATCTTTATTCACCCAACTATTGTGGGGGATAAGAATGAAGTACGTAAGATTTCCCAGCAGCGTTATGGTCAGCTTTATAGCTTGCAACTGGCTTTAGATTCGGATGGTAATTTTGCCAAGTTACCAGAAAATCTGGATGACGTGTATCAACAGCGTCTACCTGTTTCCAAAACACCTGTATATCAAACAGTACCAAGTGCACCTGTAACATCACAGCCAGCGGCAGTGGTGACTACGCCAGTCGCTATTGAACCTATGGTGCAACAGCAATCTGTGCAACCGGTGCAAAATGTAGAAAAAACCCGAAATACAGTGACAACCACAACCTTACGTCCGAAAAGCTAGACGTGCGGTAGTTGCAGACAGCATGTTATGATCGACCTAACAGAATAAAAGAGAAGTGGATGTCATGACTTGGAAAATTCAAGCTATTACTGGCGATTTGACGGGACAGGAAATTAGTATTGACCGCGACATGCTGGTGGGTCGTCATCAGGCCGCAGATATTGTCTTGCAGGCTGCAGAAATTTCACGTAAGCATGCTGCTTTCTTGCTGAAGGAAGATGCACTCTGGGTGCAAGACTTAGGTTCTTCGAATGGCACCTTTGTCAATGATCTGCGTATTGATACTGAAAAATTGCTAAAGCAGGGTGATATTGTACAGTTTGCTAGCCTGAAATTCTCTGTGCTGGAACCGGCACAAGAAGTCGTTGTTGAACCTGAGCTGGAAGAAACAGCTGAACGTATTGTTGAAGAGGCTGCTGAGAAGACTGCTGCCCATCAGATGAATGAGCAGGGTATCCCAGAGCTGAAAGAGCGTCATGCAGAAGTTCAGTTAACTCGTGATGGTATGCCAACCAATGTCAGTATTCCAAAACCGGCACCAATTCCTGAAGGGATTGACTTGTCTGCTGTAAAACCTGAACCAACGCCAATTCCTGTCGAGCAACCGGTTTCTCGTGTAGAAGAAGTGAAGGAACAGCAAAAAAATGCTTCAGTTGGTTTGATTTCATTAATTGTGATCGTGATTTTAGCAATTATGGCTTGGCTATTCTTTAAATAAGCCGAGTATTGGTTACAATCGAGGCATGCAATCGCATGCCTTTTTTGTGGCTGCGTGATAAATAAACATAAAGAGGGTAAAGATGTCTGTCGCTCAACTGGATAAGCGTGAACTGATTTTATTTGATCTGGATGGTACTTTGGTGGATTCAGCTTCTGATCTGTATCGTGCCATGAACATGAGCCTGAATGTGCTGCAATTGCCTTTTGTGACTGAAGAACAGGTGCGGGTCTGGATTGGTAAGGGGACTTCAAAGTTTTGTGAGAGTGTGCTCCTACATCTCACTGGAAAATTAGATCCGGCACAGCACCAGGAGCTACTGAATACTTTTCTGGAAATCTACAATGCTGATCCCTGTGTCGATACCGTTCCTTTTCCAGGAATTTTAAAATTTTTGGACTGGGCAAAAAAACAGGGGAAAACCCTAATTTGTGTCACCAACAAGCCAGAGCAGCCTGCCCGTAGTATTTTAGAAATATTGGATATGGCCCATTATTTTGCTGACACTATTGGGGGAGATCGCTTTACCGAGCGTAAGCCGGATCCGCGTCAATTACTGCATTGTGTTGAACATTATGGCGTCAGCAAAGAACAGGTGCTGATGATTGGTGACTCGGTGAATGATGTCGAGGCGGCACGCCGTGCGGGTATAGATTGTATTGTAGTCAGCTATGGCTATAATCATGGTGAGAATATAGCAGACAGTCATCCTCAGGAAATTGTCGATGATCTACGTGAGTTGCTTGCTTAAATAGGGTACGAAGGAAATAAGATGAATAGTTGTAAGGTTTTTCGATGGCGTCGCTCAGTCCAATTCTATTTACACACTGAGTAACCCTAATTTAAAGAGAAAAACCGAATGACCACTCAAGCACAATTCCAACAACTTGCTGCGCAAGGCTATAACCTGATTCCTGTATACCGCCAACGTCTAGCTGATACAGATACACCACTGTCTATCTTTGCGCGTTTAAAAGAGCATAAGCAGGCTTATCTGTTTGAATCTGTAGAAGGAGGGGAGAACTGGGCGCGCTATTCTATTATTGGGCTAGGTGAATCTACAGTGTTCTCCTGCAATGCTGGTGAGCTCACTGTACAGCACGCCGATGGTTCGATTGAAAAGCAGTACTGTGCAGATCCTTTTCAATATATCCGTGACTTTCAATCGCAATTTAAAGTACCGACTCAAGCAGACTTACCGGCTTTGCCAAGCTTTACTGGTGGCCTAGTGGGTTACTTTGGCTATGACTCGGTACGTTATATCGAACCCAAGCTGAATAATGTCCCTGAAGCCGATCCTGTCGGTTTGCCAGATATCTGGATGATGCTGTCTAAAACAGTCATCGTATTTGATAACCTTAAAGATACTTTGTTCTTGATTGTGCATGCTGATGCGAATGATGCTGGTGCATATGAAAAAGCACATGAACAATTAAATGAATTAGAAAATATTCTGGCAACACCAATCAGCTTAAAAGCTGAAAAACATACGCCACCCCATTTTGAGTCTTTAACCGGGCATGACAACTTCCTTGCTTCTATTGAAAAGGTTAAAGAGTACATCCGTGCTGGTGATGTGATGCAGGTGGTGCCAGGGCATCGTATGGTTTCTGATTTCGATGGTGAGCCTTTACAGGTCTATCGTGCATTACGTCACCTTAATCCATCACCTTATTTGTTCCTGGTACAAGGGCAGACGCTAGAAAACAATACGCCATTCCATATTGTCGGTTCTTCACCAGAAATTCTGTCTCGTCTGGAAAATGGCATTGCCACGGTTCGTCCATTAGCAGGTACGCGTCCACGTGGCAAAACTAAAGAAGAAGATCTCGCATTAGAAAAAGATCTGCTTTCTGATGAAAAAGAAATTGCCGAGCACTTAATGCTAATCGACCTAGGCCGAAATGATGTCGGTCGCGTGTCAAAAATCGGTAAAGTACAAGTGACTGATCAAATGGTGATCGAACGCTATTCGCATGTGATGCACATTGTTTCTAATGTGCAGGGTGAAGTGCGTGATGATGTCGATGCATTGGATGTTTTTAAGGCAACTTTCCCTGCAGGTACACTTTCTGGCGCGCCAAAAATTCGCGCCATGGAAATTATTGACGAAGTTGAGCCAGTAAAACGTGGAATTTTTGGTGGTGCTATTGGTTATTTAGGCTGGCATGGCGAAATGGACATGTCGATTGCGATTCGTACCTGTGTTATTCGCGAAAATAAAGTCTATGTTCAGGCTGGAGCAGGGCTTGTTGCTGACTCAAATCCTGAATCTGAGTGGAATGAAACCCAAATAAAAGCTCGCGCAGTGATCAAAGCGGTTGAATTATCATCAAATGGTTTGATTTTATGAGTTTTTGACGTTTTTTTTGAAAAAAACACTTGCATGGTTTCTGAGTTTTGCTAAACTGCACACCGTTCCGATATGAAACGTACGAAACACTAAGAAACGCCGGCATAGCTCAGTTGGTAGAGCAACTGACTTGTAATCAGTAGGTCCACAGTTCGAATCCGTGTGCCGGCACCATCTTAGAGAGTTGAGTAGTTAAGGTAAAGAACAGCACTGATGTAAGTGTAAAAATGGTGAGGTTCCCGAGCGGTCAAAGGGGGCGGACTGTAACTCCGCTACGAAAGTTTCGAAGGTTCGAATCCTTCCCTCACCACCAATTTTAAGACTTCAATAAGTGGTATGTACCAACATCGTGCGGGAGTAGCTCAGTTGGTAGAGCGGTAGCCTTCCAAGCTACATGTCGCGAGTTCGACCCTCGTCTCCCGCTCCATTGAAGTACTAATATTTGCTCTTATAGCTCAGTGGTAGAGCACTCCCTTGGTAAGGGAGAGGTCTCGAGTTCAAATCTCGATAAGAGCTCCAGATTACAGTTTATAGCAACATTGTTGCGAAAGATTCCAAAAGCAGGCTATTTAGTCTGCTTTTCAAGTATTGGGCGTTTGATTTTTTTAGGCGATATGTCGGAGCTGAGTTTTACTCAGAATTGTGTTCGACGTAAACGAGGAAGATGAACATGGCTAAGGCTAAGTTTGAACGTAATAAGCCACACGTTAACGTGGGCACAATTGGTCACGTTGACCATGGTAAAACAACTTTAACAGCTGCGATTGCAACTGTATGTGCGAAGAAATTCGGTGGTGAAGCGAAAGACTACGCTGCAATTGACTCTGCACCAGAAGAAAAAGCACGTGGTATTACAATTAATACTTCTCACGTAGAATACGATTCTCCAACTCGTCACTACGCTCACGTAGACTGCCCGGGTCACGCCGATTATGTTAAAAACATGATTACTGGTGCTGCTCAGATGGACGGCGCGATCCTTGTATGTGCTGCGACTGATGGTCCAATGCCACAAACTCGTGAACACATCCTTCTTTCTCGTCAGGTAGGTGTACCTTACATCGTTGTATTCTTGAACAAATGCGACCTTGTAGACGACGAAGAGCTTCTTGAGCTAGTTGAAATGGAAGTTCGTGAACTTCTTTCTACTTACGACTTCCCAGGTGATGACACTCCAGTGATCCGTGGTTCAGCTCTTCTTGCACTTAACGGTGACCAAGATCAATACGGCGAACCAGCTGTTGTAGCTCTTGTTGAAGCGCTTGACTCTTACATTCCAGAACCAGAACGTGCGATCGACCAAGCATTCTTGATGCCAATCGAAGACGTATTCTCAATTTCTGGTCGTGGTACAGTTGTAACTGGCCGTGTAGAAACTGGTGTTGTGAAAGTAGGCGAAGAAGTTGAAATCGTTGGTATCAAAGACACAGTTAAAACGACTGTAACTGGCGTTGAAATGTTCCGTAAACTTCTTGACGAAGGTCGTGCGGGCGAGAACTGTGGTGTTCTTCTTCGTGGTACTAAACGTGAAGACGTTCAACGTGGTCAAGTACTTGCTAAACCAGGTACAATCAAGCCGCACACTAAATTCGACGCAGAAGTATACGTACTTTCTAAAGAAGAAGGTGGTCGTCATACTCCATTCCTTAACGGTTACCGTCCACAGTTCTACTTCCGTACAACTGACGTGACTGGTGCGATCGCGCTTAAAGAAGGCGTTGAAATGGTTATGCCTGGTGACAACGTTGAGATGTCAGTAGAGCTGATCCACCCAATCGCAATGGACGCTGGCTTACGCTTCGCGATCCGTGAAGGTGGTCGTACGGTTGGTGCTGGTGTAGTATCTCGCGTTACTGCATAATATAGTATAAGATATTGACTGGAGCCCCGGCTCCAGTTTGTCTTTTTGAAGGTCAGTAGTTCAATTGGTAGAGCGTCGGTCTCCAAAACCGAATGTTGGGGGTTCGAGTCCCTCCTGGCCTGCCATCATTTTTTCTTAAAAGACGCTTGATGTCGGCAAATCTGGTCATATAATAAGTCGCGAAACCTACGACGAGTACAAAAATGTCGAATGATAAATCACGTGACGCAATGAGCGGCGCGGCAATACCCCAAAGAAATAATCCTGCTGTAGATGTAAAAACTGGTTCTCCATTGGACATTGTTCTATGGGTTATCGCCTTGATTTTGTTGGGTGGTGCAATGATGGTGAATCAATATTTGCCAGCATACTGGGCGCCAGCGAATGATATTTGGGTTCGTGTTGGGGTGATTTTGGCTTGTATCGTGGGCGCTTTAGGTTTATTATACGCCACCCATCAAGGCAAAGGCTTTGTTCGACTGCTGAAAGACGCACGAATTGAGCTCCGTCGAGTGACTTGGCCTACTAAACAAGAGACTGTGTCCACATCATGGCAGGTACTTGTTGTTGTTGTCCTTGCATCCATTTTATTGTGGTGTTTTGACTACGCATTAGGCTGGTTAATGAAGTTTATTATCGGGTAAGAGAGCTATGAAACGTTGGTACATTATTCATGCCTATTCTGGTTATGAAAAACAAGTGATGCGTTCGCTTAATGATCGAATCCAGCGTAGCGCTGTTGCCGATAGCTTTGGTGAAGTCCTGGTCCCTACTGAAGAAGTAGTGGAAATGAAGGATGGCAAGAAACGTAAATCAGAGCGTAAGTTCTTCCCTGGCTATGTATTAGTTGAAATGGAAATGAACGATGAAACTTGGCACATTGTTAAAGAATGTCCAAAAGTATTAGGTTTCATTGGTGGTACGGCTGAAAAACCGGCGCCTATTACGCAAAAAGAAGCTGATGCGATTCTTGCGCGTGTACGCAATACTGGCGAAGCACCTCGTCCTAAGACGATGTTTGAACCAGGCGAAGAATTACTCGTTATTGACGGTCCATTCACAGACTTTAAAGGTGTGGTGGAAGAAGTTCAGTACGAAAAGTCACGCTTAACGCTGACAATCAACGTATTTAACCGACCAACTCAGGTTGAATTGGAATTTCGCCAAGTCGAAAAAACAATCTAATTGGTGTTGGTTGAAAACGCCCGATTTGTTAAAGGATCGGGCATTGTTGTTGTAACGGTTATCGTTACGTAGAATCATTGGGGAGCCTAGCGGCGTTTGCACCCAGAGGTAATTTGAAATGGCTAAGAAGATTGACGGCTATATCAAGCTGCAAGTTCCAGCTGGTAAAGCGAATCCATCTCCACCTATTGGTCCTGCACTGGGTCAACGTGGTGTTAACATCATGGCATTCTGTAAAGAATTCAATGCTGCTACTCAAAAGCTTGAAGCTGGTCTGCCAATCCCAGTAGTGATCACTGTGTACAACGACAAGTCGTTCACTTTCATCATGAAAACTCCACCTGCTGCTATTCTTCTTAAGAAAGCTGCTGGTATCCAAAAAGGTTCAGCTGTACCTAACAAAACTAAAGTTGGTAAGTTGACTCGTGCTCAGTTAGAAGAAATTGCGACTACTAAAGAACCAGATCTTACTGGTGCTGATTTAGACGCACGTGTTCGTACCATCGCTGGTTCTGCACGTTCTATGGGCTTGGAAGTGGAGCTATAAGACATGGCAAAGTTAACTAAACGTCAAAAAGCCATTGCTGCTGCTGTTGAAGCGCAAAAAGTTTACACTTTAGAAGAAGCTGTAGAAGTTCTTACTAACCTTCCAGCTGCGAAATTCAAAGAATCTTTGGATATCGCTGTTAACCTAGGTGTTGACCCTCGTAAATCTGACCAAGTTGTTCGTGGCGCGACTACGCTTCCTGCAGGTACTGGTAAAACTGTACGTGTAGCTGTATTCGCTCAAGGCGCTGCTGCAGAAGCTGCTAAAGCTGAAGGCGCAGACGTTGTTGGTTTCGACGATCTTGCAGAAAGCATCCAAGCGGGTAACCTTGATTTCGACGTAGTAATTGCTGCTCCAGATGCAATGCGCGTTGTAGGTAAACTTGGTACGATTCTTGGTCCACGTGGCTTAATGCCAAACCCTAAAGTGGGTACTGTAACTCCTGACGTAGCGACTGCAGTTAAAAATGCAAAAGCTGGTCAAGCACGTTACCGTGTAGACAAAGCGGGTATCATCCACGCTGCGATCGGTCAAGTAGGTTTCTCTGCTGAAGCTGTTCGTCAAAACGTTGAAGCTCTTGTAGCTGACCTTAAGAAAGCAAAACCTGCTACTTCTAAAGGTATCTACATCCAAAAGATCACTCTAAGCTCTACAATGGGTCCTGGTCTGATCGTTGATGTAGCAAACGTTTCTAAATAAGTTTCGACTTATTACAGAATTTTAAAGCCCTGAGTAAGTTTTAAAGCGCTGCTTTAAAACTTACGCAAGAGAAACCGGTTTCGGAACTCTTGTGAAACTTAGGCAAACTTTGAATTGATAAATGAGAATTTATCAGCGTCAAAGACCTCAGGCGAGGGGAGTTTTATGCTCTTCTCTTAATATCCCAGCCTGCGTAGACGCGGTGGTGTGATTTGTTCATCCTCCGCGTGTGGGTCCAGTGATGGACTTACGAATTGGGAGTGTACTTCTCTGAAGTACATAAATCACCGTTAGGAGGTTTTACAATGGCTCTTCTTATTGAAGGCAAAAAACAGATCGTAGCTGAAGTAAGTGAAATTGCTTCTACTGCATTTGCCGCTGTTGTTGCTGACTACCAAGGTTTAACAGTTGAGCAATTAACTGCTCTTCGTGTTGAAGCTCGTAAACTAGGTGTTGCTACACGTGTTGTACGTAATACTTTAGCTAAACGTGCTCTTCAAGATACTCAATTCAATATCTTGAACGACAGCCTTGTTGGCCCAACAATCTTAGCTTTCTCGACTTCTGAAGACGACATGGGTGCAGCTGCACGCTTGTTCGAAGAATTCGCAAAAACTAACAAAGCATTCGAACTTAAAGCTGCTGCATTTGATGGCAAGGTTTATGAAGGTGCTGAAGTTAGCGTGATCGCGAACCTTCCGAACCAAGAAAAAGCGCTTACTATGCTTGCAAACGTTCTTCAAGCTCCTATTTCGAAATTGGGTCGCCTTATTACTGCGCTCAAAGAGAAAAACGAGTCAGAAGCTGCATAAGCTTAAATTTATTTCCACACCATTCAATTTCCATTTGGAGTTATTCTCATGGCTTTAACTAACGAAGAAATCCTAAACGCAGTTGCAGAAAAAACTGTTCTTGAACTTGTTGAACTTATCTCTGCTTTCGAAGAGAAATTCAATGTTTCTGCTGCTGCTGTAGCTGTTGCTGCTGCTCCTGGCGCTGCTGCTGCTGCTGAAGAACAATCAGAATTCAACGTTGAGTTGACTTCTTTTGGCGCTAACAAAGTTGCTGTAATTAAAGCAGTTCGTGAAGCTACTGGCCTTGGCTTGAAAGAAGCTAAAGACCTAGTTGAAAGCGCTCCTTCAGTTCTTAAAGAAGGCGTTTCTAAAGAAGAAGGCGAAGAGCTTAAGAAGAAACTTGAAGAAGCTGGTGCTACAGTTACACTTAAGTAATTTCTTAAGGGAGTCGGTTTTTTTATAATCGGCTCCAAAATTTGGCTGATGGCTCTTGGGTCATCAGCCTTTTTGCGTTACAATAATCGGCTCGATTTTTGTTTGCGTGATAGAAATTCATACAATTTTAAAAACAAACATAATTGATCAAACGCTTACCAATATTTTTCAGTAAAAAATATTGTTAAGCGTTTTAATACCACTAAAAATTGCAGCATTTGTAAAGAGTGGTGGCCATATCCGGCCAGCGTAATTCCTTCTGAGCCCGTTCTGCAGGCGGGCTTAGTTTACACTTTCCGAGGACTCCAGATGGCATACTCATATACCGAAAAGAAACGGATCCGTAAGAATTTTGGTAAATTGCCTAGCGTCATGGATGCTCCGTACTTGCTCGCGATTCAAGTCGACTCGTACAGAACATTCTTACAAGATGGCAAATCACCAAAAAACCGCGAAGATATCGGTCTCCAAGCCGCATTTCGTTCAGTTTTTCCTATTGAAAGTTATTCTGGCAATGCTGCTTTAGAATTTGTTGAGTATAGTCTTGGTAAGCCTGAGTTTGATGTACGCGAATGTATTCTTCGTGGCTCAACTTATGCGGCACCAATGCGTGTGAAGATTCGTTTGATCCTTAAAGATCGTGAAACGAAATCAATCAAAGACGTACGTGAACAAGAAGTCTATATGGGCGAAATGCCATTGATGACGGATAACGGTACTTTCGTAATTAACGGTACCGAGCGTGTAATCGTATCTCAATTACACCGTTCACCAGGCGTATTCTTTGACCACGATAAAGGTAAAACTCACTCAAGTGGTAAAGTCCTTTATTCTGCGCGTATCATTCCTTACCGTGGTTCATGGTTAGACTTTGAATTCGATGCTAAAGACCTTGTATTCGTACGTATTGACCGTCGTCGTAAATTATTAGCGACTGTAGTTCTTCGTGCGTTGGGTTATAACAACGAACAAATTTTGAACATGTTCTATGAGAAAGTACCTGTATATCTTGATATGGGTAGCTATCAGATTGACCTTGTTCCAGAACGTCTGCGTGGCGAAATGGCGCAATTCGATATTGCTGACAAAGATGGCAAAATCATTGTTGAACAAGGTAAACGTATCAACGCACGTCACGTACGTCAAATGGAAGCTTCAGGCCTTGAGAAATTGTCTGTTCCTGATGAGTACCTGTACGAGCGTATCACTGCTGAAGATATCCAGCTGAAAGATGGCGACGTAATCGCAGCCAATACTGTATTAAGCCATGAAATTATGGTGAAAATTGCAGAAGGCGGCGTGAAGCAGTTCAACCTTCTATTCACTAACGATATCGACCGTGGTTCATTCATCGCGGATACATTACGTGCCGACACTACCACGGGTCGTGAAGAAGCACTTGTAGAAATCTACAAAGTAATGCGTCCAGGCGAGCCACCAACAAAAGAAGCTGCTGAAAACTTATTCAACAACTTGTTCTTCTCTTCTGAGCGTTATGACTTGTCTCCAGTCGGTCGTATGAAGTTCAACCGTCGTTTGGGTCGTCCTTACGAAGTCGGTACAGACCAGAAGTCACGTGAAGTTGAAGGTATCCTCTCGAATGACGATATCACTGATGTTCTTAAAACATTAGTTGAAATTCGTAACGGTAAAGGTGAAGTCGACGATATCGACCACTTGGGTAACCGTCGTGTTCGTTCAGTTGGTGAAATGACTGAAAACCAATTCCGTGTTGGTCTTGTTCGTGTAGAACGTGCTGTTAAAGAACGTCTGTCACAAGCTGAAACTGATAACCTGTCTCCGCAAGACCTCATCAATGCGAAGCCAGTGGCTGCTGCAATCAAAGAATTCTTTGGTTCAAGTCAGTTGTCTCAGTTCATGGACCAAAACAACCCATTGTCTGAAATTACACACAAACGTCGTGTATCAGCACTTGGGCCTGGTGGTTTGACGCGTGAACGTGCGGGCTTCGAAGTACGTGACGTACATCAAACTCACTACGGTCGTGTTTGTCCAATTGAAACGCCTGAAGGTCCAAACATTGGTTTGATCAACTCGCTTTCTGTTTATGCAAAATGTAACAACTTCGGTTTCTTGGAAACTCCATACCGTAAAGTTGTTGATGGTCGTGTAACTGAAGAAGTTGAATACCTGTCTGCAATTGAAGAAGTGGGTACTGTGATTGCACAGGCCGATTCTGCAATCGATAAAGATGGCAACCTGACTGAAGAATTCGTATCTGTACGTCACCAAGGTGAATTTGTACGTATTCCACCAGAAAAAGTAACCCATATGGATGTATCTGCTCAGCAGGTTGTATCTGTAGCTGCATCACTGATTCCGTTCCTTGAACACGATGATGCGAACCGTGCATTGATGGGTTCAAACATGCAACGTCAGGCTGTTCCTACGTTAATCGCTGACAAACCACTGGTTGGTACCGGTATGGAAGCGAACGTAGCACATGACTCTGGTGTGTGTGTGATTGCGAAACGTGGTGGTCGTATTGAATATGTAGACGCTTCTCGTGTTGTTATTCGTGTCAACGAAGACGAAATGGTTGCGGGCGAAGCAGGCGTAGATATCTATAACCTGATCAAATACACACGTTCTAACCAAAATACTTGTATCAACCAGAAAGTTCTTGTGAACATGGGCGATAAAGTAGGTCGTGGTGACGTTCTGGCTGATGGTCCATCAACTGATGGCGGTGAATTGGCTCTTGGTCAAAACATGCGCGTAGCGTTCATGACCTGGAACGGTTACAACTACGAAGACTCGATCTTGTTATCTGAGCGTGTTCTTCAAGAAGACCGTTTAACGTCTATTCACATTCAGGAACTTTCATGTGTAGCGCGTGATACTAAACTGGGTGCTGAAGAAATTACTGCCGATATCCCGAACGTGGGTGAAGCAGCACTTTCTAAACTGGACGAGTCAGGTATTGTTTACATCGGTGCTGAAGTAACAGCTGGCGACATCCTGGTAGGTAAAGTAACACCTAAAGGTGAAACGCAGCTGACTCCGGAAGAAAAATTGCTACGTGCAATCTTCGGTGAAAAAGCAGCTGACGTGAAAGACTCTTCTTTACGTGTTCCATCTGGTACTAAAGGTACTGTGATCGACGTTCAAGTGTTTACACGTGACGGTCTTGAAAAAGACGAACGTGCTCAAGCAATTGAAAAAGCTCAGCTTGATGCATACCGTAAAGACTTAAAAGAAGAATACAAAATCTTCGAAGAAGCAGCACGTGAACGTATTGTTCGCCTGTTGAAAGGTCAAGAATCTAACGGTGGTGGTACAACTAAACGCGGTGACAAACTGTCTGAAGACGTTCTGTCTGGTTTAGAGCTTGTTGACCTGTTAGACATCCAACCAGTAGACGAAGCGATCGCTGAGCGTTTAACTTCAATCCAGGTATTCTTGAAAGAGAAGAGCCAAGAGATTGATGAGAAATTTGCTGAGAAGAAACGTAAGCTTTCTACAGGTGATGAACTGACTACTGGCGTTCTGAAAGTTGTTAAGGTTTACCTTGCAGTGAAACGTCGTATCCAGCCTGGTGATAAGATGGCGGGTCGTCACGGTAACAAGGGTGTTGTATCTAACATCTTACCGGTAGAAGACATGCCGCACGATGCCAATGGTGTCCCAGTTGACGTGGTACTTAACCCTCTAGGTGTACCATCACGTATGAACGTGGGTCAGATTCTGGAAACTCACTTGGGTATGGCTGCGAAAGGTCTTGGCGACAAAATCGACAAGATGCTTCAAGAGCAACGTACAGTACTTGAGCTTCGTGACTTCTTAGACAAGATTTATAACAAAGTTGGTGGCGAGCAAGAAGATCTTGATAGCTTAACTGATGATGAAATCTTGGCATTGTCTGGTAACTTGCGTAAAGGTGTTCCTTTAGCTACTCCAGTATTTGACGGTGCTGAAGAATCACAAATCAAAGAATTGCTAGAACTTGGTGGCATTTCACGTACTGGTCAAACAGTATTGTACGATGGCCGTACTGGTGAACGTTTCGACCGTCCGGTAACTGTAGGTTACATGTACATGCTGAAACTGAACCACTTGGTTGACGACAAGATGCATGCGCGTTCTACTGGTTCTTACTCTCTAGTAACGCAACAGCCGCTTGGTGGTAAAGCACAATTCGGTGGTCAGCGTTTCGGTGAGATGGAAGTATGGGCACTGGAAGCATACGGTGCAGCATATACACTCCAAGAAATGCTTACTGTGAAATCGGATGACGTTGAAGGCCGTACCCGTATCTATAAGAACATTGTAGATGGTAACCATTACATGGACCCAGGTATGCCTGAATCGTTCAACGTATTGACCAAAGAGATCCGTTCTTTAGGTATCAACATTGAACTGAAAAATGGTGACTAATTAATCCCCTGACCCCCTTTTATAAAGGGGAAATTCCCCTCTTTTTTAAAGAGGGGTTAGGGGAGATTCCCAGGTTTCAGTAAAAAACAATATTTGTGACCCAGTTGTGAAGTGAAAATCTCCACAACACACGGAGAAAAAAATTGAAAGACTTGCTCGATATCATGCGCAAAAAGACGGATTCAGACGGTCATGCTCCTGTAGAGTTTGATCGCATCCGTATTGGTCTTGCGTCACCAGAAATGATTAAGTCATGGTCTCACGGTGAAGTTAAAAAGCCAGAGACAATCAACTACCGTACGTTCAAGCCTGAACGTGATGGTCTATTCTGTGCCAAAATTTTTGGTCCAGTAAAAGATTACGAATGCTTGTGTGGTAAATACAAGCGTATGAAATACAAAGGCGTCATTTGTGAAAAATGTGGCGTTGAAGTAACAACTGCGAAAGTTCGTCGTGAGCGTATGGGTCACATCGAGCTTGCGTCTCCAGTTGCCCACATCTGGTTCTTGAAATCACTTCCTAGCCGTATCGGTCTTCTTCTAGACATGACGCTACGTGATATCGAACGCGTACTGTATTTCGAATCTTACGTTGTAACTGATCCAGGTATGACTCCGTTTGAGAAATACCAGCTTCTTAACGATGAAGAGTACTTCAATGCGTTAGAAGAACACGGTGACGAATTCACAGCGAAAATGGGTGCAGAAGCAGTTCAAGACTTGTTGAAAGACATCGATCTTGAAGCTGAGATTTCTCGTCTTCGTGAAGAAATTCCTAACACAACTTCAGAAACGAAGCTGAAAAAAGCGTCTAAACGTTTGAAGTTGATGGAAGCGTTCAAAGAGTCAAACAACAAGCCAGAATGGATGGTGATGAATGTACTTCCAGTACTTCCACCAGATCTTCGTCCGTTGGTTCCTCTTGAAGGTGGTCGTTTCGCGACTTCTGACCTGAACGATCTTTACCGTCGTGTGATCAACCGTAACAACCGTTTGAAACGTCTTCTTGACCTTGCAGCGCCAGACATCATCGTACGTAACGAAAAACGTATGTTGCAAGAGTCTGTTGATGCATTGCTAGATAACGGGCGTCGTGGTCGTGCCATCACGGGTTCTAACAAACGTCCTCTTAAATCTTTGGCAGATATGATCAAAGGTAAACAAGGTCGTTTCCGTCAGAACTTGTTGGGTAAACGTGTCGATTACTCTGGTCGTTCGGTAATTACTGTAGGTCCAAATCTTCGTTTGCACCAATGTGGTCTTCCGAAAAAAATGGCACTTGAACTGTTCAAACCATTCATTTTCGCGAAACTACAAGCGTCTGGCCAAGCAACAACCATTAAAGCTGCGAAGAAAATGGTTGAGCGTGAAACTCCAGAAGTTTGGGACGTTCTTGCATCAGTCATCCGTCAACATCCAGTGATGTTGAACCGTGCGCCGACACTTCACCGTCTAGGTCTTCAAGCATTTGAACCTATTCTGATTGAAGGTAAAGCGATCCGTCTTCACCCACTCGTATGTGCTGCGTTCAACGCCGACTTCGATGGTGACCAAATGGCGGTACACGTTCCATTAACACTTGAAGCTCAGTTAGAAGCTCGTGCGTTAATGATGTCAACTAACAACATCTTGTCTCCAGCGAACGGTGAGCCAATCATCGTACCGTCTCAGGACGTTGTCTTGGGCTTGTATTACATCACGCGTGATGCAATCAATGCCAAAGGTGAAGGCATGGTGTTCGCGGATACTCACGAAGTAAACCGTGCACTTGCTACTGGTCAGGTTGATCTACACGCTCGCGTTAAAGCACGTGTACACCAAACTGTGATTGATGAAGATGGCAACCGTCGTCAAGAAACAATCATTGTTGATACAACGCCTGGTCGCTGTCTGCTTTGGGAAGTTGTTCCTGAAGGTATGGACTTCCAGCAAATTAACGTTGAGATGACTAAAAAGAACATCTCTAAGTTAATCAACTCTTGCTACCGTAAACTGGGTCTAAAAGATACTGTTATCTTCGCTGACCAGTTGATGTACCTAGGCTTCCGTCAAGCGACTCGCTCAGGTGTATCTGTTGGTATGGAAGACATGCTGATTCCACCAAACAAACAGGTGATTATCGGTAAGGCAGAAGCTGAAGTTCGTGAAATCGAACAACAGTTCGAACAAGGTTTCGTAACTGCCGGTGAACGTTATAACAAAGTTGTCGATATCTGGGCACGTACTAACGACCAGGTAGCGAAAGCGATGATGGACAACTTGTCATTCGTAACTGTGAAAAACAAACAGGGCGAAGACGAGAAGCAAAAATCATTCAACAGTATCTACATGATGTCTGACTCTGGTGCCCGTGGTTCTGCAGCTCAGATTCGTCAGTTGGCTGGTATGCGTGGTCTGATGGCGAAACCGGATGGTTCGATCATTGAAACGCCTATTAAAGCGAACTTCCGTGAAGGTTTGACAGTACTTCAGTACTTCATTTCAACACACGGTGCGCGTAAAGGTTTGGCCGATACTGCATTGAAAACTGCGAACTCTGGTTACCTGACTCGTCGTCTGGTAGACGTTGCGCAAGACTTGGTAATTACTGAGCCAGATTGTGGTACTTATGACGGTCTTGTCATGACTCCGTTCATTCAAGGCGGTGATGTGATCGAGAACCTGGGTACTCGAGTACTGGGTCGTGTGGTTGCTGAAGACGTTAAGAAAGTGGGTACAGAAGAAGTTCTTCTTCCACGTAACACACTGATTGACGAGAAACTTGCAACATTTATTGAAAACGCTGGTATTGACGAAATCAAAGTACGTTCAGTTGTAAACTGTGCTTCTACTTTCGGTGTATGTGCGAAATGTTACGGTCGTGACTTGGCACGTGGTCATCAAGTGAACCCTGGTGAATCTGTGGGTGTAATGGCTGCTCAATCAATTGGTGAGCCAGGTACACAGTTAACCATGCGTACGTTCCACGTGGGTGGTGCTGCGAGCCGAACTTCTGCTGCTAACAGCGTACAAGTTCGTAACAAGGGTACTGTACGTTTCCACAATGTGAAAACTGTACAACACGCGAAAGGTCACTTGGTATCAACTTCACGTTCAGGTGAAATCGGTATTGCTGATGATCTAGGTCGTGAGCGCGAACGTTACAAAATCCCTTACGGTGCGTCTATCTTGCTGAAAGATGGCGAAGCTGTAGAAGCGGGCGGTATCGTGGCGACTTGGGATCCGCATACACATCCACTTGTAACAGAAGTAGCTGGTAAAGTTCGCTTCAGCCAAATCGCTGATGGCGTAACTGCAACATCGAAAACTGATGATGCAACTGGTATGACTACTGTTGAAATCTTGCCTGTAACAGCTCGTCCTGCTTCTGGTAAAGATTTACGTCCAGCTGTTGTGCTTGATACAGTAGATGGCGGCGAACAGTTCTACTTCTTGCCACAAAACACAATTCTTTCTGTCCGTGATGGCGAAACAATTGGTGTGGGTGACGTAATTGGTCGTGTACCACAAGAATCTTCACGTACTCGTGATATTACCGGTGGTCTGCCGCGTGTAGCTGACTTGTTCGAAGCACGTAAACCGAAAGAACATGCGATCCTTGCAGAAGTGTCTGGTATCGTAAGCTTCGGTAAAGAGACCAAAGGTAAGAACCGTCTGGTTATTACTCCAGATGATGGTTCTGAGATCTACGAAGAGCTTATTCCGAAA
Organism: Acinetobacter sp. LoGeW2-3; assembly: GCF_002688565.1. Lineage (NCBI taxonomy): Bacteria > Pseudomonadati > Pseudomonadota > Gammaproteobacteria > Moraxellales > Moraxellaceae > Acinetobacter > Acinetobacter sp. LoGeW2-3. The sequence goes on along the minus strand of NZ_CP024011.1, from coordinate 839,493 downwards.
TGGCGTACCATTAACGTGTTCGAAGGCGAACATGTGAACCGTGGTGAAACTATTTCTGATGGTCCACAAAACCCGCATGACATCTTACGTCTGAAAGGTGAAGTGGCGTTGACTAACTACATCGTGAACGAAGTTCAGGACGTTTACCGTCTGCAAGGTGTAAAAATCAACGATAAGCACATCGAAGTAATCGTACGTCAAATGTTGCGTAAAGTTGAAATCACTGATGGTGGTGATTCTAGCTTCATCAAAGGCGAACAAGTGGATTACATCCGCGTTGCTCAAGAGAACCAAGCTCTGCTTGCTCAGAACAAGTTCCCTGCGAAGTTTGAACGTCAATTGATGGGTATTACCAAAGCGTCACTTTCTACTGACTCGTTCATCTCTGCTGCATCGTTCCAGGAAACAACTCGTGTGTTAACTGAAGCTGCTGTAACAGGTAAAGAAGATGATCTACGCGGTCTGAAAGAAAACGTAGTTGTAGGTCGTCTGATCCCAGCGGGTACAGGTCTGGCTTACCACTTAGAGCGTCGTCGTCAAGAAGCAGAAGCTGCAGAATTTGAACTGCACAATGACTTCTCTGATGTAGACCAAGCGCTTAGCCAAGCATTTAATGATGAGTTTAACGGTCTTTAATTAGCCCTTTAAACTAGCCTAAAAAGAGCCACCTTCGGGTGGCTTTTTTTATGGGTTTAAAAATAGAAATGAAATCTTTAACTCTTTTAAATTCAAATGAATTTTCATATAGTCAAAGGATAACAATTGAATTCATTTATAAGTTTTAAGAGGGGTAATATGATTTTTTCTCGCTTTACAAGTTTCGCAATTTTATCCGGTTCAATCAGCTTGAGCGCTGTTGCCGCACCCATGCCAAACAGCATTGTGGTGGATGACAAAGCAGTTGTTCCAGTATTGAAAACTGAAGTGCTACGCCGTGTAGAAGGGCAGAAGCCAATCCGTCATGTTGAAGCAACGATTCTGGAAATCACCAATAAAGGTAAAGACATCGTCGCTAAAGAAGTGGTATTTAATGACAGCCTAGGGCAATTCTCCGATAAAAAGCTATCAATTCCAGTGATTCAAAAAGGTGGGGTGATTGTTCCAACCTCTAAAATTGAATTGAATACCACACTGAAGCAGGATGGTGAAATCATCAAGCAGACTCGAACTATTGATGCTGAAGGGGTTGAATTTAAAAAAGACCAGGCAGATCCAGTAAAACGCACGCTAAAGTTGCAGCAAAATACCGGGGTTGATAAAGCCAGAGTCACTCATACTGTGATGACAGAGGATGGTGCGACTACCCGCGATTTGCTGGAAGTTAATACTGTTGAATAATTTAAAAAATATTCACTTTCATGTGCTCTTTACAAAATAGCGTCTGGGAGTTTCAAGATTTAACATCTTGTTATAATTTGCTCCTTAAATTCCGGTTACTCTTAAGTCAGAAACATCGAACAGGGAACTGGACAATGAAAAAGTTAATAGGCGTAATTGCAGCTGTGACTGTATCAACCTTTATGCTGGCAGGTTGTGAGAACATGTCGAGTCGTGATCAACGTATCGGTACTGCAGCCCTAGGTGGTGCAGTCGGTGGCGGTCTAGGTAGTAAAGTCGGCGGTGGTGTTGGTGCAGCAGTTGGCGGTGGTGCTGGTGCGGCAGTCGGTAGTAAAGCACAAGGCGGTTCAAACCGTAATGCGACCTACAGTGGTGTCGGCGGTGCAGTCGGTTCAGCTGTTGGTAAAAGCATCTTCGGCGGTACTGGCGGTGCAGCGATCGGTGGTGCCATTGGTGGCGGTGCTGGTGCAGCAATTGAACAAAATAACCGTCGCTAAGACTTCAGGTTAATCTCATATAAATATAAAAGCGCCTTAATTGGCGCTTTTATTTTGTCGATTCAATTTCTATTTATCTTTTGCTTTAAAGAGTGCCTTAGGCTTCTTACGGCGAATGTATACGGTCTTTTTTACTTCTGCGATACGGACACCTGAATCATCATAAATATCGACCTGATAATTCCGATACACAGGTGCATGATCAGTGGCCAGATTCATAATCGTATTGATTTCTTCAGCATCAATACGAATATCTGCATACACTGTCCCGCGGCCTGGAGAGAGGAATTGAATCGTAGCTTCTTTGTCCCAGACAATATATTTCGGTCCCAGATGATGCATGAGAAGCAGCATGTAAAAGGGATCGACCATTGAATACAGGCTGCCACCAAAATGTACGCCGACAACATTCTGGTTTTTACGAGTCAGTGGCATTTTCACGCGAATGTGATAATTGGCATAATCCAGTTCATCAATTTCAATACCCGCACCGCGATACGGTGCATAACGGTTTAAGATAAATTTGGTGATCAGGGGCAGGCTTTGAATTTTACGTAATAGGCTCATACTGACATTCTTTTTTCTTGTATAGCTATGCATACTAGAACAACAAAATTGCGATGGCATTGATAAATCATGCCGAGTTATAAAATAAACGGTCAATAAAAATAAAGGAAGGTCAGATGGAAACACAACCACAATGGGTGGCGACCAGTGATCAGCAGCGTCTAGCAGTAAGAACCTTTGGCGATATGACCAAGCCGGCTTTGGTTTTGGTACATGGTTATCCAGATCATCAGGAGGTCTGGAAAAATGTGATTTTGTATCTGAAACAGGATTATTTTATTGTCACTTATGACGTACGTAGTGCCGGAGACTCCTCTATTCCCAAATACGTCCGTGATTATCGTCTGGAGCGACTCAGCCTGGATCTGGAAGAAGTAGTGAATACGATTCTTCCCGGACAATCTTTTCATTTGGCAGCGCATGACTGGGGTTCAATCCAGTCTTGGGAGTCAGTGACCGATCCACGATTTGAAGGGCGCATTCTCTCCTTTACTACCATGTCAGGTCCTTGTCTGGATCATGTGGCATTCTGGATGAGAAATCAGTTTAAGCACAACAGATCAAGATTTTTTAAACAATTAAGCAAGTCCTGGTATATCGCGATGTTCCAGTTACCTTGGCTGGCACCAGCTGCATGGAATTTCTTCAATCCTGAGCGTTGGAGCCGAGTTATTCGAGAACTGGAAGGTAAGGAAGGGCTGCCACTGAATCAGAATATTGTTAAAGATGGAAAATATGGCGTTAGTCTGTATCGGGCGAATTTTATTCCACGATTGCTTAAACCTCGTGAACGCTATGCGATCTGTCCGGTACAGGCGATTGTGTTAAAACGCGATAATTTTGTCAGTCCACAATTGGTTGATGAAATGCCGAAGTGGGTGCAAACCTTCTCCAGAGTTGAGCTGGATGCCAATCACTGGGCGATCTTAAGTCAGCCACAAGCTATTGCGAACTATATTCGCGAATTTACCCAACTGCATACTTAAGCTGGGTATAAAGATGGATTTGGATGGATGAAAATGTAGAGGAATTTTTATTCGCATTTTCTGATAAAATACCTCCTTTTCTCTCATTCCCAATTCATTATGTTCGCAATTCTTGCTGCTGTCGGAGTCATGTTCGGACTCGCTCTGGCACGCGTACCCGTAGTATTTGCCCTCGTTATTGGTGCTGTTGTTGGTGGTTTGCTGGCAGGTCTAGGCCTACAGGGAACTTTAGATGCATTTAACAATGGCTTAGGTGGTGGCGCAAAAATTGCCTTGGCCTACGGTATTTTAGGTGCATTTGCCTTGGCATTGGCACGTTCAGGTCTACCTGACTTACTCGCCTATAAGATGATTAGTGCCTTAAAAGGTGAGGCCGATGTCAAAGCACAAAATCGTGTTAAATATGTGATTTTTGTAACTGTTGCCATTGCAGCGGTGTTCTCTCAAAACGTGATTCCTGTGCATATCGCGTTTATTCCAGTGCTGATTCCGCCTTTACTGATCATATTTAACCATTTGCAGTTAGACCGCCGTTTGGTGGCTTGTTTGCTGACCTTTGGTCTGGTTGCCACTTATATGCTGGTGCCTGTGGGTTTTGGTGCGATCTTCCTGAATGATATTCTGGGTCAGAACATCAATAACTTTGGTAAAGCTTATGGCTTCCAGATTAGCAATGACCAGATTCCTGGTGCCATGGCCATTCCTGTGTTTGGTATGTTTATCGGCTTGCTGGTTGCGATGTTCATCAGCTATCGCAAACCACGTGTTTATAAAGATATTCATGTTGAACAACAGCAAAGTATTTCTGCTGAGCTGGGTGTGGAACAACACGCAGGTCGACCTCAAATCGCCAAGTTCACTATCTGGATGGCAGCAATTGCAGTGGTTGCCACGCTGGCTGTGCAGCTGTATTCAGATTCGATGATTCTTGCGGGTCTAGTGGGCGTAGCAATTCTCAGCTGTGCCGGAATCTTTAAGTGGAAAGAAGCTGATGATGTAATCATTACCGGTATGCGTATGATGGCACTGGTTGGTTTCATCATGATCGCTGCGCAAGGTTTTGCGGCTGTAATTGATGCAACTAATCAGGTTCCAGCGCTGGTTCAGGCATCTGTAGACTGGATCGGACAAAGCAAGCCATTCGCTGCCTTCCTGATGCTTTTGATTGGTCTGTTGGTTACTTTAGGGATTGGTTCATCTTTCTCTACCGTGCCAATTCTGGCAATTATCTATGTGCCGATGTGTATTCAGTTTGGTTTTAGTCCTGAAGCGACGATTGCCATTATTGGTACCGCTGCAGCTCTAGGTGATGCGGGTTCTCCAGCATCAGACTCGACTTTGGGGCCTACATCTGGCCTGAATATGGATGGTCAACACGACCATATGAAGGACAGTGTGATTCCGACCTTTATCCATTACAACATTCCATTGCTGATTTTTGGCTGGATTGCGGCAATGGTGCTTTAAACTTTGTGAATTTCACTCATTTTAATTGAATTAATTTATATTAATTCCGACTTATTTACTTAGAATAAATAATAATTAAATCAGATTAACTTGGTTGGTATTATAAACCAACCAAGTTGGTCAGATTAAAATAAATATATAGTAATTACATATACTTAAATAATAATAATAATTTGATTTTATAATATCTATTGCATATTGATTTTAACCGCGTTTATTATTAATTAAGGTTTATTTTTCTTAATAATTATTCTTCCAATGGGGTATTTAAAATGTTAAAGCAAGTTACTCTAATTGCATTAATGGGTCTTTCAGCATCTGCGATGGCAGGTGATTGGCAAGTTAAAGTTGGTGCATCAGCATTGGCACCACAAAATGATGACAATGGCACATTGAATGTACCTTTGGCAGCAGGTGGTTCAGCTGCATTAAAAGCAGATGTGAGTAACGAAGTTAACTTCACACCTTCAGTAGAATATTTCTTTGCGAATTCACCAATTTCAGTAGAGTTATTGCTCGCATTACCTTTTGATCATGATGTAAACATTGGTACGATTGAAAATGCTGCATCTTTCAAACATTTACCTCCTACCATTACAGCAAAGTATAATTTTAAAAATTCAACTCGTTTTACTCCATACGTAGGTGTGGGCGCGACTGTAGTTGTACCTTGGGATGAAGAATTATCTCAAACAACTAAAACAGTAACAGGTGCTGAAAAGTTAGACGCTGATGTAGCTTATGGTGTCGCAGGACAAGTTGGTTTTAACTTCCAACCTGCTGATGCTAAAAACTGGGGTGTATTTGTAGATGTTCGTTATGCAGATGTGAAAACTGAATTAACAGCAAAAAACCCTGATGGTACTAAAGTAAGTTTAGGTGATCTCGAAGTAAATCCTTGGGTTTATACTCTTGGTTATAGCTACAAATTCTAAGTTTTAGAGTTATCCAAAAGCCTTATCTACGGATAGGGCTTTTTTTTGCAAAATAACAACGATTTATAACGTGATTTAATTGAGCAGATTCGCCCTGTTCAAATATATTGAATGGAATAAAGTTAAAGATAATCTGAATACAATAAAGAGAATAGGAAGATCAACAATGAAGTGGTTGCTTAGAAGTGGATTGATCTTCTTTGTGGTCTGGACGATCCAAAGCCATGCCGCAAGTTTTGACTGCCAAAAAGCCCAGTCACAGACGGAGAAAGCGATCTGCCAGCATCGTGTACTGAATGACGCCGATGTCAAAATGGCCACTAGCTATAATATTATCCGTCATCTTGTGCCGATGGGGACACGCTCGGTCATTCAACGGGATCAGATCAAGTGGTTACAGTTTCGAGATCAATGTCAGGAGTCAGTCGACTGCCTGATGCAGGTGTATAAAATGCGTCAGCAGCAGATTGACTTGCAATTTGACCGGGTTTATCGTCAAGGACCATTTTAAATGGTGAATTTTTTTGCATGAAAATCGCTAGATACTATTGAAAATTAAACAACTCACTCCATTCATATAGGCATCAGCTTAAGTCTGTTTCCAAGAATGAAAGGGGTGAAGAATGAGCGAGTCAAACGCACAAAAGCATAGTTTCCAGGCCGAGGTGGCGCAGTTACTGCACCTCGTGACACATTCGCTATACTCAAACCCTGAAATTTTCCTGCGTGAACTGATTTCAAATGCTTCAGATGCATGTGATAAGTTACGCTTTGAAGGGATCAATCATCCTGAATATTATGAAAATGAACCTGACCTGCGTGTACGGGTCAGCCTCGATCAAGATAATAAAACCATTACTATTTCTGACAATGGCATTGGCTTAAGCCAGCAAGAAGCCATTGATAATCTGGGGACGATTGCCAAATCGGGTACCAAAGACTTTATGTCGAAGCTGACAGGAGATCAAAAAGCCGATGCTCAGTTGATCGGTCAGTTCGGTGTAGGTTTCTATTCAGGCTTTATTGTCGCTGACAAGATCACCGTAGAATCTCGTCGTGCAGGTACAGATAAGTCTGAAGGGGTACGCTGGATCAGCGGTGGTACAGGTGATTTCGAAGTTGAACAGATCACTAAGGAAGGCCGTGGTACAGACATCATCCTGCATTTGCGTGAAGATGCTCTAGACTATCTGCAAAGCTATAAAGTGAAGCAGATCATCAACAAATATTCTGACCATATCAGCCTGCCAATCCAGATGCAGAAAGAAGTCTGGCAGGAAGAAGAAGCTGCCGAAGGTGAAACGCCAAAAGGTGGTCAATATGTGAAGACCGATGAATGGGAAGCGATCAACTCTGCAAGTGCTTTATGGACTCGTAGCAAGTCTGAGATTACTGAAGAACAATATGTCGAGTTTTATAAAAACCTGACCCATGACTTTGCTGCACCACTAGCATGGGCGCACAACCGTGTTGAAGGTAGCACTGAATATACCCAACTGCTGTATGTACCAAGCAAAGCATCACAGGATATTTTCACTCGCGATGCTAAGGCCGGGATCAAGCTGTATGTGAAACGCGTCTTCATTATGGATGATGCAGATAACCTGATTCCAAACTATCTGCGTTTTGTACAGGGTGTAGTGGACAGTGCGGATCTACCTCTGAATGTGAGCCGAGAACTGCTGCAAGAAAGCCGTGATGTAAAAACCATCCGTGAAGGTAATACCCGTCGTATCCTGACCATGCTGGATAATCTGGCCAAGTCTGAAGATGAAAAAGATCAGGAAAATTTCAAAACTTTCTACCGTGAATTTGGCGCTGTGCTGAAAGAAGGTTTGGGTGAAGATTTTAGTAATCGTGAACGTATCCTGAAATTACTGCGTTATGCGACATCAACTAATGATGAAGTCAGCACTTCATTGGCAGACTATAAAGCGCGCATGAAGGAAGGTCAGAAAGCCATTTACTATGTGACTGCTGAAAGCCTAAATGCTGCGAAAAACTCCCCTCAATTGGAAGTTTTCAAGAAAAAAGGCATTGAAGTTCTGCTGATGTCTGAACGCGTCGATGAATGGGCGATGAATTTCGTACATGAGTTCGACGGTACGCCGTTGCAAAACGTATCTAAAGGTGCAGTCGACCTTGGTGATCTGCAAGATGCTGAAGAGAAGAAAGCGCTCGAAGCCGCTGCTGAACAGTTCAAGCCTGTGGTCGATAAGCTTGCGGGTTCATTGAAGGATAAAACCAAGGAGGTGCGTGTAACAACTCGTCTGGTGGATTCACCAGCTTGTCTAGTGACTGGAGAAGGCGAATTGTCTCCACAACTGATTCGTATGCTGAAAGATGCGGGTCAGCCTGTACCAGATATGAAGCCCATTTTAGAGATCAACCCTGAACATCCACTGGTGAAAAAACTGGAAGGCTCTGCTCAGTTTGATGATCTGGCCAATGTGATCTTTGATCAGGCAGTAATTGCTGAAGGTAGTTTACCAGAGAATCCAGCTGAGTATGTAAAGCGTATTAACAGTCTGTTATTAGCTTAATTTTCAGAGTTAGAAAAACCCTTCTTTTAGAAGGGTTTTTTTATGACTATTCACTGGAATTTTCTGAATATAAAAGCATTTTAATCTGGAAAACCCATCATCAAAATAAGAAAATACAGCAAAGTATTTCATTTGTTAAACAGATAATAGTATATAAAATAATTTATAATAACGATTATTGAGTGAATAGAGATATAGCTCATGAAATCTGTAATTTTAATGAGTTTGATGACGGCCATACTCATGTCAATGAGTCAGTTGACTATGGCGAATTCTGGTGCTGAAAAAGTGGTGCGTACTGATCGTATAAGTTTCTATAAACCAATGAAAATGGAAGCTCAACAGGTTGAACGTATACAACGTACCGATCGTGTAGTGTTTAATAAAGCCACCTTGGATCAGCCATCCGTGCAATCTAAACGTGTAGTGCGAACAGATCGTATTGTATTTAGAAAAATTTGATCAATGAAGAGTTTATTGGATTAAAAAAGCCCATCTGACATGGGCTTTTTGTATATTTGGAACGACAAAGTTTAGAAAATGGCTTCTAAGCGGACTGCAGCACCGAGGTAATGGCTTCGATCTTCACGATGGTCATTCAAATAATTAACGTCCGTCTGTATAAAGAACCATTCCCGAAGAAAAGGCTGGCGCCAGGAAACATAAGGTCCCCATGTATTCAGACGTAGATCGCTATCGTTCATATAACCACCGGTATAAAGGCCATAGCTGAAACGATGTGCATTAAAGAACTGGTGCTGTCTGAAGCTATAATTATCCCAGCGCAGATCATCATCCTGCTCATCCGCATAGGTCAGGCTAAACTGGTTAGAGAGAAATGGCTCATTAGGACGAGCGTGCGTTAATTCCAGGTTGGTTCGCAGATAATTTTCACTATCAATGCCATAACGATAAATCTGTTCAGCATGGAAAGAGAAATCATTATGTAGTTCCCAATCTCGACCTGCTTTCAAACGGACATAGATGTCATCACCAGAACGTACACCTAGATCCAGATCCGTTTCAAAAGGGAGTTTTTTAGAAAGTTCAGACCAACGTAGTGCGAGTGAGCTGTTATTTTCCCGTGTCCGGCTACGATCCAGTCGTCTGTCCGGTGCATTACCGGGATTCTCATTGGTGATTGCGACATTGTCATTCAATTCATTGTCGAGGCTGTCATCACCAAAAACCAAACTGAGTTTACGTTCTAGGGTAGGGAGCTTAATTCTGCCACGAATACGTGGTTTAACTTCATATTCATCATATTTATTCCAGCTATTATCTACAATCACTCTAAGTGTCGCACGTGCAGGTTCATCTTTATCTGGCTCACCAAACCAGTTGTCAATTTTATTTGCAGTACGGTCAGCCCAGTGACGAACGCCCTTTTGTTTCCGGTCTACCCAGGTGCTTTCCTCAGTCTCATTTGTGCTGGGAACGATGGGTTCACTAGACTGTTCTGGTAGAAAGGTGGGCGTGCTATCTATTAATCGCGGAATATAGTCAAGGAAGCTAAAACCATTGGCAGGCTCCGTTTCCTGATGATCAGCTTCGGCTGTTTGAGTGGTATCAGAAGATTGTTCAAGCCCAGCCCAAAGTATTGGGCTCACACTTGTCAAACTGACCAATAAGAGAGATGCGGGCAAAATCCTGCTTTTTTTCATAGGGCTATTCTTGCTCTTTTTCTTTATATTTCAAAGATAAGTTTGCAGAATTGCATCCTATAAAAGCAATAAGAGCTACAAAATTACATCAATTTATCTAAAGCTTTATCCAAGATGGCTGCATAAAGACCTTCTACTGCAACAGGTTCTTTAAAATCCATAAGGATCTGGTGAATCAGCTGCCAATTAATTTGCTGGTCACGTTTTAGAATTAGGCAAGGATACATCTGTTCGGTGGAGGAAAGCTTGAGACGTTGTTCCCCATGAATGACACGTAACTTTTGACGTTCCTGTAGCAATAGGAGGGGAATATTGAAATTTGCTTCCTGCTCATCAAACACAATAAATTTTTGGGTTGTAATCTGGCGCAGAGGAATAAATGGACAATAATCTTCTCGTTGCCATATGAATCGAGCTTGCTCGGAATAAGTCTGGTAGAGCGAATCAAGCTGCAAAAAATTAGTACCTAATTCAGTAATGCTCATCGTTTTAATCGCAACAATACGACCATTCTCTTGTTGTCCCCAGAGCTGCATTAATTGGATCGCTTGCTGCCACTCAGTTACTCCTAATAACATGCAATAGTGGCTAAAGCGTCCCGAGCGATCTACTTGCTCAGCCAGATAAACTGGTTGCGAGGTCCAGTCTATATCTTTCTGATAATGCCAAGCCATCTTAATGTGTTGCATAGATGACTCAGGGGCCAGGCTCAATTCAAAGAGATTATGATGACGCGCTTCGGCAAAGCTAAATTCAGAAACCTGGAATGATAAATTTTGAAACTCTAGCGCAGCTGGAATATCGGATGTGGCTACGATTTCCTCATTCTCTATTTGTGGCTTTTCTGGCTCTGAATTAACTGGATCTAATTGTGCTGGAGGCGTTACTGTCTGAAGCTCAGTTTCAAATTTCTGTTGAACTGGCAAAACTTGAGTATTCGCCCAAATCTCATGTTTGGAGATATAAGTATTGATTGATGGCGCAGGAAGCTTTTCCTCGACCATTTCTAAAGAGAGTGTCGCTGCGGCAGTTTGTAATTCATGATCACTTTTTAAACATGAAGAAAGCTGCTGCTGGTGTAACAGCCAATTAAAACTCTGTTCTATATCAAAGTTCCATTCACTAATGAGTGCAGTACGCTGAGGTGCTGGGATCAACCAGATTTGCCAGCCACGTTGAGGGTCATGCAAGAAAGCCCAGCCTGAGAGCGGGTGGGCATACAGTGCTTCTTTCAGATTGTCTTCATTCAGAAAAAAACCACGGTAGCTATGGTAATAATGGGTTTCTCGCGCAAATTCCTGGGCAGCAATTTCCGGTTGAATGCGGGTTTTGAATGCTAAAAGCTGTTTTTTGAAAATAGGTTCATTGCACTGCTGGAAAATTTCCTGCACACGTTTTTTAGAGCGAGCTACTTCATATAAGCTGAGGCTGCGATGATCCAGATCATGTCCTAATTCATATAGTTCTTTAATCAGATGTACTTTTTCAAGGGCATTCATCATGGTCATCTATTTATAAATATTTAAGTGCTTTATCCAGGCTTTTGGCCAGAATGATATTGGCAGCCAGTTCAATCAGTTTATATTCAGTTGTATTCGGATCGGTATAGCGTTCGGCCATCTGCAATAGATGATCAATAGGAATCGCCTGTGGAGAAATTTTACCTTGTACCAAAGCTTGCAATTCATTCATAGCAAAACTTAATGCATATAAAAAATGATCATTTTTTGATTATATGGAGGAAAAATAAAAAATGTTATTTTTTATCAATTATTTTCTAGAAATATAGCGCGATAAAATTTGGAACAGTGCTAAAGATCACATAGGTGAAAATTAATCAGAATATTTATATAAGTGAAATCAGATCTAACTCTGATGAATCACTTTCTATTGTATTGCTGCCGCTAAATAAAAAACAGGCTGAGATATTCAGCCTGTTTTTAGGAGAGAAATTAAAAGCTTAAGCTGCTTTTACAGTTTCAGCAGTATCTGCTGCCGCAACAGTTTCTACTACAGCAGATTTGTTTACTGGAAAGTCAGGTGTGTAGACAATCTGAGCAGTTGCAGTTACTGAAAGAGCCATTACAGTTGCAGCCAAAACAAATTTAATAGCGTTCATAACATGACCTTTTTAAGCTGATGTTCAACAAATTGAACAGGGAGAAAGTGGAACCTTGTTTACGTGAAAATGATAGCAAAGCAACGTTATTAAAAAATGATCGATTCGGCAATTTCTAAAAAAATCATAAGATTTTAGTTATAAAAAACAATTAATTAGAACTTTTGCTCTAATTGTTAGAGTGCTTATTTTCTTCGAGCTTATTTAAAAAATAAGAATTTAAAGGAGAATAAGGAGTTTTATATAAAAGATTTAAGAAGATATGACGAGCTTATTATTTTGAGATAAAAACTGTATTGTAAAACGCATGTAAGGATTTGCTGTCAGTTGTTTAAGGAACTCTTGCTCAAAATTTAAATCCACTATGATGATGCTTCGCTCACAATAAAAAGAGAGTTTCATCATGGCAATCGCAAAAGTTGTTGAAGTCAATTCAAGCAGTAATATGAGCTTTGAGGACGCGATTCAGTCTGGAATTGCTAAGGTCACAGAAACCGTCAAGAATGTTCAGGGTGCCTGGATTAATGAACAAAAAGTTGTCATCAAAGACAATAAAATCACTGAATATCGGGTCAATCTTAAAATCAGTTTTCTGGTTGAATAAATATAGAATAAAAAAATCCCCATTTCAAATGGGGATTTTTTTATGTGCTTTATCTTATTCAGATTTAGGTAAATCGCATTGATCATCCGTACACTGTTCTGCAGCAACCGGTGTTGGCTCTAGTGCTTTTTCGAGTACCTGTACGAAAACTTCCTTCGGTTGGGCACCTGCCAAGGCAATACGCTGGTCAAATACGAAGAACGGTACGCCTGTCACTTTCAGTTGGTCACGTGCAATTTCCTGATCGAATTTAACGAAATCAGCATATTCTTCTGAATTCAACACATCGTCGACTTCAACTGGATTTAAGCCAATACGTGCTGCTACGTCTTCCAATGTTTCACGTTCACCAATAGCAAGACCTTGAGTCATATAACTATAGAAAAAAGCTTCCTCAGCTTCGTTACCTAGGCCTTTGCTCTGAGCAAGATGGATAATACGGTGAGCATTAAAAGTATTGCCGGAATTGGCACCTTCCCAATTAAACTCAATACCTTCTGCCTTGGCCATCTCAGCAATATTACGCTGCATCTCTTCGACTTCAGCCACAGTGCGGCCATATTTCTGCGCAAGTCGTTCAGAGTTAGAAATTTCCTGACGTACTGGCGCTTCTGGATCAAGCTGGAAGCTATGCCAATGAACTTCAAGTTCTACACCTGCCTGTTCAGCAGCAGCTTCTAAACGTTTTTTACCGATATAACAAAAAGGGCAGACCACATCTGACCAGATATCTACGCGCATGAAATTTCCTAAATATTTCTGTTAAAAGAAGTATGAGGGCATATAGCCAGAATTTAAAGGCTGATTAGGCTGAAAGAACCAAGTATAAGATTGAAGGATTTAAAATATTAAAAGTTCTTTTATTACCTAAGTTGACTTTAGTTATTCGTCTGAATATTCATGTTTTTTGTGAAATAGTTCAATGAATGGGATATTTCTGTTGGAAATATTTCATAAAATAAAGATAAGTGGTTGATATTTATGTACATAAATATGATATTTTGATATTGCTAAAATTCAGGAGGCAGTGCTATGAATAGGGCTTGTATGCTTACATTCACTATATTAATGGCAGGGATTGAGCCTCCAGCAATGGCAAATCTATTTGATTCATCAAGTTTGCGAAACTTGGATGACGATTTACTTGCGCTGGTATCTGGACAGGGTGGTCTATTTCTTACGGCTACAGATGTAGACCGAATCGAGAGTTCGCAAACAATTGCAATGTTGAATCAATTGGGTGCTGAGAAAATAACAGATGGTTTGAGTAAGCTTAATAGCTTATTTCAGCTGAATGAAAAAGGACAGTTAACCTTACAGATCAATCAGGATGTGGTTTCGATAGGAGTAATTGAATGTTCTCTTAACATTCGGGGACTTTCAGATCTAGGAAACTCTTTAACTGAGCAAATAAAATTTCATTGATAGATCACTAAAAAAAACGCCCCGAAGGGCGTTTCTTTATAAGCTCAATTATGCAGATTTTGCTTCTTTTACAGAAGTTAGCATAGAACCAGTTTCTTCAAAGTTTGCATGCCAGCTCAATGCTTCATTTAGAAGATGAGGTGTCTGACCACCACGTACACATGCACGGTCAAAGTAGTCATTCAATGCATCTTTGTACATTGGGTGTACACAGTTGTCGATAATGGCACGAGCACGTTCACGCGGCGCCAAACCACGAAGATCTGCTAAACCTTGTTCAGTCACAAGAACGTCTACGTCATGGCCAGTATGGTCAACGTGAGATGCCATTGGAACGACAGATGAGATGTCACCACCTTTAGCAATTGACTTGGTCACAAAGATCGCAATGTGTGCATTACGTGCAAAGTCACCTGAACCACCGATACCGTTCATCATTTTGCTACCACATACGTGAGTAGAGTTCACATTACCGTAGATGTCGAACTCAAGCGCAGTGTTGATACCAATGATACCTAAACGACGAACCAGTTCAGGGTGGTTAGAAATTTCCTGTGGACGTAATACAAGTTTGTCTTTGTATTGCTCAAGGTTGTTAAATACTTTCTCGCCATATTTTGCAGAAAGAGTAATTGATGAACCTGAAGCAAATTTCATTTTGCCCGCATCGATCAATTCGAAAGTACAGTCTTGCAGTACTTCTGAGTACATGATCAAGTCTTCAAAATTAGATTCTTTCAAACCAGTTAATACTGCGTTGGCAATTGAACCAATACCTGCTTGAAGCGGGCCAAGGTTTTTCGGTAAACGGTCTGCAGCTACTTCTTTTTCGAAGAAAGCAATCAGATGGTTTGCAATAGATTGAGTCTCATCATCCGGAGCAGTTACTGTAGATGGAGAGTCATGATATTCATTGTTAAATACAATACCGACAATTTTCGCTGGATCAATATTGATCGCATGCGTACCGATACGCTCATCCACTTTAGTCAACGGAATCGCTTGACGTGTTGGACGATAAGTCGGGATGTAGATATCGTGTAAGCCTTCGAATGCTGGGCTTAAGTTAGTATTGATTTCTACAATCACTTTTTCTGCAAAAATCGCAAAGCTTGCAGAGTTACCTACTGAAGTTGTAGGAATGATGCCGCCGTCTTCAGTAATCGCAACCGCTTCAATCACTGCTACATCTGGTTTTTTCAGTTGCTGGTTACGCATTTGTTCAACAGTTTCAGACAAATGTTGATCGATGAACATTACTTCACCCTTGTTGATTGCTTTACGCAGGGTATTGTCCACCTGGAATGGCAAACGACGTGCCAATACACCAGCTTCTGTTAATTGCTTGTCTAGATCATTACCCAGAGAAGCACCAGTG
This sequence comes from Acinetobacter sp. LoGeW2-3, assembly GCF_002688565.1. NCBI lineage: Bacteria > Pseudomonadati > Pseudomonadota > Gammaproteobacteria > Moraxellales > Moraxellaceae > Acinetobacter > Acinetobacter sp. LoGeW2-3. The sequence goes on along the minus strand of NZ_CP024011.1, from coordinate 823,970 downwards.
ATAAGAGTAATCTTTAATGGGTTCGCCTTTGCCTGCTGTACCAGAGCCAGTGGAACCGCTTTTGCTTCACCTGCACGAGTGAAGCCACTCATACCTACAGTCATGCCATCTTCGATGAACTGAGCTGCCTGTTCTGCGCTCATTACCTTATTGTGTAGGGATGCTAAACGGATACGGTCTAAAGACATTTGAACTCTCTTAAATTCCTGAATACTGATACGGATTGTACCGATCAAAAAAAGTATTTTGCATAGGTGTTAGGCTAAGGTCTAATTTTTTAGCCAAATAGTGGTATAAAAATGAATGATGATTTTTAACATATTGATTAATATATTATTTATATAAATAGTAAATTAATTCTCAGAAATCAAATGTGTAAATATTAAGCTATTCTTAAAAATGATCGATCAGGGATTTACGGATTTTGTCCAAAGTGGTCGGGGTAGCAGCCTGTTCCGGTTCTGCATGATGAATGGGTAGGGAAATGATAGCTTCCAAGCCACCTTCAGGTCGATTATGAATGTATAGTTCACCAGAATGAATATCGACAATCCGTTTCACAATCGCCAGACCTAGACCACTCCCTTGCACCGTACGGGCGGAATTTCCACGAACAAAAGGCTGCATCAGGTCTTCAATTTGGTCTTCTGGAATGCCTTCACCATGGTCGGCCACTTTGATTAACAGTCGATCCTGTTCAATCTGAGCAGAGAGTTCAACGGGTTCTGCGCCATAGCGTTTTGAATTATTAATTAAGTTACCAATCAATCGCTTAAGTGACATACTACGTGCTTGGATTAGTGGTAATTCTTGAGGGGTAAACCGGATATCCAGTGGCTTAAACTGGGTCACCAGCTCCTGTAGTAGCGTATTAACATTGGTTTCCTGAGGTTCTTCATCGGAACCATCACGCATAAAGGAAATAAACTGATTCAGGATTGCATCCATATCCTCGACGTCATAAATCAGACCTTCTTTCAGGAAATCCTCATCCGGCATCATCTCGGCACTCAGGCGGATACGGGTCAAAGGCGTACGTAAATCATGTGAAATCCCTGCCAGCATGATCCGGCGTTCACGCTCGGCCTGTTCCAAGGTGTAAATCATATGATTAAAAGCATGGTTCACTTGACGGATTTCAAGCGGGCCATGATTGGTATCTAAATAGGGTGCAGAACCTGTTGTACTATAGCTATTCGCGGCATTCTGTAAACGACGTAGCGGACGATTCAGCTGACGCACTAAAGTCAAAATGATAATACCAGCAATTAGCGGGGTGCCAAGCAGCCAGGCAAAGATCAGTTCAGGACTATAGTTGGCATAAGTTTTTAATGGTTCCCGAACCCAATTGCCATTCATTTCTGGTGTCTGAATCCAGATGCGTGGGCTAGGTTTGAACTGGAAATATACAGTTGCCTGATCTATGCGAAGTTCTTTAGCCAGCTTCTCTTCAATTTTGTTGGTAAAGAATTCAGCAACCACTTTTTCACGAATATTTGGATACTGTTTAGGATCGGTAATGTATTCAATGCCGATACGGTTTTTGAAATAGGTATCAATATCTACTTCCTGATCATGGTGATACATGCGCAGGCTAGGATTATTCAGAATTTCCAGTTCAACAGCAAGATAACGGGCATGCTGCTGAATTTCTGGTAAGTAGAGCGTTCGCCAGAAGAACCAGATCGACATGAATAGGCTGAATAAGACCACAAACACCACAAGTACCGCAGTTCGCATCGCAGCAGAACGTGGCTTGATTTTGTCGAGGAAACGTTCCATATGGGTACGCTTTTTCTCTGAATAGTGGACAAAATCGGTAAATTCTTGTGGGTCGATGGGGTCGAGTTTCACACCAGCATCCTGTAGGCGCATTTGAGGTAAGCAGTATTGTTTTTGGCGGAGTCTTACTGCGTGTACCTTCGATGGAAGGAGTTCGTTATGTTACTTTTTTCAAAAAAAGTAACCAAAAAATTTTGCCATTCGCTGAACTCGCGAAGTTCCATACGAGCCTGTGATTCAGGTTTGGCTCAGACAGCAGCGAATGGCGTTAAGAGACGACTATTGTAGTGATCATTGTCTCATTGAGGTGGGTTTTATTCAGCACCATCTGGAACAAAGACATAACCCACACCCCATACGGTTTGGATATAACGTGCACGAGCCGGGTTTTCTTCTACCAGACGACGCAGGCGAGACACCTGAACATCAATTGAGCGTTCCATTGCACCCCATTCACGGCCACGTGCCAAATTCATTAATTTGTCGCGAGTCAGTGGTTCACGCGGGTGTTGTACCAAGGCTTTCAATACAGCGAATTCACCCGTTGTCAGTGTTACCACTTGTCCCTCACGTGTCAATGTGCGGGTAGACAGATCCAATGACCATGGACCAAATGAAACTACCTCCATTTGCTGGCTTGGCGCACCTGGCACTTCACGCACCTGACGACGCAGTACCGCACGGATTCGCGCTAACAATTCATTCGGGTTGAATGGCTTAGGCAGGTAATCATCTGCACCGGCTTCAAGTCCAGCAATACGATCTGAATCACTGCCACGCGCAGTGAGCATAATAATTGGTGTATCGATATTGGACTGGCGTAAACGACGACAGATACTCAGGCCATCCTCAACAGGGAGCATAAAGTCGAGCACGATCAGAGAAAACAGTTCTCGCTGCAGCAATCGGTCCATTTGAGTGGCATCATGCGCAGTTTTGACTACAAAGCCCTTATCTTCTAAAAAGCGTTGTAGCAAAGTACGTAGACGGACATCGTCATCGACAACCAGAATGCGTTCTACCCGATCGGTTTCGGTATGTACTGCATCGGGTTTTTCAGCGGGTACAACTAAACTCATAAGGTGCTCCTTTATTCTTTATTGTCGTCTTAAACAAAAATTAAGTGATGTCTTGAGTATACGATTCATTTATAACGATTGACTATGCTCTAAAGCAACAAAAATCGCAGTTAAAATCAAGGGATGGATACCAAATATATACAGGTAAATGATAAAAGTTTCGCAAATACGAAGTGATTATCGCCTGGATCTAAATGTCATTCTTCAAATATCTGGAAGCGCTGTCATTATTCCTGGAGATAAATTAATAAAAACAATTGTGGATTTTATAGACCTGGTCTTTATAATCATGCCATTTAGTACTTATCCTTGTGGGATCAAACACGATGACTGACTTAGTTCAGCAGTTGGCAAAAGAACTTGCCGTACGTCCAACTCAAGTAGAAGCTGCCATCAAACTTATTGATGAAGGTGCCAGTGTTCCATTTATTGCACGTTACCGTAAAGAAGTAACGCAGGGCCTAGACGATACGCAACTTCGCCAGCTCGACACACGTTTATCGTATTTACGTGATTTGTTTGAACGCCGTGAAAAGGTGATTGAATCACTAAAAGAACAAAATAAATTAACAGATGATTTATTGGCGCGTGTAAATGCGGCTGAAACCAAGAATGCGCTTGAAGAGATCTATGCGCCGTACCGTCCAAAGCGTACCAGCAAATCTTTCAAAGCTAAAGAAGCGGGTCTCGGTCCGATTGCAGAGAAAATCTTTGCTGAAGCGGTTGATCCTGCCGAAGCAATTGTTGGCTTTAGCCATGAAGATTATCCAGATCTGGAAAGCCAGCTAGATGCGATTCAGCACATCCTGATTGATGACTGGGCGCAGAATATTGGGTTGACTACTGAGCTGAAGGCAACATTTGCAAAAACTGCCATTTTAAAAAGTTTAGTTGCGTCTGATGAGAAAAAAGAAGTTGGCAAAAAGTTCCGTGATTACTTCGATTTCTCAGAAAATCTAAATAAAGTACCTTCACATCGTTTATTGGCGATGCTACGTGGCCGTCAAGAAAATGTATTGGGTTTAAAAGTGGATGGTGAAGATGATGCACCATTGGCACGTATTGAAACTGAATACAATCTGGATACGATCCAGCCACAATCCCGTCAGGATTTCCTGAAGCAAACAGCGAAACTGTTCTGGCTCGGTAAAGTTCGTCCAACCATCGAACACTCTTTATTGACTGAAAAACGTTTGGCTGCTGAATCTGAAGCAATGAACGTATTTGCAGAAAACTTACGTCATTTACTGTTATCTGCGCCTGCTGGTGCACGTACGACATTGGGTGTAGATCCTGGTATCCGTACCGGTGTAAAACTGGCCGTTGTAAATGAGTCTGGCGATGTGTTGGCGCATAGCACCATTTACCCATTTGCACCGAAAGAAGATAAAGAAGGCTCATTGGCTGAACTTGCGCGTTTATGTCGTGAATTTAATGTTGACCTAATTGCGATCGGTAATGGTACGGCAAGCCGTGAAACTGAAGCACTTGTTGCTGAAATGATGGCAGCAAATAGCGATCTGCAAGTAACGCGTGTTTCTGTTTCGGAAGCAGGTGCATCAGTTTATTCAGCATCTGAACTGGCTTCGCAAGAACTTCCTGAGCTGGATGTATCGATCCGTGGTGCAGTATCAATTGCGCGTCGTCTACAAGATCCACTAGCTGAGTTAGTGAAGATCGATCCTAAATCGATTGGTGTAGGTCAGTATCAACATGACGTCAACCAAACAGGTTTGGCGAAAACCCTTGAAGCTGTAGTCGAAGACTGTGTGAACTCAGTTGGTGTCGATGTGAATACAGCATCTGCTGCGATCTTGGGTTATATCGCAGGTCTGAATAAGTCAATTGCACAGCAAATTGTCGAATTCCGTAAAGAAAATGGCCGTTTTGACAACCGTCAATCTCTGAAAAAAGTACCACGTTTAGGCGAGCGTACTTTTGAACAGGCAGCAGGCTTCCTACGTATTCAAAACGGTTCTGAACCACTCGATGCTTCTGCAGTGCATCCTGAATCTTATGCGTTGGTGAGCAAGATTGTTGAAGCAAAAGCAACGACTGTAAAAGGTATCATTGGCAATACTGAAATCATTCGCCAAGTAAATGCTGAAGAGTTTGTAGATGATAAATTCGGCCTGCCAACCATTCAGGATGTATTGAGTGAGCTGGAAAAACCAGGTCGTGATCCACGTCCAGAATTCCGTACAGCGAAGTTCCGTGATGACATCACTGAAGTGGCTCAGCTAACTGAAGGCTTACAGCTGGAAGGTGTAGTGACCAACGTAACCAACTTCGGTGCATTCGTAGACGTCGGTGTGCATCAGGATGGTTTGGTGCATATTTCTGAACTGGCGAATGAATTTGTGGCTGATCCGCATAAAGTGGTGAAACCTGGTCAGATCGTACAAGTTCGTGTTCTGAATGTTGATGTTGAACGTAACCGTGTCAATCTGTCGATGCGTCCTGAAGGTTCAGAAGCGCCTGCGAAGCCACAGCGTCAGTCACGTCGTGAACAGAATAATGAGCAACGTGGTGAGCGTAAGCCTCAAGGTAAACGTCCACAACAAGCACGTCCGCAAGGTGATCGTTCTCAAGGCAAGAAACCTCAGTCGGCTAAACCACAAGAGCAAAAAATTGGTGGCTTAGGTGCATTGCTATTACAGGCAGGGATTAAAGGTTCGAAATAATCTTTAATTTCAAATAAAAAACCTCCCAATTGGGAGGTTTTTTATTACGGAACTCTAGCCATTAATGATCGGAACAATCCAGCTAGTAATAATCAATAAAATACCAAGATGTCCCAATTTTCGTGTCACATAAACCAGCTTTGAAGGCGCATTTTCTAGCTGTCGTGCATATTCTTCCATGCTAATGCCATGTTTGCCGCGGTTGCTGTACAGGAACACGCCTAAATCCAGACAGATCAGGATAGTACCAATATCCGCCACCAGTTCCATTAGTTCAAATTGTTGGGTATACAATGACATCCCAACGCTATAAATCAGATAAAGACCAAAGGCCAAACATGCATATTGCAGGACAACTAAAAATTTCTGCATAAAACTCAACAATTCAAAAATAAAAACGATTCTACTCTTAATTCGGGACAGGGCGGTCAATTACAAGGGCTGCATCACTTCAGCAAATCTTTGTTTCTCGACCAGTTCCAGAAACTCATCTCCCAGACGCTGGCTTTCAGCAATATATTCTTTCCAAAGCTTGATACGTTGTTTTTGATCGAGTCCTTTTAAAGTAAAGTCCTTACGATCTGGCAGGCGACCCAACGGTAAACTTTGCAGATATTCTTGCGACGGAGAGATGAGCAAGGTTCGTGCCTGATTTTCAGGATTGGCAGTACGTTTAAATAGCTTGTCGAACCAGCCTGGCGTAATGCTATCAGTAAAGTGAGGGTAGAGCACGATGCCTTCAGTCTCAAAAGGTAGGTCAATATGATAATCAATTAAACCACCATCACGATAGCTGCCTCGTGGCGCATCAGGAATGTCACGAATAGCAGCCATGACCCCAGGAATTGAAGCAGAAGCCATCAACCATGGCAGCACACTCTGTTCGGTCAAGGTCTGATAATGCGTGCTAAAACTATCATCTGCAATCTTAAACTGATTCCCCATTCCTGGCTGGCTAATCACACGTTGCATAAAATGACGGCTATGTCGACGTCCTAACGCAGTCGTCCCTACAATCCCTGCGATGGAGGTAAATAAAGGTAAGGTTTTATCACTCTGGAAAATGTGTTGGGCTTTAATCGAAAGTACAGTCAGGTGATAGTCAGGATGATTCACCAATTCAGCTTCTTTACCTTGTACCAATGTTTTAAGCATCTCGAGACAGACATTACTCACATCCTGACGACTCATTTTTTTATGAAAGCTCAAATTGGTGTAGAGCTCACCCAGTAATTCAGTACCTTGTTTTGCCCCATGTGCTGCGATACTGGCAAAACGCCAGCTACCAATAGAAGATCCGACTAAGGTGCGACGTTGTGGCGTACGTTGCAGAAAATCTCCAAAAATGGCCTGATCCAGTCCCTGAATACCAATACCTTTTGGACCACCTGCCGCACCTGGAATAATATCCACCTGTGCCGGCTGTAAACCTTCCTTTAAGATCAATTCACGCGCCAGATGGCCGGCACGAATCTTTAGGGCAGGGGCAGGCTTTTGCAAAATCTGTATCATGGCACTGCTATAGGGAGTAAAGGTGAAGTCATTTTACGGTAAAGCGGATAAAGCCCAATGGCGAGAAGTGTCCAAAGGTGACTTTAGAGTCATCAGGGAATAAAAAAGCCTGAAGGATTCAGGCTTCTTTACCACAGAAGAAAGTCTTATTTTACGATTCGCCAAACTGCCAAAATACTAGCCAATAGAATCAGTATGATAGAAATAAACCAAGGTGAAATAATAGCAACAGAGAGCAAAATTGCCATTAAACTGCCAAAAACCCAGCTGCGTTTTTGCTGGTGTTCCATCTGCAGGCGCATACTTTGCAATTCATTGAGTTGTTTGGCATGCCAAGCAGACTGATTCTTGAGGCCATTCAAACTATCAATCATTAAAGTTGGGAAGTCTTGCGCGCCTAAAAGTAAATCAGGAATTTTTTGACCTAATTCTTTTAGGTTCTTTTGTGGATTCATCTGGGCTTTGACCCAATCAGTGAGGATCGGTTTAGCCAAACTCCAGATATCCAGTTCAGGATAAAGATCAGTTCCTAAACCTTCCACATGCACCAACGTTTTAAGTAAAAGCATTAATTGTGGTGGAATTTCCAAATGGAAACGACGCGCAATATCCATCACCTGAATCAGAATGCCAGCAAAGTCCAGCTCATGCATTGGCTTGGACACCATTGGTCCCACAGTGCGGCGCATTTCACGGGCTAAGGCATCTTGATCAGTACCCGGTGGAATCCAGCCGGCCTGATGCACAATCTGAATCAGCTGCATGAAGTCGCTGTTCATTACCGCCAGTAGCATACGCGCCACGGTCATCTGGTCATGCTTGGACAGCTCACCCATAATCGCACAGTCCAATGCAATAAAGCGTGGATTGGCTGGATTAATGGTTTCTACAAAGACATTACCCGGGTGCATGTCCGCATGGAAAAAGTTGTCGCGGAACACCTGAGTAAAGAAGATAGTCAGACCTTTACGTGCCAGATCAGCACGATCCATACCCAGCTTGTCAAAAGTTTCAATATCCGAGATCGGTACACCGGTAATGCGCTCAGCCACCAGTACATCCTTGCTGTCCATATAGACTTCAGGCACATACATCATGCTGGAACCAGTAAAGTAATGGCGCATGCGGCGGGTATTATCCGCTTCCAGAGTCAGATCCAGCTCATTCAGAATAATCTGGCGATAATCCTGAATAATTTCTGACAAGTGCAGGGCGCGTGCTGCTTCCAGACGCTTTTCAAGAAAATCACCTAACCAGCTCAGAATCTCGAAATCCTGCAAAATCTGATTACGGATATTCGGGCGAGTCACTTTCACCACCACTTCACGCCCATCATGCAGGGCAGCGGTATGCACCTGTGCAATTGAAGCTGCAGCCAGAGGCTGAGCATCAAAACGGGCAAATAGGGTATTCACGTCTGCTTTCAGCGACTCCTGAATGCGCATCTTGGCCACATCATTATCAAATGGCTTAACGCGGTCTTGCAGCAATACTAACTGTTGCAGCACTTCAGGCGGAATCAGGTCACGACGGGTTGAAAGCAACTGTCCCATTTTGATCGCCAAAGGACCCATTTCCTCTAAAGCTTCTTTCAGCTTAAGCGGATTTTTACGCTCACGGCTGGACCATGCAGCAGGGTGCATGCGAATCAGAGACAGGATATGGCGACTTTTTTCAGGGAGTTCTTCCGCAGGAAACAACGTATCGAGTCGATAATGCGCAGCAATGCGCCAGAGTTCGAGTAAACGTGAAACATGCGGAATCATAAAGTGGTGTACCTAGTTCTGAGTTGAATCTTGTTGATTTTCAATTTGTGCTTGAAGCTGACGAATCTTGGCTTCGACACGATCAATATTTTGATTAAGTATACGCGTATCTTGCTGTAAATCATCCATTTGCCAACGTGCAGCAAAGAGGCCGCTGTCTTCTTTAAGCGTGTCTTCCATAAAGAATAGACCGCTTTGCAGACTGCGTTTGAGATGTTTAGGTGCCAGTTGCAGCTTGCCAATTTCATGTGCGAGCGTTGGTCCGATCCATGGGCTGAGATGAGCCGCCAGATCCGGTTCAGCTTGCTGCATGATGCACTGGATTTCCTGCAATAACTTGTAGTCACCTTGCAGGGGAATATTGCCAATTTCATCTGAAAGCAGCAGTTTTAGCAGCTCAACGACATTCCTGACTTGCAAGGTCGCAGTAGCTTCAGAAATCTGTGCAGCATTATTTTCATAAGGACGCTGTTCAAAGATCGAAGCAGCTTCGGTATGTCCAGTTGCAGTTGGCTCGAGACGAACTTTGCCATCATCAAAGAATATATCGACAGAAAGCTGCGGTGAGGCAATCACCACGCGCAGCATTTTGCCAGCCAATGCATTTAACGGGATGCGGGTAATTGCATCCAGATCAATGTAATGGTGAATCACACGTTCAACGGCACCCAGTGCCAGAATTGACCACATGAATGGGAACCTTAAAGTTTAAAACCGCGGTGAACAGCAACGATACCACCAGTTAAGTTGTGGTAGTCACAATTCTGGAAACCAGCATTTTCCATCATGCCTTTTAAGGTACGTTGGTCTGGGTGCATACGAATTGATTCTGCCAAGTATTTATAGCTTTCAGAATCATTGGCAATGATTTTACCCATGATTGGCAAGGCAGTGAACGAATAGAGGTCGTACAGTTTCGAGAATGGTTCAAAGACTGGTTTAGAGAATTCTAAAACAAGCAGACGGCCACCTGGCTTAAGCACGCGGTACATCGCAGCCAGTGCGGCATCCTTATCGGTCACATTACGCAAACCAAAGGAAATGGTTAACAGGTCAAAACTGTTGTCTGCAAATGGCTCTAAAGTTTCGGCATTGGCCAATACGAAATCGACATTGGTACAGCCCGCATCAATCAGACGGTCACGACCAACGTTTAACATTGATTCATTGATATCTGATAATACGACATGACCAGTTGGACCAACTTCACGGCTAAATACTTTCGCCAGGTCACCCGTACCACCCGCGATATCCAGCACATGCTGACCACGACGTACACCTGACATGTTAATTGCAAAACGTTTCCAGAGACGGTGAATACCGAAAGACATCAAGTCATTCATGATGTCGTATTTGCTAGCGACTGAATGGAATACTTCAGCAACTTTTTGCGCTTTTTCTTCACTGCTGACAGTCTGATAACCGAAGTGAGTGGTTGGACCCACATTACCAGTATTCGCACCACGTGGCAGATTATATTTCGGTACGCTACCGGTTACTGGGGTATCGGTCAGGCGTTGTTCTAGCGACTGTTGCTGACCTTGTGGCGCACCTTGTGGGAGTGGTGCAGTTAAGAAAGGACTCACTTTGTCTGTTTGTTGTGCCGACTCGGGTGTAGAGGTAGGCGTAGTATTTTCATTCGACATTGGAGTCACTCCTAACATATCAATGGGGTTAATCTTGCATGCGTGCATGGACTGCATAATGACAGATTCTAAGATGTTATACAGCAATCATCATGCAATTGTTATGAATAATATACAGAAAAATTTATCTCTCGTTGAAATCTCAGCCGAAAAATCACTCTCAATTGATTGGGAAAACGGATGAGAGACGGCTTGGTTTTTTATATCTTTCTTCTGATGCTTTGCACCATAGCTTAATTAAATGGTGACTTAAAACCTACTTAGTCTCTTGTAGGTTTTTACTTACACTGATTCAGGTTTTTAGCGTCTATTTGATCTGATTGAAAATTCATATGATAAGTTCATCAGGAACAGGAAGTTCCCCAGAAGAATAAAAATAGATAAATACAAGGAAAGTAAGGTACGACAGGAGTTATACCAAGCGAACCAATACGGAAAACCCCGGCAGGATGCCGGGTTTTTTCATTTTGTATCCAGAATTTTTAAGAGTCACTCAGTTTATGGATAAACTGGTTTTTACCATAGCGAATCGACAGTTGCTCCAAGTCATAATAAAGCCCATCTCCCAGTGCATAATCACCACGCTCAATGGAAATAATCCGCTCTTTATCTGTGGTGATGACAATATGGAAATAGCCGATCTTTAACTTGCATTTCAGATCATGAATAAGCACGGTCTGACCGTATTCATCCAAAGATTTATAGCTTTCGATCTGTATATCTTGAGCATCAATTTGATAACTGTCTGCTGATGATCTCGGGTTTATTTGCACATGGCCACGAATAGATAACGCTTTGTACCCCATTTAAGTTCCCCCAAATATTTGTTTGTATGGGTACATCTATAAAAAACCAAGATATACGAAAGCTTAAATAACACGGAGATGAATTGGAGCACTATGACTACATACGAATTAATTTATGTATTTTTTGCATAATTTTTCTAATTTTATTAGCGCTGAGCTGATCACAAATAGTTTTATCTCAAGTCAAAAATCACAATTATTTATATTTAATAAGGTATTGAGATAAGTTTAATTTTTTTAGTGTAAGCGCTTTTTAAATATCCTATTTCTTGAAACTAAAAAATCAGGCAAACATCTGCTTACCTGATTTTTGAATCTATATATTCAAAGTTTTCCAGCTTGCCCGAAATTATCGGAAAGGATTTAGATCACCGGCATGCACGCGATCAATAATATTACGTTCAGTCGCCGTAAATTCACGCACAAACTTTTCTGCAGACTTAAGCGGTTTCATGGCCTGGAAACCCTCTTGCATAAAGTCATACATCACTTCAAAACGGTATTTTTCTGCTGCGCCCTTACACATTTTAAATGCAGCTTGCACAATGAAGGAGCGCATATATTTATCCAGATGAGTTCCCAGTTGATCCAGCATGGCTAACTGTTTAAGACGGTCTTGGCCTTGATCCAGCTTTAAATAGGTCAGACGCATGATCTCATCGGTGAGCGATTCAGTCGGGTGATAATCTTCTAGCAATTGTTGTGCAACTTGTTCATCGAGTTGTACGGCAAGAATGGCTAGCTCTACACCGTGGGTGCCGGTCTTGATCGCATTATCCGGAATCAGCTTTTCTGCCTTATGTGCATAGCGTGTCAGGCGGGCAATCTGTTCTGCCAACCCATCGAAATCTGGTCCACCATAGAGACGGTTCAGGAAATATTCCGACATCAGCACATTCTGCTTTTCTGCAAACTGCTTGGCATGGGTACGTTGCATGCGCTGTTTTTGCCACAGCTGTACGTCCTGTAGGCGTTGTTGCAGTGCAGGTTGCTTATGATAATTCAGTTGATAATAACGTTCCAGAAGATCATCTAAAACCGCAAGTTTGGACATGGGGAGTTCAAATATGGTTATGGATGCGGGAATCTTAGAACGAGTTCGTATGGTGCGCTATGACAAATTGACCAATTACGCTGAATTTGCAGTCAATCTGCTGAAAAGATCGACAAAGAAGATCGTTTAAAAATCGTAGCGATCTCTATTCATTGGCTAAACAGGCTGTCTATACTGCAATCAAGAACAATAGATCAGACACAATTATGGCTACAGAAAAGCAACAATTTCAGCTGATTGCAGAGGACGAGTTGTCGGTCAAACTGATTGATGCTCAATATGCCCTGAAAGATACGCGCGGGCAGAAAAATGCCAAAAGTTTGGTAGTGCTGGTTAATGGGATTGAACTGGCGGGCAAGGGTGAAGCTGTTAAGCAATTAAGAGAATGGGTGGATCCACGTTATTTACGGGTAAAAGCAGACCGACCGCAGCCTCTAAATGAAAGCCAGACCTTCTGGCAGCCTTATGCACGTTTTATTCCGGCGGAAGGGCAGATTATGGTGCTGTTTGGTAACTGGTATACCGATCTGCTCAGTACCGCCATGCATGTGGCTAATCCTATGGATGAAAGCATGTTTGATCATTATGTCGAACGCATGCGGGCCTTTGAACAAGATCTGAAAAATAATCATGTCGATGTCATCAAGGTCTGGTTTGACCTGTCCTGGAAATCACTGCAAAAACGTCTAGATGATATTGATCCGAGCGAGATGCACTGGCATCGCTTACATGGTCTGGATTGGCGTAGCCGCAAGCAATATGATGCAATCCAGCGCTTGCGTCAGCGCTTTACCGACGATTGGATTATTATTGATGGTGAGGATGAAACCCGGCGTGACCAGCAGTTTGCCCAGACTATTCTGGCGGCTTTGGAGCATTGTCCTGAACATCTGACTGAGAGCAATAAAAAATGGCAGCAGGCATCTATTCCTGAAATCCTGCAACAGCCCCCGCAGGAGGAAGTGGATAAGACCACCTATAAAGATGAGCTGAAAAAACTGAGCCAACAGGTCGCCAATACTATGCGTATGGATCGCCGTAATGTGGTGATTGTCTTCGAAGGTATGGATGCAGCCGGAAAGGGCGGTGCAATCAAACGGATTGTCAAAAAGATCGATCCACGTGAATATGAAATTCATACCATCGGCGCGCCAGAAAAATATGAATTGCGCCGTCCTTATCTATGGCGTTTCTGGACCAAGTTACAGCCGGAAGACAAGATCACCATTTTTGACCGTTCATGGTATGGACGTGTCTTGGTCGAACGTATTGAAGGTTTTGCCAACGTAGCAGAATGGCAGAGAGCTTATGATGAAATTAATCGATTTGAACAGGACCTGTGTGAGGCGCAGACCGTGATTATCAAGTTCTGGCTCGCCATTTCTAAAGAAGAACAAGCTAGCCGCTTTAAGGTGAGAGAACAAACTCCGCATAAACGCTTTAAGATTACTGACGAGGACTGGCGGAATCGGGAACGATGGGAGGATTACCTGCAGGCTGCGGCAGATATGTTTGAGCATACCAGTACTGATAGTGCACCTTGGCATGTGATTGCTACCGATGACAAAAATAGCGCACGTCTACAAATTTTAAAAACCATACTAAAACAGCTTGGCGTAGGGTAATCCTTGCCAAGCTGTTGTAAATAAATATTGATCAATTTATACAGTTTTAGCCTGCTGTTTCTGCTGAATGTTCTTGGCCAGTTTATAAGAATCTTCGACATGAGCTTCGGCCACTTTTTTCATGATGACATAGCCTAAACTTGCAGCAATCAGTTGACCACCCAGTGGAATAAATTTGGTCACCTGCTTGGTAATATATTTAGCGGCGACATTATTGATGGATTTTTTCACTGCCGTACGTGCAACAACAAAGCCAGAAAATTGTATGCCGCGTTTACGTATTTCATCCCATTGAACTTGCTTGGTTTTTGGATCAAATACGCTGATTTGTTCAGGTGCCAAACCGAATCGAGCATTGATTTCAGGGATCAGCTGTGACAGGATGCCGACGTCAATCACGACATCAAGAAACGGTACCGGAATCACCGCTGCGCCCGCAGACATGTAGGCACGTTTCTTAATCAGCTCCAGGCACTCTTCACGGATCTGTTCTAGATTTAAACTTGGATCAATCTGATCAGGAATTTTGTCTAATTTCATGGGCAATTACCTAAAGCGTCCTGTTGTTATTTTGCTAAAAAAGCATCCTTAAGATGCTTTTTTCAAAGAAATTTTTCCACTTAAGTGTAGATTAAAAGTGGCATAGACAGAACAGGGTGTATAGTAAATAATCTTTGTTGTTTTGTAGTATTGCCTTCTTTTAATCTGGGGAACCTATGGCTATTCATGTTATTCAAAGTCAGAAAATTGATGTGCTTTTGGATAGCATGCTGCTGGTCACGAGCCAACAGAAAAAGACCGCTTTTCAGGTGCTTGAGCCACAGCATTTCATTGTGCCATCACCCGCAGTTGAGGCCTGGCTAACCCAAAAAATTGCCGAAAAAAAAGGCATTAGTGCCAATACAAAATTTCACCATCGGATTCGTGCCTTTCAGTGGACGTCTTATCAATGGGTATTGAACGCGCAAAAAGAATTAGAACAGGTGCGTGAAGCCAATATTCCACGGATTATTATCAAATGGCGTGCTTTTCAGGCGCTACGCAAGACCATTCTCGCGGATGAAATTCCACTAAAATCCCAGCATCCGCTGTATTCGATCGTGAAGCGGATTTATGACAGTGCCGACCGTCTGGAACAGTCGAATGAACGCCTGCTCAAAAAACAAAGCATGCTGTATTGGGTTTGCGAGCAGGTGTCGCGCCTGTTTAGCCACTATATGGATTATCGCGGTTATTGCGCACGGAATTGCCCACCGCAACGGTGTAGCTGTCCAACCAACTGGCTGAATAACTGGGGACAGGATCTGCCTTTAGACATCGAGCAGATGTTGTATATCCCCAAGGATGAAAATGGCCAAGAAATTCCGGTTGCGGACTTTGTCAAAATTCAGGCACGTGAACTGGAAGCCTGGCAACGCTGGTTGTGGCAAAACGTATTTCAGGATGACTACGCTAAAATCCTGGAAATCGAAAAACTGTACTGGGAGCGCATCGAAAACCCGGAAACCCGAGCACAGGCATTAAAACAGCTACCATCTCAAGTGGTGGTGTTTAGTATGCTGGAACTGCCACCGGCACAGCTGGACTTTCTGCGTCGTTTGGGTCAGTACATCGATATTTATATTTTCCACTTTAACCCGTCGCAGGAATACTGGGCGGACAGTGTCGATCCGAGCTGGAAATCACGTTATGATCTGGGTGTACAGGAACGTTTTATTCGCAAATATGAGCAGTCGCGTGGACAAAAGCCAACTGATGCAGAAATTGCCGCTTTCTGGCAAAAGTTCCAGCTGAATTTTAATGCCGAAGACCGGGAATCACGTCATCCATTACTGACCCGGTTTGGTAAGCAGGCACGAGATCACTTCTCGTTATTATCTAAACTGTCGTCGGGTGAGGAAGGGCATTGGGCCGATGCCTTTGTTGATGATTATCAGGATCATCTGCTGGCAAAAATCCAGTCCGATATTCTGTATCTGGTGGAGCCAGAACGGCATACCTATCCGCTTAAACCGGATGACACGTCGGTACAGATTCATGTCTGTCATTCATCACTACGTCAGCTGGAAGTATTGCGAGAGCAGATTATTCACTGGTTGGCTCAAGGCACGGAAGAAGCACCACGCCAACCGAGTGATATTCTGGTCCTCAGTCCAAACCTGAAAGAGCTGGAACCGGCAATTCGCAGTGTCTTTGCACCACCGCCACGTGAGCGTGAAGGTAGCCAGTCGCGTTTGCGCAAAAACAATATCTATCTGCCGATTCAGATTTCAGGGGTGTCACGTCTGGATGTTAGCAATGCCTGGCGTGCAGTATTAGGTCGTATTCAGCTCATGCACCGCCGTTTCACTATTGAAGATTTTGCCGACTGGCTGAGTCTCAGCGCTACCCAGCAGTACTATGCGCTGGATTATGCTCAGGTAGAACGGATCATTCAATTGCTGAGTGATGCTGGCTTCAAGCGTGGACTGGATCAAGAGCACCTACAGCAGCAGCTGTATGAAGGCGATGAAGATTATCGCTTTACTTTCCGTTTTGCCTTGGATCGTCTGGCGCTGGGCATGGCGGTGCCGGAACATCAGCTGTTCGATGATACGTTGAGCTATGCCAAGGTATTGAGCAGTGATTTCCCACTAATTGCGACCTTGATCCAGATTTATCAGGATTTCAACGAGCGTCGTGGCTGGCTGAAGGCACATGAGCAGGGTCAGCGTACGCCGGTAAAAACCTGGCTGGAATATCTGAATCGGGATGTGAATGAATTCCGGAGCCGTGGTGTTGAGTCGCTAAAAACCGTCGCAGAAATCATTGAAAAGCAAATGCGGATGCTGACCTTGGCCGATTACCACGATCAGGATGATCCGAATGCGATTCAGGAACTGGTGGCTTTAAGCCTGCCGCTGCCATATGTGCTGGAAGAAATCCAGAACAGTCTGGACATGCAGCTGGATCAGGCGGAACCGACCGGACAGATTACCTTTAGCCAGATCGGACAGATTCGTCCGCTGCCGTATAAGCTGGTGGTGATGCTGAATCTGGATACCGGTAAATTCCCAAGCCGCAACCAGCAGCTGCCATTTGACCTAATGAGCATTCTCAAGCCACAGCTCGGTGACCGTTCCCGTCTGGATGATGATCAGGGCGCTTTTCTAGATGCCTTGCTGCTAGCCCAGGAAAATCTATGGCTATTTTATAATGGCTTTGATGTGAGTGATGGTGAGGTACGTGATTCATCGACTTCATTGCAGGAGCTGATTCAGCATATTGCCCTGATCTGTCACTCCGAACATCCGGATGCGGATGTCGATGTAATGACCGAAATCAATGGTCTGCCAGTCGCAGCACATATCCAGCAGCTTTATCACGTGCATCCTCTACAGCCCTTTGACCCGGTTGGTTTTGGTACGCCAAGAACCCCGCGTTTTCAGGATCAGTGGCATGATGTGGCAACTTTCCTGTGTAAAGCCGAAGGGCAGCGTCGTAGCTGGATCAATACTCATTGTCCACCAGTGCAGCAGGAACAGATTCAGATTCTGCGTGGTGATGAATGGATTCGGGACATGACTTTCCCGGCTCGGCTGTTCCTGAAAAGTGTCGGTATTTCCAGCGTGAAATATAAAGACCTGCCAGCGGCACAGGAGCCGTTATTGCTGGATAAGCTGCAGCAATATCAGGTGCGGGATTTTCTGCTACAACAGGAGCAAGAGATTGATACCCGGCTGATGTTGGATCGTTTACCCGTCGGCAAGACTCAGGAAGCCACCTGGCTGAGTACCCAGCAGGAACAGGAAGCGTTACAGCAGCGCTTACTACAGCTGGATAAGAAGATTACCCGGACGACCCAACAGAATTATCGCTATTCATCCAATCTGATTCTGCAAATTACTGTGCCACAGCCAGTGAATGCTTCGTACTGGCTAAGTATACAGTCGACATCAGCCTCGGAGCGCCGCCGTGCGCATATCTGGCTGGAATATCTACTCTGGCTGGCATATTTAAATGATGACAGCTATACCGCAGAGCTAGAGCGGATTGTGGTGTTCAGCAACAAGACGGTGAAATTTTGCAAGGTAACGTCCTCTCAAGCTAAAGAATATTTATCGCACTGGTTTAAGGCCTGGGAAGCGGGTCAGCAACAGCCTGTGGTATTGCCAGCTGAACTGATCTTGAAAAAAGACTGGCAATGGGAAACCAATGAGCAGGGTCAGATGATCATCGGTGATCTGGATAAGCTGCTGGCAACCTGGAACAATACTTATGAAAGTGCCCGACCACTGAGTTCGGATGAATCCTGTGTGCTGCATCAGGACTGGCAGTTTATTTTGCAGGATCAGGACCCGGATCAGGCATTGCAGCACAGCCTAATCAAATTTGCCTATGACCTGTATGCTCCAATTCAACAACATTTAGAGTGGGTAAAATAAATGACCATGGCCCCTCAGCATTCCAAGATTTCCACCAATCCGATTCAGGACATGACCTTTAGCGGTCTGCACTGGATCGAGGCTTCCGCGGGAACCGGCAAGACCTATACCTTGTCCAGTCTGATGGTGCGGATCTTTCTGGATAAATACTATCCGCATCAGGTGATAGCGACGACTTTTACCCGTAAGGCAACAGCTGAACTAAAAAGCCGGGTACGTGCGCGCGTGGAAGAAACTCTGCGTTATATCCAGCGCTATCAGCATCTCACTTCTGTAGAAATGGCACAGCAGATTGAGCAGGAATCTGATCCACTGTTCCAGAAAGTGCTGAAAGATTATGGTAGCCGGATGGACTATGCCCGCCGCCGTCTGGGATTGGTACTGAATCAACTGGATGAACTATTTGTTGGTACGCTGGACAGCTTTAGCCAAAAATTATTGCGTGAATTTGCCTTTGAAAGCGGTCGTATTGAACGGGCTGAACTGACCGAAGATCAGGACCTGTATATTCAGCAGCTGATTCATGATGTGCTGCGGGAATGGATTCAGCAGCAGCCGCAATATGTCATCAATCAGATGTATCTGCAGAACCAGCTGAAAGCACCAGAACAGTATGTCGGCCTAGTGCGTGATGCGCTGAACTTTAGCGCCAATCATTTCCAGCCAGTACAACATGTAAAATGGGACTTGAGCGAACTGGATGCCTGTATCGAGCAGTTGGTCAATATCAGCCCGGCAGAGCTGCTCAAGATGCAGACTTATTGCACCGAAACACCAAAGTATTTCTATAAAACTTTCCATGCAAAACTGTCGGAAATCTGCAACAATTTTTCCGACTGGGCGGTACAGCTGAGTGAACAGAAGGGCATGTGCTTTTTCGACCCAGAGCTATGCAAGTTGGTATTAAAACTATGTCATCTGCTGCGCAATAAAATCGATTTCCAGCCAGGCAAACAGCGTTTTACCAAAAGTTGCAGTGAAGAAGAACAGCAGTATTTCCTTAGTCATCCATTGATCTGCGCCATTGAAGAGTTATGTAAAGTCAAAGAGGCACTGGATAAAAAATTCAAACAGCTCACCGCTTATCTGGAATATCACTTGATTCGCAGCGTGCAGCATCGTTTGCCGCAAACCTTACAGAAGCAGGGCGAAACTACATTCTCCCAGCAGATCCGCACCCTGACTGAAGCGCTGCAAGGCGAACAAGGCCGCCGTTTTGCCCAGTTTGTGCAGTCACGTTATCCTCTCATTCTGGTCGATGAATTCCAGGACACCAACCAGGATCAGGACGACCTGCTGGCCAGAATCTGGCGTGATGCAGCACGGGTACAGTTGGGCTGTATGATCATGGTCGGTGACCCGAAACAGGCGATTTACGGGTTCCGTGGCGGTGACATGCTGACCTATAACAAGGCGCATGCCGATGTGCGCTTAAAGCAGGGCTGGGAATATACCCTGACCCAGAACCACCGGTCGGTCAAACCTTTGGTCGAAGTGGTGGATGCGCTGTTCCAGCGGCAGATGGATTTTGGTGAAAGCGTCATCTATAGCCTGATTCAGGCAGGCAGTCGACCACATCCAGATCTGATGGATGCGGGTCAAAGCAATCCATATCCATTACGCTGGATTCAGCTAGGAGAGCAGGATCATGAAGCTGATCAGGTCACCTGGAAAATCCGTGAATTACTGAATCAATCTGCACAGCAACAACTGTATTTCCAGCAGCAGGATAGTTCTGCTGTACTGACCGAAGATGACATCGCAGTATTGTCCTTTGGACACTATGCGTTGGAACAGGTGAAACAGCGTCTGCAGCGTATGGGAATAGCTTGCTACAAGGAATCCAAGCAAAGCGTGTTTGCCAGCAGCGTAGCACAGGATGTCGCTGCGATACTGACTGCGATCATGGATCCGTTTAATGAAGCCAAGGTTCGTCGTGCCTTGGTGACCCGACTGCTCGGCTTTGATTTGAAAAAACTGCTGGAACTGCAGCAGCAACCGGTTGGCCTCAGCACCTTTATTGCCGATTTCGAAGCGATCCGGGAAATGTGGTTCGACAAGGGCTTCCTGAGTGCCTGGAACTATGCTCTAAACCTGTTTGATGTCTGGACCAACTTGGTGGCGAGCCAGAGCATTGACAATGAACGGGTGGTGGTTAATTTGCGTCATCTGACCGAAATCCTATCGCAGCAAAGTGAATATTATCAAGGTGCACAGAAACTGTATCATTGGTATCTGCGCCAGTTGCAGTCACCGTCCGGCAAAGACAGCGAAAAAGAACGCAAGCTCTCTGGCGACCGCGGTGTGCAGCTACTGACCATTCATGCTTCCAAAGGTTTGGAATTTAAAGTTGTGTTCCTGATGGGCGCCGATGCCCCTTTTGATGTGAATAAAGGTAACCTGAATTTCTCGCTGGCAGGTCATGAGCAGGATGATATCCTGAACCAGTCACGGGTCATTGCCGTGAACCGTCAGGACCTGCATGAACATATGCAGCTGCAGAATGCAGCTCGTAATGCCGCAGAGAATCACCGGCTCTGGTATGTGGCGCTAACCCGTGCCAGTCACCGGGTCTATGCCCTACTACAGGATCAAAGTGGACAATCGGATTCCTGTCTGGCTTACTGGCGCGGGCAGGGGGAGCAGGTGTTCCAGCATTCGCTGAGCTGTGTAGAAAATACCTTAAGGGCTGAACCACCGCGTATTGTGGCACAGCAGCAGAAAACTACACCGGAATTGATCGCACATCCTTTGCCGGAACAACAGTTCTATCCACGTACCAAAACCAGCTTTACCGCGTTGTCGCGGCACCAGCTGCATACAGCAGTGCTACAGGACGATCTGGTCAGTTTACCTGAGCAGGCTGAAAGTGCCGCCGATGAAATCTATCTGGAGGCAGAGGCCGAAGTGCTGCTGCAGCCACTGGACTGGATCAAGCTGAATTTTCCCAAAGGTACTGTCGCTGGAACTTTCCTGCACAGCATTTTTGAGCATCTGGATTTTCAAGATAGTAGTTACTGGAATCTGGAAATCCGCCGTCGTTTCAAGAACACAGCACCGCATATCTGGATGGAACTCAAAGGCCAGTTCCAGCAGGATTTCCAGATTCTGGACAGGCTACAAGATGCTTTTCAGCAGCATTATCTGCAGGCCACCATTAACCTGAATACCTTGTTTAAGCGAGTAGCTGGCAATGCTGGATTAAAAGCAGAAGCCTTGGCTGAAGCGATTCTGTGGGTCATGGCCAGTGTCAATTACAAGCTACTGACCGGCATCCGCCTGCATGACCAGAGTGCTGCCTATCGTGCGAAATGGCATAGCTTCTTCCAGCAACCACCGTTGGACGTCAGCGGCTTCCTGCAGTTTATGACCCAGTTTGATCGTTATTTTCTGGAACTGGAGGATGATGTCTTTATTGAGCAGTTTGAACAGGAGTTGGGCAAGCTGCCACGAGCTACATCCAATGAAATCGTAGATGTTACGAAATTAATGGAGCAGTCGGTACAGCTGTTCTTTGAAGAGTTGAGCGAAGATATCTTGCTGAACTTGATGCATGATTGGGTCGGGGAAATTCTGAATACCCCAATCCAGAATGAGTTTCGCCTCAGCCAGCTGGACCAGCAAAACTTCCTGTCGGAATTCCCGTTCTATCTGTCTTTAAGTGACGCACCCTTGCAGATTCGCCAGATTCAGCAGCTGTTTGCCGATTATGGCCTGATCATGCCGGACTTTAATGAAGCCAAATCGGCACGTTATCTGACGGGGGCGATTGATCTGGTCTATTTTGACGGGCAGCGTTATCACATTGCCGACTACAAGAGTAACTATCTTGGGGCCAATCGAGAAGATTATCTGCCGGAAGCGATTCATGACAGCATGACCCATTCCAGCTACTGGTTGCAGGCGGCCTTGTATCTGGTGGCGATGCACCGTTATTTAAGTGCCAACCTGCAGGACTACGATATCAGGCAGCATCTCGGTGGGGCGACCTATTTGTATCTGCGTGGCATGAATGGACAGGCTGGACAGGGACTGTATCACTGGCAACCTGAGGTGGAATTCATCCAGAAACTGGATCAAATTCTGGGCTATTATGCGGTGAATAAATCTGCATAAAATGGCTAAAATTAAAAATTTAGGTAACAGAAACAGAATATTATCCTGTGGATAACTTTGAGGATAACTGTGTGGAAAATGAGCAAAATCACGTGTCACAGCTGGCTTCGCCCTTGATGCCATGGATCGAGCATTTATGTCAGCCGCCATTTAGCTCGGCACACTTTAGCGATGAAGCCAAACTGCTCATGCATGCCGTGCTGGAAGCCATACAAAATGGCAACAGCTGTATCGAGGCAACAGAAGATCAAGCTACCTTGCTGCACAATCTGGTGTGCCGTGGCGAGTCTGATCCGCAAGCGATTGCACCTTTTATTTTTCAGGATCAGCAGCTGTACCTGTACCGCTACTGGAAACTGGAACAGGTCGTCGCAGCACATGTGGCAAGGATTAAATCCCAGCAGTTAAAAGCGGTTCCCTTGAGTGAACGACATCTAAGCCTGCTTTCCGATCCACAGCAGCAGAAAGCCCTGGAAATGGTGGTGAGTCAGGGTTTCAGTATTATTACCGGTGGCCCGGGCACCGGGAAAACCTATACCTTAGCCCATATCATTGCCGTGCTAAATGAAAGTCTGCCCGAGATCCGGATTGCCATGGCAGCACCGACCGGGAAGGCGGCACAGCGTATGAAAGAAGCCTTGCAAAATGCCTTGAACAGTCCGGCACTGGCCCAGTTTGATCTGGAGACCCTGAAACAGCTCCAGCCGGTTACCCTGCATCGTTTGTTAGGTTTAGGCACCACGGCACAGCCACGATTCCATGCCCGGCAACCACTGCCGTATGACGTGATTGTGGTGGATGAAGCTTCTATGCTTGATTTAAGCCTGTCACAAATGCTGTTGGCCGCAGTACCGGATGGTGCTCGCTTGATTTTACTCGGGGATGCCAACCAGTTAGCTTCTGTGGATGTCGGAACTGTGCTCGCTGATCTACAGCAGGTACCCGCTTTGGCAAAGAATCGGGTCAATTTGATCACCACGCGTCGCTTTGCTGAAGGGGCCCGCATTGGTGCACTGGCACATTTTATTCAGGATGCTGATCCTGAGCATGATCTGCTGACCGAGTTTCAACAGCAAGTCGTCGCTCCTTCTGAGCTGCATGCGATTGACCTACAACAGATCGAAATTGATCATGTACAGCTGCAATACCTGCCTGAAAATATTCTACTGAATCAGGCTCAGCCGTATTATGATCAGCTGATGTATGGCTATCAGGGTTATGTACAGGCACTAAAAGCCGGGAAGGGCGACCAAGACTTTAATGCATTTGTGCAGCAGATCATCCAGCATTTTGATGATTACCGTATTTTGACCGCGATTCGGCATGGTACTTTGGGCCTGACAAAACTAAATCAGCAGATTGAACAGCGCGTGCTGACGTCAACCGGGCAGGTCAAACAGGGTGACTGGTATATCGGCCGTCCGGTGATGATGACCTATAACGATTATCAGCTTGGACTATCCAATGGCGATATCGGCATCTGTTTCCTGCGTGAGCATCTGGGGCAACGTCAGTTTGAAGTCTATTTCCCGAGCCTGGAAAAATGGGTACTGGCAACACGTTTGCCAAAAAGTATTGAAACGGCATTTGCCTTAACTATTCATAAATCCCAAGGTTCGGAATTCCGGCATACTGCTGTGGTGCTGGACCATAAGGCAAGTAATTTGCTGAGTAAGGAGCTGATTTATACAGCCATTACCCGTGCGAAAAAAGTGGTGACGTTGTTGGTAGATCGTGAAGCATTTAAGCAATCTTTAAGCCTTCGAACCATACGCCGCAGTGGTCTAAGTAAGAAAATCATTGAACATTGTCATAATTTTTCAGGTGATAGTTAGACTGTTTAATGTAAGCATATGCTTACAGTGATTCAGGAGATTTGCGGATAGAGCTTCATTGTTGTTTTTGAGAAGATGAGCCCTACAAAGAGCTCAACATGGAAAGTTGAGTATAATCGCATAATTATTATAAGAAAGTCGTCAGACAGCGAACTTACATTGATGTAAGTGAAAAAAGAGGAAACTTACAGCCGCTAAGCCTTGTAGTTTTGGGAGAGACTACAAGGCTTTTTTATATCTGGAGTTGATGGAAAGGTGGCGTAATTTCATAAATTATTTAGTTTAACTAAAACATGCATATAGGGTGAACTAGATGGGTTAAATATGAGATTTATGTAATATTGTTCACAATTTAAGTTAATTAATGTAAGAAAATACTTACATATAGATACGAAAAATGCGTCTATGAGTGGCTCGGTATTGTGGCAGAATCTA
This sequence comes from Acinetobacter sp. LoGeW2-3, assembly GCF_002688565.1. Taxonomy (NCBI): domain Bacteria; kingdom Pseudomonadati; phylum Pseudomonadota; class Gammaproteobacteria; order Moraxellales; family Moraxellaceae; genus Acinetobacter; species Acinetobacter sp. LoGeW2-3. The sequence continues at coordinate 799,206 of NZ_CP024011.1, read as the reverse complement.
CTGCATAGGGACGTTGATTAAGAACAAGGAAAGTTTTTATTAACAATAATAACTATAAAAACGCGATGCAGCGTAATAAGAACAATAAATAATAAAAAAATAATGAAAAAAGAAGAAACTACAGCGCACAAGAAGCCCGGGACCTCTCGGGCTTTTTTTTATGCTGGAATGAAATTGATCTTTGCTTCTAGTCAATGAATAGAGAGGTGAGCGGTGTTGCATCTGATTAGAAGAGTTGGGCATTTTTCATAATCATTAGCTCAATATCTAAAGCAGTTCGGTAAAGCTTTATCCTGTAGATAAATGACCTGCTTCCAATGAACTGATTAATCTTATATAGGGGTATGCGTAGTCGCATATCTATTTTTGCAATCTAACGCAATTTCCCTTAAAATATGCAACTTGCTGTAGTGATGCACGGCAGTCAGTGTTCTGAATTCTCATTACATTGATTTTTATCAAGATATATAAGCATCTCGGAGAAATCGAATGGCTTTAACAAACGCAGATCGCGCAGAGATCATCGCTAAATTCGCTCGCGCTGAAAATGACACTGGTTCACCAGAAGTTCAAGTAGCTCTTTTAACTGCTCAAATCAATGACTTACAAGGTCACTTTAAAGAGCACAAACACGACCACCATAGCCGTCGCGGTCTAATCCGTATGGTTAACCAACGTCGTAAGCTTCTTGACTACCTAAATGGTAAAGACCACGGTCGTTATGTTGCTTTGATCGGTGCTTTAGGTTTACGTCGTTAATTCGATTTAAGCTTTATTTTCGGGTTTATTGCATGCATTGTGCTTTACAGCTGAAAACTAAAGTCGGCTTGGCTTTTTAGTCAGGCCTAGGGAAGGGGCGAATGTTCGCTCCTTCTTTGTGTTTAAAATTAGTGTTTATTTCTGGTGAGGTCGGCTTCTAAGCTTTGTCATTTACTCGTTCAAATGGACGTGAATGCCAAACCTTAGGGGTCTCCACTAGAATAAAATCAGGAAAAAATAAAACATGTCGATGTTTAATATTGTTCGTAAAGAATTCCAGTTTGGTCAGCACCAGGTGGTTCTTGAAACTGGTCGTGTTGCGCGCCAGGCAAATACTGTTGTAATTACTATGGGCGGCGTAACAGTACTGGTTGCTGTTGTTGCTCAACCAACTGCTAAAGCAGGTCAAGACTTCTTCCCACTTACTGTGAACTACCAAGAAAAGCAATATGCTGCAGGTCGTATCCCAGGTGGTTATGGTAAGCGTGAAGGCCGTCAGTCTGAAGCTGAAACTTTAATTTCACGTCTGATTGACCGTCCAATCCGTCCATTGTTCCCAGAAGGTTATTACAATGAAATCCAGGTAACTGCGACTGTAATCTCTTCTGACAAAACTATGGAAGCTGACATCGCTGCGATGTTAGGTACTTCTGCTGCACTTGCAATCGCTGGTACACCATTCCGTGGTCCAATCGGTGGCGCACGTGTTGGTTTGATCAACGGTGAATATGTTCTTAACCCGAACTACGAGCAAATGGCTCAGTCTGACCTTGATTTAGTTGTTGCAGGTACAGAATCTGCAGTATTGATGGTTGAATCTGAAGCGAAAGAACTTTCAGAAGACCAAATGCTGGGTGCTGTATTGTTCGGTCATGACGAAATGCAAATCGCGATTCAAGCGATTAAAGAATTTGCTGCTGCAGCTGGTGCGAAAGAATCAACTTGGGTTGCTCCAACTAAAAACGAAGATCTTCGTGCAAAACTGAAAGAAGCTTTCGAAGCGAAAATCTCAGAAGCTTATACAATCGCTGTTAAACAAGACCGTTACGCGGCTCTTGATGCAATTCAAGCAGAAGCAGTTGCTCAATTCGTTCCTGAAAATGACGAAACTGGTATCGTAGACGACTTGAATGAATTGTTTGAAGATCTGAAATACCGTACAGTACGTGACAACATTCTATCTGGTAAGCCACGTATTGACGGTCGTGATACCAAAACTGTTCGTGCGCTTGACGTACAAGTTGGCGTATTAGACCGTGCTCACGGTTCTGCATTGTTTACACGTGGTGAAACTCAGGCGTTGGTAACAACAACTTTGGGTAACACTCGTGATGCGTTGATGGTTGATACCCTTGCAGGTACGAAAACTGATAACTTCATGCTGCACTATAACTTCCCTGCATACTCTGTGGGTGAAACTGGTCGTGAATCTGGTCCTAAACGTCGTGAAATCGGTCACGGTCGTCTGGCGCGTCGTGGTGTTCAAGCCGTTCTTCCTGCAGCTGACCGCTTCCCGTACGTGATCCGTATCGTATCTGACATCACTGAATCTAACGGTTCATCTTCAATGGCTTCTGTATGTGGTGCTTCTCTATCACTTATGGATGCAGGTGTGCCAATTAAAGCACCAGTTGCGGGTATCGCAATGGGTCTTGTGAAAGAAGGTGAACGTTTCGCAGTGCTTTCTGACATCTTGGGTGACGAAGATCACCTTGGTGACATGGACTTTAAAGTAGCGGGTTCTGCGAACGGTATTACTGCACTTCAGATGGATATCAAAATCGAAGGTATTACTGAAGAAATCATGGAAGTTGCATTGAACCAGGCTTATGCAGGTCGTATGCACATCCTGAATGCAATGAACCAAGTGATTTCACGTGCTCGTCCAGAAATCTCTATGCACGCGCCGACTTTCCAAGTGATCACTATTAACCCTGACAAGATCCGTGACGTGATTGGTAAGGGTGGTGCGACTATTCGTCAAATCACTGAAGAAACTAAAGCAGCGATTGATATCGAAGACAACGGTACAGTACGCGTATTTGGTGAAACTAAAGCTGCTGCACAAGCTGCGATTGCTAAAATCCAGGCGCTTACTGCTGAAGTTGAACCAGGTACCATCTACACTGGTAAAGTGATTCGTATCGTTGAATTTGGTGCGTTCGTCAATATCATGCCAGGTACTGATGGTCTGCTGCACATTTCTCAAATCTCTAACGAGCGTATTGCCAATGTTGCAGACGTATTGAAAGAAGGTCAGGAAGTGAAAGTACAGGTTGCTGACGTTGACAACCGTGGCCGTATCAAATTGACAATGAAAGACATCGAACAAGCATAATTCGATCACTTTTTAAGTCTGAAAAAGCCTGCTTCATGCAGGCTTTTTTATGTCTGGAATTTATAAAATCAAAAATGGAGCGGATTTGAATAGGGGGAAATCTATTAAATTTATATTTTAAAATTTAAATGAAGCCAGCATTTTAAGAGGAAACTAAGTATAAAAACTAAATCCTCATAGCTACGATTATTTATTTAAATTTTATTTTGACACCAAAAAGCTATCATCAAATTAAAGTTCATTTTAATTTAATCTACTTCCACAAAAGATGTGATCTAAACAATACAGACTTTAGTCTTTCGTCTATGAACAAAGTGTTTTCTACTGATTGTTCAGACTAAATTGGATTATGGAACTTTTATAGAAAGCAGGAAGTATTATCACGATCACTTTATGCTTAGAAGCTCTGTTAGATTCCTAGAGCATAATCTTCCTGCCTTTAATCCCTAACCATCTTAAATCAGGTCAAAGGATCTACCTCCGAATTCTTGAGTAATCGATAGATCTCATCTTTTAACTTTAATTTTTTCCGCTTGATTGCTTCGATGTCTGTATTAATCAGATTCACAGGGTCTAAGGCCAGCTGAGCAATCTGTCGATCCAGTTCATCGTGTTCTTCAAAAATCCGTGCGAAATACGGATTTTCATCCCGAAGTTGGGTAATGAGGTCACGGTACTCGGGAAACATGTACTTTAATTTTTTATTGCAATCTCTGGTTTTCATAATCAGGTATAAACTCAAAAAAATAATGTAAGAATCCCCGAACCATCTCAGTGTCAGCTGAGACAGACCAGGGGGTGGGGCTGTTATTTGAAGTGCAGATGTTTCACTTCGCGACGTAGCTGTTGAACTTCATCAATCAGATCCAGCATCATGGCGACAGCACTAAAAGATGCATCAAAATCACGTTGCAGTCGGTAAGCACGTTGTGCCCGGGTGACATCTTCACCGATGAAATGAAAAGAAGTGTTACGACTACGGTTGGGTAAAATTCCATGTTCCATCAGCTGCATCACCCATTCCGGGCTTTGTCCACATGCTTCTGCAAAATGGCTGAGATCAAATTGATGGTCGTCCATGATTTCTGAGGGAATATAACCCTGAGAAAAGTTTTCTTTATATTGAATGGTGGTCATGGCCTGCTCCTTGAATATCCAGATTAAAGTCATTGATGTAAATCGGATCGAGGGCATGTTGTAATAGATAGGGTTTGAGGTAATGCCTGAAATCAGATTTCCCATGATTCAATATATGAGTGGCAGCATTGAAAAAGCTGCCGGAGGTACAAAACCTGCTTAAATTTGGGCTGGGCAGGTGGCGAAATAAAATTGGCTGATTTTTACCATGTAATGACAGCTGTTTTGCTGATAGGCGTTCGAAGATGCTTTTAGCTGCATGACCCTGTTTCTTATTTTTATTTTTGAACATTTCTATGCCGTGACCCGATATCAATAAAGGGTCAGGTGATCGTTGGAGCAAAGAGTCATGCGATCTGAACATAGTAAATGGATAAAAAATAACCGTGTTCGATCCATTATTCTAAGTTTTAGTGCACTACAACAGTGAAGATTTGTACCTTATTGTTTCAAGAAATGACAAAAACGCCTTTAGAAAAAAGTAGATGAAAATAAGTTTGGTAATATCAATATTTTAGCCAAGTGACAGTTCATCGGATAATTGCACATTTAAGTCGCAAGCATAGAGTCAGACATTTGTTCTCCATTCTCACCTGCAAATAAAAAAGCCCGAGATGGGCTTTTTGAACTAAGAACATTTCTTAGTTTTTGATCCAGGTCATATTACGTCCGACCGGTGAGCCTTCAGTGCGGCTATGAATTGCCAGATGGCGACCATTATTTTTTAGACGGGCACGTGCTTGATACAATTGTCCTGAGACGGGATCGAGCAGGGTGCCATTAATAAATTCATTGTCATGTTCTGGATGGCTGCTCAGACCTTTCAGCATAGTCAGTCCAACCAGAGGCTGATCCTTGAGAGCGCCTGTGCATTGAGTACAGTTTTGTTGTCGGGTTGCTCCCGGAGCCTCACGTACATTTACAATCTTGGCAATATAGCGATCTTTAGCATCCTTGCTGATGATGACATCTGCCAGAGAATAACCGGTACGGTCATCAATGGTTTTCCATTTCCCAACCAGTGGATCATTGTTAGCAGAGACTGACATGCTGATCGTGACCGCTGCTGCAAAAATCATGGAACAGAACAGTTTTAATTTCATCATCACATATCCCCCAAGTACTAAAAAGCTTTTAAATTGATAAAGGCATAAAAATATTATGGGATTAATATAGCGTGAAAAATATACTAAATACCAGTGAATAATCAATTAAATTTCTAAAAAATTAAGAATTAAATTAATGAAAAATCACATTAAATGAGGAATGTGGGATGGGGTTGGTATTTAAGTGATATGAGTATTGAAAACAAGAAGGATTTAAAGCTGTCCAAATGATTAGGTCTCTTTAGACAGCCTTAAAGATCAGAATTTATTAAAAGTGTTCAGTGTACTTTCACCCATGAAACGGTACGTCCTAGTATGGGTGTCCCGACATAACCACGTAACGTCAACACATTGCCACGTGAGTTGAGTTTTGCCTTGCTTTTATAAACATTTCCTGTCAATGGGTCGAGGATCGAACCATTGATGAATTCATTTTTCTTGTGTGGATCCGGTTTTAAGCCGGACAAGACAGATAAGCCAAGAATAGGCACATCTTTCAGCGCACCAGTACATTTGGAACAATACGTATTGGCAGGACGGTTTGGAATCGCATGAATGCGAACCACCTTACCATTGTAGCTACCATCGTTCAGTTTGCTAATTTCAACGTCAGCACGTGCATAGCCGGTCTTGTCATCGATGGCTTTCCATATGCCGGTGATTTCAGTTGCATAACTTAAGCTCTGAACAGCACATAGCGCCAACCCCCTCCAATATTGAAATTTCATTTAAAGTCTTCCGTTTGTTTTTCGATTTTTATTTTGCTTTTAAAGCACCGTTGATATTTTTGACTTTATCGGCGCGCAGATTTTAACCATATTGCAAGTTCGAAATAAAGTGCATTTATCTTCTTTTATGGAAAAATTAGGTCATTGTTTATGAGTATAAAAATAAAAAAGCACTCATATTGAGTGCTTTTTTATTAGGGGGAATACTTGTAATTAACTCAGGTGTTCACCGAACAGCCCCAATGCTTCTTCAGCAGTAAAAGTATATTGGCTGTTACAGAATTGACAGTCCATTTCGATTGGATTCTGGAATTCTAAAGTTTCACGAACAGATTCAACACCGATCTGTTGCAATGCAATCGCACAGCGTTCTTTAGAACAGGTACAGCCGAATTTCAGCTGTTCTGCTTCAGGTAGACGCACTTCTTCTTCGTTATACAAACGATAAAGGATTTCATTGGCGTCCAGGCTCACCAGCTCTTCCGTCTTTAGGGTTTCAGTCAGCATGGTCAGACGTGGCCAGAGGTCTTCATCAACACGGCGCTGTTCTTCTTCGCTATTACGCGGTAAAAGTTGGATCAGCAGACCACCTGAACGTTTCTGGTCACTTGCCAGTACAATACGGGTTGGAATCTGTGCAGACAGATCATAGTACTGCATTAAACAGCCAGCCAGGTTGTGTTTATCCAGTGGTACGATACCTTGATAACGCTCACCAAATTCAGGCTCAATATTGATGAACAGTACTGGGCTGGTTAAGGCTTTTAGAACTGTGCTGCTGTCTTCTGCTGCCTGGAAGCGTGGATCTTCCTCATAGTCAGCCAACGCACGCACTTCACCACGATGGTTACATTCCGCCATCGCCCATTTAAAAGTGCCCGAAGCCTGAATTTGCAGGCTGATGCGACCTTTAATTTTCAAAGTACTTGCCAATAGGGCAGTCGCACTGAGCATTTCACCCAACAGGATTTGTACTGCAGGAGCATAGTCGCGCTGCGCTAGAATTGTTTGTAAAGCTTCTTGAAGATGCACTACTTCACCACGAACAGGGCTATCCTCAATAAAAAAGCGTTGGCGTAAATCAGACATAAAATTCTCCATAACCCTGCTTTAATGGTGACACTATTGTAAAACACAAGTTATGACAGATCATCTGTTATGGCATCAATTCCTGTGGCGTTGATATTCTGTTGCTTCTGTATTGGATTTATTACACTTTTACGATGTTGATCCTGCTCAAACAGGTAGCTTAATTCCGACATGCTGCTGTGATGTTGAGCGCGTAATGACTCATTACCGTATTCTGCTTGTTGTTGTGCTTTCAGCAAGGTTTCATCATATTGACGGAATTGCAGAATAGCCTGTTCAGCTTCTTCGACAGATTGATGAGTCTCTGCCAATAATGACTGGGTCAGCGCTAAAGCAGAAAGATAAGTTTCACGGAAAATCTGTTCTACACCCAGCTCATGCAGCAAATGTGCATGATGACGATCTCGGGCACGTACCCATAATTTCAGATTCGGATAATTCCAGCGCAAATGGCGTACTACCAACAAAGAATCCTCAATATCATCAATCGCAACAATTACCTGATCTTTGGAAGCAATATCTACCAGTTGTAATACAGAAGTTTCGGTGGCATCCACCTGATAAAAAGGAATCTCCTGCTCTTTAAGCAGATCAGTCGCTTCAACCGTACTGTCCATCACGCTAAATTTGAGCCCTTGCTGATGAAGCACACGTGCCACAATTTGCCCAAAGCGGCCAAAACCAATCAATAAAATTGGTGTAGTAACTAAAGTCTCTGCTGGGATATCAAAGTCCGCGACTAGATGATGCGAACGATCTAAGCGCGGTAAAATCTGTCGATCGAGCAACCAGTAGAGTGCTGGTGTCATTAACATCGATAGCGCCAGCATATACAGTAGCGGTGACAGCAAACTGATATTTAAAATGCTGTGAGTAATGGCGATCGTGAGTAACACAAAGGTAAATTCGCCGCCCTGAGCCAGGCTAACCGCAGTCAAAGTACTGGTACGCCAGCTGTTCTGATAATAACGGGCAAACGCCAGACTAATCATAAATTTACTCAAGATGATCAGCAGGGCACCACCGATGATTAGTCCAGGTATCTGCACGACATCACTTAGCTGGATCGACAGACCAATACTGATAAAACTCAAACCGATCAATACACCATGAAAAGGTTGAACTGCATTTTCAACATGCGGTCTGAAATCAGAATCGGCCAGCAGTATTCCAGCGAATAATGCGCCTAAATATAGGGTCAAGCCTAGCGTCTGCATCAGCACCAGTAAGCCGAGTGTCACAAAAATAGCAACAAGAGCATGCAGGTCATGACTAGAGCTTCTGGCAATCCAGCGATACAGCGGTTGCATCAAATAGCGATTACACAGAAACAGTCCGGTAAAGGTTGCGATAATCGCAGCGAAATAAGCCACGCCATGTTCAGTCGAACTTACCCCTGAAAATAATGGAATGATGGCAATCAGCGGAATCAACACCAGCGCTTGAATTAATAGGCTGATATAACTGAGCTGACCATGGGAAGTCATGAGTTGCTCTTGTCGCATCAGATGTTGAATACTTAAGGTCATGGCAGACAGGCTGCCAGCCAATCCAATAACGACACTCGTAACGAGATTTTGCTGTAAAAAAATAGCAGCGCATAAGGTTAGAACGCCACCTGACCCTAAGACCAGTACAGCAGTTGAAATCCAGGCAGATTGTGGCATCTGGACGAAGCGTTGCGGTCGCAACTGTAGTCCCACCCAGAACAGGAGAGACAGAATGCTAACTTGTATCAGGATTGACTGTAGTTCGGGATCAGTAACGAGATTCAGTGCTCCCGAACCAAGCACCAGACCTGTAAATAAATAACCAAGTACTGCTGGCAGTTTCAGATACCGGGTCATTGGCACAATCAGCAATGCTGCCGCCAGAATGAATGTAATTTGCAACAGTATCGACATGTTCAACCTTAAATCTTATTTCCGTGTTGCAGCAGGTAAAACTAGCTTAGTTCTTGTGGATCGACGTCCAGACTCAGCTTCATTGAAGAAGGCTTATCCTGCAGCATGGCTTGCCACCATGCCCTGACATAATAGTGCAAACGCGCACGGTCTGCCGAAAGCAGTACCATATGCGATTGATAGCGTCCTGCTTTACGTTCCATCGGTGCCGGAATAGGTCCCCAGATCTCCAGCTGCAGGTCCTGATACTGCCTCAAGACCGCAGCATGTTTCTGTAGGAATTCAGTATTTAATGTCTGATCACGTGATTCGCAGCGAATCATCACCGCATAGCGGTAGGGCGGCATCCGGGCAATCTGACGCTGTTCTAAAGTCTGTTTAGCAAAAGCCCGATAGTTATCCGTGACCAGGGTATTGAGCAAAGCATGGTCGGGACGTAAGGTCTGTAAATAGACATCGCCTTTACGTTCACCACGCCCGGCACGTCCCGCCACCTGTACAATCAGCTGAGCGGTGCGTTCTGTAGCACGGAAGTCCACACTGAGTAAACCAGAATCGATATCTAAAATGGCGACCAGCGTAACATAAGGAAAATGGTGACCTTTAGCCAGCATTTGCGTACCGAGCAGAATGGCGGGTTCACTTTTTTGAATCTTGTCATAAATTTTTTGCCAGCTGCCGACCCGACTGGTGGAATCACGGTCCACACGAATGACTTCATGATCGGGAAATAATTCATTCAGCTGTTCTTCGACCTTACCTGTCCCCATCCCGAGTGTTTTGAGTTCGGTATGATTGCAGCTTGGGCAATGGTCTGGCATACGGTGCAGCGTACCGCAATGATGGCAATGCAGATGTTGATAAGGCTGACGATGTACAGTGAAATTGGCATCACAGTTTGGACATTGTGCCTGCCAGCCACAGCTATCACAAATCAGCACTGGTGCATAACCGCGACGGTTCAGGAAAACCAATACCTGTTCCTTTTTCTCCAGACGCTTACGTATTTCTTGAATCAGATGCAGGCTGATGCCATGCTGCTTCTGCGCCACTTTCAGATCCAGAATATGAATCTTTGGCATTAATGCCGTACCAGCACGTTGATTCAGTTCCAGTGCCTGCATTTTGCCATTTTCTACCAATGCATAGCTGTCAATGCTTGGTGTCGCTGAACCGAGTAATACTGGACACTGCTGCAAATGACCGCGATATAAGGCGACATCCCGGGCATGGTAACGGAAGCCTTCTTGCTGTTTAAAGGACAGATCATGTTCTTCATCCAGAATGATCAGCCCCAGATTCGGCATCGGGGTATAAATTGCCGAACGGGTACCCAGTACAATCGAGGCTTTACCAGTTTCTGCCGCCTGCCAGGCTTGCAGGCGTTTAGAGTCATTGAGGCCAGAATGTAGCAGGGCAATATGACAATGGAAACGCGACTGGAAACGACTAATGGTTTGCGGAGTCAGGCCAATTTCTGGAACTAACACTAAAACCTGTTTGCCCTGTTTCAGCACCTTTTCCATGATCTGCAAGTAGACTTCGGTTTTGCCGCTACCGGTCAGGCCATCCAGCAAAAAAGCCTGATATTTGTTCTTAAATTTCAGCACCTGTTGAATAGCATGCTGTTGTTCCAGATTCGCTGTCAGTGGCATCTGCGCAAGTTGAACGGGTTGTGGGCTAAAGTCTTGAGCTTCCAGCACACATTCACAAATGCCTTTTTTCTCTAGGGCTTTCAGGATGGCCGTTTCTACACCCGCCAGATTTAGTACGGTTTCCGTGGTGCCAACTGGATGCAGTTTCAGAATTTTATAGGCTTCTTGCTGACGCTCGGAACGGCGAACTTTGGCTTCAGCCTGATCATCTAAAAGTTTCCAGTTCCGGGCCAGCAGGTTATAGGGTTTGCCTTGACGGAGCAGGGTGGGTAGGGCACTTTGCACCACCTCACCAATTGGAAATTGGTAATACTGCGCTGACCAGTTCAAAAGATTCAGCACCTTGGTATCAATCAGTGCTCGATCATCTAATAACTCAGTAATATCTTTGAGTTTAAAGCTAGAATCGAGAGGAGCATCTGGTGGCAGTTTTTCCATAACGACCCCAACCAGATTCTGCCGACCAAACGACACCGCCACTCGAGCACCGACCTTAGCCTGCTGGTATTGCTCCGCACTTAAGCTGTAATCAAAGCAGTCAAACAGATGAACAGGAACAGCGACACGAACGCGATAAACCGGAGGAGTCGAGGCTGGGTGATCTGACATGGGCAAGTGAGGCATCCTGATGAATTTTCGTCGTGCTAAAAAGGCAGTTGTGTTAGAGTGAGCAGATATTTTATATCTAAGAATATGAATGATTTTGATGGTCTGACGCAACTGCGTTAGGGCAATTTTTGGGAAAATTAGAGCATTACAATGCCAGCATATCAATTTATTGCGCTTGATGCCTCGGGTAAGCAGCAAAAAGGCGTACTGGAAGGAGATTCTGCACGTCAGATCCGTCAACAACTTCGGGATAAAGAATTGATCCCGGTGTCTGTTGATCCAGTCGAGCAGAAAGACAAGCACCATCGACCGCGCTGGTTTGAAAAAAGCATCACAGCTTATGACCTGGCACTCATGACCCGGCAATTATCAGTGTTGGTTGCCGCTGGTATTCCGCTGGAAGAAGCCATTCGCGCCGTCGGCAAACAGAGCGAAAAGGCACATGTACAGAACCTGTTGATGTCAGTGCGCTCTAAAGTGCTGGAAGGGCATAGTCTGGCGCAGGGTTTACAGCAATCTGGACGTTTTCCAGAGCTGTATATTGCCACGATTGCTGCCGGTGAACGTTCCGGGCATTTGGATCTGATCATGGATCAGCTGGCGGACTATACCGAAAACCGTTTTGCCATGCAGAAGAAAATTCAGGGAGCGATGATCTACCCAATCATTCTGCTGTTGATGTCTTTTGCGATAGTGATGGGGCTGATGACTTATGTGGTCCCGGATATCGTCAAAACCTTTGATCAGAGCAAAGATGCCTTGCCATGGATCACGGTCGCACTGATGAAGGCCAGTGATTTTATTCGTATGGCCTGGCCTTTTCTATTAGCAGGTAGTGCCGTCGGTATTTTCCTGTTAATCCGCTTCCTACGGACCACCGCTGGACATTATGCTTTTGATCGCCTGACTCTGAAATTGCCACTATTTGGAAAATTATCGCGTGGTATTAATGCCGCCCGTTTTGCTAGTACCTTGTCGATTTTGACCCGTTCTGGCGTACCACTGGTCGATGCATTGAAGATTGGAGCAGCGGTGAGTAATAACTGGGTCATTCGTGATGCGGTCAATCTGGCGGCAGAAAAAGTCACCGAGGGGGGCAACTTAGCGACTCAGCTGGAGCGTAGTGGTTATTTTCCACCGATGATGGTACAAATGATTCGAAGTGGTGAATCTTCAGGCGAATTGGACCGGATGTTGGAACGGGCATCGACCATGCAGGACCGTGAAGTAACCACGCTGATTTCAACCTTATTGGCTTTACTGGAACCGCTCATGCTGGTACTCATGGCGAGTATTGTGCTGGTCATTGTGATTGCGGTGATGCTGCCAATTGTAAATATGAATAATATGATTTAAATCTGATGTGGGTAGAATTCCAATTATAGAAAGCTCCAACAGATTTTCGAAATTAAGTAATGAGAGACATGGAATGAAAAGGACTGAGATGATGAATGAACAGTTAGGTTCTTCAAAAGTAGGCTCACGTATGGCACGCATTAAACATGCTTCAGGTTTTACCCTGATCGAAGTAATGGTCGTAATTGTGATTTTGGGTGTATTGGCTGCACTAATAGTACCAAACGTGATGGGTCGTGGTGAAAAAGCCAAGGTTGATACTACAGTGATTAAACTGCAAAGCGTGGCTGGTTCTCTGGACCAATACAAGCTGGACAATGGTAAATATCCAAGCATGCAGGAAGGTGGCTTAGATGCTTTAGTGAATAAACCAGCATCTGCAAAGAACTGGTTACCGGGTGGCTATGTCAAAGGTGGTTATCCGAAAGACAGCTGGGATAATGAATTGCAATATGTCGCTCCAGGTACTGACGGTCGTCCATTTGATCTTTATTCATTTGGTGCGGATGGCCAGTCTGGTGGTGAAGGTACCGATGCAGATATTTATTATCAACCTTAATTGAGAATTATTATAAGTTTCTCATTTATAGAATATATCACTTCACTTAATTGGGTGTCTCAATATTAAGTGAAGTGATAATAACTCTTAATACATAAATATAATCTAAGTCTATGAATTTTAAATTAATATAATAATTAATTCTATTTGATAGTTATAATAAGAATTATTCCCATATCTATCGATTACAATTATCGTAAAATATGAATAAATATAGACTTTTCATTTTTATAAAAAAGCTCATAATCATTTCAATGGCACATATTTAGCCAAAGGAGATGAGCATGAAAGCATTAATCGTAGGAGATGAAATCAACCAGTTTCATTGGTCAATGCTGAAATCTGTCTTTTTGGTTTTAAGCATTCTTCCGGCGAGCCAAGGCATTTTGCATTTATGGCAAAGCACTGAAGGCAGCAGTCAGATTATGGTGGGCTTCTTTGCCTTGAGTTTGATGAGTAGCTTATTGGCTTTGTGCTTCTGGTCAGCGCTGAAAGCCAGCGTGATGGATGTGAAACAACAAGAAATTTCATCCTTTGAGCGTGGGGTGGTGCAGTTGTATCGTTATATACCGATGCTGTCATTGGCCAGCATGTTGTCTTATCTTGCTGTACAGATTTGATTATCTCTCCAAATAAAAAAACCGAGGCTTATGCCTCGGTTTTTTTATAGCTCCTCCCTTTTATAAAGGGTGAGAAGCAATGCTTCGTAAAGGTGGAATTTAGAAAACTTCCTCTCCCTCTGGGAGATGAGAAGTATTTCTTCGTAAGAGGAGAGGGCAAAAATGTACCTCTCCCTAACCCTCACTTGCGCTAATTTAAAAAGCAATGCTTGTAAATTAGCTCAGGAGAGGGAACTTAGGAAGTTATCTTCTCGATTTAAAGCTCACATCCACTTTACGCGGACGGAAACGCCATCCAACTAACAGCAGCAGTGCTGAGAAGACCAGCACTGGCCAGTCGCTGAGTTTTATATACAGGGTTTCACCCTGCATGGCAGGTAACTCACCACGTAACACAGCTTCTTGATCCATCGGGGCACGTTTCACGATATGCCCGTTATGGTCGATAAAAGCAGTCACACCGGTATTGGTGGCACGGATAAACCAGCGGCCGTTTTCTTTGGCACGCATCTGTACCATTTGCAGATGTTGCTGTGGGCCGGCAGTGCCAGTAAACCAAGCATCATTAGATACCGTCACCAAGAAGTCGCTCTGACTGGCATTACGACGGGTTAGATTCGGATAAGCCACTTCATAGCAAATCGCAGAGCCGAGATGATGCTGTTTGACATTCAACGGGTTTTGATCATCTGCCCCACGAGAGAAACCGCTTACAGAGGGGTCATTTTGCAAAGCAGGGAGTACCCAGCTGAGCGCACCAGAAAGTGGAATGTATTCACCAAATGGCACCAAACGCTGTTTCTTGTATAGACCACTCGCTTCATCGCCGCTGGCCATGATGCTGTTGTAATACTTAGGCGTGCCTTCAGCTTTAGATTCTTTCAAATCCCAATAAGGAATACCTGTTACCCAAGAGCTTCCAGATTTTTCTGCCTGTGCTTTCATTGCATCCAGAAAATCAGGAATATCGGCTTGGAACATCGGAATCGAAGATTCCGGCCAGACGATCAGATCACGACCCCATTCAGTCTTGGTCAGATTGGCATAAATCAGCAGAGTCTTGACCTGATATTCAGTCAACCATTTCAGATCTTGCGGAATATTGCCCTGAATCAGGGAAACACTCAGTGGTTTGCTGCCTTCTTTCTGTTCTACAAAAGTCAGTTGCGAAGCACCCCAGGCACCTAGCAACAGTAGTACGGATGGCACAGCCCAGAATACACGACGATTCAGGATTTCGACCAAAGCACAGGCCAGTGTGATCACCACGAACGATACGCCAAACACGCCAAACAGCGGTGCATAGCCATCCAGGAAACGTTCAGTAAAGGCATATCCGGCAAATAGCCATGGAAAACCTGTGAAAACCCAGGTTTTTGCCCATTCAAATAGTACCCATAGCGGCGCAAAGGTCAGTGGCGTTTCCGGGAAAAAGCGACGGTAAATAAACGTCTGTACTGCAGTAAACAGCCCCATCACCATAGCCATAAACAGGATCATCAGTACACTAAGAAATGAACTGGTATCTCCATATTCATGGATTGAGGTATACAGCCAGAAAGCCCCGACAAACCATAGACCAATCCCGTAAGCCCAACCAATACCAAAGGCCTGTTTAGCACTACGTTTACGCAAACAAGCGTAAAGCAGAGCCGGAGACAGGATCGCCAACCACCAATAATGGTATGGCGCCAGTGCAAAGCTAAAAATGGCACCGGAAAATAAAGACAGAAGCAGCGGATAAATCAGCGGAAGTTGCTCGGAATCTTCAGACAGCTTCAACAACTTGTCGAAATGTGCCCTCATTGGCGCACAGCCCGAATCGAGTGAATAGAACGAGCATCAGCTTCCAGAATAGTAAAGATCCAGTTTTCCAGCTCAATTACTTGACCTTCTAAATCGCTCACTAAGCCAATTTCCTGTAATAACAAGCCGCCCATGGTTTCGACTTCATCATCAGAGAAGTTGGCATCGAGCATATTATTGAAATGCTCAATTGGAGTCAGCGCTTGTACGATCCAGGTATTGGCTGTGGTCGGATCATTGTCTGGAACAATATACAGTGCTTCTTCATCGGCAATATCATGTTCATCTTCAATTTCACCGACAATCTCTTCCAGAATATCTTCCAAGGTTACCAGACCGGAGGTCGAACCATATTCATCAATCACGACGGCAATATGGGTCTGGGTATTTTTCAGCATACGCAGAACCTGATCTGAACGGGCACTTTCAGGCACAAACAGCGGTTGACGCATTAAGGCACGGATATCGACCTTAGAGGTCGGTTCAGTCAGGAAAGGCAGCAAGTCTTTGGCCAACAGAATGCCAACGACATTATCAGGCTGATCGGATGAAAATACGGGAAAGCGTGAATGTGCTGATTCTACTAAAACATGCAGAATATCAAGAAGCTGGTCATCTTCCTGTAAGCTGATCATAGAAGTTCGTGGTGTCATCACTTCACGAATTTTGGTCGCTGGAAGGTCGAGTACGCCTTCAAGCATTGCTACAGTATCGGGTTCTAGAAATCGACGTGAATCTTGTACTAGTTTTAGCAGTTCGTCGCGAGTTTCGGGAGCAGTTCCCAGCCATTTGCGTAAGCCGCGCATACCCCACGACGGGCCTGATTCCTCGTGCATGCTCTTTCCTAAAGACTCTTAATATTTAAAAAATGTGATTTTATCATACCGTAGAAAATACAGTTGTCTATTGCAATTATTTAGGACGACTGTGACCGTCGCAGTCAGCCGGCTAACAGGAAAATGACAGTGCAGCGAGACATGGGTACAAACACATGTTTATGTTAAAATACTAAGGTCTTTCCATCCTGAGCATGTCGATGTCTGAAGCTGAAATTACTCCTAGCCTGCAATTAAATACTCGTGGTTTACGCTGTCCGGAACCTGTGATGATGTTGCATCAGGCGATCCGTAAGTCCAAGTCAGGTGATGTGGTTGAAGTGTTTGCAACAGATAATTCAACCTCATGGGATATTCCAAAATTTTGTATGCATCTGGGACATGAACTGCTGCTGCAGGAAGAGAGTTTGGATGAAAATGGCAATAAAGAATTCCATTATTTGGTCAAGAAAGGCTAAGTCCTTTTAATTCAGATATAAAAAATCCCTGCACTTGGCAGGGATTTTTTATGGCTTAAGAAAAATCACAGATTTTTCTCTTGCGCGATGGACGAGCAATGCTCGACTTGATCATCGCTCATTACATATTAGGGTAGTTTGGACCACCCGCACCCTCAGGAACAACCCAAGTGATGTTTTGAGATGGGTCTTTGATGTCACAAGTCTTACAGTGCACACAGTTTGCTGCATTGATCTGGAAGCGCTTGCTGCCATCATCATTTTCCATGATTTCGTAAACACCTGCCGGGCAGTAGCGCTGAGCTGGCTCATCCCATTTTGGCAAGTTTACGTTCACTGGAATTGAAGCATCGGTCAGTTTCAAGTGCGCAGGCTGGTTTTCTTCATGCACGGTGTTCGATACAAAGACTGAAGACAGGCGGTCAAAAGTCAGCTTGCCATCCGGTTTTGGATAATTCGGCTTGAAGTTTACCGCATCAACAGTTTTCAATGTCTTAAAGTCTGGCACCAGGTCATGCAGGGTGAATGGCACTTTAAACACGTTCTGGTCGATAAAGTTGAATGCACCACCCATCCATTGCCCAAATTTATGCATTGCAGGGCCAAAGTTACGCGCGCTATACAGTTCTTCTTTCAACCAGCTGTTGTTGAACTTTTCTGTATAAGTAGTCAACTCTTTCACGAAGAAGTCTTCGCCTTCAGTTACACGTGCAACTGCCAGGTCACCGCCTTTCTCTACACCGGCCTTGATTGCTTCAAATACCGCTTCACCGCAGAGCATGCCTGACTTCATCGCAGTATGTGAGCCTTTGATCTTGGCAAAGTTCAGGAAGCCGGCATCATCACCGATTAAAGAACCACCTGGGAAAGTGAATTTTGGTAGTGAGTTAAAGCCACCTTTGGTCACAGCACGTGCACCATAAGAAATACGTTTACCGCCTTCCAGATACTGTTTGATCAGAGGATGGGTTTTCCAGCGCTGCATTTCCATAAATGGATACATATGTGGGTTTTCATAAGAAAGATCCACGATCATGCCCAGAGTCACCTGGTTATTTTCCGCATGGTATAACCACCAGCCACCTGAAGAACCGGTTTCATTGAGTGGCCAGCCTGCACCATGCATAACCAGACCTGGCTTGTGCTTGGCAGGATCGATTTCCCACAGTTCTTTAATGCCGATACCGTAATGCTGTGGATCTGCATCTTTATCCAGGTTGAATTTCTGGATCAGGCGTTTACCTAAGTGGCCACGGCAGCCTTCAGCAAAAATCGTGTATTTCGCGTGCAGCTCGTAACCTGGAGTGAAGTTATGCGTTGGTTCGCCATCTTTACCAATGCCCATGTCACCCGTCTGGATACCTTTGACTGAACCATCTTCATGGTAAAGGATTTCAGAGGCAGCAAAGCCTGGGAAGATCGAGACTTCCAGTTCTTCTGCTTTCTGGCCTAACCAGCGCACCACGTTGCCCAGTGAGATGACATAGTTGCCATCGTTATGCATGGTTTTAGGCACCATCCAGTGCGGAGCTTCTTGTGATTTTTCATCAGAGAGCAGGAAGAAGGTTTTGTCTTCAGTCACTGGTACATTTAAAGGCGCGCCTTCTTCTTTCCAGTTCGGGAACAGCTCGTTCATGGCACGCGGTTCAAGTACAGCACCAGAAAGAATATGAGCACCGACTTCGGAGCCTTTTTCCACGACACAAACGGACAGATCATTCAGGTTGTTTTCAATTGCAAGCTGACGGATTTTGATCGCAGCAGAAAGACCCGCAGGGCCTGCGCCTACGATGACTACGTCAAACTCCATCGATTCACGTTCGATGTGCTCCATGTGGGACTCCTCATATTACATTCGGTGGCAACCATAATCGGATGATCGGGTGCTGCCATGAGTATTTATAATTCCTGGACACAAAAAGATTAGTGTCTTTCATCTTGTGGGCTAGTATAGTTTTAAACCCAGTTTAAGCCAATTGGCTGAAACATATTATTTTTCCGTCATTAAGGTCTTCTACTATGGATAAGTCAGCAAAAACGAATCATCCGACGAAAAAAACAGCCATGAGTGATGATAAAAATTTAACAAATATTGCACAATACATAAAAGATGCACAGGGCAGTCACAAAAGGTCAATACCCCCTTTAGATCAGTGGCAGCCAAAGCATTGTGGCACAATGGATTTGAAGATTTTAGCCAATGGAGAATGGTGGCACGAAGGTCAATTGATTAAACGCCAAGCCATGATTGACCTGTTCTCAACAGTGCTATGGAAAGAAGATGGCAAATTCTATCTCAAAACCCCGGTTGAGCAGATCGAAATAGAAGTCGAAGATGAGCCCTTATTTGTAGGGCAGGCTGATCAGGTAGAAATTGATGGAAAAAGCTATATTCAGCTGACGACAACGACGCAGGATGTAATCATCGTAGATAAAGAACATCCAATTTTCATGCGTACTTTTGATAATGAACAGCGCCCTTATGTGCATGTGCGTTTCGGCATTAATGCATTGATCCAGCGAGCTGCCTTTTTACATCTGGTAGAAATGGGTGAGCTCGTCGAAAATTCTGAAGGCGACACGGTATTAAACTTGAAAAGTGGTGATTTAGACTTGCATTTAGGCACCTGAGGTTTAAGCTTTGTGCCATGTCTGTCCATTTGAGCAAACAGCCCCTGTATGAGCGCCATTTATCCGATTCCGTCCACACTCGATCCCATTATTGATGTTACTGCAGATGCACCCATTGGGATTTTTGATTCAGGAATCGGAGGCCTCTCTGTTGCACTGGAAATCGCGCGCCATTTACCGAATGAACGTTTCGTCTATTATGCCGATACTGCCAATGTGCCTTATGGTCCGCGTGAGGATCAGGACATTCGTGAGCTCACCGCGCAGGCAATTGAATGGTTATATCGCAAGGGCTGTAAGGCTGCTGTTGTGGCATGTAATACCGCTTCAGCTTTTAGTCTGGATTATTTGCGTACGCATTATGGCGAGCGTTTTCCAATTATCGGTCTGGTACCGGCTTTAAAGCCGGCAGTTTTGGCGACCCATTCCAAAACTGTGGCCGTGCTTGCCACACCAGCAACCTTTCGCGGTCAGCTGATCAAAGAAGTCATGACCCGTTTTGCCGAGCCCGCAGGGGTAAATGTGATCCCAGTCACCTGTCTGGATCTGGTGCCTTTTGTCGAGGCTGGCGAGCAGATGAGTCCCGCGTGTCTAGCGACATTAACCAACATTTTACAACCAGTTGTAGATCAGGGTGCAGACTATTTAGTACTTGGATGTACACATTACCCCTTCCTAAAATCGTCAATTCAGTATATTTTTGGTCATAAAATGACATTGATTGACTCTGGATTGGCAGTTGCAAGACAAACCGCCCGTATTTTGATCAAAAATGAGTTATTATTTGAAGGCGAGCGTAAAGAAAGTGTAAGAATCGAAATTTTTGTCAGTGGTCAAAATGCTGAGCAAGTTCAACCGATTATACAGCACCTGATTCCGGACGATATTCAATGGTCTGTAAGTAATATATAAGCTGAGTTTTAAGTCAGTGAATTACATTATTTTAAAATTTGATATTTTTAAGTGGGGCACGCATATTCAACAGCTCATGGAAATCGAGGTGAACTGTGCATATTCGCGGTAGTTGGAGAGGGTTTGGAATGCTGGATAAACGTTATCAGGTCTTTATATCCACATCTGGTTCGGAAATGCAGCCAGAGCGTATCATCTTGTCGCAAACGCTGGTGGGTATGGGCTTCTTCTCCTGGGGGCTGGAACAGCGTAATCCACTCAGTACTGCCTTTGCTCGCCGTCAAATTGATGACTGTGACTATGTGGTAATCCTGCTGGGAAGCCAGTATGGTGAACAGTCCGTTTCTGGCGTTGGCTATATGCACCTTGAATATATCTATGCAGTAACCAAGCAGAAACCGATTATTGTATTTATGCATGATGACCCTGCCTCTCGTGAGCCGTCCCTGCATGATGCCAAAGCGGAATTGCGTGAAAAATTCAATGAATTCCGAAAACTGCT
Source organism: Acinetobacter sp. LoGeW2-3 (assembly GCF_002688565.1). Lineage (NCBI taxonomy): Bacteria > Pseudomonadati > Pseudomonadota > Gammaproteobacteria > Moraxellales > Moraxellaceae > Acinetobacter > Acinetobacter sp. LoGeW2-3. The sequence continues at coordinate 778,201 of NZ_CP024011.1, read as the reverse complement.
ACAAAATGAAGTCGATCAGGTCTTTACCTATCGTAGCCTGCGTGATCTGGAAATGGCGGTTCGCCTGAACATGCCCCAGATGCTAGAACGCTATCCGGTGACTGGCTGGGTGCGTCCTCAAAATGCCCAAGCCCTGCATGATGAAATTGATCAGCTCAAGGCGCGTATTGCCCAAATGGAAGCAGAAGCAGGCAAGCGTGAGCCTGATCCATTCTTGAGCTTGCCTAAAGTGTCCATGCATGAAATTTTTTCTTTTGAATACCGCATGCATGCCTATCAGGATGGTAACTTTAAAGAGCTCAAAATTCAGAAAAAACTGACTTGGGCTGAGCTTCTGGCAATTCTTGGATCTACTTTTGTCAATCCAACGCCAGAAGAATTCTTCTCTAAGCGCCTGAATGAATATTTAAATGAAACCGGTCTGGAAGATGCACGTATAGAAATGCCACGTGCTCATGCCGTGGCACGTGCACAGATGAACATTCGTGCCTTGCATAGCCTGAAAATGCAGATGCGACAAAATGACTGGATTGTACCGACTGGCCGTGATGACCGTCAGCGTTTACTATGGCAGATCACGGCTAAAGCCCAGAAATTGATAGAAAGTAATTTACTGGATAAAGATCGGGTTTTTCAATATAAGTCAGTATATTAATCCATATTATAAATTTATTGAAAACTGTTAAAGTACAGGGGTTGACCCCTCAAGACGGATGATCTGAATGTTTGCTAAACCGAAAGTCACCATTATCCTGGCAAATCTCGGTACCCCTGATGCTCCTACCGTTCCCGCAGTACGAACTTTTCTGCAGCAGTTCCTGTCCGATCAGCGTGTCATTGAAATCCCCAAACTGCTCTGGCAGATCATTTTGCGCCTGTTTATTTTACCTTTCCGTCCTAAACGGGTTGCGCAGGCTTATGCACAAGTATGGGCTAAAGATTCACCCATGCGTGAAATCCTGCTGCAACAGGTTGAAGCAGTCAGAGCAGAATTGACTCAGCGTTATTCGCAATTCGAGCTGAATGTGGTGCCCGCCATGACCTATGGCAATCCGAACATTCAGACTGTTCTTAGCCAGATCAGCGCACAACCTCAGGATCACGTGATCCTGTTGCCCTTGTTCCCGCAGTATTCAGCCACTTCCACTGCGCCGCTGTACGATGCAGTCGCGAGATGGGTACTGACTCAGCGTAATCTTCCGGGTTTATCACTGATTCGTGATTATTATCAGCATCCGCTGTTTATTCAGGCATTGGCACAGAGTGTGCGTGACTATCAGGCGATTCATGGCAAGCCAGAAAAGCTGTTGATGTCGTTTCATGGCATTCCACAGCCTTATGCCGATAAAGGCGATCCCTATGCTGACCGTTGCCGTATCACCGGGAAACTGGTAGCTAAAGCTTTAGGGTTATCTGAAGATCAGTATGCGATTAGCTTCCAGTCACGTTTTGGCAAGCAGGAATGGGTTAAGCCTTATACCGATGCCTTGATTGAAGAGTGGGGCAAGCAGGGTGTGAAATCGATTCAGGTCATGAGTCCGGCTTTCTCGGCGGATTGCCTGGAAACCTTAGAAGAACTGGCAATCGAAAATGCGGATACCTTCAAGGCTAATGGTGGTGAACGCTATAGCTATATTCCGGCATTGAATAGCCGCGAAGATCATTTGCAATTGCTCAATTCATTGCTACAGGCTAATCTTGATGCATTGACTCATACTCTTGCTCACTAATTTTTTGAGGTTTTAAAGCCTATGCTCCAAGTCAAAATTGTTCCAGTGACTGCCTTTCAGCAAAACTGTTCCATTTTATGGGATACAGACAGCAAAGAAGCAGTTTTGATTGATGCTGGCGGTGAGCCTGAAAAACTGAAAGCTGAAGTCGAAGCGCTCGGTCTGAAAGTTAAAGCATTATGGTTGACCCATGGTCATTTAGATCATGCGGGTGCGGTCGGTGCTTTAAAGAAGGCTTGGGATGTGCCCGTGATTGGTCCGCATAAAGATGATGCGTTCTGGCTGGATATGATTCAGGAAGTCTCTGCCCGTTATGGTTTCCCGATTCCAGAAAAAGTAGAAGTCACGGAATGGCTCGAAGGCGGTGAAGTGCTAAAACTCGGTGATGCAGAGTTTGAAGTCCGCTTTGCGCCTGGCCATACTCCAGGCCATGTGATGTTCTATAATCGCAATCATGGTTTGCTTTGGACGGGCGATGTACTGTTTAAAGGTTCGATTGGCCGTACTGACTTCCCGCGTGGCAATCATCAGCAATTACTAGATTCAATCCAGCGTGAATGCTTTAGCCTGCCAGAAGAAACCCAGTTTATCTCTGGACATGGTCCAATGAGTACGATTGGTTTTGAAAAGCAGCATAATCCATTTGTGGCAGGTACAGCAGGTTAATAATTTATTAGCCTCTAAAATGCAAAAGGAATCTATTGAGGTTCCTTTTTTTGTTTGGGGGAGCAGTGATTTGAATATTGTTTTAGGCAAAAGGATTATGTTGTAACTGACGGATCTGAAGTCTTAATACCCAAATCGCCAAGGCCAAAAGAATACCAATGGCAATAAAGATATAGTCTTCTTTCCAGATTCCCAGACCAAAACTGGTGCAACACATCAGAAATAGTAGCAACATGAATACTCTGAGCATGAGGATGAACATACACAAGTCCTCTTTTATTTTTGTTATTTCATTGGAATAGTTATTTTAATTTTATTTTAAAAATCAATTGTATATATTGTTTATTAGAGTTTAACACTAAATAAAAAAGGAATTCAATCTGAATTCCTTTGCTTTGCTCAGTATATCTTAATACTGATCTTCTTCACGGCCGCCATCGGCTTGAGGAGCATCTTGAGTTGGCAGCTTGTAGTCTTCATTGGCCCAGGCACCCAAATCAATCATTTTGCAGCGTTCAGAGCAGAAGGGGCGAAACGCATTGTCTTCCCAAGTAGTCAGTGCGCCACAGCGTGGGCATTTCAGGGTCGTTGGCATGAGACAACACTCCACAAAAAAAACAGGATTCAATTAGGCAAATATAGCCGCACTTGTTAGACTTATGCGGTTTTCATTAGTTTGATCTGATTATGCCGATTCGTCAATTTCAAGCGCAGCGTATGCATGCCCCTCGTGATTTTCAAAGCATTAGCCCTGAACCGATTTGTGTAGAAATTGGTGCAGGTAAGGGCAAGCATGCTTTGTTATTCACCCGGACACATCCAGAGCACAAACTGATTGCGATTGAACGGACCCAGGAAAAATTCCTGGCGATGCAAAAGCAGCATGAATTGGAAGGTCAGCCAAACTTGCAGACCGTGCATGCTGATGCCCTGCCATGGATAGTACATGCGCTTTATCCTGCACAGGTCGAGCAGCTCTTTATCCTGTATCCAAATCCGGAACCGCATAACCCGGCACAGCGCTGGGCAAATATGCCATTCTTTGAATTTCTACTGTCACGTCTAAAAACAGGCGGCTCGATTACTTTGGCGAGTAATATTCCAGAATATATTGATGAAGCTGAACAGCAGATGAAAGAACTATGGAACCTGCCTTATGAGAAACAGGTGATTGCCTCTGATTCAGCACGTACCCATTTTGAGATCAAGTATCTGGAACGTGGGGAATTGTGTCAGCAGCTGATTATTACTAAACCTGAGGGTTATGCCACCCGCTTTGATGATTTCCAGCCTCTACAGGGGCAAAATGCTGCGGCTGCGGAATAAGCCATGAGCAAACGCATTGCGATTGTGGGTGCTGGCCCGGCAGGCTTGATGGCAGCAGAAGTACTCAGCCAGCAGGATTATGACGTGCATGTCTATGAGCAGAAGCCTTCGGCAGCACGTAAATTCCTGATGGCAGGTAAGACCGGGTTGAATATCTCGCATGCCGAACCAGTAGAACAGTTTATCCAGCGTTATGATCAGGCGGAATGGCTAGCGCCATGGGTAAAACGTTGGGACGCAGTCTGGATTCAAGAGTGGATGCAAGATCTGGGGATTGAGCCCTATATCGGTTCATCGGGTCGGGTGTTTCCTACTGAAATGAAAGCGGCTCCGCTGTTACGTGCCTGGTTAAAACGCCTAGCCGAGCAGGGGGTACAGTTTCATTATCGCCATCAGGTGACGCAACTCATCCAGAACCAGCTGCAATTGTTAGACCTGAAAACTGATGAGTCGCGAACAGAATCTTTTGATGCCATTATCCTCGCTTGTGGCGCAGTGTCGTGGTCGAAACTCGGTAGCGATGGTGCATGGCAGGCATGGCTACAGACCGAAGAAATTGAACCTTTCCAAGCCAGCAATGCCGGTGTGGAATATCCATGGTCCAAGTTTATGCAACCAGTCTTTGGTCAACCACTGAAACGGGTTGAAGCCTGGGTTGAGGGCGGTGACAAGACCATGGGTGATATTGTCATCAGTCATTATGGTCTCGAAAGTGGCTTGATCTATAAACAGGGACGCGGCTTGCGTGAGCAGGTCAAGCGTGGCCAGCCCATGCAACTGTATCTGGACTTATTCCCGGATCAAAGCACAGCACAGCTGGCGAAAAAACTACAGCCGAGCAAAAAGCAGTCTTTAAGCAATATCTGGCGTAAAGCGGGGCTAGAAGGCGCTAAAGCGGCACTGGTACGTGAACTGGTGGCAAAAGAAATCTGGCAGGATGCTGAACAACTGGCGCAACAGATCAAACAATTGATGATTCCTCTCACTGGTTTCCGTCCGATTGAAGAAGCGATTAGCTGTGCGGGCGGTGTGAAACGTGATGTGCTGACCGAACACTTGCAACTCAAATCCAATCCTCATGTATTCCTGTGTGGAGAAATGCTGGATTGGGATGCACCCACCGGTGGTTATCTGTTGACAGCCTGTATGGCAACCGGTCGTGCTGCGGGTGAAGGTGTCGTAGCTTATTTATCTGGTTCTGCTGAAAGCTAAGATATTTCAGACATTCACAGTAAGTAATTTTTTAGACTATATTGAGCGAAAATCATTCACAAGGTGTTTGCTGATATGTCGACTCAACATCATTATGGCGGTAGTTGTCTATGCGGTGGAATCCAGTATGAAGTTCGTGGACCGCTGGGTGATATTATTCAATGTCACTGCCGTCGTTGCCGCAAAGCTACCGGTACTGCCTTTGCCACCAATAGTCCGATTGCCAAAGCAGATTTTTATCTGCTGCAAGGACAGCAATTGCTAAAGTCATTTAATACTACGACTGGCGTGAGCCGCAATTTCTGTAGCGAATGCGGTTCTCCGATTTATAGCGTAAAAGCAGATCTGCCGGATGTTTATCGCCTGCGTATTGGTAGTTTGGATACCCCGATTGAGCAGCAACTGACTTGCCATTTCTATGTCGGTTTTAAAGCTGAGTGGGATGACATTCATGACACACTGCCGCAATATCATGAACGTCCCTAATAAAAAACAGATCAGTCTTACTGAGCTTTGGCCTGAGTTTTTGAATACTGATTACGCCAGTGTTCTAGTTGTTCCTGAGCATGCAGATACTGTCCTAAACCCTTCACATTTTCCTTGGCATCATGCTGAATAGCTTTGTCTGAAGAAGCTGTGCCCAGCAGTTTTTGCTGCTGTTCCCAGTATTGATAGATCAGCCCCTGAATATAACGTCCCTGTTCAGTTTTCAGTTCCAGACTTTTTAATAAAGCCAGTGCCGATTGGATATGGTCACGCTGACGTTCCAGCATAAATTCTTCAGTCAGATTACCTTCCTTACGCATACGCTCAGTTTCGGCTTCGATATCATTATTTAAGGATTGCAGGCGCTGTTCAAAATCATCCAGTACGGCAATGTCATGTTGATCATCCGCAGTCTGTGGAAAATTCTTCACCGGCTGTGTTTTTAGTTCCTTCATCATTTCTTCAGCTGCTTCATTTTGTTGAGTCGCTTCCTGCTTCGGTGCATCTTTCTGATTACACGCCACCAGCAACAGGGTGGACGCAAGTAAAGTGATTCGGCTGAGGTTCTGGATATTTGGCATTGTTCTGTCCTGTTAAAGTTTTATCAAAGCGTTGGAATTTTTTGAAAGATATAGACATGGGTGACATAGGGAAAGTCAATCTGTTCATCAGGCTGCTTGCCTGTATAGTCTTGCACGATTTGTTCAAACTGAGATTTCAGTTGCTGCTGTACATCTTCAGGCTGGGCAGCAATAAAGCTGGTTGAGAGTAGGCGTTTGGACACGACCTGTTCCACCGTTCCTGAATGAATCTGCTGTAAAGTTGTTTCTGCTACGGGTTTAAACAACTGCTGATGCTGAAATACTTCACGCCATTGACCACTATGATAACGCGGGGTATCGCCTTCCATAGGTAGAATAAAATCTGCCAGCGCTTTAACCCAGTCGACATTAACATCACGCTGGTTCCAGATTAATACTAGATAGCCTTGATCTTTCAGTATCCGATGGATTTCCTTCAGACTGTTCAGATTGGCAAACCAGTGAAAAGATTGCGCGCAGAACACCGCATCCATCGAAGCATTGTCCAGCGGCAGGGCGTCACTCATCGCCTGCAGGGTTGGAATGTCTGGATGAACCTGCTTGAGTTGCGTTAACATCTCCGCGACAGGATCAACCGCCAGAATATGCGAACTGAGTAATTTCAGCTGGGGCAGGAATTTACCGGTACCGCTACCCACATCCAGCAACTGGGCATCCGTAGATAAAGCAAGCTGCTGTTGCAACCAGGGCACTAATGCTTCAGGATAACTCGGGCGCACCTGCTGATAGCGCTCAGCAGCGCTGCTAAAACCTTGTTTTGCAGCAGGATGCAATGATTGTGTCATATTTTGCGCTTTTTAATCTTGGTCTTCGCTATAAAATAGCATATTCATTTTTGCATCGTTTTGCGCCATTGAATTTGTAATGGAAGCGTTCGTTTTACAGGCATGGGAAAGTTATGGAAAAACAAATCGTCTTTGAAGATGAGCACATTCGCGCGATCTTTATGCCGGGTTCATCTTCAGAACTGATCTTCTCCTTCGGGGATCTGATTACCCGTGCCAAGGGAACCACCATCAATGCAGAGAAATCGCTGCAAAAGTTTGAATTCAATGTGCTCGGGATTATGCCGAAGGACAAATCCTGGTTTCCGCAAGCTTCTATGCAAGCCATGCTGGAAGCGATTGCTGAGCTGATTACACCATTTGAGCAGCGTATTGCCTATGGCGGTTCAATGGGCGGTTATGCGGCAATTAAGTATTCCAATGCTTTGGATGTGCAGCGCGCCGTGGCCATGGTGCCGCAATATTCGATTGATCCGGAAGATGTGAAAGACGCGCGCTATAACATGTTCTATCAGCCCGATCTGAATGGCGAGATGCGCATTACTACGGCAGATGTCAGTGAAGATCGTGAATACATCATTATTTATGATCCGCACTATCCTCAAGATCGTGCACATTACCATAAGCTCCGCGAAGTACTACCGCCACATTATGTATTGCATCTGGCCTTTACCAATCATGATGCCATTGCTGTATTGGCAAGCTCGGAACTGGTGAATGACTTCCTGTTGCATGAATTTGATGCCAGCTATTTTTATCAGAAAATGCGCCGGGTCAAAAAGAACAGCAAATTCTATTACCGTAAGGTGATTGAGAACCTGTTGCCACGCCATCGTATGGCTTTGGGGCGTATCCTGAAAAATAATGATCTGCAACTGGATTCACAGTTCTTTGATGCCAACCAGAAACAGACCATTCTGCGTGAGTTACTCAGCAATAAACAGGTTGATCAGCATGACCTGATGAAACTGGGTATTCAGGTCAATCTGCCGCAAGAAAACCGTCAGATCCTGCTGGATATCTATGGGCATGGTCTGGTGTTTAATGTCATCAGCAACAAGATTGAAAGCTATGCTGATCAGGCGATTGCACTAAACCATAAATTCCTGATTCCGATCTATGCACGTGGCAATGGTTTGCTGACCATCAGCCTGAATGACGAACGTTATCTGGTGGTGATGAATGACCGTCATATGATGAAACTGGTGAAAGAGCAGGAGCCACTTTCAGTCGGCATGCATCCAATTCTGATGAAACGTTATCCAGATTTCTATATGTTCAGTTATAAGGAACTGAGTCTCAAAACTGATGAATACGGTGCAGCAGCTTTTGTTGACGACAGTGACAAAAATACGCACTTTGTGACACGTAGTGAAGCAAATTAACTTGAAATAACACTAAAAAACAATGACTTGACTTATTATTTTGGCGGCATAAGATGTAGTTATGCGGTATGGGTTTTCTTCTTGCCGCACGCGATCGTTTTCGTGAGAAGGGGGTACATCTTATGCAATCTACACAGTTCGCCACCATATTTTTAATGCTGACTTTGGGTCTTCCTAATGTGGCATTCGCCAAAGACGCCGTACACCCAACAATTATTTTCCTGAGTGCAACCATCGTATTTTTGATGATTCTGACTGTTTATATTGTTTATAAAATTCGTCATTCCGTACGTCGCCATCTGGATAAACCACTCGATTAAGCAAGGCAGGATAAAGTCTAAAAAACGGTTGAAAACCCTGAATGACTTGTTTTAAATGACAGGATAATTGTCTAACAAGATTGAGGGTCAGGCCGTGAAAGCCGTATATTTGGATTATGCTTCTCTGGATCAACAGGATCTTGACTTTCAGGCGCTGCATGGCTTATTTGATGAGCTAATATTATATCCTGCAACTTCTGCGGCTGAACTTTTGGCACGGGTTCAGGATGTCGATGTCATCATCACCAACAAAGTTATGGTGAATGCCGAAATCATTCAGCAATGCCCTCAACTGAAACTGATTTTAATCTCGGCCACAGGCACCAATAATGTCGATCTAGCAGCAGCCAAAGCACGCGATATTGTGGTGTGTAACTGTCAGGCTTATGGCACTTCCGCTGTCGCGCAACATACTCTCATGTTAATGCTCAATCTGGCGACATCTTTTCTATCTTATCAGCAAAAAGTACAACAAGGCGAATGGCAAAAAGCCACTCAATTCTGCCTGCTGGATGCGCCGATTGTAGAACTCTCTGGCAAGACCCTCGGCATTGTTGGTTATGGCGAATTGGGTAAAGCTGTGGCGAAACTGGCTGAAGCTTTTAGCATGAACGTCATTATCGGATCATTGCCGAACCGTTCAGGTGATGCTTCTCGTGTACCCTTCGCGGAGCTATTGCCACAGGTCGATTTCCTAAGCCTACATTGCCCTTTAACTGAAGAAACTCGTGACCTGATCAGCCATGCTGAATTAGAAACAATGAAATCAAGCGCTTTCCTGATTAACTGTGCTCGCGGCGGTATTGTCAATGAAGCAGCATTAGCTCAAGCATTACGTGAAGGAAAAATCGCGGGTGCTGCTACCGATGTACTGACAGTAGAACCGCCAAAAGACGGTAATGTCCTGCTTGATCCAAACATTCCGAATCTGATTGTGACACCGCACAATGCCTGGGGCAGTGTCGATGCCCGCCAGCGCATCGTGGATCAGATGGTGGAAAATGTAAAAGCCTTTCAGACAGGTCAGCCCATCCGTCAGGTGAATTAAAACCTATTTATTAGAAACAAAAATGCTGATCGAGTTTGATCAGCATTTTTTTTGGTTTTCTTGGGTAATGTACTTGGACAATAGTTTAGAAAATTCATCTTGTACAAGTTGGGAATTTGGATTGAATACTACTTCTTGATAAATACGTTTGGACTCAGGTATTTTCTGGTCGGGGAATTGACCATAAGAAGTTCGATAGTCGGTTTCAAACATGTAAATTAAGCGATTTTCATGAAAGTAAGCAGTGCGTGAGCTATAAATAGTTTCTCCATAGATACCAATCGTTAACTTACACATACCTGGTAACTGATAGAGATCAGCTTTATTACCTTCAGTAGATTTAAATTCATCTTCCTCCAGATATTCAATATGCTGAATTTTTTGGCCTTCTGCTTTATGAGTATATCGATTGGAAGTAGAAAGGCTAGGGATAGGAGATAATTCATCATCAATTCCCGCAATAGAAGTGACCGTTTCACCAGAAACCAGTAAAACGATGTACAGGATTGCGACACCGCACAGAATGCCAACTATAAAGCTGAGGAGAATTTTTTTCATTTTTATAATCTTCTTTTGGAGCGCCTGATATCAGTCTAAATAATGCCTCCCCGATGTTCAATGCTACTAAACAAAAAGCCCCATAGGGGGCTTTTAAATCGAAACTTTTCTACAGCTTTTACAGATCATCAGTCACTGCATAACTGGTCGCACCACCTGAGCTAGATTGTGGTGTAGTACTTTGCGTTGCTGTTGAGGACTGGCTTAAAGGTTGTTGCTCAATCGGGACGGGCTGTTGTGGATTACCGAGCCAAACGTCTTTGGTCTGCTGAATTTTCTGACCTGTTTGTTGTGCCGCTTGAGTGGCAGTCTGGTCTACTTTTTCAATGGTTGTCGCTGCGGTGGATTTGGTATTGCCCCAAGCACGATCAACTTTCGGTTTTACTTTTGCGACACCTTTTTCTGCCGCTGCCCCCACTTTTTCAGCGGTATTGATTACGCCCTGTTGGGTTTTATAAGCAAATACGTGTAACAGGTTTGGATTGTCACCATAAGGTGCAATCGGTGGTTTTACATCTTGCTGCTGGATTTCACTGGCTTGCACAGTTTGCATAAAAATAGGCGCACACATTAATAATGCGGTACTAAGAATCTTGGTTTTTTTCATCGTCGTTGTTTTCATGGTCATAGGGGGATCGACCTCGCAGAGTGAGATAACGGTCTTTAATGCTGTTTTTCAGTGTAATGGAAGGAGATGTAAAAACAATGAATTTTCTGTGCGATTCACTTAACTGATACGAGAAAGAGGGAAGTGAACTTGGCTGATTTTGATAATAAGAAAGGGAGGAGTTTTATGTAGAGATCATTTGAAAGAGAAGCTGCCCCATATTTGATGTAAATACAGGGCGGGGTGCTTAGTTACACTGTTCGATCGCTTCTTTGGCAAAGTGGTTACGCAGTGCCAGGAAATTCTTTTGAGCGGTTTCACTGTGCAGGTCAAATTTCTGTGCAGTGCTGGTGTTGTCACGCTGGAAAGTTGCTGAGCCTGCATCAATCAGGGTTAAGCCTTTGAATGACCATTGTTCGATGACACGGCTGCTTTCAAGCTGACCTCTAAATTCGATGACGCATTTGTCCATGAATTTAGTCAGTTTTGCGCTGTTGTTCGTCGTTTCAGGGTAAACCTCAAGGTTTTGAACTTCTTGTAATACCCCAAGTTCTAGTTGTGGAATCGTTGGCTGAGATGTACATGCTGTAATTGCGATACCCGCAAGAGTTGCCATCATAAGAGTTTGAAATTTCATGTGCTTCTTTCTTGTAGAGTGTTGTTAGGGGGAGTATATGAAATATATAGGGATATGCCTATAGCAATTGATTCTAGTATTAGACTCATTACTGAGTTACTAAATAGTGATTCACTTCATCAAAAATATTTTCTTCTTCAAGAATCCCTAAACTTATTAGGGGAGAATTTGATAGTAAATGATTAGTCTTAATCAGACTTATAAATTTTTCATCTAATGGAAAAATGTCATAATCAGAGCGGTAAGCAATAATATGCTCTGAATTAAATTTTTTATAATTATTTAAAATATATAATTGAATATAAATGACTACAATAATTGTAGAAGCTCTAAAGAGAGTTGAAAAGTATAAGGCTTCTTCATGATCTCCTGTAAAATCCGGATTGGGAACTACTTTTATTCTACCATGAGCTAATAAGTTTCTAATATTTGTCAAAAGATAAAAAGATGTTGATACATGATTTGAGGCTTCCTTGTTATTAATAAATTTTTCAATCTTTTGATCGTTTAAGTAATTTAGCTGTAATCCTCTTTTTATAACAGCTATGTATTTTTCACAATATTTTTCCGTATATATTGGATAGCTATCTATTGAGTATTTTTCTATATTATTTCTGAACTTAGGTATGTCAGGTTGATATTGATTTCCTTTTTTAGGAGCTATGTATTCTAGAATGTTATATAAATACATGAAGCGTGTAAGTTCCAGCATATACTTTTCATAATATTCATCATCTTCTCTGTTGAATTCATATAGATCGCATAGATAAGTTTCTAGTTCTTGATGTTCATAACTGTCAAATTTGATATCTGTTAATGCTGAGGCTAGCCTTGACCAAAGAGCTATATGTTCTAATTCTTCGATAGATTCAAGGACAAACCTTAAGTTTATAATAGCCTGTCGTATATTGTTGTTATTTGAGAAACATATTAGGCAAGATTTATTAATTTTTTTCATATGATTTTTAAAAAGAAAACCCCACTAATTTATAGCGGGGTTTTGTTTAAATTTCAAGCAATTAACACTCAGTGTTGAAGCACTGAAATATCTGCAACTTTAGTGAATAGATCACGTAACTGAGCAAGCAGACGTAAACGGTTCGCTTTCAGGTTAGCATCATCAGCCATGACCATTACACCCTCAAAGAACGCATCGACTGGCGCACGAAGAGCAGCCAATGCAGACAATGCAGCAGTGTAATCTTTAGAAGCAAATAACGGCTCAACCACTGGCGCGATTTTCGCAAGTTCAGAGAATAATGCTTTTTCAGCATCTTCAACCAGATTTGCTTCAACCACAGTACCTTCAGGTGCTGCTTCTTTCGCAAGGATGTTGGCAACACGCTTGTTCGCAGCAGCAAGCGCAGCAGCTTCAGGCAATGCACGGAAGTGATTTACCGCATTTACGCGTTTGTCAAAATCAAGCGGTGATTTTGGTGACAGCGCTTGAACCGCTTGAATCACGTCAACATCAACGCCTTGGTCTTCGTATTTCGCACGGTAACGACCTTCCAGGAATGCAACTGCATCCGCCAAAGTCTTGTCGTGGTCTTTCAATACATCGCCATAAGCAGCCAAAGCCAGCTTGATCAGGTCTTCGATCGATACATCCAGTTCATTTTCAGTCACTAGACGCAGAATACCAATTGCAGAACGACGTAGTGCAAATGGGTCTTTAGAACCTGTAGGTGCCTGACCAATACCGAAAATACCAGTTAAAGTATCTAGACGATCCGCAAGCGCAATCGTTGTACCAGTTTTTGTTTTAGGCAGAACGTCACCCGCGAATTTAGGCAGGTATTGCTCACCTAAAGCTTCAGCCACTTCAAAATTTTCACCTTCAAGACGTGCGTAGTAAGTACCCGCGATCCCTTGAAGTTCTGGGAATTCACCCACTAGCTCAGAAGTTAAGTCACATTTCGCAAGAAGAGCAGCTTTTTCAGCATCTTCTGCTTTTGCACCAGTAATAGGCGCAAGCGCTACAGCCAGTTTGGCAATACGTTCAGACTTGTTCCATAAAGTGCCCAGTTGTGCCTGGAATACCATATTTGCCAGTTTCTCTTTACGAGACGCAAGCGGTTGTTTCTGATCTTGAAGGAAGAAGAACTCGGCATCCGACAGACGTGGGCGAACCACTTTCTCGTTACCTTCAATAATTTGAGTTGGATCTTTAGACTCAATGTTTGAAACAGTAATGAAGTAAGGCTGTAATTTATTTTCAGCGTTTACCAAGCAGAAATACTTCTGGTTATCCTGCATCGTCGTGATCAGTGCTTCTTGAGGAACTGCAAGGAAGCGCTCTTCGAAGCTGGCACGAAGTGCAACCGGCCATTCAACCAGTGCAGTTACCTCGTCACGAAGATCAGCAGGGACAATTGCAATCGCATTCACTTCATCCGCCAGCGCTTTTACTTGCTGATCGATGATCGCTTGACGTTCTTCAAAAGAAGCAACCACTTTCGCAGCGCGAAGGGCATCAAGGTAAGCATCTGCATTTGCCAGAATAATCGCTTCAGGTGCATGGAAACGGTGACCATAAGTTACGTTACCTGCTTTATGATCCTGAATCGTTGCATCGATCACGTCGTTGTCTTTTAACAACACAACCCATTTTACTGGACGTACGAATTCAGTACGGCTTGCTGCAGAACGCATGCGTTTTGCAATTGGAAGCTGATCTAAAGCGTGCTGTAAAATTTGTGGCAGTAATACGTCCAGGCTTTGACCTTTAACATCTTTTAAGTAACACACTTTCTCAACTTTACCGGCTTGGAAAGTTGATACTTGATCCACAGTGATACCTTGACCACGCATAAAGCCTTCAAGCGCTTTAGTCGGTTTGCCTTCAGCATCATAAGCGGCTTGAACAGCAGGACCGTCAAAGCGTTTTTGCGTATCAGCCTGAGCAGCATCAACGTTTACGATTTTAAGTGCCAGACGACGCGGTGCTGCATAGGCTTCGATTACGTCGAAAGCCAGACCTGCATCTTTTAAGCCTTTTTCAGTTTCAGCTTTTAAAGCATCACGTAATTTTTTCAGGCTTTTTGGTGGAAGTTCTTCACAGCCAAGTTCAAATAAAACTGTATGTTTAGACATTATTTGTTCTCCGCTGATTTTTCTGCTTGAGCCGCTTCTGCTTCAACTTGTGCTTTTAACTGCGCTAACACTTCATCACGTAGATGTGGTTCAGCCATTGGGAAGCCAAGCTTCGCACGTGCTGCCACATAACTGGTTGCGATTGAACGCGCTAAAGTACGTACACGTAGAATATAACGCTGACGTTCAGTTACAGAGATCGCGCCACGCGCATCCAGCAGGTTAAAGCTATGAGATGCTTTAATCACTTGCTCATAAGCAGGTAATGGCAATTCAGCTTCGATTAGACGGGTCGCTTCAGCTTCGTAGAAGTCGAACAGTTCGAACATCTTGTCCACTGGTGCATATTCGAAGTTATAAGTCGATTGTTCTACTTCATTTTGATGGAACACATCGCCATAAGTCACAGTACCGAACTGACCTTTGGTCCAAACCAGATCGTAAACTGAGTCTACACCTTGCAGGTACATTGCCAGACGTTCCAGACCATAAGTGATTTCACCAGTAACTGGGTAGCATTCAACACCACCGACTTGCTGGAAGTAAGTGAACTGAGTCACTTCCATGCCATTCAGCCAAACTTCCCAACCTAGACCCCAAGCGCCCAGAGTTGGAGATTCCCAGTTATCTTCCACGAAACGGATGTCGTGAACCAAAGGATCAATACCGATTGCCTTTAAAGAATCCAGATACAACTGCTGGATATTGTCCGGGTTTGGCTTAAGTACAACTTGGAACTGGTAGTAATGTTGCAAACGGTTCGGGTTTTCACCGTAACGACCATCTTTAGGACGACGTGATGGTTGAACATAAGCAGCGTTCCAGGTTTCAGGACCTAGCGCACGAAGGAATGTTGCAGTGTGGAATGTCCCTGCACCCATTTCCATGTCGTAAGGTTGCAAAACGACGCAGCCTTGCTCCGCCCAGTAGTTTTGTAAGGCAAGAATTAAGCCTTGGAAGGTATCAATATGCGATATGGCGCGACTCATGGTCATCCACTTAAAATTAGAGAAAAATTGTGCTTGATTATAAGGATTTTGCGAAGGCGTGGCAAAGGTTATCCACCAATTGCCTGTGCCGCTTTTTATTCGGCTGCAGATCCTGCCTGCTCATGCGTGCGCAGACTGAGAAAGATAAAAAATCCAATAGAGGGAAGGCTAAAGCAGGAAATCATGAATAGGGTATTGAGTAGATCATTGGAACTTAAGAAATAAGTCAGAATCAGCGTTGCCAAAATACCGACCAGAACAATACTGAAAATATGAAACTGCTGTAGATGATGTAATAGAAACAGACTGATACATAAAGGAATATAGATCAGGCATAGGTAAAACAGCAGCCCGAAAATATACATGATCAGCATAAAGGTTACTATTGAAAGCAAGGGTGAGCTTGAAGTCACTGTCAGGAATAACGAGTGCAAGATCAGCAGGAATAACATCAAGGGACCATAGAGTAAAGCTAATCCCAACAGGGGTGCCAACAATAGCTGTATCGCGATTCCGGTTTTACTTTGCCGCAAAGGCTGGATCAGAAAATGCATAGTTCTTATTCTAGTTGGAGAGATGAAAATACGCTGCTTAAGCGTGGCTCTTGTTATATTTTTTAGATAGAGCTCCCACAGCATAAGCAAAAAAACCAATGAGTAAAAGATATAAAATAAATACATCTTTAAAGCCAAGGGTTTTATAATGCGCACACTCCCCAAAACAACAATTCAGGCCGACCGTGTTCCATAGTTCCTCTGAATGGCTGCAAAGCCTTAAGCCGAATTTTAAAATTCTTCCTGTCAAAGACCGTATCCTGTGTGGTTTAGGCGCACTGATTGGTCTGGCATTGTCATCTTTAATAAGCCTGTGGGCGCTGGGTGATTTTCAGGCCTGGTATATCGCCCCGATGGGTGCCTCTTCGGTATTACTGTTTGCTGTACCTGCCAGTCCATTGGCACAACCATGGAATATGGTCGTTGGAAATACCATTGCTGCAATCGTGGGTGTGACCTGTACTTTGCTGTTTCCAAGCCTGACGCTGGCATTCAGTCTGGCTGTGGCGATTGCGATTATTCTGATGCTAAGTACGGATTCTTTGCATCCACCGAGTGGGGCAGTGGCGATTACAGCGGTATTGGGCGGGGATGCCATTCATGAGCTAGGTTATGCTTTTGTGTTCTATCCGGTGTTGTTGAACTCGGTTTTGCTGATGGTGGTGGCGATTGTATTTAACCGGATGCTGGGTAAGGCCTATCCGCAGCAGTTGCAGATCAATACCCGTTCCAAAGATCCAACGCCGACCCAGAAAGTCACGATTCAGCCGCAGGATATTCAGGCGGTGCTGGATAAACAAACCCAGTTACTGGATATCAGTGAATATGACTTACAGAAAATCATTCTGGAAGCGCAGAGCAGAGCCAGTGAACGTGCCGACAGTCCATTCTTGTGTCAGGACATTATGAGTAAAGACGTTGCTAGCTTGCAGGAAAGTGATGATATTCGACATGCCTTGGCGAAGTTTAGACAGATGAACCTGATGAGCTTGCCAGTTATTAATGCCGAGAAAAAGCTGGTCGGGACTTTGGCGATGTATCAGGTGGTGGAATGGTTTGAACGCGCAGCTGATATCCGTAGTGGTTGGGAATCTGAAGTCGGTCATATCATGAGCCGGAAAGTCGTCACCGTTCGACCAGATCAGCCAATTCAGGACTTGGTGCCGTATTTTGTGGAGCGTTCGTTTAACTATATTCCGGTGCTAAATGAAGGGCAGTTGGTTGGTATTATTAGCCGGGCCGATATGATTGCGGCTTTATATCAGGAACTGAATCATTTCAAATTGAGTGCCTGATTTGAACTGATTGAGATCCATTTTAGAAAATAAAAAAGCACGCCGTAGCGTGCTTTTTTAATGCGTTAATCTTTACAGGAAGAACCAGTAAATAAAGAGTGAAACAATAAAGATGCACATGATATTCAGCACAAAACCGACTTTCATCATTTCAGACTGCTTGATATGACCAGAACCAAATACAATTGCATTTGGTGGTGTCGCTACAGGCAGCATGAAGGCACAAGAAGCACCGATCCCAATCACAATGACCAGAATTTCTTTTGGCATGCCCATCTGGTCGGCAATGGCCGCAAAGACCGGAACCAGTAGTGCAGCCGAAGCAGTATTACTGGTAAATTCGGTCAGGAAGATAATGAAGGCTGTCACGACGAAGATAATGACTAAAGGAGAGGCATCACCAAAAGCATTTGCCAGCGTTTGACCGAGTACCAGAGAACTACCAGAATCCTTCAAGACGGCACTGAGGGTCAGACCGCCACCAAACAGAAACAGTACGCCCCAGTCGGTATTATCTGCGACCTGTTTCCAAGTGGCTGTGCCCAGAATCACCACCATACAGGCTGCCAGAATCGCGATCCAGGTATCTGGCTGGCTGACGCCAAAATTCTCGGTCAGCTTTTTACTGAAAATCCATGCAAGTGCTGTACAGATAAACAGGATCATTGCAGCAATACGGCTTCGGTTCCAGGGAATATCTTCAGTAACAAAATTTACCTTATGATTTAGCTTTGGACGTAACACCAGATACAGACTGGTCAGCATTGCAGGCAAGATAATGAACATCATCGGTAAGCCGATCTTCATCCAGTCTGAAAAAGTATAGCCTAGTGCTTTAGCGGCAATGGCATTCGGCGGTGAGCCGACAATGGTACCTAAACCACCGACACTGGCTGAGTAGGCAATCCCAAGTAGAATAAATACAAAGGTTTTACGATCTTTTTCAGCATCCAGATGCGAAAGCAAGCCCAGCGCCAGTGGCAACATCATCGCAGCGGTTGCGGTGTTGGAAATCCACATCGACAGTGCCGCAGTCACTACGAATATCGCCAGTACCGAAGCACCGAGATGACCACCAGACAGGGAAATGATCCACATGGCAATTTTCCGGTCCAGTTTCTGGATATGTAATGCCGAGGCTAGGGCGAAACCACCAAAAAACAGGAAGATGGTGGGGTCTGCGAACGTGGTAAGTGCTGCCTGTGTAGTAATCGGTTCCAGCTCATCGCCTTTGGCCATGGGCATGGCGAGGATGACGGCCAGTACAGGTACCAGCAGGGCAGTAATGGTGATATGAATCGCTTCCGTCAGCCATAAAATGCCGATAAAAGCCAACAGAGCGAGGCCTTTGTTGGCATTCTGGTCATAAGGTAAAACCTGATACAGACCAAAGGACACAATGGCCGCGATGATGATCAGGATCCACCCTTTTACTAAGCCTTTGGGCATAGCATTGGTGGTGGTAGCAAGATTTGGACTTGTCATACGCACACTCCTTGTTTTATACAACTAATTTTTATGAAGAATCTTTCTAATTATGAAGAGGTTTGTTTATAAAATACACTAATTTAAAAGAAGCTGACTTGAATGTTGTAATAATGCAGCGCTCTGCCACAGTGTCTGTACCCCTAAGACTGCCAGTAAGCCAAGCACCAGGAATTTGAAATGCTGCTGTGATAAGCGATGACGGATTTTCCCGCCAATCCAGACCCCGATTAAGGCAAAAATAGTAATGCCGATCAGGATAGATTGCTGTTGTGAATTGATCTGGAGCAGGATCGGGAACAGTAATAGCAACTGGATCAGTTTACTGACAATGAAATTCAGGTTACTGATAATGACAATATCGGTTTTGCTGAGCTGGCAACTGAGCAGATACATCATCAGGAAAGGAGCCATGGCATTGGTCGCTCCGCCAATTACGCCAGCCAATAAGCCAAAACACAGCATGCTCAGCACATGCGGACTACTCTGGAGCGGTTTAGAACGAAGCTGATCCAGGACATAAAATACAATAACTGTGCCGAGCAGCAGTTTGAGATAGCCTTCATTTAGCCACAGCAGCAGTTTTACTCCGAGTAGGCTTCCCAAGAGGCTGCTTAAAATCAGAGGCCAATAATGTTTTAAATAATAGCGGATACTTTGCAGCAGACTGTGCTGGGGATCAGCATTCAGCATCAATAGATTCAAGAGTAGACAGGGGAGAATCACCAATGTGACGGCCAGACTCAACGGGTATTGGCTGGAGAGTACCGCCGTGCTCATCATCGGGAAGCCAAAACCGCTTAAGCCATGCAACAGGGCTGCTACAGCACACAAGCACAGTACAATCCATTCAGCCTGCGTCATCCTGAATCCATTCAAAGGGTTTTTAATTAAGTTATAGGTAAATCAGCCAGTTGGCAAAGGCTAGAGAAATAATTTAACAATTCATTCTGTATCTAAAAACAGGCAAAAAAAAGCAGTGACATTAGGGGAAATGCCACAGCACAAAAGGGGTAAACGGACTTAATTTATCTTACTTAAATTCACTTTACTTCCTGAGAAGAAACTTACAGCGGATCTTTATTTACATCACGAATTGGTCGTTGATAGCCCATAGACTGATACGGGGTATGTTCAACCATAGTTTTCTTTTTTGGCATTACCAGCCAAAGCACAAGGTAAACCAGGATACCTGGGAAAGCGGCACTCATCACTGAGATCACCACAAAAATCAGACGCAGTAGATTTGCATTCCAACCAAAACGTTCAGCAATACCACCCATCACACCTGCAATCATGTTAGAGCGGTTAGAGCGATATAAACCAACATTGGCCATCCAGGTCTCCTTAAAAATTGGAATAAAAGAACAACAGTGTTCTTATTAAAATATGGAGATAAGTTATTCTTTTTAAAGTGTCTAAATAGCGTTTATTCGTAAAGTTATGTAATTAGGGATTAAGTATTTTTCCTGAAATCTTTAACATGAAGACGAAGGTTCCTGAATTTAATAATAACGTCTTCTCTATGACTTTATAAAAATGCTTGGCTGTTCATAATCTAGTTGAATTAAATGAAATTTAAGGTTTTTAAGGCTTTCAAGACACTGGAATATCAGCTCGGTGTGATCTTGCTGAGTGCGTTCGGCTTAGTCAGCTGTGAGCGTCATTCGGGTAAACCGATCAGTGATGCTGATCTTGCATTAGTGCCGAAAGAGGGCGTATCCGTATCGCTTGCCAATCAAGATGTTTCTGCTGAAGTTGCATCTGCCAAAAAGCTCACCGATATTGCCGGTCATGCCACATTAAAGCAGGAAGATGGCTTTAATGGCGGTCCTATTCCAGATTATGCAACCGACTTTGTGGGACGCTATTACACAGAAGTCACCTGTAATGATGGCTTTTCTCCCTGCAAAGATGGCAAGGCAATGTTTATTCTGACCCTCTCGCCTGATGGTCTGGTATACCGCAGTATTCTGCAACATGGTCAGGTATTTACCTTCCAAAACCAGATGGCAACCCCTTATTCAACCTACCGCAAAGACCGTTGGGAATTAAATCCAAGTCGTAAGGAGCTGGTGGTTCATCGCAAGGAAGGCCTGGTTTTATATTACGATGTCAAAAACAATACGACGCTGGTGATGAATATTGCCAAAACCCAGAAAGAAAATCAGCAGGAGTTGATGGATCAGCATTATGTGCTGCCACGTATTTCTTATGAACTGGTCAAAGATATCAATGATA
The DNA here is from genome assembly GCF_002688565.1 of Acinetobacter sp. LoGeW2-3. Classification (NCBI taxonomy): domain Bacteria; kingdom Pseudomonadati; phylum Pseudomonadota; class Gammaproteobacteria; order Moraxellales; family Moraxellaceae; genus Acinetobacter; species Acinetobacter sp. LoGeW2-3. The sequence goes on along the minus strand of NZ_CP024011.1, from coordinate 757,179 downwards.
AATTGCCTTAGTGCGTAGAAGGCGAGGGCATACTAAAAGCTGAAAAAATCAGGATGACTCTAGATCGATCAGACTAAAAATATAATTATAAAAATTTATAAAATAAGAAATTGGTGGGTTGTGTGGGGTTCGAACCCACGACCAATAGATTAAGAGTCTACTGCTCTACCAACTGAGCTAACAACCCTAAGCAAGGATGTGAAACAAGGTTTCAGCCGACTGCAAGATATATATCCAAATTTTCCTGAACCCAAGAAAAAACAGATCATCTAGAACAATCGTGCAGCAAAATTTCGAGAATGGCAATTCAAAACCGTAATTGGTTTGTTGTCTTGGTTGGAATATGCAAGTTTCTGTTCTTCGCAAGCCGGAAGAAAGAAGCTCTAAGAAAGAATGGTGGGCCGTCCGCGACTCGAACGCGGGACCAATGGATTAAAAGTCCACTGCTCTACCAACTGAGCTAACGGCCCATTCGGGTAATCAAAGTAGCTTTGATTGAAGTTTCTAAAAAGGAATTTTAGAAAAGATGGTGGGCCGTCCGCGACTCGAACGCGGGACCAATGGATTAAAAGTCCACTGCTCTACCAACTGAGCTAACGGCCCATCAGGGGGTATCAAAATAATGGTGGGCCGTCCGCGACTCGAACGCGGGACCAATGGATTAAAAGTCCACTGCTCTACCAACTGAGCTAACGGCCCTGAACCAACAACTAAGCAAGGCTTAATTGTGTAGTGCAAAATAAACTAAAAAGTTTCAAAAGCACCACTTTGTTTGATGGAGCGTATTGTAGCAAGATATCAAATCAGCGCAAGTAAAAAATAACAAAGTTGCCTATGTTTGATTATAAATACAACAATTTGAATTTATATACACAAAAAATAGGCAACTTCAGTACTTAGAAGCGATATTGATAGGCCTGTATATTGGCAAAAACCTCTGCCGTGACATCACAATATGCATCCGATCCTGGTAAGCAGACCAGTAAACGTTCATCAGTTTTGCTCGGGTCAAATGCTTGTTCTTTCAATTTATTTTTCTGGTATTTAAAGGTGCCCGTGGTTTCGACCTGTTGCTGTACACGCAAGAATACTGGCACCGCATAAGCAGGCAGGCATTTCTTGAAGCAGCTTAGCATGTCTTTCAGGTCAGTATCGGTCAGCTCAGTCTCCGGTTTTAGGGTAATGGCTGCCATACCGGCACGACCATTGGTATTTGGAATTTCTACACCATAAACCACGGCTTCTACAATCTTGTCATACTCGGTCAGCATGTTTTCCACTTCAGTGGTAGAGACATTTTCACCTTTCCAGCGGAAGGTATCGCCGAGACGGTCGACAAACTGTGCATGACGGAAACCGATGTTACGCACCAAGTCGCCCGTATTAAAGAAAGCATCACCTTTACAGAACACGTCTTTCATAATCACAGACTTGTTCTTTTCCGGGTCGGTATAGCCATCAAATGGAGAGCGGCGGGTGATTTTGCCGATCAACAGGCCTGTTTCACCTTTTTTGACGCGCTTACACCAGCCTTTGGCATCCCGTACCGGCTCGTTTTTATCTTTATCGAATTCAATAATGGCATACGGGGTAGGAGAGAAGCCGACGGTATTGTCAAAGTTGAATACGTTACTGAAGCCAACATTGCCTTCGCTAGATGCATACAACTCAAGCACTTCTTCAATGCCAAAACGGGCTTTGAATTTATCCCAGATATTCGGGCGCATGCCGTTCCCGATCATTTTCTTAACACGATGACCTTTCTCTAGTGGAGAAGAAGGGGCATCCATCAGGTAACGGCACAGTTCACCGACATAACCAATCGCAGAAGCATCAAATTTTTGTACATCTTTCCAGAATGAAGAGGTCGAGAATTTACGGCGAATCGCAAAGGTTCCTGCACCGGCAATCACGCCACACCAGCACACCACCATGCCAGTCGCATGGTACAGTGGCAGGGTGCAATACATCACATCTTCTGTACCCAGATTCAGCACGTGACCATAAGTACCATAAGCAAGGGTCCAACGGCTATTGGTGAAGATCACGGCTTTTGGTAGGCCAGTTGTACCGGAAGTGTAGATGTAGAACAGGCCATCTTTGCCTTGCACATTGTGCGTAGTCGATGGATTAAATTTTGGGAAAGTATCAATCACTTCAGCCAAATTCACAAAACCTTCAGGTGCCTGACCTGGGTTTTGCTGGGTCGGTTGATCAGCAAACCAGTGGAAGCGATCCGCTGCGATATTTAGTTCATCACGAATCTCGGCAACTGCAGCATGACATTCATCACCCACAATCACGGCAATTGGTTTGACCAGGTTAATGCTATGCGCCAGAACTTTACCCACTTGTGAAGTATTCAGTAGGGCAATAGTCACACCGAGCTTGGCCAGGCCAATCACACTCGCGATCACTTCAGGGCGGTTCTCGACCATCAGCGCAACCACATCACCTTTTTTCGCACCGAGTGACAGGTAGTAGTGTGCAATCTGGTTCGCCCAGCCATTCAGTTCAACATAGCTAAAGCTCTGATCTTCAAAACGTAGGGCAATGCCTTCCGGATTACGCTGTACGGCTTTCTCAAAGGCGAGGCCCAGACCTGCAGCAGTATTGGGGGTACGTAAATAAGCCTGCCTAAGTCCATTTACCAAGTTCGGCACTTTTTTCAGGAAAGCGGGGATTTTGGCTGCGACATCAGCAATACCAATCAGATCATGTTGTGTGGTTTGGCTCATGGTAATCCTATTTCTTTTACGTATCCGATACGCGCAATAAATATGCAATAACTGTCTGTTGTAGTTTTAATGGTTGATTTAAAGAGTAATCAACCTAATTTGACAAAATCTAGCAAAAAAAACCTAGTCACCGAAATGACTAGGTTTTTTTAGATTACTGCAATTGGGCGAATTATGACTCAGTTGCAGTATTGGCTTTCTTCGGTGGACGGCCACGTGGGCGACGTGGACGGGCAGGAGATTTCTCTGCCTTTTCCGCTTCCGTTTCCACTGTTTCAGCTTTCACTTCAGTTGCTTCAGCGGTATTTTCAGCTGCTGGTGCGACTTCTTCAGTTGCTGTTTCTGCCGTAGCAGGTGCTTCTGTTTCAGTAGGTGCCGCAGCTGCTTCAACAACCTGTTCAGGTGTTGCTTTCGTCGGCTGTTCAGCATTCAGCACTTCTACAGTTTCTGCAGACTGTGCTGCAACAGCTTGAGCTTCTGCTGCTGGTTCAGCAACAGCCTGTTCAGTTTTTTCTTCTGACTGAGCAGCCTGTTCAGTTTTTTCTTCTGACTGAGCAGCCTGTTTAGCTTGTACCAGTGCTTGTTCAGCAGCAAGTTTAGCTAAACGACGACGCTCACGCGGATCGTTTGCTACACGCTTTTCTGATACCGGTTTTGGTGGAGTCAGATCTAGTACCGGCGCTGGTTCTGGTTCTGGTTGCGCTTTACTCACTTCCACATCACGCGTTACCGGTTTTTTCTCGGCAGTCGCTGCAGTAACAACACTTTCGTTATATTGCTTCGTGAACTTGTCTAGCGCACGGTTGAAAGTTGCCATCAGACCGAACTGTTCAATCAGTACTGAACAGTCTTCACCGTATACATGGCGGATCAGGCTGCCTACAGTGTACTGACCGAGGGTCGGTACTTGTGAAGGACGAAGCTGAGCGGCTTGAGAAGCCTGTTGGCCTTGTGCGGCACGACGGTCACGACGACGTTGACGTGGGTCATTGCTGGCACGAGCTTTTTCAGCTTTCGGCGTTGCCTGTTCAAGCGCTGCTGCTGGAGCAGGGGCTTCAGTCAGATCAACCGTTTCAGTTTTTTCTTTCAGTTCTGCTGCCATTGTTGCTACAGCTGGCGCCTTTTCAGGTGCAGTTTCAGTAGGAGCAGCCACTACAGGTGTAGTACCGTTCAGTGCCACGATTTCGCTTTGGCCCTGATCGACATTTACCACCATTGCTGTTGGTGTAACGTCTTGACGCGGTGCATCAATCAATTCTACACGGACTTGCTGTTCGTTAGCAGCTGGTGCTTCAACAACAGCAGGAGCTTGAGGTGCAGCAGCCTGTTCATTCAGCACGCTTTGATCGCGGTGGCGATTTGGTCGTTCTGGGCGTTGCTGGTTGCGACGGTCACGACGTGGTACAGCAGTTTGCTGTTCAGCTTGGGCATCTTGATTGTGCTCTTGCTGATGGCGCGGATTCTTGCGCTTTTGCTCACGTTGTTCTTGACGCTGTTCCTGACGAGACAACTGAACCACTTCTTCATGCACTTGTTGCGGTGCATTGTCGTGTTGTTGCGGCTCGCGCTGCTCTTTATGCTTGTTGTTGCGCTGTTTTTTATGGCTGCGTTGTGATTTTTCTTCACGTTCAGCTTTTTCAGCAAGATCACGCTCTGGCTTATGCGCCACAGTGGATGGTGCAAGATAAGCATTACTGCTTGGTGCAGCAGCAGGTTGTGGTGCTGGTTGAGCGGTATGTTGCGGTGCTGGTTGAGCAACAGGTGCAGCAACTTGACCGAATTGACCACGACTTACCGCGCCGCCATTGATCATTTGTTCAATCGCAGCAGCTGCATTATTGGCAGTGCGAGATTGATCAACAGTAGCCGCCTGTTTTTGTACAAACAGGTTTTCTAACCATGCACATGGGCTGGCTGCAGGAGCAGCAACTTGAGCAGCAGGTGCCTGTTGAGCAACGGGTGCTTGTTGTGCATTCTGGTTTTGATTTTGGTTATTGCGACGTTTATTATTTCTGCCGTTGTTTTGTTGTTGCGCAGGGGCTTGAGCTGCGGCTTGTTGAGCATGTTGCTCTTCTTCTAAATGCCATTCAGAAGACTCATAACCCAGTTCTTTTTCACTTGAACGTGTTGCTTCAGTGCGTTCATAGCTAGTCGGTGCGAAACCTTCAGGATTATAAGAAATCTCGTAATGTGGCGTTTCCAAGTGCGGATGCGGCAATACAGTCACACGAGTACTTGAAGTTTGTTCCAGGTAAACCAAGCTGTGACGTTTTTCATTCAATAAGAATGCTGCGATTTCAACCGGTACTTCAACCTGAACTTCACCATGACGTTCACGCAGTGCAATCTCTTCCACTTTACGCATGATAGAAAGTGATAGAGAACGCAGGTCACGAACCATACCTGTGCCATGACAACGTGGGCATACATAGCCAGTTGCTTCTTCCAGAGAAGGGCGCAGACGTTGACGGCTCATTTCCATCAAACCGAAACGAGACAATTGACCGAACTGGATACGTGCGCGGTCGCTTTGTGTTGCTTCACGCAGTTTCGCTTCAACCATACGCTGGTTGCGGTCTTTGGTCATGTCAATGAAATCGATTACAACCAGACCACCGATATCACGTAAACGTAATTGGCGGGCAATTTCTTCAGCAGCTTCAAGGTTGGTATTTAACGCTGTATCTTCAACGTCCTGACCACGCGTTGATTTTGCTGAGTTGATATCGATTGACACTAATGCTTCAGTTTGGTCGATCACAATCGAACCGCCAGAAGGAAGTTTTACTTCACGTTCATAAGCAGTTTGGATTTGGCTTTCGATACCGAAGTGAGCGAATAAAGGCTCATTTAAAGTATAAGTTTTTAGCTTGTCTAGCTGACGTGGCATTACTGCTTTTACGAAGTTATAGGCTTCGTTATACGCTTGCTCAGAATCAATTAAGATTTCAGCAACGTCATCACGTAAATAGTCACGGATGGCACGAGTCACTACACCTGCTTCCTGGTGTACCAGCATAGGTGATGGGCCAGAGTTTGCAGTACTTTGGATTTGTGCCCAAAGATCCATCAAATGTTGAAGATCAAGTTGCAGTTCTTCTTGAGAACGACCGATCCCTGCGGTACGAACAATTACGCTCATACCACGTGGCACATTTAAAGAGGCTAGCATTTCTTTCAATTCTTCACGAACTGAACCCGAAATCTGACGGCTGATACCGCCACCTTTCGGGTTATTTGGCATAAGAACCAAATAACGGCCAGCTAAAGAGATGAAAGTAGAAAGGGCAGCACCTTTATTACCACGTTCTTCTTTTTCCACCTGTACCAAAAGCTCAGTGCCTTCAGTAATCAGTTCGCGGATATTTGAAGTTTGGCGAGGATCTGCTTTGTAATAAGTATTGGCAATTTCACGCATCGACAAGAAACCTTGACGACCCGCACCGTATTCAACGAATACAGCTTCTAAAGAAGGTTCAACGCGAGTCACGTGACCTTTATAGATATTAGATTTCTTTTGTTCACGGGTACGATTCTCTAAATCAAAATCGTAAAGACGCTGACCAGTGACAAGTGCAACGCGAATTTCTTCGGCATGTGTTGCATTAATCAACATACGTTTCATGGGTGTAACACCTTATAGTGATACACAGCAAAAAATCGCTATTCACGTAGCGAACATCAAACATCACGGATCAATGGCCCAGATCTGCAATGAATTTCATTGTGGTCTGAGTCTTTTATTCCCGGCGTCTATTTTGATATAGATCAGCTTCGGTTTTTTGATTCACGTATTGATGATGGCAATACGGCTTCAATCTTTAAACGATTAAAGTCACCTGAACGCTTCACTGGCGGACGAGCGGTGCATTGGATGTGAGTAACTTTCACTGTCACATTGCTCGAAGATCATCCCTTCTTTGTAGATAGAGTGTCTTGATACGGAATTATCGTCGTACCTTTACAAACTGTGCAGATCCAATGCATCAAACGCTGTAGCCTGAAGTCGTCTTCAGGGTGCGACTAATCTGATGTGTATCAGTTTACGTTTAAAAGCCAACTAAGTTGGCGACATATTTTTTCAGACAAACTGATTTATGTACCTGAGGTACAATTAAACGCAACAGTTTGCTTTTTTGCCGATATAATAAGCCTTCGGCGTCGGCATAATTCTTTTGGGACCTTCCCGTATTATGTGAGGGTTTAATTGAATGATCATGTACAGAAATAAATCTGTCATGCACCAACTTTTACTCACAAACGATGGTTTCCGTGCGCTGACTATATCAAACCTTGAATCATCTGCCTATGGGCTAAGCTTATGTTTCTTGTGTAAAGCATAGCCTAAGTGGTCACTTATTAATCAATTTCAATCAATTTTTAGGTCATAGTAACTGTATGAATTCTACGCAACAATGGCAAAACGTCACGTGGTTTGAGGTGGATGAACACCAAGATGGACAGCGAATCGATAATTTCCTGTTTAGCCGTCTGAAAGGTGTACCCAAAAGCCGCATCTATCGTTTGATCCGTGAAGGCCAGGTTCGCGTCAATAAAAAACGAATTAAGGCAGAAACTAAACTGGCGATTGGTGACCAGATTCGTGTCGCGCCCATCCGTTATGAACAAAAAGATGAATCTGCTGCGCCAGTGTCTGACAAGGTGGCACAAGGTCTGTTGGCACGTGTGATTTATGAAGATGAAGGCTTGATGGTGGTGAATAAACCATCGGGTATTGCTGTGCATGGCGGTAGCGGCGTGGCCTATGGTCTGATCGAAGGCTTGCGTGCAGCAACGGGTAAAAAATACCTAGAACTCATCCACCGTATTGACCGTGATACGTCTGGTCTGGTGATGATCTCGAAAAAACGTAGCGTGCTGAAAACTCTGCAAGATTTATTACGTGAACATAAGATTAAAAAAACCTATGCAGCAGTGGTAAAAGGTCAAGTCAGCCTGGACAAGCAATTAATTGATGCACCTTTACATCGTTATGAGCTTTCGAATGGCGAACGTCGTGTCCGTGTCTCTAAAGAAGGTAAGGATTCGAAAACCCAGTGGAATGTGCAGGAACGTTTTATGCATGCAACACTGGTGTATGCATCTCCACTTTCTGGTCGTACCCATCAGATTCGTGTACATGGTTTAAGTATTGGTCATCCACTGGTGGGTGATGAGAAATACGGTCATGAAACTGAATATCGTGGTCCAAAACCTCGTCGTTTATGTTTGCATGCCATGCGTCTAGAGATTCCAGGTTATCCGACCATCGAAGCACCATTACCGGAAGATATGCAGAGTCTTGTAGCTCAGCTTCGTGCGCAAAAGGCGGATAAGGTAGTAACGCCCGCGGAAGATGATGAGTAATATTTAGCTTTTTAATGTGCCTTCTCTCATTTTGCTTTATTTAAGTGGGGGAGTTCCTCTTTTTATTAAAGAGGGTTAGGGAATTCAAGCTAATTTCTAAATCAATGAAAGGCGACATGGATGTCGCCGTTACTCTGTAGTACAGGGACGTGCCATCAGAGTAACAAAGGATTTTTGCTACTTTTCATCCTTGAAAAGTAGATAATACCTATACGAAAACAGTTCGACATTGAAGCTGATCGAGGTTATGAATGAATTTAACCTCTCCCTAACCCTCTCCTAGAAGGAGAGGGGATATTACGAAAGCTTATTTATGTTTTGAATTTGCACGCAAGAAGTAGCGAATCTTCTTCTACTGAATCAAATACTAGGAACCTTATATGAATTCCCCTGTAAAACTGGTCATTTTTGATTGGGATGGCACTTTATTTGATTCAGTAGGTCAGATCGTGTCGAGCCTGCAGTTTGCCGCACAGCAATTTCAGCAACCGTTAACTGATGCAGACGCCAAAAGCATTATCGGGCTGGGTTTGCCAGAAGTGGCGCAGCTACTATTTCCAAGTGTGCCAGAATTACATGCTGATATTTTGCAAGCCTATTCAGATCATTATGTGGCGAACTCTGTTGAAGATGCCTGGTTTGAGGGTGTTTCTGAAATGCTTTATGCCTTAAAAGACGAGGGAATCAAACTAGCTGTTGCTACAGGTAAAAGCCGTAAAGGTTTAGATCGAGTGCTCAATCAGACCAAGAGTGTGGACCTATTTCATGCCACCCGTGCTGCCAGTGAAACACGCTCCAAACCTGATCCTTTAATGCTGGCTGAAATTCTGGCAGAAACAAATGTACATGCGCATGAAGCAATTATGGTGGGGGATACCTCTTACGACCTGGAAATGGCGCTGAATATTGCCATGCCAAGTGTAGGTGTGGCTTATGGCGTACATACACCAGAAACTTTGGCGCAGTTTAATCCACTGTCGATTGTGAATGATGTCAGCAGCTTACATGAGTTTTTATTGGCTAAAGTCCAATGGAAGGAAGCAATTTAATCCGGTATTCTGGGTTCTATGAAATGACAGGCAATATATGTAGATTGAATGCCTGTCATTGAATTAAATTCGTGCATTTAGTCTAATCTTTTAGTCTAAAGCTGCAAACTTGATCAATTTAAACCGCCAATATTGCTGAGGATTTTACTCGGAATTTGTCTGGGTTAAATAATTAAGTAATTGTTTTATATAAATTAATATAAGAAATATTTATAGATAATAGCTATAGCGAAAAATAAAATAACTATTGGCATTCATTCATTAATTTTCCGATTCTTAGACTGTTTATTTTTATGTTCTTTTCAGAATCGGCCAATTTCCCAAATTGCAGAAGATTTCTTTGCGCTTGGTCAGGTCCTGTTCTGGATTCCAGCATAAACCTCATTTTTGCAGTTTAAGGAAACATTGATGTCGAATTCTGCTGTCGTTGAATCAGTTGCTCAAGCATTACGTAGCGCTGAATTGTCAAAAACTGCGATCGCACCGATCCGCCCACAATTGGGTGGCGAAAGTGCTGACGTGGATATCGCATACGCCGTTCAGGAAGTTAACACAGAGCGTGCATTGTCTGAAGGTCGCCGTTTGGTTGGTCGTAAAATCGGTCTAACCTCTAAAGTTGTTCAAGCGCAACTCGGTGTAGACCAACCTGACTTCGGTATGTTGTTTGCCGACATGGCCTATGGCGATGGTGAAGCGATTCCTGCAGGTCTATTGATTCAACCGAAAGTTGAAGCAGAAATTGCATTGGTGATCAAAGAAGATTTAACCAAAGCAAAACACACGTATGCAGACATCATCAGTGCAACTGATTATGCATTGCCTGCGGTAGAAGTAGTGGATAGCCGTATCGAAAACTGGAAAATCAGCCTGATTGATACAGTGGCTGATAATGCATCTTCTGCTGCATTCGTTCTGGGCTCTAAGCCTGTAAAACTTGAAAACCTTGACCTTGTGAATTGCAAGATGGTCATGACTCGCGGTGAAGAAGTGGTTTCTCAAGGCGTGGGTAAAGCATGTCTGGCAAATCCACTAAATGCTGCTGTATGGCTGGCTGACGAAATGGTACGTCGCGGTCGTCCATTATTAAAAGGCGACATCATTCTGACTGGTGCTTTAGGTCCAATGGTTGTGGCTCAGCCGGGCGATGAATTCAAAGTTGAAATTGAAGGCTTTGGTTCAGTAACAGCTGCTTTTGCTGCTGAATAAGGGAATACAAGAGAGTACATTCATGAAAAAGATTAAATGTGCATTGATCGGTCCAGGTAATATTGGTACTGATTTGCTTTATAAACTGCAACGTAGCGAATGGTTAGAACCAGTATGGATGGTGGGTATCGACCCAACTTCTGAAGGTCTGGCGCGTGCAGCGAAAATGGGTTTAAAAACCACTGCTGAAGGCGTAGAAGGTCTACTTCCTCATGTCATTGAAGACGACATCAAAATTGCATTTGATGCAACTTCTGCTTATGTACATGCTGAAAACAGCCGTAAGCTGAACGAGCTTGGCGTGTTAATGATTGACTTAACACCAGCTGCGATCGGTCCATACTGCGTACCACCTGTAAACCTTGAAGCTTTACTTGAACAAGGTGAAGTGCCAAACGTAAACATGGTGACTTGTGGCGGTCAGGCAACTATTCCTATGGTTGCAGCGATTTCTCGCGTTCAGCCTGTAAACTATGGCGAAATCATCGCAACTGTATCTACTAAATCAGTTGGTCCTGGTACGCGTAAAAACATCGACGAATTCACTCGTACTACTGCAGGTGCGATTGAGAAAGTCGGTGGTGCGAAACAAGGTAAAGCGATCATCATCATTAACCCTGCTGAGCCACCATTGATGATGCGTGACACTGTTCACTGCTTGGTTGAGGGTGAACCAGATCAGGCTGCGATCACTGAATCTGTACATGCCATGATCAAAGAAGTTCAAAAATACGTACCAGGCTACAAACTGGTCAATGGTCCAGTATTTGATGGCAACCGCGTATCGATCTTCCTTGAAGTTGAAGGTCTGGGTGATTTCCTGCCTAAATATGCAGGTAACCTCGACATTATGACTGCAGCAGCTGCACGTACCGCAGAAATGTTCGCAGAACGTGTTTTAAATGCAGTTGAAGCTTAAGGAGCACCTTCATGTCTAAGATTATTATTAATGATATGACTTTACGTGATGGTATGCATCCAATGCGCCATCAAACTACACCTGAACAAATGGTTGCGATTGCCACTGCGCTGGATGATGCAGGTGTACCTTTAATCGAAGTAACACATGGTGACGGCCTTGGCGGTAACTCTGTAAACTACGGTTTTGCGGCAGCAACTGACGAAGAATACCTAACAGCAGTTATTCCTAAACTGAAACAAGCGAAAGTGTCTGCACTTTTGCTTCCTGGTATCGGTACAGTTGATCACCTGAAAATGGCGCATGATGTAGGTGTGGCAACTATTCGTGTTGCAACTCACTCTACTGAAGCGGACGTTTCTGAACAGCACATTACTGCTGCACGTAAACTGGGTATGGACACTGTGGGCTTCTTAATGATGGCGCACATGGCTTCTCCAGAAAAACTTCTTGAAGAAGCGCAAAAAATGGTGTCATACGGTGCAAACTGTATCTATGTAACAGACTCAGCTGGTTATATGCTTCCGCAAGACGTGACTGACCGTGTAGGTATCTTACGTTCTAACTTAGGTTCAGACATCGAAATCGGTTTCCATGGTCACCATAACTTAGGTATGGGTGTTGCCAACTCTGTTTCTGCTGTACAAGCAGGTGCAACACGTGTCGACTTAGCCTCTGCGGGTCTGGGTGCTGGTGCAGGTAATACGCCACTTGAGCTGTTTGTTGCGGTTGCCAACCGTATGCAAATGGAAACTGGCGTTGACCTGTTTAAAGTACAAGACGTTGCGGAAGATCTGATCATTCCAATGATGACACATCAGATTCGTGCAGACCGTGATGCTGCAACTCTAGGTTATGCAGGTGTTTACTCTTCATTCCTGTTATTCGCTAAACGTGCTGAAGCGAAATATGGCGTGTCTGCTCGTGAAATCCTGATGGAACTTGGTCGTCGTGGCACAGTTGGTGGTCAGGAAGACATGATTGAAGACTTGGCATTGACTATGTCGAAAGCGAAAGAGCTTCAAGCTTAATTTGAATGATTTAATCTTTTAAGATTGCCATTTTAAAAAGCACCCGAAAGGGTGCTTTTTTTATTTTTAAAATTTAAAAATATTTCAGCAACAAAATAGAAAATAAATTGAGAAATAAATCATATACGCTGTTATGAATAAATAGTTGAACTTCAAAATAAATCTACTGAATTAAATAACCTTCATATTTCTTATAAATACAACTTATAGTTTTGAGGTATTATAAAAAGTCTTAAACATGAAAACGATTAAAAAATAGAATTTACAGGTTAAATATGCTTTTCAATATTGAATTTAAAATATAGAACAAAGAGTTATTTTCATTGATTAGTAAAAACTTAAAAATACTCTAAGATTTTAAAAATATTAAAAAAATGACAAATATATTCAAATGAACCCAGAAAAATAATTGAGATCGAAAAGTTAATACTGTGGTCGGATTTTAAATAAATACGTTGTTAAGCATGATGCTGCCATTACTTCTTATGTTGGTTAAGGACAAAGAAAATGCGTCGTCATAATTTATGGATAGCAATCATTGCTGCAACAGCGACTTTAGGAATAACAGCTGCTCAGGCTGATTTTATTGACGACAGTAATGTTCAATTAAAATTTAGAAACTTTTATTTAGATCGTCAAATTGAAGGTACTGCTAATACACCATCAAAAGATTTTGGTAGCTGGTCACAAGGTGTGACTTTGGATGCTAAGTCTGGTTATGCTGATGTTGGTCCAGTGAAAGTGGGTGTAGATGTACTGGTTCAACATGCAGTACGCCTAAGTGGAGACCGTAAAGCTGACGATTACATTCTGCCTTTTGAAGATGGTAAACAGGCGCGTGACTTCGGTAAAGTAGGGGCTACTTTAAAAGCGAAAGTTTCTGAAACCGAACTTCGTGTAGGTGAAATTCTGCCTGCAACACCAGTGGTACACTTTGACCCATCACGTCAATTACTCACTACCTATAATGGTGTTTGGTTAGAGTCTAAGGATATCGATAAAACCAAAATCACTTTGGGTTATTTAGATGGTATCAATGCTCGTTATGAAAATCAGGCACATGATTTCTACTTATGGCCAAACCCTCTCAATAAAGTGTCTGCAAAAGAAGTGAATAAAGGACATAAGAATGAAGGGATGTATGTTGCAGGTGTTGACTACCAAGCAACGCCTGAACTTGGTCTTAGTTACTTCTATGGTGATGTGACCAATATCTATCGTCAGAACTATCTTGGTGTGACATACAATAAGAAGTTGGATGACAAAAACAAGATTGCAACTCATGCGCGTTATTTCGATAACCGTGAATCTGGTGAAGCCATTTTTGGTGATATCGACAGCCAGGCACTTTCATTAAAAGGTGCATGGACGCATAGTAACCACACATTAGATGCTGGCTATCAACAGATGTTTGGAGATCATGGTCAAATTACTGGAGCTGGTAAAGATGCAATAGATCATTCACCATTCTTCCCAACTTTGGCTGGCTGGGTGCCACAGCCTTATTTAGCCAACTGGTCAGTAGCAAGCTTTATCCGTCGTGATGAAAAATCATGGAGCTTGGGCTATACCTATGATTTTAAAGACGTTGGTGCACCGGGTCTAACTGCAACAGTTCGTCATTATGATGGCTGGAATATTAAAAATAATGATGGCACGCGCGGTAAAGAAGACGAAAACAATGTGATTGTGAACTATGTTGTACCTGAAGGTAAGCTGAAAGGTTTAGGCTTCCAGTACATGTTTATCGATGTAGATTATCGTAACGTACCTGGTTTTGCTGATCTGCAAGAACATCGTGTTGCAACAACTTATACTTACAAATTCTAGGATTTATAATGCAAAAGAGCGGTGCAAAAGCACTGCTCTTTTTTTGTTTCAATTTGGAATGTAAAACCTGAATCTTTATAAGGAATTATTTTAAAAATAATTATATAAAACAATAATTTAAATTATATATATTTTATAGTATGCAATCGTAATTTTGTATCAGTTGACCTGTGCTAAGCGGTTAATATAAAGCTGTAAAAAGTCATTTTTTAAAGAGTCAACTTGACGTCGACCTCTGAATAGATGGACACGCAAGCTAAAGACTGTACGAGGAATCAACATGCGCACTGTTCAAATCCCTGATTATAAAACAGATCCATTCTTTGGCTTAGAAGACAAATGGATTGAAACTGCAGAAGGTGAGTTGACTCACTACCACGAAATTGGTGAAGGCACACCGATTCTATTCCTTCACGGTTCAGGTACGGGTGTATCTGCTGCTGCTAACTGGTGGTTAAACCTGCCTTCAATCGGCGAACAAGCACGTTGTATCGCGATTGATACGATTGGTTATGGTCAAACTGTGGTTGCACCTGGTACTGCTTATGGTATCCGTGCTTGGGTAGATCACGCGATCCGTACTTTAGATGCTTTAGGTATCGAAAAAACCTGGTTGGTGGGTAATTCTCTAGGTGGTTGGTTAGCGTTCCAAATGGCACTTGACTATCCAGAGCGTATTTTGGGTATCGTGTCTATGGGTACTGGTGGTGCGAAACAAACTGCTGCACTAAAAGCTCACGCTAACCCAGTTCTTACAGAAGAAGGTATCAAAAAGACACTTTCTATGTTCGTGGTGAACAAAGACCTGATCACTGATGAACTGGTTAAAGTACGTTTTGCTTCTGCTGCAAATGACTATGCATCAAACCGTTTGATGGATGTAGTTGGCGCACGTGACCGTGACCGTTTCGAATTCCCATTGGATTTCGAAAAAATGAAAGACATTACTGTGCCTGTATTATTGATTCACGGTACTCAAGACGTAGTGATTCCGGTTTCTCGTACTTGGGACATCCTGAATATCGTGCCAAATGCTGATGCCCACATCTTCAGCCAATGTGGTCACTGGTCTCAAGTTGAAAAATCAGATGAGTTCAACACTGTAATCAAAAACTACCTGGCTGTTCACGGCGTAAAATAAGTCGTAATACAGTTAAAAAGGATGGCTTCAGCCATCCTTTTTTTATACCTAAAAAAGATTGACTCAAGTGTATTCAATAATGGTGATTCTCATTCATCGCTGATTTAGATTTAAACATAATTTGCACAATATCTTTGGCGTCTAAAACCTTTTTTCTCACCCCTAAAACTGCATTAGACTTAAGTTGTAAAAGCAAGGGACTTATCGAACACTAAATGATCAATTTTGAAATTTTAATAGATTTTCTTGATGCAGCAGCCAGCTGAAATATAGGTTAAAGCGTTAAATGCCGCTGATTTTGACTGCTTAAAAAATGTGCATTTGAATTGGGGAAATAAAAAACGCGCCCCCTGAAATCATCAGTAAGCGCGTTGAGATTAGCCTAAAGGATTAGGCCTGTTCATTACGGTTAATATCGAGATAGAACACACGTGTCAGTAATTCAAGGAATTTCTTCACTGCAACCGAGTTGCCATCTTTGCGGTAGCTAACATACAGATCCAGATACGGCAGTTCGACATCCAAAGGTCGAATCACGGTATTGTTCATGGTCAGTGGCGCGATATAACCAGGCAAAATAGTACAACCTAAACCAATACCAATCGAGTTGATGTTAAACAAAATATTGTCTGCTTTTTGCACAATATTGAACTCGATGCCATTGGCTTTAGCAAAGTCGATGATCGCATTATGCAGGGTTAGTGACTGTTCTGCAGATGGAATAATAAAGTCGATACCGTTCAGTGCTTTCACCGGAATACGGTCATATTTCGCAAGTGGATGATCTTTTGGAAGAATGAAGATCAATGGTTCACGAATCACAAATTGGCTTTCAATCTCGTCACTATTGAAGTTATGACGGGTAAAAGTAAGATCTAGCTCACCTTTTTTCAGCAATTTCATCTGTTCAGTGTTGTTTAGGCTGAGCAGTTCAATTTTCAGGTCTGGATTCTGAACGCGCAGATTTGGCAGCACATACGGGAAGATTTTCATCTCCGCTACAGGGACGAAACCAATGCGTAACATCTGCTGCTTGGCCTGTGAAACCTGACGTGCCATGGCAATGGCTTTATCTGCCTGAGCCAGCGTCAAACGAGCCTGTTCAAGAAATACCGCACCTTCTTCAGTGAGTTCGACTTTACGCTTAGTACGGTTTAAGAGCTTTACACCCACGTCTTCTTCTAGGTCTTTGATTTGCTGACTCAAGGAAGGCTGTGCCGTATAAAGTTTGAGTGCCGCCTTACTGAAGTTCAGTTCTTCAGCAACGGTAATAAAGTAACGAAGATGTCGTAATTCCATAAAACTAGCCCGCCGAGTAATCCAAAAAATGTATTACTATAATTTTCAAGCAGTATAGTGCATAAGCAACTATATGGTGAAGCTTATTTTACCATTCACAAAGTAAATGAATGTGTCGTAAAAAAAGTGTTTTAATAGATAATATCGCCAAGTTACTAATTGGTGAAATCTATTAATCAAAACAAAAAAAATATTTCCGCAAATCCACTCAAAAATCCATCATCGTTGAAAAGTTGAGTCTATTACTTTGTGCCATAACTGGTCACAGGAGAGCTTTTCATGAGTGGAAAAATTGATGTGCGCGAAATCGACGCTTTAGTCGATGCACAAAATGGACGTATCACGCCATCTATCTATACAGATCCTGACATTTACGAATTAGAACTTGAACGTGTCTTCGGTCGTACATGGTTATTCCTTTGCCATGAAAGCCAAATTCCTAAGGCTGGCGATTTCTTCAATACCTACATGGGTGAAGATCCAATCATCGTGGCGCGCCAAAAAGATGGCTCAATCAAAGCATTCTTAAACCAATGCCGTCACCGTTCTATGCGCGTAAGCTTCGCAGATTGTGGTAACACACGTGCGTTCACTTGCCCATACCACGGCTGGTCATACGGTATTGACGGTTCTCTAAAAGACATCCCGCTTGAAGATCGTGCTTACCCACATGGTGCATGTAAAGAGCAATGGGGTCTGGTAGAAGTTAACCGTGTTAAATCATACAAAGGCCTGATCTTCGGTTGCTGGGATGAAACAACTCCAGATCTAGAAGAATACATGGGCGATATCGCTTGGTACCTGGACGGTGTTGTAGATCGTCGTGAAGGCGGTACTGTGATCGTTGGTGGTGTACACAAATGGGAAATCGAGTGTAACTGGAAATTTGCTGCTGAACAGTTCGCATCTGACCAATACCACGCATTGTTCTCTCACGCATCTGCAATTCAGGTGCTGGGTGCAAAACCAGACGACGAATCATCTAAGAAATTAGGTGCTGCGCAAACTGCTCGTCCAGTTTGGGAAACTGCCAAAGACGCGATCCAATACGGTTCACGTGGTCACGGTTCAGGCTTCTTCTTCACAGAGAAACCAGATGCAAACGTATGGGTTGACGGTGAAGTTGCAAACTACTTCCGCGAAACTTACGAAGAAGTGAAAGAACGTCTAGGTGAAACTCGTGCGCTGCGTCTTGCAGGTCACAACACCATGTTCCCAACATTGTCTTGGTTGAACGGTACTGCAACACTTCGCGTATGGCACCCACGTGGTCCAAACAAAACTGAAGTTTGGGCATTCTGTATCTGTGATGCGGACGCGCCAGAAGATGTACAAGCAGCATTTGAACGTTCTGCAACTCGTGCCTTCGGTCCTGCTGGTTTCCTAGAGCAAGATGACTCTGAAAACTGGATCGAAATCCAAAAAGTTTTACGTGGTTACAAAGCACGTCAAAACAAACTCATTATGGAAATGGGTAAAGGCAACGAGAAAGTACGTGAAGATGGTATCCCGGGTATCACTAACTATATTTTCTCTGAAACTGCAGCACGTGGTATGTACCGCCGTTGGGCAGATTTATTGATTCATGAAAAATGGGAAGACGTTGAAGCTGCGGCTGACGAATACGAGAAGGAGCTTATGAAATGAGTCAAATCAGTTTAGAACTTCATCACCAAATTAGTCAGTTCCTGTATCAAGAAGCCAAGCTTCTTGATGACTGGAAATTCCGCGAGTGGTTAGACACGCTAGCTGAAGATATTTCTTACACGCTACGTACTACACCAAACGCTCAAACGCGTGACCGTCGTCGTTCAGTTGAACCACCTACAACTTGGGTATTCAACGATACGAAAGATCTTTTAGAGCGTCGTGTTGCACGTCTGGAAACAGGTATGGCTTGGGCTGAAGAGCCTCCATCACGTACCACTCACATGGTGAGCAACGTGATTGTTGAGCCGACTGAAGTTGAAGGCGAATACGATGTGTACGTGACATACCTTCTGTACCGTACCCAGAAAGAGAAAGACGTTACGATTTACTGTGGTAAACGTCATGACAAGATCCGCAAAGTTGAAGGCGGCCTGGGCTTCCAGATCTTCAACCGTAAGATCACTCTTGACCAAGTTACCTATAACTCACATAACCTGAGTGTGTTCTTCTAATGAATAAGATTTTTGTTTGCCAAGTTGACGAATTAGACGAAGGCGAAGCGTTAAAAGTGGATTGCGGCGTAAACGGTATCGAAGCGCTTGCAGTATTCAACAACGGTGGCGAATTCTTCGCAATGAACGACCGCTGTTCACACGGTAATGCTTCTATGTCTGAAGGCTACCTTGAAGACGACGGTACAGTGGAATGTCCACTTCATGCAGCTCGCTTCTGTTTGAAAACAGGTCAGGCACTTTGCTTACCAGCAACTGACCCGATTCAAACATTCCCAGTTGTACTTGAAGATGGTGCGTTATACGTAGAGATGGCAGGAGAGTAATCATGGGTTGGCTACAAGGCGAAGTTGCACTGATCACTGGTGGTGGTTCAGGTCTCGGTTGGGCACTGGTAGAACGTTTCCTGGAAGAGGGCGCACAAGTGGCCGTTCTTCAACGTTCACAGTCTAAAGTCGATGCACTGAATGCACATTTTGGTGACCGCGTGCTGGCAATCGCAGGTGATGTGGCCAGCTATGAAGACAACGTCCGTGCTGTTAAAGCGACTGTAGAGCGTTATGGTAAACTCGACTGTTTCGTGGGTAATGCGGGTATCTGGGATCACTATGCCGATATCGTCAATACCTCAGGTGAGCAGCTGGAAAAAGCCTTTGATGAGATTATGGGGATTAACACCAAATCTCTGATACTAGGTACCAAAGCTGCACTTGATGAGTTAGTAAAATCTGAAGGTTCAATCATTTTCACACTGTCAAATTCTGCATTGTATTCTGCAGGTGGCGGTCCAGTTTACACAGCATCGAAACATGCGGGTGTGGGCATTATGAAAGAACTGGCTTACGAACTTGCACCTAAAGTCCGAGTCAATGCCGTTGCGCCATCAGGTATGAATGTGAACATCAAAGGTGCTGCATCTTTAGGTCAGGAAAATCTTGGCCTGCTGGATGCACGTGATCCTGAGAAAATCGCACGTGGCATGCCACTGAATTTCTTACCTGAGCCGGAAGATATGACTGGTTCATATGTGCTCTTGGCATCTCGTCAAAATAACCGTCCTTTGACTGGTGTTCTGATCAATGCAGAATGCGGTCTGGGTATTCGCGGCTTACGTCAGCCACGTGCCGGTTTCTTTGACGAATAAAAATCTAGTCTGAAATGGACTTTTCGGCAGCCTGTTCTTGGCTGCCTTCCTTTTAAGGAGTCTCTCATGGCCGTTAAACTTATTTGTGCATCGCACAGTCCTTTAATGGAATTTGCTTCACCGCAGGAAAAACGCAAAGAACAGGCCGTTCGTGAAGCGTTTGAAAAACTGTCTGCTGAAGTAAAAGCTTACGACCCAACCCTGATCATTACCTTTGGTCCTGACCATTTCAATGGTTTCTTCTATGACCTGATGCCAAGCTTCTGTGTGGGCATTCGCGCGACGGCTGCAGGGGACTGGGACTATGGTAAAGACAATGCACACATTGATGTACCTGAAGACAAAGCACTGGGTTTGGTCCGTCGTGTACTCGATGAAGGTGTGGACGTTGCTTATTCTTACCGTATGCAAGCTGACCATGGTGTGACTCAGCCATTGCACTTCCTGTGCGACGGCAAACTTGATCGTTATCCAACGATTCCAATTTTCATTAATGGCGCTGCAGCACCGATGCCAACGACTAAGCGTACGATCGCTTTAGGCCGTGCTGTAGGTCAGTTCATCAAATCTCTGAACCTTGAAAATGAGCGTGTACTCGTTCTGGGTACAGGTGGTCTGTCACACGATCCACCAACTCCGCAAATGGGTTCTGTACCACCAGAAGTGGAAGAGTTCCTGATTGCAGGTCGTAACCCGACACCTGAAGCACGTAACGCGCGTCAGTCCAAAATCATTGCAGTGGGCCAGAAACTGGCAGCAGGCGACACTTCTGTTGCAGTTCCTCTGAATGCTGAATGGGATATCGCATTGCTTGAAAAATTCAAGAATGCCGACTTCGCTGCACTTGAGACCATGACTGAAGCTGAAATCCGCCGTGATGGTGGCCGTGGTGGTCAGGAAGTTCGTTCGTGGATGGCGGCGTTTGCTGCTTTAAGCGAAATGGGCGAGTACGAAATGACAACGCACTGTTATGAAGAAATCAGTGAATGGATTGCGGGCTTTGGCATCGTATCTGCAGAGTTAAAAGGTTAAAGACATGAGCAACATCGAAACCATCGTAATTGTAGGTGCTGGCCAAGCAGGTGCAAGCGCGATTTTAGAACTTCGTGGCAATAAATACGAAGGTAAAATCATTCTGATCGGTGATGAGACACATCTTCCTTATGAGCGTCCACCACTGTCTAAGGACGTGATTCTAAAACCTGAAGAAACCAAGATTGAAATCCTGTCAGAAGAAAAACTGGCGGAACTTGGTGTGGAAACCATTCGTGGCAATGGCGTGAAAAAAATCAACGCTGAAGCGAAAACGGTTGAACTTCAAAATGGTGACCTTATTGCTTATGACAAACTGTTGCTTGCAACTGGCGGCGCAGCACGTCGTCTGCCAAACTTCGATGCGCTGGGTAAACATGTTTATACGCTGCGTAACCTTGAAGATTCGCAAGCACTGGTCCCTGTATTGCAATCAGGCCGTCGTATTGTCCTGATTGGCGGTGGTGTCATCGGTCTGGAATTGGCTTCATCTGCACGTTTCAAAGAATGCCAGGTAACTGTGATCGAAATGGGTCCTATGGTCATGGGTCGCTGTTCACCACGTATTCTGAGCGAGTTCCTGTTAGAACAACAACGTTTGGCAGGTATCGATGTTCGTCTGGAAACCAAGATTGCAGACTGCAAACTTGACGGTGAAGAAGTTGTGATTACCCTTGAGGGTGGTGAAGAGCTTCGTGCTGATGCTGTGGTTTACGGTATCGGTATCGTGCCAAATGCGCAACTAGCGGTAGAAGCTGGCCTAGATGTTGATTTCGCAATTAAAGTGAATGAAAACTGCCAGACTTCAAATGCAGACATCTATGCAGCAGGTGATGTGGCAACTCAACTTCGTAACTGCGGTAACCACCGTCGTGTCGAAACTTGGGAAAATGCCAACCTTCAAGCAGGTATCTTTGCACGTCACGTGATGGACGTTGAACATCCGACGCCTAACCCAGCATGGTTCTGGACAGATCAGTTGGACATCAACTACCAGTTCGTGGGTGACATGGCGGCTGCTGAATGGCAAGTCCGTGGTGAAATCAATCCAGAGCTTCGCGCTGAATCATCATTCGTGATGTTTGGTGTGACTGATGGCGTTATTGTTGGCGGTATTACTGTAAATGCGGCAAAAGAAATGCGTCACCTGAAAAAGCTGATCAGCAAGAATGCAGCGTTTGAAGCAGATAAATATTTAGATCTCAGCCAAGATCTTCGTAAACTTGTAAAATAACTTTGCTTTATTTATAAGTTTACAAAAGGGCAGACCTTAGGCAACTTAGGTCTGCTTTTTTATGGCTATTGTTTTAGTAAAATTACTGCCGCAAATTGCATTGTAAATGGACATTTCTGTGTGTAGGCAGTTTTTACTTTTCAAATATGATGAGAAGCACTGCTTCGCAAGGCAAAAATCTTCTGTAGTGCTGAGGGGATATCCATATCCCCCAGCACCACAGGCGGCATCCTTGCCGCCATCAGTATTGTCGATTGTGAATTTGAACGAGAAGTTAGTTCAATTCTTTCTGAAAAAATTTAATTGAGTCCTTTTAATGAATTCAAATTCATCTCCCATGCTGGTGACGGCAAGTATTTATGCCTTGCTGGTGCTGATCTGGGCAGCAACACCACTGGCGATTGTCTGGAGCGTTGCAGAAGTTCATTCGATGTGGGTGCTGATCATCCGTTATTTCGGCGCTTCTGTGCTGGCGCTGGCGATCTTGGCTGCCATGCGTAATCCTTTGCCATTTGATCGAACCTCCATGATGAGCTATGTGGCAGGCAGCCTGAATCTGATCGGCGCGCAGCTATTCATTTATCTGGCTGCGAACTATTTAACCTCAGGTTTAATGGCCTTGATTTTCGGATTTTCACCATTGGTTGCAGGTCTGATCGGGCATGTCATCCTGAAAACCAATCGCCTGATCTGGCTACAATGGGTTGGTATGTTTGTCGCAGTCGCGGGTTTAAGTTTTGTATTTGCAGACTCAGCCGACAGTAAAATTAATCCATTGGGCGTGGTATTGATGTTTATCAGTATGGTGTCTTATATCAGCTCAATCTTCTGGGTGAAAAAGATCAATGCACCATTGAAACCGATGACACAAGCGACGGGTTCTTTGATTGTTTCCTCACTAGGATCATTACTAATCATTCCATTTATCTGGCAATCTTTCCCAACGCAAATGCCGAGTATGCAGGCACTGTTCGGCTTTGGTTTTACCATGATCTTGTCTTCGATTGTGGCGATGCTGTGTTACTTCTGGCTGATTCGTCGTCTGGCGGCATCCACCGTATCGCTCAGCAATGTGATGACGCCGATTATTGCTTTGATTTTGGGTGCAAGCCTAAATAATGAAATTATCAGTAGTCATGCTTTCGCTGGTATTGCAGTGGTGATGTTCGGGATCGTGATGTACTTCTGGAAAGAATGGCGCGAACAGTATTTTTCCAAATTCTAAAATTCACAGTTCAAGGTAAATTAACACCCAAAAGGAAGCTTCGGCTTCCTTTTTAGTTTTTCAGTTGCAGATGCAGAATCGGGTAGGGATTGCCTTCGCTATCGGTTTCTGAGCGGCTGATCATCTCAAAGCCATGCTTCAAATAAAAAGTAACTGCATCAGGATTCTGCTCATTCACATCAACTTCAGCCACACCTAGCTCAAGCGCATGTTGCAATAACTGGCTGCCAATACCTTGCCGGAAGGCCGAAGGGGAAATAAACAGCATTTCCAGTTTGCTGCCAGCAATGCCCATAAAGCCTAGAATCTGCTGCTGATGTTCCACATGGAACAGTTGCACCTGATCAAAATAACCATGCTGAATAATCTGCTGGCGAATCTTCAGGATCTGCGCGTCATTCAGGAAATGATGCGTAGCACGAACTGAATGTTCCCACAGTTCTAACAGGGCAGGATGCTGATCAACAGAAGTAGAAACAATTTCAAGCATGAGGATTCCGATTAAAAATGAGAACAACAAAACAATAAACAATTTATCGCAGCAGTTTATTAAGATGCAAAGAGATAAAATGAAAAATCAAATAGATCCATCTGTTTGAGAAAAAACTAGGACAAATTTGAATGTCGTCTGAATCGAATAAAATTGTGGTATATGCAGCGCTGTTTGGTAATCTGGCAATCGCGCTGGTGAAATTTGTCGCGGCCTATATCACCAACAGTTCTGCCATGCTGAGTGAGGCGATTCACTCGGTGGTGGATACCTTGAATGAAATTCTGCTGCTGTACGGTATGAAAAAAGCCGAGCAGCGCCCTGATGCTCTGCATCCTTTCGGCTATGGACGTGAACTGTACTTCTGGGCCTTTATCGTGGCTTTGATGGTCTTTGCTCTCGGTGCCATTGTGTCGATCTATCAGGGCATCCAGCACATTATTCATCCTGAAGAAATGCAGGATCCGATGATCAACTACGTGGTGCTCGGTATTGCCATTTTATGTGAAGGTTTTTCATGGTTTGTCGCATTGAAAACATTCCGAAAAATGAAAGGGAAAATGGGTTATTTTGAAGCCTTTAGACGCAGCAAAGACCCAACAACTTTTACTGTGTTATTTGAAGATACAGCTGCATTGATCGGTCTGTTCATTGCTTTAATCGGTATCTTCTTGGCCCATCAATTGAATATTCCTGAGCTGGATGGTGCTGCCTCCATTTTGATTGGGGTGGTGTTGGCGGTCTCGGCCTGGTTACTGGCACGTGAAACCAAAGGCCTATTATTGGGTGAAAACGCTGATCCTAAACTACGGGCAAATGTTCTGAATATCGCACAGGAAGATATCGCCGTGTTTAGTGCAAATGGTGTGCTGACTGAACAGATCGGTGCACATCAGGTGATTGCATCTTTAAGTCTAGAGTTTATGGATAATCTGACCTCGGATGAAATTGAAGCCTGTGTGAATCGGATCGAAGCCCAGATCAAACAGATCCATCCTGAAATTATTACCTTGTTTGTGAAGCCACAAACCCAGAAAGTATGGCTGGAACGTACCCAAGGGCGGGTATAGAGAAGTATTCACTTAAACAGACTAGATGAATATTTTCAGATAGCGTTTTCCAAACCGCATATTCAGATCACTTTATAAATAGGCGCTTCGGCGTCTATTTTTCTGTAAATGAAATCTTTAAAAAATAGCAAAATAGAATCAAAGCTGCTGCTTGAACTAAATAATCTCAAGATGTAAATCCAGCTTGCTAAGGATCAACAGATTCGTATTTTTGCTGGAGAGGTTCCTTTACCTCTACGCTCTATAACTTTAGTCGAATAACCACCGGAATATTTACCACGGCTGAATTTTCACCAACCCACCAGTTCTCTACAATTTCCTAGAAAAACTAGCAAAAAAATAAATAATCAGTGCATCTACAATCTTTTAGATAGAAGAAAACGATTGTTTTCATTCGTAAAACTTGCTTTTGCTTATATGGTAAAAGGGTTATGTTGAGTAAATACAATGTTTAAACGGTTCAGATCAAGCAGACTTTATTAAAGTCTTGGAGCTACACAATGACACAAGATTCGCAAGCATCAGGCTGCCCATTTCATCAAAAACATGAAGGTACAGCAGCAAGCAATGCCAGCTCGCACAATACTGACTGGTGGCCAAATGCGCTTAATCTCGACATTCTTTCCCAACACGATACTAAAACAAATCCTTTCGATCCTAACTTTGACTATAAAGCAGCCTTTAATTCCCTTGACCTTGAAGCAGTAAAACAAGACCTGCGTGAACTCATCACGACTAACCAGGCATGGTGGCCAGCAGATTATGGCAGCTATATCGGTATGTTTGTTCGTACGGCTTGGCACTTGGCAGGTTCTTATCGTAAACAGGATGGTCGTGGCGGTGCCAATACGGGTAACCAGCGTTTTGCGCCATTGAACAGTTGGCCAGATAACGTCAATACCGATAAAGGTCGTCGTCTGTTATGGCCGATCAAGAAAAAATACGGTAACAAGCTCTCTTGGGGTGACCTGATTATCCTCGCTGGTACAGTGGCTTATGAAGTTGCAGGCTTGAAAACATTCGGTTTTGCTGGTGGTCGTGAAGATATCTGGCATCCTGAAAAAGATGTGTACTGGGGTGATGAACGCCAATGGTTGGCACCGACAGAAAACCGTTATGAAAATAATGAAGATCGTACCACACTTGAAAATCCTCTTGCTGCGGTTCAAATGGGCCTGATCTATGTCAATCCTGAAGGTGTAGATGGCGTACAGGATCCATTACGTACGGCACAGGATATGCGTGTCACCTTCGACCGTATGGGAATGAATGACGAAGAAACTGTTGCCTTGACTGCAGGAGGCCATACCGTAGGTAAAACACATGGTAACGGTAAAGCAGACTTGCTTGGACCGGATGTTGAAACTGCAGATATCGAATTCCAGGGCTTGGGCTGGCATAACCCGGAAGGTACCGGTAACGCAGCGAATACCATGGTCAGTGGCCTGGAAGGTGCATGGACCACTAACCCAACCAAATGGGACAATGAATTCTTCCATCTCTTGTTTACTTATGAGTGGGAAAAAACAGTGAGCCCGGCAGGTGGGAAACAGTGGGAACCGATTAACATCAAAGAAGAAGATAAACCATTTGATGCGCATGACACCAGTGTACGCCGTAATCCGATGATGACCGATGCCGACATGGCACTGAAAATTGATCCGGAATACCGCAAAATTTCAGAACGTTTCTACCGTGATCCAGCTTACTTCTCTGAAGTCTTTGCACGCGCATGGTTCAAACTGACACACCGTGATATGGGGCCAAAATCCCGTTACCTTGGCCCAGATGTACCGGCTGAAGATCTGATCTGGCAGGATCCAATTCCGAAAGTAGATTACACTCTGTCTGAAGCTGAAATTGAAGAACTGAAAGCAAAATTGCTGATCAGTGGCTTAACGCCAACTGAGCTAATCAATACTGCTTGGGACAGTGCACGTACGTACCGTGGTTCTGATTATCGTGGTGGTGCCAATGGTGCACGTATCCGTCTAGAACCACAACGTCAATGGGAAGGTAACGAACCAGAACGTTTGAATAAAGTACTGAACAAACTTGAAGAGATTCAGGCTGGTCTTGAGAAGAAAGTCAGCATTGCTGATCTGATCGTACTGGGTGGTAGCGCAGCGATTGAGCAGGCAGCAAAAGCAGCAGGGGTGAATATTAAGGTTCCATTTACGCCGGGCCGTGGTGATGCCTCTCAGGAACAGACAGATGCCTATTCATTCGAGGATCTGTTGCCTAAATATGACGGTTTCCGTAACTGGTTGAAAGATGAATATGTGGTTCAGGCTGAAGAGCTATTAGTAGATCGTGCACAACTGTTAGGTCTGACTGCACCTGAAATGACGGTGCTGGTGGGCGGTATGCGTGTACTCGGTACTAACTATGCGGGTGCGCCTGAAGGTGTACTGACGAACAACGTAGGTGCTTTAACGAATGACTTCTTCGTTAACCTGACGGATATGAACTATCAGTGGAAGCCAGCAGGCCGTAACAAATATGACATCGTTGAACGCGCGACTGGCGTGAAGAAATGGACTGCAACACGTGTAGACCTGATCTTTGGTTCAAATTCGATTCTGCGTGCTTATGCGGAAGTGTATGCGCAGGATGACAACAAAGAAAAATTCGTGCGTGACTTCGTTAAAGCATGGGTGAAAGTCATGGATGCAGACCGTTTTGATGTGAAGAAGTAAGTTCTCAGTATTAAAAAGAAACCGGCTTTCGAGTCGGTCTTTTATTGTCTGAAATTTGATTGTCTATTTAAATCATAGAATGTCTAGTCATAGAAAGCTGGCTGCTTTACTGAAAACTTAATAAGTATTAGCAACTTTTTCTTTATACTGAACCGAAAACCATACAACAAAAAATAAAGACCAAGGAAGATAAGATGAACACATGGACGACCCATAAGATCAGCAACCAGTTTGATGAAAAGCAAGACTATAACCTTTTTACAACTGACACCATTTTGCAAGAAATCCTGCAGCGAAACGGTAGTCAGGATCAAGCTACTCTCACTGAGATGGGGCAGGTAGTAGGTTCATCGCAATATTATGAATATGCCGATCTGGCGAACCGACATACACCAATCTTGCATGCTTTTGATGCCCGTGGTCGCCGTCGTGATTACATTGAGTTCCATCCAGCCTGGCATCAGTGGATGCGCATCAATCGCCAGTTTGATAGCCATGCACATCCTTTTAATCATGCTGAATCCACATCGAAATGGGTCGACTGGGCGGCACGTTTTTACCTCAGCGGACAAGTCGAATGCGGCAGTCTATGCCCCACCTCGATGACCCTCGGCAGTATTCCCTTGATCCAGCGTGAACCGGAACTCTGGGCCAAAATCGGAGATAAATTACTCTCTACCGAATATGACGAACGTGATCTGCCAATTGCCCAGAAAAAATCAATCTGGCTCGGTATGGGCATGACTGAAAAGCAGGGCGGCTCCGATGTACGAGCGAATGAAACAATTGCCGTACCTGTAGCTGAATCAGGTCGCGGAAAAGCTTATCTGATTACCGGACATAAGTGGTTCTTCTCGGCACCAATGTGTGACGCCCATCTGGTCGTGGCGAAAACTGAGCAGGATGGCTTGGCATGTTTCTTTGTGCCACGCTGGCGTGAGGATGGTACCAAGAACAATATTCATGTGCAGCGACTCAAAGACAAAGTCGGGAACCGCAGTAACTCCAGTTCCGAAGTCGAGTTTCAGCAAGCTTGGGGCATTATGATCGGCGAAGCCGGACGAGGTATTCCAACGATTATCGAAATGGCAAATTACACGCGTCTGACCTGTTCGGTCGGTAGCACTGCAATGCTGCGCCAGGCATTGGTGCAATGTCTGGCCTATACCCGACAACGTAAGGCTTTTGGCAAACATCTGGTCGAACAACCGTTGATGCAAGCAGTACTGATCGATCTGGCACTGGAAGTTGAAGCAGCGATGCAACTCAGTTTTTATTTAGCTTCCTGCTATGAAAATGATGATGCTCTGTCACTCGCTTGGAAACGCATCATGACGCCTGCTTCCAAGTTCTGGATCTGCAAACGTGCCGTAGAGCTGACTGGTGAAACTATGGAAGTCTTTGGCGGTAATGGTTATGTTGATAATGGCATCATGGCACGAATTTTCAGAGAAGCACCGGTGAATACCATTTGGGAAGGTTCAGGCAATGTCATGTGTCTGGATGTACTGCGTGCGATTGGCCGTGATCCAGAATCCATCGAAGTGCTATTCCAGGATATAGCTTCTACTACAATGCAGGATGAAATCCTGAAGCAGGAACTGCAAACATTATTTAAGCTGTTCCAGCAGCCGGCAGATGAGCTGCAGTTTATGGGGCGCAGTCTGGTCAGCCGTTTAACCATTTTGGCTCAAGCCGTATTATTGAAACGTTATGCACCTGGTTTTATTTCCGATGCGTTTATTCAGACACGTTATAGTGATTTTCATGGTCGGGTAATGGGTATGATTAGTGCTAAACTGGTGGATGTTAAGCGGATATTGGAGCGGACTTTAGCTCAAGATTAATCAAGTCATAAGATAGTGATAAGAAGAGAAGAATAGCTTTTTAAAAAGTTATTCTTCTGTCTCTCATGCCTAATAACAAATATCGAAAACCCCTTGAAATTTGTCTCATAGAGCGCAATATATGTACAGCATCGTTCAGATGCTGAATTAAAAAAACAGGTGAGAAGATGGCAAAGAAAAAAGTAGTGCCAGAGGTTGTAGTCAACAACTTTGTGGCCAAACATATGCATGAGGTTAACAAAAGCCAAGTGTTTACAGACCGCAAGAAAGACGCAAAACGTGGCTACAGCAAGCACAAAAAAGGGAGATACTCAAATGACTATCTCCCTTTTGTTTATGGCAGTTTTGCTAAATCTAGCAGCTTAAGCTCCCACGATTCGGGTCGCACCTTTCACCATATCTCCCAGACCATGGGTCCGGAAATAATGTTCCATCCAGCTTTTCACCACCAGCGGATTATCCAGTTTCAATACATGTTCTAATAAGTCCTGCGCATCCGGCATTGGCACATGACAGATCGTTTTACGTACCCGCAGAATATTGCTCGAACTCATCGACAGGGTATTAAAGCCCATTGCCATTAATAGCACTGCCGAGATCGGATCACCCGCCATTTCACCGCAGATACTGATTGGCTTTTCATTACGATGACAGTCCTGTACCAAACGAGTCAAGGCACGTAATACGGCAGGATGCAAATGCGAATAGACGTTAGCCACACGCGGATTATTACGATCCACTGCCAGTAAATATTGGGTTAAATCATTAGAACCCACCGAGAAGAAATCGACAAACTCAGAAAACTCATCTATCTGATGTAGGACGCTCGGTACTTCCACCATAATGCCGATTTTTGGCTTGGTGATTTTGACCTGTTCTTCTTCCTGTACGGCAACCCAGTCACGCTCCAGTAAATACAGCGCTTCTTCCACTTCACTGACACTGGTCACCATCGGTAATAGGATATGCAGATTATTCAGGCCAATACTGGCTTTCAGCATGGCACGAATCTGTGAAGAGAAAATTTCTGGATGATCAAGCGTGAAACGAATCCCGCGCCAACCCAATGCTGAGTTTTCTTCCTCAATCGAGAAATAGGGCAGATCTTTATCGGCCCCGATATCCAGGGTACGCATCACCACAGGCTTGTTAGCGAAATGCGTAAGTTGCTGACGGTAAATGGCACGCTGTTCTTCCTCGCCAGGAAAGCGGTCGCGTAACATAAATGGAATTTCAGAACGGTACAGGCCTACACCTTTGGCACCGCGCTGTACACCGCGCACAACATCAATCATCAGACCGGTATTTACAAACAGGCGAACAGCTATACCATCTGGTGTAATTGCATCCTTGGTTTCGTACTGTCGCAGGTCTTTGGCGATCTGTTCTTCTTCTTTCTGAATCTCTTTATAACGGGTACGCAGACGACGCGGCGGATTGATAAAAACGCGACCCTGATGTGCATCGACAATCATTTCGACATCATCAAGGGTATTAATTGGCATTTCAGTCACACCGACCACGGTTGGAATGCCAAGTGCACGCGCCACAATCACCATATGCGAGTTCATGGCACCTTCAGTGGTGACGATCGCTGCGATTTT
This sequence comes from Acinetobacter sp. LoGeW2-3, assembly GCF_002688565.1. Taxonomy (NCBI): domain Bacteria; kingdom Pseudomonadati; phylum Pseudomonadota; class Gammaproteobacteria; order Moraxellales; family Moraxellaceae; genus Acinetobacter; species Acinetobacter sp. LoGeW2-3. The sequence continues at coordinate 726,092 of NZ_CP024011.1, read as the reverse complement.
ATCGACAGGAAGTTCAACCAATGCTGCAGTCGAGATTTCCTCGCCAATCAGGATGCTTTCATCGGTCAGTTCGCGATGGCTCTCATCAGCCTCTTGTAATTTCGCCAGAATCCGGCGGCCTAAATCTTTCAGGTCAGCAACGCGTTCACGCAAATAATCATCTTCCATCTGGGCAAACTGCGCCACATGATTTTCAATGACAATCCGTACTGCACCTTGAGCCCAATGGCCTTCGCGAATCAATTCCTTGATTTCAGCTGGCAGGGCATTTTCATCCAGCATACGCAGGAACACGCTAAACAGCGCACGCTCCTCGGCCATGAGGGCATCTTGCATTTTGTCATCTAAAGACTGAATTTCTTCTCGTACTGAACTCAGCGCATTATCAAGCAGGGCCAGTTCTTCGCTAATATCATCTGCTTCACGATCTGGAACAGCCGCCAAATCAGCAGGTGGATACAGAATTACCGCACGACCTAAGGCAATACCACCGGAACCCGATACACCTTGGAAAGTTTTATAGGCAGGCAGATTGCTAGGTTTACGGAAGACATCAATATTACCGACTGCATGTGCATGCGCAATCACGCCAGAGAGTTGAGCGCAGAGGGTCACCAGGAAAGATTCAGCCGCTTCAGAGAAATCCTGAGACTCTTTATTCTGAACAACCAGGACGCCCATGACCTTACGGCGGTACATGACTGGCACACCGAGGAAGGAGTTATAAATTTCTTCACCGGTTTCCGGCAGGTACAGGAAGCGTTCATGCTTTGGAGCATTGTCGAGGTTAACAATTTCCTCACGCTGTCCAACCAGACCCACTAGACCTTCACCAGTTTGCAGTGAGACATGGCCTACTGCTTCGGGTTTCAGGCCCTTAGATGCCATCAGCAGATAGCGCTGGTTACGCTCATCCAGCAAATAAATGGAGCAGACGTCGACCTGCATCGCATGGGCCACCTGATTGACCATAATGTCGAGTGATTCATGCAAACTGGCTGACGCATTGATCTCTTGAACAATGCGTCTCAGGGTCTCCAGTTGCATATTCGACATTCGCGCTGCTCCTTAGTGATTTAGGTTCCGGTATCTTCTTTATTTATAACAATAACTGCCTAAAAAATCTGCATAATTATGCAATTTTTAAGGTTTTTCTATAGGAAGTTGCTGACACAGTTCTACCATGGCCTTGCGGTATACGTCACGTTTAAAATTCACGACCTGACCGAGTGGGTACCAGTAACTGACCCACTGCCATTGATCAAATTCGGGTGGATCGGACAGATCAAGCTGAATGTTCTGTACCGACGCCGTCAGTTTGAGTAAAAACCACTTTTGTTTCTGACCGATACACACAGGATCTGAATCCGTACGAATGTACCGGTGCGGCAAACGATAACGCAGCCAGCCTTTGGTTTGCGCTACAATTTGGACATGTTCGGGCAGTAAGCCAACTTCTTCTCTCAGCTCACGGTAGAGTGCCTGCTCAGGGGTTTCTCCATGTTGGATCCCTCCTTGTGGAAATTGCCATGCATTGTGTCCAATGCGCTTCGCCCATAAAACTTGTCCAGCATCGTTTGCCAAAATGATCCCGACATTCGGTCGGAAACCTTCAGAGTCGATCATTTGGCACCTAATATTGTGTAATTTATGCCTTTGCCCTCGGGGATTTTTATTTCTGTATCCAGCACGAAAAAAGCAAAGTTTAAAAATGTTAAAATTGCTATGATCTTAACGAATTTCTATCGACTAGCGGAGATAGATTTACAATTTTTTTCTTAAATTTCAGTTTTTACGAGTATTTTTATGAAATTGGCGCTATTTGATCTCGATCACACCTTGTTAAATACAGATTCGGATCATTCTTGGGGAGAATTCTTGGTCAATGAGGGCCTGGTTGATCCTGTTCACCACCGTGCCATGAATGACAAGTTCTATGAAGATTATAAAAAAGGTCAGTTGGACCCATATGCTTATAATGAATTTGTATTTGAATTTTTAACTCAACATGACAATGATTATTTGACTGAATTGCATCAATTATTCATGCAAAAAGTCATTCGTCCCCAAATGCGCCCAGAAGGTTTCAAAGCAATTGAACGCCACCGTGAAGCAGGACATGAGCTGGTCGGGATCACTGCGACTTCGGACTTTATTACTGCGCCAATCTTCCGTGAATTTGGGATTACTGAAATTATCGCTACCAATGCTGAAATCGTGGATGGCAAATACACCGGTAAAGTGATTAATACTGCCTGTTACCAGAAAGGCAAACTCGTCCGTCTAGAACAGTGGCTGGAAGGCCGTGATGTGACTGAGTCTTGGGCATATTCGGATTCGATCAATGACCGTTTCCTGCTGGAACATGCGGATCATGCTATTGCAGTCAATCCAGATGACCGTCTGGAAGCTCTGGCCAAAGAGCAGGGCTGGGAAATTCAGGACTGGTCGATTTAATCATCTGAATCGTTTAAATCTGTGAAGCACAACTCGGGTTGTGCTTTTTTATGTGCACAGTTTCAAGATGAAAAATAAACTATTGTCACACTACCTTGCTTCAGCTCATGCTAAGCTTAATTTGCATAATGAGAATAAGGGAAACTCAGAGGTAGTTGAAATGAACAAAGTAAGACCACGCATGACGCACCTATTTGAACAGTTGGGCCTGGATGCCAGCGAGGAAGGTATTGCGACCTTCATAAACGACCATCAGCTGCATAAGGATTTTACCCTGATGGATGCACCATACTGGTCCGAAGCACAGCGCCAGTTCCTTGCTGAAAAAATTGCGTCTGATGGTGAATGGGCCATCGTGGTAGACCAACTGAATGAATCCCTGCATGAGGATGCAACTAGCGAAAGCTAAATGTGTCTTTAAACACCCAAAAGCCAGTTCGATAACTGGCTTTTTTATTTGGTTTTGACATCTTAACGTACGCGTTTCCATAAAGTCACTTGCGACAGGGTATGCTGATATTTACGCGCTGTTTCACGAATTATAAAAGGTACATCTACCGGTTTAGCCAGCACTTCAAAATGTGGACTGAGCAATTCCCGTATTCCATCTAAGGTTCTAAAGTTTTCTCCAGCCTGTTTAAAACCACCGGGCCATTCACTACGCGCGGTATGTTCTTCCAGCCAGGTATAAGGCGAAGCCAGCATTAGAATACCACCGATATTTAGTCGATGATGGATCTCAGTCAGAAAGGCTTTAGGATGATGCAGGCGGTCAATCAGATTGGCGGCCAGAATGAAATCGTAATCTTTAAACTGCGGTTTTAGGTTACAAGCATCGGCTTGATAGAATTCGACCTTATGAGCAACTTGATCGAGCCCAAAATCTTTAAGTGAACAGGATTTATATTCGACCAGTTCACCTTCAACCGGGACGGTATAACGTAGGGTTTCACCTTGGGCCAGCGCTACACCTTGCTGAATAAATCGTGCCGAGAAATCTAGCCCAGTGACCTGTTCAAAATGCTGAGCCAGTTCAAAGCTGGCACGTCCTGTGGCACAGCCAATATCCAGTGCTTTTTTCCTGGCAATTTCTGCAAAATATGGCTGGGCGAGGGTAATGAGAGATTTAGCAAAATTAGGAACGTTAAAATATTCCTGACCATACTGAAATTCCAGATACTGCGAAATCAGTTCATCCGTCTCATAATGTGATTGATAAGCCGAAACTACTCTATCTGATGCCGCTACATAGCGAAAACCGGCATGCTGGAAAAAGTGTCGTCTAAAGGCATAGCGGGAACTATGCAAAGCTTCATTACCGCCAGAAATCCATGAACCACCTTTCATCAGATTATGCCCATCATCAAAGGTCGGGGTACTGAAGTCATCATAGATCGGATGCACTTGAAAACCTTCAAAAGGATAAACCGCAGTTTCAGTCCATTGCCAGACATTGCCTTGCACATTACAAAACTCACCTTGCTGGAACTGATGCACCGGGCAAGGAGTTGGTGCATGCTGTAAAGCGATATTGGCCTCTAGTGGCATGGGTAAATTGGGATCCAAGCCAACATGCTCATACAGTCGATACCATTCATCTTCAGTTGGTAGGCGAATCGATTTACCAGTCTGTGCTGATTTCCAGTGACAGAAGGCTTTAGCTTCATGGTAATTCACTTCAACTGGCCAGTCCCACGGCATTGGGATTTCTTCCAGCATGATACGCAAATGCCAGTCATCTTCTTTCTTGATCCAGAAAGTTGGATGCTGGGCTTCAGCAAATTCCAGCCAGGCTTTGCCTTCTTCGCCCCAATATTCAGGATGCTGATAGCCTTCAGCTTCGACAAAGCTGCAGAACTCCTGATTAGAGACTAAAAACTGCGAAGCTTGAAACTCACTGATCTCAGCTTCATGCAGGCCATATTCATTGTCCCAGCCATAATAGGGATCAGCGAAGGTTTTATTGAGTCGAATCGTCCCCGCAGGAACAGGCAGTAGCTGATTTTCTGGGGCAGGGCCAGTGAGAATTCGGGCCTGCCATAACGGGTGATTCTGTACATATTGCAGCTGATGCTGCCGGATTAATACCGATGAAGTTTCCAGATGAATCCGTTCATGCTCAATTCCCATCAGGATTGACCACCATGGATTTTGCCAGTTGATCGGTAATTCTAAAGGTGCATTCTCAATAATTTTCAGTACCAGTGCTCGGACCCGATGTCGATACTCTTTTACTTCATTAACATCCGGCCAGTTGTAGTTCTGTTCATCCAGATCGTCCCAACTCATTTCATCCACGCCAATGGCAAAGATACTTTCCATATGCGGATTCAGCTGTTCAGGAATCAGTTTGCTGAGCAGCAGTTTATTGACAAAAAAAGTGGCGGTATGGCCGAAATAGAAAATCAGCGGATGGCGCAGGCTGATGGGTTTGACATAAAAAGCCTCTTTATTGCGTAAGCAGTCAAACAGGGATTCGTAAGTATCAAAGGTATTCAGAAAATATTCACGGATGACATGGCGCGCCGTGGCAATATCATCAAAGTTTAAATTGGGCGTTGGGAGCAGGCGAATCTTACCCTGTTGCCAAGGACTGTCATCTTCTAGATTTAACGACGTTTTATTATTTGGCTGTTCGGTTGTAGATAAGGTTGAATCGGGCTGCATCCATCAGACTCCATTAAGAATTTTATGATATTCCGCTGGTCAATCCGGGCAGGGAATTCTTTAAACTTAATGCAAAGCAGGATGCAGTTGTTGGCCATTTAGGTAACAAAATGCTGCGAATTGAATCCATCGCAGCATCTTATTTTAAAATGAATCAGCTTAGAGTTTAGGTTGTTGCATTAGCTCAACTAGAGCCTGTGCGGCTTTAGACTGGGTACGTCCTGGATGCCAAACCATACCGAGCTGGCGGTTCATTTCTAGAGGAATATCCAGTTGTTGTAGGTCATGATTGACCAAGGTTTGTGGCAGTACTGACCAGCCCAAACCAATTGAAACCAGCATACGGATCGATTCCAATGGATTATTACTCATGGTGATTTTTGGTTTAACACCACGTTTCTCAAATTCGGCCATAGTGATCTGCGTGGTATATGTTTGCGCAGACGGTAACAGGCTTGGATAGTGAATCAAATCCTCTAGTGACAGATTCTTTTGCTGAGCCAATGGATGAAATGGTGCTACGACAAACACCAATGGATCATTCCAGATGGTGACGTAGTTTAGGCGCTCATCGCCATGCGGAGGCAGCGTCAGGAAAGCCAGTTCCAGATCACCGGCAATCACTTGTTCATGTGCCTGTTCGGAATCGACAAAGTGCACATCCAAAGTGACATCCGGATATTGCAGTACATATTGACGCAAGTGTGCTGGAAGGTGATGCAGGCCAATATGATGGCTGGTACCGATTTTCAGTTTGCCTTGAATCTGGCCTTGCTCATGACTGAGGGTATGGTGGATATCGCCCAGTTCATTCAGCCAGTTCTTCACTTTAGGTAATAGTGAATGGGCGGCATGAGTGGCTTGTACGCCACGACCAGCGGATTCAAACAGTTTGACCCCAAAGTACTCTTCCAGACTATGAATACGTTTAGTCACAGCGGGTTGGGTAATAAAAAGCTGATCTGCCGCCAGAGAAATTGATCCAGTTTCCATGACTTTTACAAAGGCTTCAAAGGCTGCGAGATTCATCTTAATTACCTATAAAGATTTTTTATGCGTATATCTATTGTTGTAATATTTTAAGAATAAATCAAAGGAAAAGTTGTATCTATTGCTGTAAATTACGACATTCATTGTTTTCAACAGAATTGACTGATGAAAATTGTAGCTTGCAGTAAGAAAAACACTTTATAAGCGCAGGATATTCATTATAAAAAAAGCCAACGAGGGTAAGCGGTGGCAAAACGAGGAATAGCGACAGAAAAAATTTAAGCGGTGATTTCCTCATTATTGTTTTGTTCAGTTTTGCCTTCCCACGCTTTTTCGTGGAAGAAGAAAGCAACCGCCTGAACAGTGGGTTCTAATAAGCTCAATGCAATCGCCATGGCTAAACTGCCAGTCACGAAATATCCCACTAACATGGCGACAGTGATGTGCATGATGTGGTAGCTCAAGGTTTTCTTGAACATACGCTGGTTATCTACAACAAATTTTTGAACGTGTGCCATGTCGATATTCCTCAAAAGAGATTGAATGTGTTCTGTATGAAGAAATAATAATAATTCTCATTTAATTTGTAAAAACGAATATATTGAAGAAAATGATCGATAAATTAGATTAAATAAAAATCAATATCTACTTGTTTAAACTTCGATTTCAAAGATTCCAAAAAGTTTATTAACTAATAAAAATGATAAATTAGATTTATGTGATTGCAGCGATATAATCAAAATTAGAGATAGAATTTACCCAGTCCAGTGGAGCACATCGACATGGCAGGCGAGACCCAAACAGCAAAAACATTATACGATAAGTTATGGGATGACCATTTAGTAAAACAGCGTGACGATGGTTCAGCTTTACTCTATATCGACCGTCATTTATTGCATGAAGTAACTTCTCCGCAGGCATTCGAAGGCTTACAACTGGCGGGTCGTAAACCATGGCGTTTAAGTGCCAACGTAGCGACACCAGACCATAACGTACCGACTTCTACTAAAGAACGTTCAGAGGGTATTTCTGGGATTGAAGATGAAACTTCACGTATCCAGGTACAAACTTTAGATGACAACTGTAAGACTTTCGATATCGTTGAATTCGATATTAACGATATCCGCCAAGGGATCGCGCATGTTGTGGGGCCTGAGCAGGGCTTGACCTTGCCAGGCATGACCGTTGTGTGTGGTGACTCACATACCGCAACGCATGGTGCTTTTGGCTGTTTGGCACATGGTATTGGTACATCTGAAGTTGAACATGTATTGGCAACCCAATGTCTTGTTCAAAAGAAAATGAAAAACATGTTGGTACGCGTTGACGGTAAATTGGGTCAAGGCGTAACACCTAAAGATGTGGTTTTGGCAATTATCGGTAAAATCGGGACTGCAGGCGGTACAGGTCATGCGATTGAATTCGGCGGCCAAGTATTCCGTGACATGTCGATTGAAGGTCGTATGACCGTATGTAACATGGCGATCGAAGGCGGTGCACGTGTCGGCATGGTCGCTGTCGATGACAAGACTATTGAATATGTAAAAGACCGTCCATATGCACCGAAAGGCGAGCAGTGGGATCAAGCAGTTGCTTACTGGAATACCTTGCATTCTGATGAAGATGCGCACTTCGATACCGTTGTGGTCTTGCAAGGTGAAGAGATTGAGCCACAAGTATCTTGGGGTACTTCTCCTGAGATGGTAATTCCTGTGTCTCAAGCAGTTCCAACTTTGGAGCAGGCGAAAGATGATGTTCAGCGCAATGACTGGACACGTGCTTACCAATATATGGGCTTAACAGCAGGTCAGGCATTGTCTGATATCCAGTTAGACCGCGTATTTATCGGTTCTTGCACCAACTCACGTATTGAAGATATTCGTGCTGCAGCTGAAGTGGCGAAAGGCAAGAAAGTAGCATCAAGCATTAAACAGGCAATGGTCGTTCCAGGTTCTGGTTTGGTAAAAGCCCAAGCTGAAGCTGAAGGTTTGGACAAAATCTTGATCGAAGCAGGCTTTGAATGGCGTGAACCAGGTTGTTCTATGTGCTTGGCAATGAATGCTGACAAATTGCAATCGGGCGAGCACTGTGCTTCAACGTCAAACCGTAACTTCGAAGGTCGTCAGGGCAATGGCGGTCGTACCCACTTGGTAAGCCCAGCAATGGCAGCGGCAGCAGCTATTGCCGGTCACTTTGTTGACGTACGTTCATTCTAATCGGCTAATAGGAGCAAAGACATGAAGGCTTATACCGTTGAACAGGGTATCGTTGCACCATTAGACCGTGCCAATGTAGATACTGATTTAATCATTCCAAAACAGTTCTTAAAATCGATCAAACGTACCGGTTTTGGTGAAAACTTATTTGATGAATTGCGTTACTTGGATGAAGGCTATTTAGGTCAAGATAATTCAAAACGTCCGTTAAACCCGGATTTTGAATTAAACAAACCACGTTACCAAGGTGCCTCGATTTTAATTTCACGTGCCAACTTCGGTTGTGGTTCAAGCCGTGAGCATGCGCCATGGGCATTGAATGAATACGGCTTCCGTACCGTGATTGCGCCAAGCTATGCGGATATTTTCTTCAATAACAGCTTTAAAAACGGCATGTTGCCCGTGATTCTGTCTGAAGAAATCGTGGATCAGTTATTTAAAGAATGCGCTGCGACAGAAGGTTATCAATTAACCATCGACCTTGCAGCGCAAGAAGTGCGTACGCCGTCTGGTGAAAGCTTCAAGTTTGAAGTGGATCCATTCCGCAAGCACTGCCTGTTAAATGGCTTGGATGATATCGGTTTAACTTTGCAAGATGCGGATGCCATTCGCGCTTATGAAGAAAAAACCAAAGCTTCACGCCCTTGGGTATTTGCAGAAATTAGTGACTAAATCCAGTTAAATTGTCATAGCGGGAAAGTCTAACCCTTGCTAATATCGTGAAATCATGGAATTTTCGTTTGGGTTAGACATTCAGCATGGCCAGCTATTGGAAACAGTTATTTGCATTGGGTACGGTTTCGATGTTAATGACAGCATGTCAGACCATCGATACGATGCAGTTGAAGAAATTAACAGATTCAGCTCCAAGTGGGACAAATGGATCAGAAGCGCTGATCTATTGCTCAGGTACTCACGATTGTAATTTTGAACGTATTGATGATATCAAGATCATCAATGCTGAAAACCGGCATGTAGAGAGCGAGGCGCTCAAACTTAAGCTTGTGCGTTTACAGGCACAAAGCTTGAAAGACCCGAATCCGGTTTACCTGGCGGTACCCGCGGGGCAGCATGAACTGGTGGTGCGCTTTTATCCGATTAGTCCGGATAAGGCCGAAGTTTTACATGTATTCCAGAACTTCCAGGCCAAGCATAAATACACCTTTAAGATGTATCGCCAGCGTTCGGCTCGAAGCACCAGTTTATTACAGGCCTCTGCACCTGATCCACTCTGTGTAGATCTGTTGCAGGACACCAAAACAATTCGACGCTTCTGCAAACCTTACAATGTTCAAACTGGCATTGCTGAGTTTGTGGAACAGAAAATTTAACCCAGTCAGCGAAATGCTGACTTTATAAATGGAACATCTCATGTCTAAACAAATTTTGATTTTAGCTGGTGACGGCATCGGTCCTGAAATTGTGAAAGCAGCAGAGCAAGTGCTGACTCGCGTAAATGAAAAATTTAATTTAGATCTAAGCTGGGAACATGGTCTGTTAGGTGGTGCTGCAATTGATGCACATGGTGCACCTTATCCGGATGTGACTTCTGAACAGGCGAAAAAGGCAGATGCCATTCTGCTTGGTGCTGTAGGTGGTCCTAAATGGGATACCATTGAGCGTTCAATCCGTCCAGAACGTGGTCTGTTAAAATTACGTAGCGAATTGAACCTGTTTGCTAATTTGCGTCCAGCGATTCTTTATCCGCAACTTGCTGATGCATCTAGCTTAAAACCTGAAATTGTCGCTGGTCTGGATATCCTGATCGTGCGTGAATTGACGGGTGGTATTTACTTCGGTCAACCACGTGGTATCCGTGAACTGGAAAATGGCGAAAAACAAGGTTTCAACACGGATGTTTATTCAGAATCTGAAATCAAGCGTATCGCTAAAGTTGCATTTGAACTTGCTGGCCTGCGTGGCGGTAAAGTATGTTCAGTCGATAAAGCCAATGTCCTTGAAGTAACTGAGCTTTGGAAACAAACCGTTACTGCACTGAAAGAACAGCAATATCCAGAGATCAACCTGTCGCATATGTATGTCGACAATGCTGCAATGCAGCTGGTACGTGCGCCTAAACAATTTGATGTAATTGTAACGTCTAACCTGTTTGGTGACATCTTATCTGACGAAGCGGCAATGCTAACCGGTTCAATCGGTATGTTGCCATCTGCATCATTAGATGAGAATGGCAAAGGTATGTATGAGCCATGTCATGGTTCTGCACCAGACATCGCAGGTCAAAACTTGGCAAACCCATTAGCAACAATTCTTTCTGTTGCAATGATGCTGCGTTATACCTTCCGTGAAGAAGCGGCTGCGAAAGCGATTGAAGATGCGGTAGGTAACGTACTGGATCAAGGTCTACGTACTGCAGACATTATGTCTGAAGGCATGAGCAAAGTTGGTACTGTGGAAATGGGTCAGGCAGTGGTTGCTGCATTAGGCTAAGTTTCTAGACCAACAAAAAACGCAGCCGAGGCTGCGTTTTTTTATGTCTGCTGGATTAGCAGGTTCGACCGGTATATTTCACTGCTTGAGCAATATTGTCTTTCAATTCGAATACGATTTTACATTGCAGATTCACATCATAGCCGCGTGATGGGCTATGGGTTACTGGAATCGGTACTGTACCCGTACCGGCAACCGGGTGCTGCGCGACAGAGAGTGGAAGGGCGACAGGGCGCTGTACGATATAGACCAGTTGTTTTTCTGAAAGTACAGGTTCATTAACCTGCTGATAGCCCAGTTTGCTTAAATCCAGGTTAGCATAAATGCTTTGACTGGATTGTCCAATGTATTGCTGTAGATAAGCATCACGTTCGGCTTGGGTTAGTGTGGGCGTATGGGTACATGCAAATAACAGCAGAAGCATGCTCGGCAACGCGAGTTTCATTTGGCGAAATGCAGATAACATATTCTGACTCCTACAAAAAACGCCATTGGTTTTATTGTAGCGAGTCGAAAATGAGCTTATTGTTGTAATTTGACACACGGTCAAGGTTTGAGCCTGAAATAACAGGCACAAAAAAAGCCACCCTGATCAGTGGCTTTTTACTAGCGCTAAATCTTAGCGTGCACGATAAGTGATACGACCTTTAGTTAAGTCGTAAGGAGTCATCTCCACTTTTACACTGTCGCCAGTCAAAATACGGATGTAGTGTTTACGCATTTTACCAGAGATATGAGCAATCACTTCGTGACCGTTTTCTAAACGTACACGGAACATAGTATTAGGAAGCGTCTCGGTGACAACGCCTTCGAACTCGATGAGTTCCTCTTTATTGGCCATAGCCTACCTAAAAGAATAAATTAGAAAGGCGCAAATTATAGTCAATTTTTTCGTATAACACAAGGCATAGCAGGCTTTAGACTGATCATATGAAAGCAAAATATGCGAAGCATCAGTACAAATATTTTCACGAAAAAAGTGCCCGACCATGTTGTCAGTTTGGTCAATCACAGTTAATCTAAAAAATATCTTTTTGGGTATAAATGAAGCACATACAAGGAAGGTTTTTGAGTGGGTCAGCTAACAGATGCATCGGTTGTACTGCGATTAGGCTACCAGGCGATACGTCGTGCGGGTTTGCCAACCGAAGAATTGCTTACTAAAGCAGGGGTCGCCTTAAACCAGGTTGAAGCCAATGACCGTACCCCTTTGAGTGCGCAATATGCATTCTGGGTTGCGGCAGAAGAGGTCAGTAAGGACCCCGATATCGGCTTACATTTGGGTGAACACTTGCCACTATACCGTGGTCAGGTGATTGAGCATTTGTTTATTTCATCGGAAAACTTTGGTGAGGGGCTAAAACGTGCCTTGGCATATCAGCGTCTAATCAGTGACGCCTTCCATGCTCAACTGGTCATTGAAGATGATCGCTGCTATTTAACCAATGGCGAGCAACCTTTTGCCGAGAATATTGTCAACCGTCATTTCACTGAATGTGCCATGTCTGGCGTGCTGCGTTTCTTTAAGTTTATTACTGAGGGGCGCTTTGAACCGATCTATATCGACTTCAATTTTTCCAAAGGTGCACCCGATGATGAATACTTCCGAGTCTATGAATGCCCTGTCAGTCTAGGGCAGAAAGAAACCCGTTTGTATTTTGATCCAAGTATTCTTGAATTTCCCCTCTGGCAGGCAGAGCCAGAATTGCTTCAATTACATGAGCAATTGGCGATTGAAAAGCTGCAAGAACTGGCACGCTATGATTTGGTCGGTGAAGTTCGTCGTGCCATCGGTTCAACCTTGGAAAGTGGTGAAACGACGCTAGAAACGGTTGCCGCACAGCTGAATATCACGCCACGCCGTTTACGTACCCAGCTGAGCGAAGCCAATACCAGCTTTCAGCAAATCCTGTCGGATTATCGCTGTCGCTTGGCAAAGCGTTTATTGGCGGGAACGACTGAAAGTGTAGAACGGATTGTATATCTAACAGGTTTCTCTGAACCAAGTACTTTCTATCGTGCTTTTAAACGCTGGACCAATGAAACACCGGTAGAGTATAGAAAACGGAAGCAGCGTTAATTACCTCCCTAAGTCCCTCCTTTCTTGTGCTTCAGCTTAAAGCAGTGCTTAAGCTTTGCTCAGGAAGGGAGTTCCTCCCTTTAAAAAGGGAGGTTAGGAGGGATTTAAACACTAAAAATAATTAGCTTATTCCGGCATATTCAACCAATGTGGACCTAAGGGCACTTTCGGTAAATTAAAGTGTTCTGGATAATGGGCCTGAATAAAGTAGAGTCCATCTGGTGGGGCAGTCACACCAGCCGCTTTACGGTCTTCGGCTGCAAAAATCTCGTCAATATGGTCAATCTCATACATGCCCTGACCAATTTCCAGTAAGCAGCCCATGATATTGCGTACCATATGATGCAGGAAGCCATCAGCCTGAATATCCAGTACCAGATAGTGACCATGACGGATTAGGCAGCAGTGATGCACATGGCGTACGGGTTGATTGGATTGGCAGGCAGAGGCACGGAAACTTTCAAAATTATGTGTACCTTCAAACTTCATCGCAGCCTGAATCATCTTGTCGACATTTAGGTCGTAATGGATATGGGTGACTTGCTTGTGTAGCAACGCAGAACGAACTGGATGGTTATAGACGACATAGCGATAACGACGGGCTTGAGCTTTAAAACGGGCATGAAAATCCATATCCATTTCCTGAATCCACTGAATCGCAATATCTTTCGGTAGCTGGCTATTGCAGCCTCGCAGCCAGCCATATATAGAGCGATCAGCAGACGTGTCAAAATGAGCAACCATATTGGTAGCATGCACACCGGCATCAGTGCGGCCTGCACCGTGTAGGATTATTGGTTCATTGGCAACTTTAGACAGCACCTTTTCAATGGTTTCCTGCACGCTTGCGACGCCGGGCTGTTGGGTTTGCCAACCTCTGTAGTGTGCTCCACTAAACTCAATACCGACTGCAAAACGCTGCATATTCACCTCAAGATTCAACTAATCGTACCAATGGCGGTGCCATTGCTCTACGGTGTCGTATTGTAAATACATTTTCAGGGCTTTTGCATAAAGATCAGCATGACCATAACTATCATTGAGTAAAACTTTACTGTCTTTAACCCAATCGGCAATCGCATAACGTTGGTCTGTGCTACCGAAAGGTACTTGGGTCGTGAGAATCACGGCACAGCCCGCACTATAAAATTCATCAAATAGCTGAATGAGTTCTTGATTGACTGCAAGATTACCCGTACCAAAGCCTTGCAGAATCAGGAAATGGAGAGGTGAATTTAATAATTGCTTAAGATTGCGAAGCTGTTGATCTAATCCGATCGGCTGCATCATTACGCTCATACAATTAAATTGCTCTGCCTTAACCAAATCTTGTGGACTAATCGTATGTGTATAAGATTGCGGTGGGATTTTCACTTCTGCATCTATGCCAGCAAAGGCCTTAAGTTCAGTAGTATGCTGTTTTAATGCGGTTCTACCATGCACCAGTTCCCGGTTAAATGCCAGGTAAACCCCCATCTTGATCTGTAGTACGGAGTCAAGCGCAAAGCATAGGTTTTCCAGCGCGTCACTAAATTCGCGTGGCTGCTCACCTGCTGCATTCAGTAATGGATACTGGCTACCGGTTAAAACGACATAGGCAGATTGCCCTAAGAGATGTGCTAACACAGCACATGCATAGCTCATGGTATCTGTGCCATGAATAATGACAAAGTGCTGGTAATCCTGAGCCTGTAGCTGCTGAATAGATTGGATTAAGGCTAGCCAATCGGGAGCAGTGCATGCACTACTGTCCTTTATGACAGGGGCGCAGAAGCACTCTATTGAATGAATATCTTCATTCAATAATTCTTTTAGTTTTATAAAAAAAGCTTCGGCAGGCATGGGAGCGAGTGGATCGCCAACGCATCCAAAAGTGCCTCCCATGTAAATTAATGCAATATTTTTCATCATAAAAAAAGCAGCCATAGTGACTGCTTTAGTGTAGAACGAATTTGCTTAAGAAGCGATTCGATTCAGTAGTAGGTCAACGTGGGTACGTTGTTGCGGGCTATAGTCTGCTTCTTTCTCTGACAAGATTTCACGTGCGGCATCATATGCACCTAATTGAATATATTGCTCTGCTAATTCCAGATTTAATACCACTTCATCAGTTTCCTTTAATTCCGGGAAAGACTGAATCAGTGGATCATTTTGGTTGACTGTTGAAATAGCAGGCTCAGATGGAATTTCAAAGCTGATTCCAGCGCTGGCTGGTTTTTCAGGAACGGCATCCAGTTTAAAATCCAACTCTGAGGCAACTGCAGGTGTTGCAGAAATTGTTGGTTCAGTAGTAGTTATGCTTGATAAGTCAAACTCTGGTGCTGCGACTTCTGCTTGTGTATCTGAAGTAGGAGTTGTATCTACTGAGAAAGAGAAATCAAGAGGCTGAACTACCTCTGTAGGAGACGATGTTACTTCAGGTGTTTCTGAGCTGGCTAGGTCAAGACTAAAGTCTATGACTGGTACTGCCGTTTCCGGTTCTGCAACAGGTGTGCTTTCAGTTTCAGCGGTCGTTGATGTATTTAAATCAAAGCTAAAGTTTGGTGTTGGTGAAGCAGTATCAGATGTGGTAGGTGTAGGTTCAGATATTGAAGGAGATTCAGAGAAGTTAAATTCTAAACCAGTAGAGACTGACTGTTCCTTAAGTTCATCACTTGCTGGTTTGCTGAAGCTAGGCTCAAAATTGAATTCCAGCGGTTGGATATCATTCTGCGATGGTGCTGGCTCAAATACTGCTTTTTGAGGTTGGTTTTCTTGTTGTAGTTCATCAAAAGCTAGATCATTAACTACAGGGCTGTGGGTTGGAGAGAGTTCTTCAAAGGCAGCACTGTTGTCTACAGGTGTAGGTTCAGACACTGGTGATCCAGCACTTAACTGAGCAGAAGGGAAGTCGATTGTATCCTTGGTCGACGTAGCTGAATTTTCAAATTCTGCCTTTTTAGCTTCTGCCTGTGCAAGAATATCTTCCAGACCGAGTGAACGGACATGGTTGATCAGCTGGGAAATGGCAAACTCGTCTTTCTGCTGAATATGGATATCAAGGAGTAACAGATACAGTTCATGCTGACGGTTGTCTTTCTTGAGCGCCTGATTGATTTGTGCTTCAGCGGCAAAGAAATTTCCTTCACTGATTAAGCGTTCAATCTTCTTGCGCAGATCTGCTGAAAGCGCAACAGCTTCCTGTGATTTAGCTGCAGGTTCTTCCACTACTCGGGATTTTGCCGGGGTGGTTCGTGCTGAACTTGCAGTTTTTCTCGCTTTAGCTGTATTTGCTTTTGGTTTATCTGACCCTTGAGCATCCTGCCGTTTTTTAACGACGATCAAAACAATGATTAATAAAATTAATGGAATCACATAAATCAGCATGTTAAGTACCCCTTAGAGATAGAGTGCTTCATATATCCACCCATCCCTGTAAATCAATGTATGTAAAGATTAGTTAATTGGCTTTTTTATCTGTCTGTTGTGCTTTGAGCTGCTGTTGCAGCCGGGCAAGACGGGCATTTAATAATTGAATTCTCTGATCCTTTTGATTAAGCGCCAATTCTAATTCAGTTACGTTTCTCTGTAATTTAACGGTTTTTTCTCGGACTGTCATAACTTTTAATGATAACTCTTTCGAAGTTTGACGGTCTAATGTGTTGTGATTTGCAGAAAGTTGCGCAGATTGCTTCTGGTTCTCAGCAACCAGGCTCATTTCAGCCTGATTTAAGCGATATTTGGTGCTGCCTTTAGGTTTGTTCTGAACCTGTGCAATCTCATTTGTTTTAACTTTAATTGGCTGTTTTTGTGCGGGTGCAATGTTCAAATTCAATGCTGCACCGCGCTTCAGGCGATTTGCATCTCCGCCAATAAAGGCCTGTTCATTATTTTCCTTAATGTGCTGCATGACTTCACCGACACTGCGGTTTTGTTCCTGAGCAACACGGGCAGCAATCTTCCAGAGTGATTCATTGGATTGAACCACATAGGTTGCTCTTGCAGGAGATGTTTGGCTCACTGGATGAGCCTGTTGTGTTTGAGCTGTGCTTTTTTGAGTTGGTTTTTTAGGAGAGGTTTCTGTCTGTTTTGCTATCTGTTCTTCGGCATATTTTTTTACTAGTGGATCGCTAGAGTTGGCTTGTGGCGCAACAGTAGATGAGGCAGTTACTGGTTTTAGCTGTTGTGCTTTTTGCTGTGATCCTTCTGTATTCTGCTGAGCAACAGGAGCAACAGGAGCAACAGGAGCAACAGGAGCAACAGGAGCAACAGGAGCAACAGGAGCAACAGGAGCAACAGGAGCAGCAGGAGCAGCAGGAGCAGCAGGAGCAGCAGGAGCAGCAGGAGCAACAGGAGCAACAGGAGCAACAGGAGCAACAGCTACCGAAGTTTTTGCTTGAGCTGTAGCCACAGGGTTCTTCTGAATATTAACTGGCGCTAGTGGCTTTTGCTGAGGAGCTGGTGCTGCAGGTTCAGCAATGGGTGCTGGAGTTGTCACAGTGCTTGCGGTTGGGCGCGTATTCGTAGTTTGAATAGTTTCCTCAACCTTGACTGAAGCCGGAGTAGCAGGAGTAGTTATTGACGCTGTCTGAGGAATAGAATTTGGAGAAAGCGGCGGTGGGGCAAGACGCTGCACAGCCAATGGCTTTTCCCTAGCTTTAGTATTAGTTGTTGAAGTCTTATATTGAGTGCTAACGGGTAAATTTAAATCAATCTCTTTTTCATTAACCACCACCACTGGGGTTAGCGGACGTTCATTCGCGCTAATAGAAGCTTTAAGCAGATCTGTCTTAGGTTTGAGTGTGGTCTTGATATGTTGTAAACGAGCTGCATTACCTTCTTTCACCTTCACCACAAAATTTAGGTCATTTTGAGTGATGGGGCGTGAAGAGGTAATGGTAATCACACCAGTGCCATTGCTGCTACGACGGGTAAAAAAATTGAGATGACCGGGTGGTTGATGTGTGGTTCCCAGCGTCATCAAATCTTCTGGTGTTGCCAGACTCACTTCAATCGGCGTATTGATATCTGACTGACGGAAATTCATTTCCGCATAAAGTAATTCCCCGGGGGCAGATTGAACCTGAACTGGCTCAACCGTGATCGCAAAAACAGGCTGTGCAATCATCATGGTTAAAGTAGCAATTTTAAATTTTTTATATACAGTCATCTTCATTCTAGGCTCAGGCATCGGTCATATTGCAGTCAATATGAATCGATGATTGGGATGTCTATGTTTGTTTAACTATTTTCATGATACTGACACAAAAAAGCCGATCAATAAAGATCGGCTTTTAGTTTGACTACAATATACTTAATTAAGCATTTTTGTAATCAATCAGAATGTGTAGCATACGACGTAATGGTTCAGCAGCACCCCAAAGTAACTGATCACCCACGGTAAATGCACCTAGGTACTCTTTACCCATGTTCATCTTACGTAGACGACCCACTGGAACAGTCAATGTACCCGTTACGGCTACAGGTGTCAGATCAGTCATTGATGCTTCACGTGTATTTGGTACTACTTTTGCCCATTGGCTAGACTGACGGATCATATCTTCGATTTCATTCAAAGGTACATCACGTTTTAGTTTCAAAGTAATCGCCTGAGAGTGGCAACGCATTGCGCCGATACGGACACAGTGACCATCGATAGGAACGATTTGCTGGTTGCCTAAGATCTTGTTGGTTTCAACCTGACCTTTCCATTCTTCTTTCGACTGACCGCTTTCTAGTTGCTTGTCGATATATGGAATCAGGGAACCCGCTAGAGGCACACCAAAGTTTGCAGATGGGAAGCCTTCACCACGTTGTAATTCAGCAATTTTAGAATCGATGTCTAAAATTGGAGAACGTGGATCATCGAGCAAGTCTTTCGTATTGTTATACAGGTAGCCCATGCCTGTGATCAGCTCACGCATGTTTTGTGCACCGGCACCAGACGCTGCCTGATAGGTCATCGAAGTTGCCCATTCCACTAAATTATTTTGGAATAGAGAACCGAGACCCATCAGCATCAGGGAGACGGTACAGTTACCGCCAACGAAAGTTTTAGTGCCTTTTACCAGACCGTCTTTGATCACGTTCAGGTTCACTGGATCAAGTACGATAATTGCTTCATCATCCATACGCAGGGTAGATGCAGCATCAATCCAGTAACCATTCCAGCCTTCAGCTTTTAGCTTCGGGAATACCGCGGTGGTGTAATCGCCACCTTGGCAGGTAATAATGACATCCATTTGCTTCAGACTATCAATGTCTGTCGCATCCATAAGTGCTGGGGCAGTCTTACCACCAAATGCTGGTGCTTCACCACCCGCATTACTGGTAGAGAAATAGAATGGCTCAAAATGAGCAAAATCATTCTCTTCAACCATACGTTGCATTAGGACGGAACCAACCATCCCGCGCCAACCGACCAGACCTACTTTCATGTCACTTTGCCTCGGTGCGTTAAAAAATTAAAGGGGTTTCGAGTGTACCAAAAAGGGACTCAACTGCAATAGCTACATAATCGAAACATCAATAATATTGAGCGGAATATCTTGTTTATGTTACATACAAAATTGATAACGCAGATTTTCTTCTAGAAAAATTAACAACATAGCAAAGAGTCACTTTATGATTTTGTTTATTCAGATATTGTCAGTGCTGGTTATCTGGCTCAGCTTCTGGTCCCTTATTCCGCGTGATGAATGGTGGATCCGTGGCGCTGATTTCCCGCGACTACAAATTCTGATGATTGGCTTTATTGCGCTCGGACTTTATATCTTCTGGGAACATTCCTGGACCCTGTTAGATCAAATTATTTTTGTAGGGTTAGTAGCTGCACAAGCTTACCAGTTGAAGATGGTACTGCCTTATACCTTTGTCTGGAAAAAACAGGTTCAAAAAGTGAAGCAAAAAGACCTGAATCCGGAACGGCAGATTTCCCTGATTGTTTCCAATGTGCTGACTCCCAATAAAAAATATCATCTTTTAGTTGAGCAGATCCAGAAGCATCAGCCAGATCTGGTACTGACGCTGGAAACCAATTCAGAATGGCAGAAACAGCTTTCGGTCATTGAAGCAGATTATCCCTATCGTGTCCCAGTCCCCTTAGATAACCTGTATGGAATGCATCTCTACAGTAAATTAAAACTTAGTGATACCGAAGTGAAATTTATTCTGAGTGATGAAATTCCTTCTATACATACCACGGTCACTTTGCGTTCTGGTCATCCAGTGCAGTTATATTGTCTGCATCCCAAACCACCAAGTCCGACGGAAGCTGAAGACTCAAAACTGCGTGATGCTGAATTGTTGATTGTTGGAGATCAAATCAAGGATCTGGATGAAAGCTGTATCGTCATGGGCGATCTGAATGATGTGGCTTGGTCACGTACTACACGGCTATTTCAACGTATTAGTGGCTTGCTCGATCCACGAGTCGGGCGCCGTTATATCAATACCTTTCATGCGGATTATCCCATGTTCCGCTGGTCACTCGATCATGTCTTTCACAGCACCGATTTTGCCTTAGTGCATATGGAACGTTTGCCACATGTAGGATCGGACCATTTTCCGGTGTTTGTGGTACTGCAAACCGGACGAGTCTTTGAACATGTACAAGAAGAGCTGGAACAGACTGAAGAAGATGAGCAGGAAGCTCAGGAAGCGATACAAGAAGGTATTGAAAAAGCTGAAAAAGAAGAAAAAATCGTAACGGATGAAATTGCTCAAACCTACAAAAATAGTTCAAAAGTGTGATGAATTTATCGGAAAAGTGTACGAAATAGCTTACACGGATTGGGGTCGCAAACGATATTCATTCTTAGGTGATTTCGATATTCTACTTACATCAGCACAGGGAGTCGAGAAGGGAATTTCTCATAAGGAAGACGAAGCTGAATGAAGACATCATGGATATGATGATGAAATGGAAATCACAATAAACCAAGAATTAAAATGTTGAAAGCACAACCTCATTAACCCGGGTTTTTACAGGATGTAGAGCCCGGGTTAAATTATTTTATAACTTTAATTTTTCTGTATATTTATTTGATTATTAAAATAATTTACTAAATAAAAAAGTTCTTTGGAAGGCTTATATGTAGCTTGTTATTTCTGACAGTGATTTAGTCCAAGAATCTGAAGTGCTTGAACTCTATCGTGCCAATCACTGGTCAGCGGCTGAAAAACTATAATTACTTTTACAAGCCTTAAATCATTCCCATAGTCTGGTCACTGCACGTATTGATGGTCGATTGGTAGGACTCGGTAATGCAATTTCTGATGGCTATCTTGTAGTCTATTTCCCACATTTATTGGTTCATCCAGAATTGCATTGGCAGGGCATTGGTCGTCGAATTATACAAACTTTGCTAGAGCATTATTCAGAATTTCATCAGAAAATTTTAGTAGCGGATCAGCATGCTACTGGCTTTTATCATGCTTTAGGCTTCAGTCGTGCTGGGAAGACTGAAGCCATGTGGATTTATCAGGGAACAGATTATTAAGCCTTATGGGCTACCTGTTCATAGAGCGCTAGTGTCTGATTACACATATCGTCCAGGCTGAACATAGTTACTGGTGCAACCTCTTGATGGGTATCTATATGTATTTGTAATGTTTTAAATAAACCTTCCTGATCATCGACTTCAATTAAGCCTTGCGGATATAGATATGACAGGATTTCGGCTACACCACCACGATTCCAGCCAACGACAGGTGTACCTACTGAAAGCGCTTCAAGTGCAGTACGTCCAAAGGTTTCTGCCTGGTTTGATAAGGAAAGAACCACGTCACTGAAAGCCAGCCATTCCCGAATATCAGAACGGTGACCGACAAAAGTAATGTGTTCACTTAAGCCCTTATGCTGAATAGTCTGTTCCAGTTCTTTTAAATAGGCTGCTTTTTTTGGATCTGCACCACCGACCACGACGGCATGTACCTGCGGATATTTTTGTAGCAATTTTTCGATTAGATTAATTAGGGTTTCATGGCCTTTTAGGCGTGTGATACGTCCTGGCAGGCAAATCAGGAACTTGTTTTCTAGTTTAGGAAAATCCTTAAAGATCTGATCGATCCATTGTGCAGAAGGCTGATAACCATGTGGAAATGCCTGCGGGTCAATACCGCGGTAGATACGTACAATATCTTGAGGCGGGCAGTTTTTATAATGGTCAGTAATGTATTTCACCACACTGTCGGAAACTGCAATGACTTTTTCAGCTTGAGTCATGATCTGGCTGTAGCGGTTAATTGAATAGAAACCATGTACTGTACTAATTAGATGTGGACGTTTGTGTGCCGGAATACCTTTAAGAGCGAAATGGGTCAGCCAGGCAGGCACACGTGAGCGTACATGGACGATGTCCGGCTGATGCTGTTCAATCAATTGACGCAGCGGACGAATCTGCCAAAGGCTGGATAATGCTTTTTTATGAATGGGCAGAGTTAAATGAGTCGAGCCTTCGGTTTCAAGCTGAGCAACTAGTCGACCCCCATTGGATACTACAAGGGATTTATGCCCAGCAGTGACCAGGGCACGGGCAATTTCTAGCGTTCCACGTTCCACACCACCACTATTGAGTTCAGGTAAAAGCTGCATCACTTTCATGTTTATTTCCTTGTGTTGTGTGGATCAGTAAATAGACTCATAACCCTGTGGGCGGGTCTTAAAGCGGCGGTGGAACCACATATATTGTGTTGGAGCGATTCGTAGCTGACGTTCAATAATTTGGTTGACGCGAGTGGCATCATCCAGTTCATCTGCACCTGGCAGGTTTTCAACTGGTGGTTCAATCAGTACATGATATTTCGGATCTTTAATGTCACCATAACGGTAGAAATACAGTGGAATCGCAGCAGCTTTGGTCATTTTGAGCAAACGACGATGGGCTGTCACGGTTGCAGCAGGAACCCCAAAGAAGGGGGCCATCACGCCTTGTTTTAGACCAAAATCCTGATCCGGACTGTACCAGATCGCATGTCCATTTTTTAGGTTACGCACTAAACCACGCATATCATCATGGTCAATCTGGTTGGCATAAATCGTAGCGCGACAACGGTAAATCAGCATATCTAACAGGGGGTTATTCTGCGGACGATAGACGACATCTGGTTCAAAATACTGTGCGCATAAATAGCCACCTGCATCCAGCAGAGTAGAGTGTGTACCTAGCAACAATGCACCTTTCCCTTCAGCTTGCGCTTGTTGGATATATTCCAGACCTTCAATGGTCACACGGTCTTTAAACCATTTTGGTGTGTACCAGGCATTTAGGGTTTCAAAAATTCCCATCATCTGATCGACAAAAACCTGACGGGCATTATCTTGAATTTCTTGTGCAGACCATTCCGGGAAACAGACTTCCAAATTTCGAACAGTAGTTTTACGACGAGATTTTAAATATTTAAAACAAAGGTTACCGATAAGCTGTGCCAGTCGGTACTGAATTGCCCAAGGTAAAATCGCCAGAATCATCAGGAATACAATACCTACCCAGATGCCCCAATACTGTGGAGACAGGAAGGCCCATTGAAATTCACCGGGTTGGTAATCTGGCTTTTTACTCATAATTTGCTATTTAAACCTAAAGATATCTGCAGTGTAGCAGAAGAGCTTTTTGAAACAAAAAAGTGAAAATAAAAAAGCACCTGTACGAATACAGATGCTTAGTATTAGAGAGATAGAAAAATTAACCTTTGGTCATATTTTCCAGTTCATCCCAACGTTCCATTTTTTCCAGCAAAATCTCGTCAATTTCACCTAAACGTTCAGATGCCTTAGTCGCTGCTGCTGCATCTTTCACAAACCAGGAACCATCTGCCAGTTTGTCAGAGAGTTCAGCCTGTTCACTTTCCAGTGCTTCGATTTCTGCAGGTAATTGTTCAAGCTCACGCTGATCTTTGTAGCTAAGTTTTACTTTTTTCGGTGCAGGAGCAACGGCAGTTGCTGCGGCCTCAGCTTTGGCTGCCGCTTTTTTCACAGCAGATTTTTGATCGACTGCTGTCTGGTTCGGACGCTGCTCTAAATAATCCTGATAACCACCAACGTATTCATCGATATTGCCTTTACCATCAAATACCCAAGTTGAGGTCACGACGTTGTCCATGAAAGCACGGTCATGCGAGATCAGCAGTAAAGTGCCTTTATAACCACTCAACATTTCCTCTAACAGCTCAAGCGTCACCATATCCAGGTCATTGGTTGGTTCGTCCATCACAATCAGGTTCGATGGTTTAAGCAACAATTTTGCAAGCAAAATACGGTTACGCTCACCACCAGAAAGTGCTTTTACTGGCGTACGGGCACGTTCAGGCGAGAACAGGAAGTCCTGTAAATAGCTATAAATATGACGACGACTACCATTAATATCCACATGATCCGAACCTTCAGCGACGTTATCTTTGACTGATTTTTCCAGATCCAGCACGTTACGCAATTGGTCAAAGTAAGCCACTTCAAGCTGAGTACCCGTTTTTACCGTACCGCCATGCTCAATCTGGCCTAAAATTGCTTTGATCAGGGTAGTTTTACCCACACCATTATCACCGACCAAGCCAATACGATCGCCTCGAAGCACCAATGCCGAGAAGTCATTAATAATCGGTGCATTATCACCAAATTTCACACTGAGGTTTTCAATCTCAAACACGACTTTACCAGAACGATTCGCGTCCTGAGTCGCCATGCTCACTTTACCTTGTTGTGAACGGCGTGCTTTTGATTCTTCACGTAAAGCTTTTAGGGCACGAACACGACCTTCGTTACGGGTACGACGCGCTTTAATGCCTTGGCGAATCCACACTTCTTCTTCAGCAAGGCGTTTGTCGAATAGCGCATTCTGCTTTTCTTCAGCTTCCATTTGCTGTGCTTTAAGCTCCAGATAACGTGAATAGTTACCTTCGTAGCTACGCAAAACACCGCGATCCAGTTCCACAATACGCGTTGCAATACTATCCACAAATGAACGGTCATGCGAAATAAACAGAAGCGTTAAATTATTTTGGTCTAGAAGGAATTTCTCTAACCATTCGATACTTTCAACGTCCAGATGGTTGGTTGGTTCGTCGAGTAACAGCACATCTGGTTGAGTCAGTAGAGCACGCGCCAGCAGCACACGACGCTTACGACCACCGGATAAATCGGCAAGATCCGCATCCGGATCCAGACCCATTTTGCTCAGGATAGAATTCACCTTAGTTTCTAAAGCCCAGCCATCCATTTGGTCCATCTGATGTTGCAAATGCCCCATACGGTCACAGGCTTCCATATCACCGAGTACGCAGGCATCGCTGGCTGCATGATAATCACGAAGTACCTGAGCAGCTTCACCTGCACCATCTGCTACGATATCAGCGACTTTGCCTGAGTCCATCGGCACGTCTTGGGCCAACATGGAAATAGTGATGCCATTTTGTAAGGAAACTTCACCACTATCAGGTAAGAGGCTTCCTTCAATCAGTTTAAGTAAGGTAGACTTACCTTCACCATTACGGCCAATCAAACACACTCGTTCACCGCGTTCTAAATTAAAGTTGGCGCCGTCGAGCAGTGCAGGTCCGCCAAACGCGAGTTGGACGTCCCTTAGGGTAATATATGCCATAATGGTTTCCTGAAATCCTATGATGAGGACTTAAAATGACTAAACAACAAAATCTAAATGATCAGGCGTCATTTTCCGCACCCATTGAAGATTTGCAAGTCCGAATTGCATTTTTGGACGATTTAGTTGAACAGTTGAATCAGCAGGTGACCAGGCAGAATCTGGAAATCATCGAGCTTCAGAAGCAAATGAAGCTGCTATATCAACGTGTTGAGTCAGCAGATTTGTCTGAAGGGATTGCAGAATTTGACCCGATAATTGACCGTCCACCTCATTATTAATTATGTAATTAGTTATGCAGAAAACCCTCCATTGTGAGGGTTTTCGTTTTAATGAGCTTATCGTTTGTTCCAATAGAGCTTTCTTAGTCAGTAAAAAGATAACGTTCTTAAAATAATTTGACCTTTTTCACGCTTGCCCCTCTAATAGCGCTTCCAGGTTTTGTTCAGATTGGTGTTTCATGTCACAGAAAGTCGTTTTACTCGATCTTGAAAATAATTTCCCGACCGCCACTCTATTGCGTGAAATCACTAAGCATTATCCGACCCTGTACCTGTTTAGCTGTGCAGGTAAGTTTGAGTTTGAACTGGAAGACCTGACTGAACTGGCAGGATGGATTGCCAGTGGGCAAGTGGTCATTCTGGACATTCCTGAAGCTGAACACCGAGAATATGAATATGCAGTAATCGTCGGTCAGCTGATGGCATTACTGGAACCGGATACGCATGTAGAACTGATTTCTGCCATGGACAGCAGCGAAATGTTGATGCAAATGCTGATTGCGTCTGATATTCATTGTAGTCTGATTCAGGTACAGGCAGAAACGGAACAAGATAACAAGACTAATCCTAAATTCAAGATTCCAAGCCTCGACACCATTCAGCAGAAACCCGCTTTGCAACTGGTGAAAAAATATTGTGATGCACTGGCAAAAATGCCGGGCAAGCCAACCACACTGGAAAGCCTAAAAAATTCTGTGGCAAATATACTACAAGTGCTGCCAAGCAAGGCCCAGCATGTGGTTGGAATGCTGATAAACCTCAAGATCGTAAAACGCTATGAAGATCAGATTGCCTTTCGTAAAAAGGTACTCAAACAATGGTCACAGCTGGATCTGTCTACTGCTCCAAGTACACCACGAGATTTGAGTCAGGCCATTGCTGAATTGACACCGGAAGTGCCGCCAGAAGTGAATGAAGAACAATCTAGCATTCAGTCTGCACAGCAGGGGTTATTCAAAAACTTTGCCCGCATCGATCCTGTGCAGATGGAAGTGGCACGTAAGCTCCGTGAACTACAAGGTGACAAACCCAAAGATATTTATGAACTGCGTGATTTATTGGAACAGTTATTTCCAAAATCTGACATACGTTTATTGCTGAAGGAACTGCTTGAGAAGGGCTATATTTACTGGAATGGTCACGAAATTCTCTACAGCCATGAGATGTTCCTGAATTAATTTTGTCGCGCAAACTTGCGTTTTATATTGAGCTTATGCAACTCTAATAATAGAACATAAAGGTTGAGCTATGGAAAATACAGGAATCTGGGTTGCTGTCGTCATCATTGTATTTGTACTGGGATCTATTTTTGGTCTGCGTGTCAGCCCAAGAGAAAGAGCCTTAGGGATGATGCGTGAGAAAGCTCGTAAGATGGGATTGCACCCACGTCTGGTCGTGGCTCCTGACTGGACTAAAGTGCCGATGGCCACTGAAAAGCGTGCCAGCATGGTGGCCTATTACAGTGTGCTGATTCCAGATGCGCGCCTGCCGCTGATGCGTGCCCGTGTGGTCGATCAAAAGCTTGAGCTGGTACAAGGTGGTGACAAATTTAAAGATTTTCCCATTGCATTAAAGGGCATTTATGCTATTGATATGCAGGCAAACTGTGTTGGACTGTATTGGGATGAAGAAGCTGATCTAAAAGCAGCCCAGCTCGATGACATCAAGGCACTATTACATTCCTTGGCTGAACTTTAATTTTTTAGAATATACAGGATTAACGGTTAATTATGGCGAACGCTCCTCGGTCCACATCAAAAAGCAGCACAGCGAAGTCTCCCGACGCTGGAAGTAAGCGTGCCTTAGTGATTGTGGAGTCGCCTGCAAAAGCGAAAACAATCAACAAATACCTCGGTTCGAACTACATTGTGAAATCATCGGTCGGTCACGTACGTGACTTGCCGACGGGTGGCTCTGCCAAAAGTACAGAGAAAAAACCAGTAACGCGAACCAAGCTGACTGAAGCAGAAAAAGCGGAAAAATCACAGTTAGCGTTGATTAACCGTATGGGCGTAGATCCAGAACACGACTGGAAAGCCAAATACGAAGTTTTACCTGGTAAAGAACATGTCGTCGCTGAACTGAAAAAACTGGCATCACAAGTCGATGAAGTCTATCTGGCAACGGATTTGGACCGTGAAGGGGAAGCAATTGCTTGGCACTTGAAAGAAGTGATTGGCGGTGATGATTCACGTTATCAACGTGTGGTCTTTAACGAAATTACCAAGAATGCCATTCAGGAAGCGTTTAAACATCCAACCCGTCTGGATACCAACAAAGTTAATGCTCAACAAGCACGCCGTTTCTTGGATCGTGTCGTAGGCTTTATGATCTCGCCATTGCTGTGGGAAAAAATTGCCCGTGGTTTATCGGCAGGTCGTGTACAGTCAGTTGCGGTAAAACTGGTGGTCGAGCGTGAACGTGAAATCCGTGCCTTTATTCCTGAAGAATACTGGCAAGTGTTTGCTGATACCAAAGCGAAAAAAGATGACATTCGTCTTGAAGCAGTAAAACAAAACGGTAAGACCTTAAAGCTGCACAATAAAGCGGAAACTGATGCTTTATTAAATCTGATCAAAGATGGCGAATATAAGGTCATTAGTCGTGAGGATAAACCGACCAAGGTGAATCCAAGCGCGCCGTATATCACTTCAACGCTACAACAGGCAGCCAGCACACGCTTAGGTTTCTCTGTGAAGAAAACCATGATGCTGGCACAGCGTCTGTATGAAGCGGGCTTCATTACCTATATGCGTACTGACTCTACATTCTTAAGTGATGATGCAGTCAATATGGTACGTGGTCACATCGAATCTGAATTCGGTGAAAAATACTTACCAGCCAAACCAAACCGTTATGGCAATAAAGCCGGCGCGCAAGAAGCCCATGAAGCGATTCGTCCTTCAACCGTTGGTTTAAAAGGTGATAGTCTTGTTGGTGTAGAACGTGATGCACAGCGTCTGTATGACCTGATCTGGCGTCAGTTTGTTGCCTGTCAGATGACCCCTGCAGAATACTTGTCTTCTACCATCTTGGTTGATGCTAATGGTGTAGAGTTAAAAGCCAAAGGCCGTACCCTGGTATTTGATGGTTTCACTAAAGTCCGTGGTGCCAACAAGGCAGATGACGATATTCTGTTGCCAGCAGTAAAAGTGGGTGAAGTCTTGAAACTTGAGAAACTTGATCCTTCTCAACATTTCACCAAGCCACCTGCACGCTTTACTGAAGCGTCATTAGTAAAAGAGCTTGAGAAACGTGGCATTGGTCGTCCTTCGACTTATGCAGCGATTATCTCAACCATTCAAGACCGTGGTTATGTGAAACTGGATAACCGTCGCCTGTTTGCTGAAAAAATGGGTGAAATCGTTACTGATCGTCTGGATGAAAGCTTCAATAATTTGATGAACTATGCCTTTACAGCAGATCTTGAAGGTCAGCTGGATAAGGTGGCAGATGGTGAACGTAACTGGAAAGAGCTCTTAGACAGCTTCTACGGCGACTTTAAGAAACGTTTGACCAATGCACAGGGTGAGAACGGTATGCGCCGTAATCAGCCTGTAGAAGTCAATGCAGTGCATTGTAAAGAGTGCGATCGTCCGATGCAGATCCGTACCGGGACCACGGGCGTATTCTTGGGTTGTTCGGGTTATAACCTGCCGCCCAAAGAACGTTGTAAGGGGACGCTGAACCTGACCCCAGTTGAGTCCTTAGCTGCGCTATCTGATGATGATGCTGCTGAAACTGCAGATCTAATGTCGAAAAAACGTTGTCCAATCTGCGCAACGGCGATGGATAGCTACGTGATTGATGGTGGTCGTAAACTGCATATCTGTGGTAACAACCCGGACTGTGCCGGTTTTGAACTGGAAGAAGGCGAGTTCAAGATCAAAGGTTATGATGGCCCAACCATTCCATGTGATAAATGTGATGGTGAAATGCAGTTGAAGACAGGTCGTTTTGGTCCATATTTTGCCTGCACCAGCTGTGACAATACCCGTAAAGTGTTGAAGAATGGTCAGCCTGCACCACCGCGTGTTGATCCGATCAAGATGGAACACTTACGTTCAACCAAACACGATGACTTCTTTGTCTTGCGTGATGGTGCTGCAGGTCTGTTCCTGGCAGCGAGCAAGTTCCCGAAAGTACGTGAAACTCGTGCACCGAAGGTTGCAGAACTACGTACTGTTGCAGAACAGCTGGATCCGAAATATCAGTTTATTCTGAAAGCGCCAGATGAAGATCCTGAAGGGAACCCAACTTTGGTGAAATTCAGCCGTAAGAACCAGTCGCAATATATTGGTTCAGAAACGCCTGAAGGCAAGCAAACCAAATGGTCTCTGGTTTACCAGGACGGAAAATGGGTTGAAGCCTAAAATCTAAAAGTAAAAAATGCCGACATCAGTCGGCATTTTTTATGGATAATAGAAATCTATAAAAACAACAAGCTAAGTTGATTTTCATCTATGTGGAAAAAAATTCGAATTCTGATTTTGCTGCTGATTCTCTTTATTGTGGCTGTAAATGCCTATCGTGATCAAAACCAGAACTGGAACAAGCCGGTTTTTGTCTTGTTGCATCCCATTAATGCTGATGGTTCAACGGCTACGTAACAATATATTCAACAGCTCTCGGCGCAAGAATTAAATGGAGCACGGGAATATCTGGAAACAGCTGCACGGCAGTATCGTGGCCAGCCAACTTATTTCTATTTTAATCTCGGACGTGAACTGAAAGAATTACCACCTAAAGTACCTGAGCAGGCATCGATTATAGATACCATATTTTGGAGTCTGAAATTCCGTTTCTATGCATGGCAACAGCAGCAAAGTTCAGATCCTTCAGCCAATGTAACCTTATATTTAAATTATTATGATCCGGCGCAGCACAAGGTCTTAAAACACTCAACGGCTTTGCAAAAAGGCCGGATTGGATCAGTGAATCTATTTGCTTCCAAGAAACAGACTGAGCAGAACAAGATTGTATTGGTGCATGAGCTGTTACATGCTTTTGGAGCTAGCGATAAATATGATCTGGCTACCGGTCAGCCGATGTATCCTGCTGGATATGCATTTCCAGATCAGCAACCTTTATTTCCTCAAGCGAAAGCTGAGCTAATGGCAGGATATATTCCGACCTCTCAAACAGTGAGC
This sequence comes from Acinetobacter sp. LoGeW2-3, assembly GCF_002688565.1. Taxonomy (NCBI): domain Bacteria; kingdom Pseudomonadati; phylum Pseudomonadota; class Gammaproteobacteria; order Moraxellales; family Moraxellaceae; genus Acinetobacter; species Acinetobacter sp. LoGeW2-3. The sequence goes on along the minus strand of NZ_CP024011.1, from coordinate 695,225 downwards.
AAAATGCCAGATTCTTTGAACCAGACCCTGATCAATGAAATCACTGCGATTGAATTAGGTTGGAAACGCTAATGTGGATAATACTGAATTTATCCACAACTTTAGTTGTGCTTGTAGATAATTTTGATAATCATTCATGAGGTTATCGATAGACTGGAACTCATGACCATTAAATAGTAACGATTGAGAGAAATATGGCTACTTTTGTCTTGGCACCTGATTCCTTTAAAGAAAGTATGACTGCTGAGCAAGCATGTCAGGCTATGCAGCGCGGTATTTTACAGATCTTTCCAGATGCACGCTGTATTGCAGTACCGATGGCAGATGGTGGTGAAGGAACAGTAGATGCCTTGTTGCATTCTCTCGATGGGCAGCGTATTTCCTGTACTGTGACAGGACCATTAGCGATTCAACAAGTTGAGACTTATTTTGCAGTCGTTGATCAGGGGCAAACCGCTGTTATTGAAATGGCCAAAGCCAATGGCATTCATCTACTAGCAGGTTTTCAACGTAATCCAATGCTGACCTCGACCTATGGCACGGGTGAGATGATTAGGAATGCGTTGGATCTCGGTGTAAAGAAAATCATTATTGGGCTCGGTGGTAGTGTTACCAATGACGGTGGTGCCGGTATGGCTCAGGCTTTAGGAGTCCGATTCTTAAATACTGCAGGAGAATCAATTCAGGTCTGCGGTGGTAACTTGGATCAGATTTATCGAATAGATCTTTCTCAATTAGATGTCCGCTTAAAGAACACCGAAATCCTGATTGCTTCTGATGTGAATAATCCTTTATGCGGACCGAACGGTGCTTCGGTAATCTTTGGACCGCAGAAGGGAGCTACACCAGAAATAGTACAGCGACTAGATCGTAATCTGAGGCATTTAGCTGATCTGGTTGAAGAACATTTTGGGATCTCCGTTAGGGATATTTCTGGTGCTGGTGCAGCCGGTGGTTTGGGCTTTGGCTTGATGGCTTTTGCTGGTGCCAAGCTACAATCTGGTGTGGAATTGATTATTCAACAAAGTCGATTGGCAGAAAAAATTGCTCAGGCAGATTATGTGTTGACCGGTGAAGGCAAGATTGATAGTCAAACCTCGCTAGGAAAAACACCGTTTGGAGTTGCTCAGGTCGCAAAGCGATTTAATAAACCAGTGATTGCTTTTGCAGGGCTCGTGGGTGAGGGGATTGAATCATTGTATGAGGAAGGATTTAGCCAAATTGTGGGGATTAATCCGCCAGGTTGCTCATTAGAAGAAGCATTAAAAAATGCTGAGCAAAACCTGGAGCAGGCTTGTGCTCGTGTTATGAAAGAAATTAAAACAAAGCTGGAACAACAAAATAGATAAATTTTTATGAGCTAACCTAGCTGAATGCCCGACCTCATTTATAGGTGAGTGAACTTATGTGGGGTGCGTAGGTGCATTGTTACTTTGACGGAGCAAAGTAACCAAACTCCTGTGTTATTCAGATGATACATCCCTGCATCACTGAATAACGGCGGCATCCATGCCGCCTGGCCGGATTCAAATGCTTTCTGGAATATTGATGATAAGTTTTCTAGGGACAGCTCTGTTAAACTACACCCATCCACAGAATGATGAGTGACCATGAGTTTAGCCGCCCTAATTGATGAACTAAATCCCCAACAGAAGCAAGCTGCGACGACTGATGCCAAGCATAGTTTAGTCCTGGCTGGGGCGGGCTGTGGTAAGACCAAAACCATTGTGGCACGTGCGGCGTATCTGATTGATCAAGGTGTTCCAGCGAATCAGATTCAAATTTTGACCTTTACCCGCCGTGCAGCCAGTGAAATCGTGGCACGTGTGGAGCTGGCATTGGGTGAACAAGCCAAGGGCCTGCGTGCATCGACTTTCCATACTTTCTGTATGTACTTGTTGCGCCGTATTCCAAAAGCATTTGGTCTAGAACAATTTTCAATTATTGATCGTGATGATCAGCTGATGATGTTCCGTCTGATCCGTGGTCGTGATGACAAGAAAAATCCAAATCATTTGCCCAAGCCGCAAGAACTCTGTGATCTGTATTCCTTTGCTCGTAATACCCGTCAGAAACTGAGTCTGGCTTTGGAAAAACAGATGCCGGAATACCTAGCACTCAAAGACCAGATTGCCGACATTATGAAGGAATACGAAACGCGTAAAAAAGCACGTAGTTTCCTCGATTATGACGATATCCTCGCCGTAGTGGCGGCTGCTTTGGCACAGTCTGAAGGTCTAGTGGAATATGTCTCTTCAATCTGTCGCCATATGCTGGTTGATGAAATGCAAGATACCAACCCATTGCAATGGGCCTTGCTGGAACCGCTGAAAGAACACATTAGTCTGTTTTGTGTTGGCGATGATGCACAGTCGATTTACGGTTTCCGTGGTGCAGACTTTGAAAATATTCACCATTTCAAGGAACGTGTGCCAGACGCTCAGATTTTCAAATTAGAAAAGAATTACCGTTCGACTCAGGAAATTCTAGACCTTTCTAACTGGCTATTGGATCAGTCTGAAATTAAATATGATAAGCGTCTGGATGCGCATCGTGGTGAAGGCATCAAGCCGAAAATGCATATTTTCCCGAACGAATTTGATGAAGCCAAATGGATCGCGATCGATATTAAAGAGCGTCATTACCTTCAAGGCAGTAAATGGTCTGATCATATGGTACTGGTGCGTTCCAGTTTTGCTGCTCGTCATATTGAAGCGGCCTGTATTGCTGCCAATGTCCCGTATCGCTTTATCGGTGGGATGAAGCTATTAGAGACTGCACACGTTAAAGACTTGTTGAGTTTGCTACGTGTGGTTGCCAATCCTCTCGATGATATTGCCTGGATGCGTTTCCTGACCCTATGGAATGGCGTTGGTGATGTGGGTGCCAGCAAACTGTCTCAGCAGCTTTTGGCAGAACCGGAGATGGATACCCTTACAGACAAGCTGGAAAAGTTTGGCAAGATTCCATTGGAATCTATTCTAATCATGAAACAGATGACGGTCCTAAAAACTGAAGTTGAAGCCTGTGTCAGTCTGGCTATCCAAGCCATCGAAAATCAGCTTGCTGAAAACTATAAAAAAGATTGGAATCGCCGTCAGGGTGATTTTGAACTGGTCAAACAATTAGCCTCTAAACATGCCCAGCTCAGCGAGTTCCTAGAAGAATATGTACTCGATCCAGTGTCAATTTCCGAAATTGAAAGACAGTCAGATCCTGATGTAGTGACCTTAATCACCATTCACTCTGCCAAAGGCACAGAGCAGAAGGTGTGTTATGTAGCGAATGTAACTCCAGGGCAATATCCACATGCGCGAGCACAAGGTGATTTTGATGATGTTGAGGAAGAACGTCGGGTGCTCTATGTCGCACTAACACGTGCACAAAATGAGCTGATTCTGACCAAGCAAAATCTGAATCACTGGGCACGGGAAACGGTGGATGAACAAGGTCGTAAAGTGGAGAGTTATTTTATGAATGATCTGACTCGGCATTTGTGTACCACCGAAACTCATTACAAGACCCGTCAGCAAACGGTGAAAAGTGCTTTAATCGAGCGCCAGTCGATTAATTTAGATTTTGGCATTGATCTCGATTAAACTAGACAGATATTGTTGTATGCAAAAAGTAGAGTAGGCGAGTGCTTTTTGATGTTTTTTGCCTATCTTCTTAAGGTTATCAAATGAAAATTTTAGTTCGTAACTTGGAACGTACTGTGACTGAGGCTGAGTTACTGGAATTGTTCAAGCAATATGGCACAGTAGATACTTGTACACTGGTGCTGGATGCTGAAACGGGTAAATCTAAAGGCTTTGCCTTTGTCGAAATGCCACATGGCCGTGAAGCGGTTAAAGCGATCAAAGGCTTGAACACTTTGCGCTTACATGGCACAGGCATTCGCGTGAAACAGGCTGAAGAAAAACCTCAGGCGTAAATAGAAAAAGGAGCAGATGATGCTCCTTTTTTATGGAAATCATGTTTCTAAATTGACCACATGGTTAGACCTTCTGATTAAAGAACTCAGTCAAAACTTTATTTTCTATTCAATAAAATGACTGTTCTAAAACTAAAATAAATTGAATCTGTAATTCAGTTTGGTTACTCATATCTCTCGAAAAGATCAATAAATAAAATAAATTCCATTGTAAAAATAATGATCTGGTTTTAAGTTATAAAAGCCAAAATTTGTTTTAACACTTAGGAAAAATCCATGACTCGTGTTGCTCGCTATCATGCGGACCGTACCAATCAGAAACTTTATTTCGCCCGCCTTGCCTGCCAGCAGGCAGAGCAAACCGATCATGTCCAGCAGGCTCAGGCACATCGTGAAGCAGCCGTGTTTCATCTGCATGGTGCAGTCTTAGCTTTTTTGCAGGAATTAGTGCGTTACTATCGTCTCAATGACCTGAGTCCGACCCTGAAGTCTATTGAAGAGCAGATGGCTGCCAAAGGGCAGGTTTCTCCTGAAGTGACCGTGATGCAGCAACTGTCTAAAGATGGCTTTATCGCTGAGCTGAAGCGTGCCTATCGCCTCTGTCAGTACACGCCTGAGCCAAGTGTGCCAGAACCTGAAGATGAGACATCTTCTAAACTGATTATTAAAGTAACTCAAACTCCGCAAGCCTGGTTACCCGATACGGCAATCCTGCGTGAATGGCATCGTGACCTGACCCAATTGATCGATGGTTTTCGCAATGAGATGGTGGAATTTTAATCCGACCAATGGCCCTTGAAATTGAAATTATTAACCATATATCCAATTAACAGCGATGCAAAGTGATTCTGCGCTTTGCCACCATGTTGAACATGGAGGACATATGTCTATAGAACAATTGAAAGAATTATTTGGTAATCAAGAAGCGATTTTAGAACTCGTTCAACTGGAAAGTGGTGAGTTAGCATTACGCAATGCAGGCTCTGAAAAACAGCCATTGGTCATTATTCAGTTCAATGATGAAGTAAAAGCACTTCTCGGTGATGAAGCTCCCGTGGTTGCTCAGCATATGATTCAGGCGGCTTTATTTGGTCTGCTCGAGAAGCAGGCAAATGAAATACAGGCTGAAATTGTGGATGAAAAACCGAAATATTTAAGCTGATTACTCTCCCATCCTCAATAAAAAAGCGCACTTTAAAGTGCGCTTTTTTAATTTCGAATCGATGAAAACTAGTGTCCACCCTCGTGCTGATGGGCAATCTGAATCTGATGCAGGATATGACGGCTCATATTTTTCGCCATTTCTTCCTTAGCATAGTACACCGCACCGACATTATCGCGGCGGATGACATCTGCTTCTTCCTTACTTTCGGCACAGACCAGTACCTGAATTTCAGGATTTAAGGTCTTGGCAATATCCACGATTTTATGAATATCTAAAATATCCATTGGAGAAATCACCAACAGACGCGCATGCTGAATATGCGCTTGAATGAGTACGCTAGGTTCAGTTGCTACACCGGATACTGCTGCAATGCCTTTGGCACGCAGCTTTTCTACGATCTCACGATTTTCTTCAGCAATCACCACTTTGATGTTTTGCTCCATCAAAGAAAGGGTGATGCGACGACCGACTTCACCATGCCCAACAATCACTACCTGATCGCGCAGGTAGTCTTGTGACACTTCATCTGGCAACATTGCCAATGGGTCACCACTACGCTCCAGCAAGCGAGCTAGATTAGAACGTTCGCGAATCCAGTTCTGTACCGGTTCGATCGCAGAGAAAATAAAGGAGTTGAGGGTAATAGAAATCAAGGCGCCTGCCAGAATCAGGTTTTGTCCTTCTAAAGACAATAGATTCAGCGATACACCCAGCGCTGCAAGAATGAAGGAGAATTCACCGATCTGTGCCAGTGATGCACCTACGGTTAATGCAGTATTGATCGGATAACGGAAAAATAATACCAGTGCCATCGCAGCGATGGTTTTACCAATCATGATAATGGCAATCACCGCCAGCACATGCAGCGGTTGCTCGAGAATAATCCGCGGATCAAACAGCATGCCCACAGAAACGAAGAACAGGATCGAGAAGATCTCACGTAGTGGTAAGGTTTCTTCTTCAGCACGATGGCTGAAGTCCGACTCTTTCACTACCATGCCGGCAAAGAACGCACCCAGTGCCATAGAAACGCCAAAGACTTTGTAAGCGCCAAAGGCAATTGATACAGCAGCCGCAACAACGGTTAAAGTAAACAGCTCACGTGAGCCTAGACGAGCAACCACCTGCATGATCATCGGGATGAGGCGTTTACCAATAATCAGCATAAAGGCAATAAAGCCAGCCACCTTGAGCAAAGTAATGCCTAGAGTGAGCCAGATATTTTCATCACTGCTGCCTTCTAGTGCCTGACCACCGAGTAGGACTGCTGTTGCAGGTAACAAGACCAGTGCCAATACCATGACCAGATCTTCAACCAGCAGCCAGCCAACGGCGATTTTACCGTTAATGGACTCGAGTAGACCACGATCGCCAAGGGCTTTCAGGAGTACAACGGTACTGGCACACGATAGACTCAGACCAAAGACCAGGGCAGTACCAAAACTCCAACCCCAGAGCATAGAGACACCAACACCGAGCAAGGTTGCTACTGCAATTTGCAGAATCGCACCAGGCAGGGCAATACGCCTTACCTGCATCAGGTCATTGAGGGAAAAGTGCATCCCGACACCAAACATCAGGAACATGACGCCTAATTCGGCAAGCTGGTTGGCTAATTGAATGTCACCGACCACCCCGGGGGTATTGGGACTAATCAGAATCCCGGCAATCAGATATCCGATTAGCGGGGGTAAACGCAGGCGTGCAGCAATATAGCCAAATGCCAACGCCAGTCCAAAGCCTACAGCCAGTAATATAATGAGATCTACGTCATGTGGCACTAAACACTCCTTTAAAATAAATTTTATGAAATTTCAGTTTTTTATGGGAAATAAGCACGAAAAGTGCCAAAAGAAACAGAAAGTTTATCAAGCCGAATAAAAAAAGTGCAAAAAAAAAACGACCCTAAAAGGTCGCTTTTTTTCGAAAAACTAAAATTATTTAATTTTAGCTTCTTTGAAGATCACGTGTTGACGGATTTTTGGATCAAATTTTTTGATTTCCATTTTTTCCGGCATAGTACGTTTGTTCTTAGTAGTGGTATAGAAATAACCTGTACCAGCTGAAGAAACTAAGCGAATCTTATCACGCATTGTCCTGACTCCTTACTTAGATCTTTTGACCTTGAGCACGTAGGTCAGCAACAACCTTTTCAATGCCCAATTTATCGATAATACGCATACCTTTAGTAGTAAGACGAAGACGTACGAAACGTTTTTCGCTTTCTAACCAGAAGCGGTGTTGGTGCAGGTTCGGCTCGAACCGGCGCTTAGTTTTGTTGTTGGCGTGTGAGACGTTGTTACCAACGACTGGACGCTTGCCGGTAACTTGGCAAACCTTAGACATGGTGTAACTCCATTGATTTAGCCAACAGCAAATCTGTATGGCCAGTCAAAAATAAACGGATTGAATTCATTCAAGGGGCGTTTTATAACAAAAATGCGCTTAAAAGACAAGCGATTTTGTCTAAAACCGGGCATGAGATGGTGCAACAGCTCATGCCTTGATCATTTATCGAAGAAGAGTCTTCGAAATCAGTTTATGAATCGGCTTATTAAACGGTGGGAGAATGTATTTCAAGCTATACAGCTTAGGATTCGACATTACAGACCGTTCATGCGACAAACTGAAGAAGCCTTCTGGCCCATGGTATTTACCCATCCCCGAAGCGCCAACACCGCCAAATGGCAGGTCATCCTGTGCTACATGAGTGAGTACCGTGTTCTGGCCGAAGTGCCCTGAATGGGTACGCTGTGCGACATAATCGGCACGCGCCTGATCAAAGTCGAAATAGTATAATGCAAGTGGACGCGGACGGCTATTAATAAAGTCGATTACATCGTCAATTTGATCATATTCCATGATTGGCAGCAGCGGACCGAAGATTTCATTCTTCATAATGTCCATATCTGGCGTGACATTGGTCAGAATCGTTGGTGCAATTTTACGCAGATCTGCTGGCGTTTCATTCTGTGGATTGATTTCAATAACTTGAGCACCGCGCGCACGAGCATCTTCTAAATAACCTTGTAGACGGTTGTACTGCTTGTCATTAATAATCGAAGTGTAATCCTGATTATGGGTGATATCCGGATACATGGTTTCCACATAGCTGCGGAAATGATCGATAAATTCAGCAGTTTTGCCACGTGGCAGGAACATATAGTCCGGTGCGACACAAGTTTGACCGGCATTCCAGAGTTTACCGACTGCAATACGTTCAGCCACGTCTTCAATGTCAATCGATGGATGAACCAGCACAGGGGATTTACCACCGAGTTCTAGAATGACTGGCACTAGATTTTCTGCTGCCGCCGCCATCACGGTTTTACCGACAGCGGTTGAACCGGTGAAAATCAGCTTGTCGAATGCCAGATGAGAAAAGGCATCAGATACAGGTCCACCACCATTGACTACAGCAACCAGTTCTTTCGGGAAGGCTTCTGCCAGTGCTTTTTCCAGTACGGCACCAAAGGCTGCGGATGCGCTGGAAATCTTGATCATGGCATGGTTGCCTGCAGCGAGTGCACAAACCAGCGGTCCAATCGACAGTAATAAAGGATAGTTCCATGGCGCAATGATGCCAACTACACCCAAAGGCTGGTACTGCACCCAGGCTTTGGCTGGCTGGTGAATAATGCTGACATGACGTTTAGATGGCTTCATCCAGCCGGTTAAATTTTTACTGTAATATTTAATATGTTCCAGGCAGGTCAACAGTTCGCCGATTTTGGTTTCCCCAATCGAACGATTGCCATAATCCTGATTAATTGCATCGGCAAATTGATCTTGATACTTAACTAAGATACGCTTAAGTCGAGCTAAACGATCGATACGTTCCTTTGCAGTCGGCAATGGGTAACGTAAGTAGGCATGTTTTTGTTGTGCCAGAATGTCATTAAGGCACTGGCTGTCAAAAAAATGTGGTGTCATTAATGTCGTTTTTGTGTGACTGTTCATGCAGCACTACCATTTTTAAGAAAATCGATTATTCATTTTTAGAGTAAATACTCTAATTAGTCAAGTTACTTTGTGTACTCGACCGTCAGTGCGCTGCTGGCGTGTGCGGGTCCATGAACTGAATGGTTATTTTAGGATGTCCCAAACCAAAACGTTGAAAACGAAAGAACGTATTTTGCAGCTCAGTTTGCAGTTGTTTAATGAGCGTGGTGAGCGTTCTGTGACGACCAACCATATTGCTGCTGAACTGGGTATGAGCCCGGGTAACCTGTACTATCACTTCCGTAATAAGAATGAAATCATCAAGGAACTGATGGAGCAGTACCAGAAGGAAACGCTGGAAATGCTGGCATTACCGGATGACCGTCCGCTGGATGCCAATGATAAGATTCATTATTTCCAGGTGCTCAGTAGCCAGTTATGGGCGTACCGTTTCCTGCATCGTGATGTCTACCATCTTGTAGAAAATAATGAAGACTTCCGTAAGCTGTATCCGCGTTTTGCTGGTGAAGTGATGCAACAGGGTCAGAAAATTTATAAGGCTTTCGTAACTGCTGGCTTGATGGAAATGACTGATTCGGAAATTGAAGCCCTAATCATTAACTTGTGGATCGTCCTGACCAACTGGACCAACTTTCTGTATATGTCGGGTCATATTACCGACTCCAACCATCTGGAAGAAAAATGGGTCTGGCAAGCATTGCGTCAGATGGTGTTCCTGGAAGGGGCATATCTGCGTGGTGAAAGCCGTCAAACGTACGAAAGCCTGTTGAACTCGTTTGGTTCTTCCGAGCTATTTGCCAGTCTGTCATCAGCTAAAGATCGGGAAACTGAACAAACTATTCAGAATAAGTAAGAAACGCGCTAGAATACTCGGCTTATTTTTTAATTTATCTGATTAGTGACGTTTACCAACATGAATATGACGACTGCTAACACCGCACGTTTATTGATTACTTGTGAAGACAAGCCGGGCATCGTGCAGGCTGTTTCAAGCTTCTTGTATCATCAGGGCGCCAATATTACTGCGCTTGATCAATACGCGACAGAAGCTCAGGGCGGACGTTACTTCATGCGTGTTGAGTTCGAACTGGATAACCTGCAAAGCCGTAAAGAAAGCCTGTTACAGACGTTTGCTGCCAATGTTGCAGAACGCTATGCTATGCATTGGCGTTTGGCACTGGTCAGTGATGTTAAAAAAGTCGGGATTCTGGTATCTAAAGTCGACCACGCTTTGCTTGAGCTGTTGTGGCGTCATTCACGTGGCGGTCTGCCATGTGAAATCACCAAAGTGGTATCGAATCATGAAACGCTGCGTGAATCGGTTGAAAACTTTGGTATTCCATTTGAAGTGGTACCAGTGACTAAAGAAAACAAACGCGAAGCTTATGCAAAAATTGATGAATTGATGCAAGGCAATGATTTGTTAGTACTGGCGCGCTATATGCAGATTCTGGATGAAGAGTTTGTACAAAAATGGGAAATGAAAGTGATCAACATTCACCATTCATTCCTGCCAGCGTTCGTGGGTGCGAATCCATACAAACAGGCATATGAAAAAGGCGTGAAACTGATCGGTGCAACTGCACACTATGTAACGGCTGATCTGGATCAAGGTCCGATTATTGAGCAGGACGTAGAGCGTGTTAACCATGACTTTACTGTGGAGCAGTTGCGTGAACTGGGTCAGGATGTAGAGCGTAATGTACTGGCACGCGCGGTAAGATGGCATCTGGAAGACCGTATTATTGTCGATGGTAACAAGACGGTGGTCTTCCAGTAAGTCTTGCATCATGATTTAAAAAGGCATACTTTAAGTATGCCTTTTTTATTTGAGTTGTTTCTCCCACTTTGTCGAAAAAAAATGAAGAAAGTGGGGGATTGTTATTGCAAATGAAAACCCTTCTCATTTATTATTGGCATACTTTAATTGTGCTAACCGATGAGCTTGATTGTTTGTTTCACATCATCTCCTCAAGGTAAAAGATTTAATGAGCCAAGTTGCTTCTCCTATGATGCCTACTCCACCCAACCAGATGAAAAAGAAAGTCGCGGCTGTTATGGCAGCTGTACTGGTGGGACATGTTGGCCTATTGTGGGCTGTCAGCCAGATGAAAGCACCTGAACTCAAGCCTGTAGACAAGCAGCCAATGAAGGTTCGCTTTGTGAAACTACAGGAAGCACCAAAACCATTACTTCCGAAGCCAAAGCCTGAGCCGAAGAAAGAGCCGCCGAAGCCGAAAGAGGTCAAGATTGTTGAAAAACCGTTGCCACCACCTCCGAAGAAAGTTGAAAAAATCCAGGAAGTGAAGAAGGCTGAAGCGCCTAAGGTCGTGGCACCGAAACCAGTTGAAGCAAAACCGACGCCAACGCCAGTTGCACCAACGGTTGTAAAAGAAACGAAAGTTGCTCCGACACCTCCACCAGCACCTGTGGCACCGCCTGCGCCTGTTGCGCCACCGGCACCGCCTGCACTTCCATCTCCGAAGAGTGTTTCTCTGGGTGGTGGGGTGACCTGGTTACGTACGCCAAAAGTATCAATGTCAGCGGGTGAATTGAAAAGCTCCTGCTCAATGGTGGTAGATATCTCTGCGAATGAGCAGGGCAAGGTGGTGTCTGCGACAGCACGTAATTCAAGCTGCAGTCCTTCGATTAACCGTAAGGTGGAAAATGCTGTACGTCGTGCACAATTGACCAAATATGTTGAAAATGGCGTTGCTTATCCAACACGTGTTGAGCAACCTTTTGACTTCCAGATTACCAGATAACGGCTAACCCATTAGGAGTTCGAATATGAACTTTTCAGTTTATTGGCAACATGCTGATGCAGTCAGTAAGACACTTTATTTTGTATTACTGGCAATGTCGATTGCGACATGGACCATCTTTGTACTACGTTTACTCAGTACACGCCAACTCAAGCAAGTGGCTTATGCACAGTTGTCTACAGCCTTAGATAAACTGAAATCTAAAATGGCGCCTTTGGGTTTTGAACAGCGCAAAGCAGTGGCTGAACAAGCATTACTACGCCAGATTTCAGCTGAAAAAGCCAATGCTGAAAAAGGTGTTTCAGTTCTGGGTACCATCGCATCAATTGCACCTTTCGTAGGTCTGTTCGGTACGGTATGGGGCATCTTCCATGCATTGGTCGCAGTAGGTAAGAGCGGTCAGGCGGGTCTGGCTCAAGTTGCAACGCCAGTCGGTGAAGCGTTGATCATGACAGGTCTGGGTTTAGCAGTAGCGATTCCAGCGGTATTGGCTTATAACATCGCGGTACGTTTTAACCGTACGTTAAGCAATGAACTGCAAGACCATGCACATAGCTTGTTGATCGATACCATGTTGCAACAGGAATCTGCGAAGAAAGCTGAAGCAAAAGTAGCACAAGATAATTTAGTGGGAGGTCAAGTTTAATGGCTTTTCAATTGGGTGAAGACAACGATACAGGCATGAATGAGATGAACCTCATTCCCCTGATCGACATTATGTTGGTATTGATGATCATCTTCCTGGTGACAGCGACCGTTGCGAACCCATCAATTCCATTAACCTTACCACAAACCACAGCGGAAATTGTTGATCTTCCGCCAGAGAATATCACCATCAGCATTAACTCTCAGGGTGATGTAGCATGGAATGGCGATGTGCTTAGCCTGGAACAGTTAGAAACCCGTTTCAATGAAGCAGGTCAGGCAGAGCGTCAGCCAACGATTGTATTGAAAGCAGACAAAGAATCACGTTATGACACTGTCGCTCAAGTGATGTCACGCGCGAGTGGAGCCGGACTCAGCGATATTGCCTTTGCAACAGATAACTGATTTTCCCAAGATCAAAAAAAGCGACCCGATGTGGTCGCTTTTTTTATGACAGTTGATTGTCTTATTTCAGCAGCTCTACAAATTTGGCACGCAGCTTATTCAGTTTTGGCGGAATGGCAAAATTGCAGTACCCCTGAGTTGGATTCTTGGCAAAGAAGTTCTGGTGATAATCTTCAGCGGGATAGAAAGTTGGAGCAGGGCTGAGTTCCGTTACCACATTCAGGCCTTCGGCCTTGAGTGCATCAATCGCTGCTTGTGACTGCTGTTGCTGTTCTTCGTTCAGATAATAAATCACAGAACGATACTGTGTGCCGACATCATTACCCTGACGATTTAGTGTGGTTGGATCATGAGTCGCAAAGAATACATCCAGCAATTGCTTAAAGCTGATCTGGCTTTCATCAAAATCGATCAGAATCACTTCGGCATGGTTGGTATTGCCATCGCAAACCTGTTCATAAGTTGGATTCTCGTTATGTCCACCTGCATAGCCACTGACGACTTTGCTGACACCACGAATCTGCAGGAATACCGCTTCGGTACACCAAAAGCATCCACCACCAAATAGGGCCTGTTGCATAATCTTGTCCTTAATTCTGAATCTCTGCTTCTATTCTACGCTGTAAATACTGAATAGAAAAAAGCCTGTAAAAACAGGCTTTTTATTTAATTATTAGCGTGGTTGAACCGGGCTTGCGAGTTGAATCACTGGATTACCATAACTGTCGAGCAGCTTCAGGGTTTTACCGAACACCTGATAATGGGTTACTTTTGCCAGAGCTTCATTGAACTTCTGATCGATATTGTCATTGTTCATGCAAGCCATTTTTGTACCTGCCATCTGGCTCAGGTTCAAAGTATCTTTACCTGCAGTATAGCTGCCCATAATGCGGTTACAGCCATCCGCACCTGTTACACGCTGAGTGGCGGCATCAAATTGTAGGCTTGGGATATTGCGTGCTGTAGGTGCAGTGCTGATTTCGGTACTGCCAATGTGGGTGACAATCCAGGTACGGTTCTGAAGTTGCTGAAGATTTTCAACTGCCTGAGAAGACGTCTGGTCTGGTGTGGTTTGACAGCCTGTTATTGCCAGTGCTGAAACGAACATTGCAATTGCGGTCACTTTTTTTAACATTGGACTTACTCTTTTTCTTTGATACATCACTGTATATAAACAGAAAAAATAGAATGATACCAATACAATTTGTATCTTTTGGTTCACCCAAAAAGTGGATTTTATTGTGCTTGCGGAGCAGGTAATCCCTGACGAAGTAAAATAGAATACTGTTCGCTGCTGACCTGAGCAAACTCTTTCACCCTTGGATTGACATGCGCCTTGGCATACCAAGTGGTCAAGTCCCAATCCTGATTTAAGGCTTGCAGGTCATACATATAATTCGGCAAATAACCTGATGCAATCAGGCGATAATCGGTCGGTAAGGGTTTTTGTGAAACGGCTTGTACCATATCAAATACCAGTGTGGTGCAATTACTGGTCAAGGTGTTATACCACTTTGGCTGCTGCGCCAGATCATCGACCTTATTCAGATATTCTTTAAATAGCGCTTTGGCCTGATCCTGCGGCATATTCACCGGAAAGAAATAAACTTGCTCACCGCGGGTATTGCTACGTGTGTAGATAATATCGTGTTCATCCGCAGCGACCAGACTCAGTTCAAACTTGCGGAAGAAACCGCCAATGGCAGAAAAATCTTCATTTTTTTCTTTACGGATTTCGATGGAGAAGGTCAACGGTTTCTGATCAGCAAAGTCGAAACTTACCAAGGTATGGGCAATATGCGGCCCCATCCAGTAAGAGGTAATGACATTGACACCAGTGATCTGGTTTAAATCGAAGCTGCGGCTTTCCCAGCGCTCAATATATTTACCATTTGGCTGCCAGACAAAATTCCGCACATTATGCAGGGTAACTTGATCGCCTTGCTGTTCATAACTGAGAATACGGGCAACTTCAGGATTCCACTCCCGGTCCTGACGGGCATCCAGACTGAAATACCAGAACAGGCTAAACAGGAAAGCCAGAATATAAAGAATAGTATCAATGCCACGTGAGATTAGATGACGGCTAAAATAAATACCGAGAACGGCACAGGCTAAAACAATCCAAAGACCAATCAGTACAGAACTGCCAATTAGCCCTAAGGGTTGCTGCACCCAGATCGCCAGGCACAGCCAAAAACTCGAAGCAATCACAAACAGGGTAAATACTGCGTTTAGTAACCAGAATAGCCAGTGGGGTGCAGGATTTCCCTGTGCATGCATAGTGGAATCTTTAATTAAAAATTATTCTTTATTTTCTATAAGTTGCGAACTCAAAAGCAATCCCGGTTTTGTCGTCGATATGTGACTCGGAAGCAACCTTTTTGAACTCAACCGGAATTTCTGGGTAATAGGCATGACCTTGTACATCTAGTTCTACATGGGTCAGCTCCAGACGGTCAGCAATCGGCATGGTCTGTTTGAAGATTTCACCGCCACCAATAATGTAAATAGACTCTGGTTTTTCCGAAGCTTTTACATCTGCTATAGCCTGGGTCAAAGCATCTTCAATGGTATGCGCGACCTTAACGCCTTCAAAAGACCACTCAGCATCACGGGTAATCACCCAGTTCACGCGTTTAGGCAGGGCACGACCCATGGACTCAAGCGTTTTACGTCCCATTACAATTACACCGCCTTGGGTGATTTCCTTAAAGTGTTTGAGATCTGCTGAGATATGCCAAGGCAGGTCATTGTCCTTACCAATACAGCGCTGCTGATCCATTGCAACGACATGAACGACTTCTAAATCCTGAAATGCCATACCTATACTCAAAAACAAATAAAAATTATTGCTATTAAAATGCAAAATCCCACTTTAAGCAAAGTGGGATTTGAATTTTATTCGGTTTGGGAAATTTAAACCGCGACTGGCGCTTTAATTCCTGGATGGGATTCATAACCCACAATTTCAATATCTTCGAATTTGAAATCGAACAGATCTTTGATTTCAGGATTCAGTTTTAACTGACACAGACCAAGTGGTTCACGGCTAAGTTGAAGCTGTGCTTGTTCAAAATGGTTAGCATATAAGTGTGTATCACCACCGGTCCAGACAAAATCACCGACGTCCAGCTCACAGACTTGCGCGATCATATGGGTGAGCAGGGCATAGCTGGCGATATTAAATGGTACGCCTAAAAAAACATCCGCACTACGTTGATATAACTGGCAAGACAGTTTGCCATTATGTACGAAGAACTGGAACAAGGTATGGCAAGGTGGCAGCGCCACTTGACCTGCTTCATTCGGGTTCCAGCCAGACACGATCAGACGGCGTGAATTCGGATTGGTCTTGATTTCATTAACCAGCCATTTAATCTGGTCAAAACCATCATTGTTATAGCTACCATCTTCATTTTTAGTAGCGCCAAAGTTACGCCACTGATGACCATACACTGGACCAAGCTCACCTTCTGGGCGGCCAAAACGTGCAGTCTGTTCTGCAGTGGACCATTCATCCCAAATGCTGACTTTATTATCTTTTAGGTATTGAACGTTGGTATCGCCTTTCAGGAACCACAGCAGTTCAATCACAATCGAACGGAAGTGAACTTTTTTGGTGGTTAGTAAAGGGAAACCTTTGGAAAGATCAAAGCGCATTTGATGACCAAATACCGAACGCGTACCAGTACCGGTACGGTCGCCTTTATCGCCGCCGTTGTCGAGGATATGTTGTAAAAGGTCAAGGTATTGGCGCATAAGTCTCTCTTAAAATTCGTTGAAAAATTGCTTCTCTTTGAACTGAGCAATTTAAAATTGCGCTCATCATAACATTTTTTCAAAACTTCCACATCGACTGGAAAATGAATCTAGTTAAGAGAAAATGCAATAAAAAAGCACCCACAAAGGATGCCTTTTTACAGTCCACTTTAAGCAGTTGGCTTACCGGTATGTACCGTATCAATCAGATCAGACAGGTCATAACCGAGCGATTGTGCATAAGCCAGATATTCCTGTTTGGTCGCTTCATCAATGGTTGGGGTGCGGTGTAACAGCCATAGATATTTCATGCTTGGCTCACCGACCAATGCTGTTTGATAGTTACCATCCAGCTTCAATACCCAATAATCTCCCTTGGTAAATGGAACCCAGCGTAAGCCTTCTGGCAGGAAGCTGACTTCAAGTTTGGCATTCTCAGCATCGACAATGGTTGCTTCACCAATGGATTCATCCAGCTTGCCATCACCATCCAGACAGCGGTTCTGAACACGTACGGTACCACTTTCATTCAGGCTATAAACAGCTGAGATATCGGTACTGTCTTCAGGCTGATGTTTCATTGGCAGGCGGGCAATTTCATACCAGGTGCCTAAATATTGGGTGAGATTAAAATTTGAAACGGTCGGGATATCATGACTCATTATTTTCTCCGTTTTATTTCAGTCAATGTTTTCGTGCTCAATCAGTCTAAACATGAAGCTATTAAAAAGAAGATGTAATCATGTAGTGAAATGTTGTGTTTGTTTTCAATAAGATGCGATTACGTAGAGAACATGAAAAAGTGTTAATTAGCTCAGGATCTGACTAATTTTTATAATATTTTTGTCTAAAAATAGATCAATTAATCAATTTATTATTCAATAAAACTTAATAATAGACTTTTTTGTAACTGAATGGATTTTAATAATTCTATGCAGAATAGGAGTTTAGATTTAATTGATCAAATATTGATAAATTTTTTTACATTTTGAACGTGAAAAATAACATTAATGGGGCTAGTATTCGGACCTGTCAAAATATATGAACGCCTGCATAAGGGCGAGGAGTACTTGGTTTAATATGATTTATGATCATCAAGTGAATATGAGTGAAGTTCATGCTCCTGTTCAAGCGAACGTCATAATTCGTTCCCAGTCGGGAAAAAATTCCAAAGGTCAGTCACAACGCAAAGCAACTGAAACTGCCCGCAACAAAACGTCTGAATCACGTAAAACCTTTAGCGTGATGAACGGTCAGCGTTTTGATATTGAAAAATTCACCAATTATTTGCAAGGCATTACTCGCAATAAGAGTACCCAGATGTGTGCGCGTAGTATTCGCATCGGCCTGCAATCTTCAGGTGCTAAAATCGTAAACCACCCTGTCGCTGCAGCTGACTGGGGTAGCACCTTACAGCAATTGGGCTACCGCAAAATTAACCTGTCATTTGACCGTCCGAAAAAGGGTGATATCTATATCATTGACCGTACTTCACAACATAAGTATGGCCATATTGCCGCTTATTCAGGTTCGGCTTGGGTATCAGACTTTAGACAAGCAGGCTATGCGGTCTATCGCAGCCCAGAAGTGAAATACACTTACTATCGTCTGGATAATACGATTTAAGCCTACCTCTTCACGTGCGAAATGATTTAATCCTCGAAACGTTTCGCACGATTCCCGTAAATAGACACGATAAACAGTCCAATCGCACTAAAGCCCACACACTGCACAGCCAAAGCGATTTTGTGTTGTTCTGGTAGATAGCCAAACAAGGTGATTAGGGCAATCAGCGGAATACAGAAAAACAGTCGTGCGAAACCTTCCCGGTAAGGATTCTGCTCAGGTAATTTTAAGGCGATCGTCCGCAAGACATGATTGAGCATACCGATTCCTAGACTCATCCCCACATAAATCCAATCCAGTTCGGCAAAGGTTGATGCGTAATAAATTACTACACAGGTAGCAATACAGACAATTAACTTGATCTGCCGTGTACAACGTTCGGAATACCAGTAATTAAGCATGAGGCGGTGGCATATCCGTATTCTTATGCATTAATGAGAGTGGCGAGAACAGGCAAATGGAAATCGCCATAAAGCCAATCCCTTGAGCGCCTGCAACCAGGATCTCGCCATTTTTCATATTCATAAAGATTAATGAAAGTAACAGGGCTATTGGAATCCAGGTCAGCACCCGATAGAACAGGCCAGTTGGATTTTTTGCAGCAAAATGGATTTTGCAGTAACGGCAAATCAGGAAAATAATTCCGGTGCCAGCGAACATTAGAATCGCATCCAGTGGTAAAGGTTCTATCCAGTACAGCACTGCTGTCAGCACAGCAATCACGATAAAAATCAGTAATTTTTTAATGACAGAAATTTGCGGATTAAACCAGTATTCAAGCATGGCAACCGTGAAAATTTAAAAGAGTTGATCAGCACTTTAGCATATTTTAGATATAAAAAAGCGAGGCAGCTGCCTCGCAATATTTCAGGATGTCTTACACGTTTTTCTGTGGACCCCAGTCGTAAATTTTCTTCTGGTAGGCATACCATATCATCCATAGGCCAATCAGAATCATTGGTAGGCTGAGGAATTGTCCCTTACTCATCCAGGCAATAAATAGTTGACCATTGTCCGGTTCACGGAAGAACTCGACGATAAAACGTGCCAGACCATAGCCAATCAGGAATAGCGCAGAAACAGCCATACGTGGGCGCGGTTTAGAACTGAACCACCATAATACGATAAACAGAATCAGACCTTCACAGAGTGCCTGATAGAGTTGGGATGGATGACGAACCAATTGTAGCGGATCGGTTGGGAAAATCATGCCGAAGGCAAAGTTTGGATCAGTGACCTGACGACCATACAGTTCGCCACCGATAAAATTACCGATACGGCCAAACATTAGACCAGTAGGTACGCAAGGTGCGATAAAGTCCAAAGTCTGGAACCATGTCATTTTGTATTTCTTACACCACAGCAGCATCGCCAAGATTACACCCAGGAAACCACCGTGAAAGCTCATGCCACCCGTCCAGATCTGGAACAGCCACAATGGATCTGCCAGGAACTGGGAAAAGCCATAAAAGAATACATAGCCAACACGACCACCAATGATGACCCCAAGTGCCCCGAAGAAAATTAAATCCGAGACCATATCTGGTGTCCAGCCGCGTTGTTTAGCGCGATAAGTCGCCAGTCCCCAGGCAAATAAAAATGCCATCAGGTACATCAGTCCATACCAGTGGACCTGCAATGGCCCGAGCGAAATCGCTACGGGATCAATATTGGGATAGGTGAGCATGCATCTTCCTTTGTCATTCTGTTTTGTCCTGATTTTAGCCTAAACTTAGGAAAAATGTTGTACATTCAATGTGTAAAGATCTAGAGCATCAATTATGTGTATCGTCGCTTTGGCTTGGCGTGTACTGGATGACAAGCCACTTTGTCTGATTTCAAACCGGGATGAGTTCTATCAGCGTCCGACAGTTAGCCTGCATGCCTGGGAAAATAGCCCGATTATTGCCGGTCAGGATTTACAGTCTGGCGGTACCTGGATGGGTGTGACTGCTTCAGGAAGATGGGCGGTGATTACCAATTTCCGTGATGGCAATGACAAGAATAATTATCCGACTTCACGTGGCCATATTATTCAGAATTTTCTGGAGTCGGAGCTTACCCCGATCCGTTTTGCTCAAGAGCTGGAAAAGCAGCAATGTGATTATGCCGGCTTTAACCTGTTCGTCGGTGATCGTGAACAGGCAATTTATATGAGTAACCGTGGTGAAGCGCCGCAAGTGCTGGCACATGGCGTGTATGTAGTGTCTAATGGCTTGCTGACTGAACATTGGGAAAAGACCCGACATTTACGCAAGCGTTTTACACAAGAATTCCTGCCGATGATGCAGCATCCCGATACACCTAAGGCTGACCTGTACTATGCGGTATGGGATATTCTGGAAGATGAACGCAAGATCATTCCGGAGCTATTACCGAAGACCGGGATCTCGCATGAAATGGAACAACTATTATCTTCGACCTTTATTCAAAGTCCAGTGTATGGCACGCGCTGTTCCAATTTCCTCAGAATGAAAACCGATGAATGGCAATGGCTGGAAAAATCCCAACAGGGTGAAACAGCAGGGCAGATTGTCGAGCAAGTCATTCCGATCACTACATAAATAACAGTATTGGTGATGAGATTTATAAAAAGATCAGTTTAATCATCAAGCTCTGAGTATAGAGAGGTGTGCTAGGATGAAACCTGTCTATTATTACTGACTCTATCTTTCTATGGCACTGCTCCTACCACTTATTTCATTTCTAATTGGATTCTGGGGCGTCCATTATTTAAAACCAATTCGCCCGTTTATGGCTGCCTTACTGGCACGCCTGCTGATCCCGTTAATTGTGATTTACAACATGGTGTTCTATAAGCAGGGCAGTCTGTGGCTAATTGGCTTTAGTATTTTTAGTTCGATCTTCCTGTTTGGACTGTTCTATCTTTTTTCCAAAGATAAATTACGTGCACTGTGTTTTAGTTATCTCAATGGAGTCTGGTTGGGTTTTCCTTTTGCCTTAGCTGTATTTGGTCCGGATGCCTTAAATACTATTGTTGCTCTTTATATTGGCGGTTCTTTATTTGGCAATGTCAGTGCTGTAGTCGCTGTTAGTCCTGATAAGCAGGATCCCCAATTCATTATTAAAAATATGCTGAAGTCTCCACCAGTAATTGCACTTACCGTCGCTGCAATTCTGTCATTCTGGGATTTCACTGCTTATGAATCGCATCCAGTGATTCAATGGAGCTATGCAGCCAACAAGTTTCTGGTGACTTTTGCCGGTATGTGTATTCTGGGAATGTGGCTGAGTAAAGTCCGGATTCAACTGAGTGATTTAAAACGTAGTTTGATCTTGATCAGCGGTCGTTTTGTGCTGGCTC
Source organism: Acinetobacter sp. LoGeW2-3 (assembly GCF_002688565.1). NCBI lineage: Bacteria > Pseudomonadati > Pseudomonadota > Gammaproteobacteria > Moraxellales > Moraxellaceae > Acinetobacter > Acinetobacter sp. LoGeW2-3. The sequence continues at coordinate 673,635 of NZ_CP024011.1, read as the reverse complement.
TAGGTCTTGCTGCAGGTGCTTATTTCTTGCTGCCGATTCCGCATCAAATCCTGACTTATGCTGTTTTGATGATGTATTTCCTGCTTCCACCCGCAGCAAATATTGTGGCACTCGAAACTCATTATCAAGGTACAGGCTATTCTGCGAAATATATCGCTTCAGGCACCATTGCCAGTGCGATATTGATTGGAATGTATGGGGTGGTGGTGCATGCGTTGGTGCCGGGTTTATAAATAAGGAAAGTCCCCCTTTGAAAAAGGGGGACTTAGGGGGATTAAACGTCTTTTAAACGTCTTATAGAAATGAACAAGACTTTAGCATCAGGAGAGAGTCGTATAGAAGAATCCCTCCCAACATCCCTTTAATAAAGGGAGGAGTTTTTCTCTCTTTCCTATGGGAGATGAGCAGCATCATGAGGGTTATTTTTATAATGACCTCTCTCTAACTCCCTCCTTTTAGGAGGGAGGACTCCTTTTAAAAATTAGATTTATTTTTCCAAACTCGCCTTAAGCAGTTGCATTGCCTGGCCACGATGACTGATTTTATTTTTCTCTTCTTTGCTCATTTCAGCACTCGCAATACCCAGTTCGGGTAGCCAGAATAGCGGGTCGTAGCCAAAGCCATTTTCACCACGCGCTGCTTCTAAGATTTCACCTTTCCAAATACCTTGGAAGATTTGTGGTAATGGATCCTCGGCATGCTGAACTAGAGCAAGAACACAGACGAACATACCTTCAATCGCTTCGCCATCTTTGCGCAGTGGTTTCAGGTTAGCCAGTAATTTTTCATTATTCGCAGCATCATTGCCATGTTCACCGGCATAACGTGCTGAATAGATGCCAGGTGCCCCGCCAAGAACTGGCACGCAGATACCTGAATCATCAGCAATTGCAGGTTTGCCAGAAATCTTAGACGCATGACGTGCTTTGATAATGGCATTTTCAACAAAACTCAAACCATCCTCAACGGCATCTTCAATATTCAGTTTGCCCTGCGGAATTACTTCCACTGGAAGCTTGAGTTCTGCAAACATTTTCTCAAATTCTGCAATTTTGCCCTTATTGTTACTTGCAAGAACGAGAGTTCCTTGAGATAACCAGTCCTGAGACGCCATAGTTGTGCTCTTTGTATCAATAAATATGCCGCTATTTTAACGGATTTTTAGTTCGTGATTTAGTATAGGACTGATTTTGTAGATTTGAATTAAACAATAATAAAATTAGGAAATAAATTGTGATTAGAAGAGCCAAGTTACAAGATAGTAAAGCCATCCAATACCTGATTCAGCCCTATATTTCTGAGTTTGCCATTTATACAGAAGGTGAGCAGAAATTCAGTCAGTCTGCTCTGGAAAATCTCTTGCAACAATCGGAAGTCCATTACTTTGTGTATGAAAGAGCCAGCAAAATAATTGGCGTAATTGCTTATAGAGAACCGGCACATATCGTTCATTTCTTTATAGACCAGGCTGATCAAGGACAGGGAATTGGTCGATTATTATGGAATCATTTACTGCAACATCTGGAAAATGGTAATCATCAGCAGATCAGTGTCAATTCGAGTTGTAATGCTGTTGCCGTATATGAAAAATTTGGCTTTGAGTGTATTTCAGATGTTTGTGAATTTGGAGGCTTGCGCTTTATTAAAATGCTTAGGCTCAAATCCTCCTGTGCATAAAAAAGCACCCGAAGGTGCTCTTTAATACATTCAGCTTATTGTGCCTGAATCCATTTATCTGCACGGTCACGTGCCTGACGGATCTGTTCCTGAGTCAGGTTCGCTGCCAAAGCAGTTTTTTTACCTTCAGAAAGCGTAATCACTTTATTGTCCAGCATGCCATCACGAGTAGAAAGTTCATACCACTGGTAAGCACCCATGTAGTTTTTCTTTTTCTCTTCCATCATGGCAAGATTAAAGCTGGCACGGTTATCACCACGGCTAGCTGCCTTTTCGAAGTATTGACGCGCTAAAGCTTCATCTTTCTTGATGCCAATCCCATCAGCCAGCATACGGCCAACATTCAACTGAGCAACTGCCAGACCTTGATCGGCTGCTGCTTTATACCAGGCAAAAGCTTGACGTTCATCTTTCTGTACATCTTTGCCATATTGGTATTTGGTGGCTAAATAAAACTGTGCACCTGGCTGTCCTGCCTTCGCTGCCTTGATCAGGCTATTGATATCCATAATAGAATATTGTGCGGCTTGACTTGCTACAGAAGGTGCTGGCGCAACATAGTCTGCATGGGCCTGAAAGCTAAAAAGTCCAGCCAGTAGCGTCGTACTTAGTAATAATTTTTTCATAGAGCGCTCACTCGATAAATTGCGACTTCACCAAACAGATTAGGGAGGTGCTTGCTGAGCATGCTACCTTGTTGGTCCCCATTTACAGCGAGTCGGTTAATAATTTTAATGTTATTTTCCGCGCAAAGTGCTTCAAAGTCACGGAAGGTACATAAGTGGATGTTCGGCGTGTTATACCACATATACGGTAAAGCTTCCGAAACAGGCATTTTCCCTTTAAGTGCCAAGAAAGAACGGGTCTTCCAATGCGCAAAGTTTGGGAACGTAATAATCGCCTGTTTACCCACCCGCACCATATCACGCAATAAAACGTCCGGTGCATCTACAGCTTGCAAGGCCTGTGCCATGACAACATAGTCAAAAGACTGGTCTGCAAAACGACTTAATCCCAGATTTAAGTCCTGTTGGATGATATTTAACCCACGACTGACTGCAATTGCAATCTTTTCTTGATCAATTTCTAATCCATATGCGCGAATATTGTGCTTTCTGCTCATATGAGCCAGTAATTCACCATCACCACAGCCAAGGTCAAGGACACGTGAACCCGGGTTAATCCAACGTTCTGCCAGTTGTTGATCAATACGCATTACACAGCCTCCTTCGGTGTTGATTTTAACAGTTCTTCACCACCCAGGAAGGCACGTAGTGACTTCACATATAGCGGGATTGGGAATAGGAAGGAGTCATGGCCTTGTTCAGCATCAATATCTACGTAGCTGACAGGCTTATGATTGGTAATTAAGGCATCCACGATTTCAACAGAACGTGAAGGCGAGAAACGCCAGTCAGTCGTGAAAGAGACCACCAGGAATTTACACTTGGTTTGGGCCATCGCTTTGACCAATGATTGCTGATATTCACGTGATGGATCAAAGTAATCCAATGCCTTGGTCATGATCAGGTATGTATTGGCATCAAAGTTACGGCTAAATTGCTCGCCTTGATAGCGTAAATAGCTTTCCACCTGGAATTCCACATCGAAACCATACATGAATTTTCCAGACTTCAGGTCACGACCAAATTTCTGTTTCATGGCTTCTTCAGACAGGTAAGTAATATGACCGACCATACGAGCCAGAATCAGACCACGTTTTGGATAGCTGTCATGTTCCAGATAACGACCATTGTGGAAATCAGGATCAGATAAAATTGACTGACGTGCCACCTCGTTAAAGGCAATATTCTGTGCAGATAATTTAGGTGCGCTGGCAATAATTACACACTTTTGCAGACGATCTGGATAATCCACTGACCATTGCAATGCCTGCATACCACCCAAAGAACCACCGATGATGGAATACCACACATCAATACCCAAACGGTCAGACAGCATCGCTTGGGTTTTTACCCAGTCACGTACAGTCACCAATGGAAAATCCGGCCCATAAGGACGATTGTCATTTTCAGGGTTTGGTGAAGTTGGGCCGGTTGAACCACTACAGCCACCAATATTATTCAGGGCAACGACGAAGAATTTATTGGTATCAATTGCCTTGTTTGGGCCAATACAGGCATCCCACCAGCCTGGTTTTTTATCATCTTCATGATGATAACCTGCGGCATGATGATGACCAGAAAGGGCATGACAGATCAAAATGGCATTCGACTTATCTGCATTCAGTTCACCATAAGTTTCTACCATCAGTTCGAAACGGGGGAGGATGCGTCCGCATTCAAGCTCTAGCGGCTCTTCAAATTGGAACTTTTGTGGGGTAACAAGGCCCACTGAGTCTGCTGAAAAAGACACGGGAGTAATTCGCCTTAAATCTTTAGTATGAATAATAAAAGGATACCACTTGCGGGTATCCTTCTAAAGTCATTTTAGTGCTATGAATGATTGTTAATTTTGATACCGGGCTTAGACGGCAGCAGCAATCACCTGTTCAGTGCTTAACACGCCCTCATCGATCAGGCGGTTGGTACATGCGATAATCGCTTCAATTGAAGAGGTCACGATGTTGTCATGTACGCCAGCGCCAAAGGCAGATTTACCAGTACCTTTCACTTGAAGTTCAACCAATGCCAAGGCTTTGGCATGCGCACCTGAACTGATGCTACGTTCTTCATAGTTCAATACGTCAATTGGTAATTGTAATGCGTCCAAGATTGCAGAGATTGGACCATTACCCTCACCACGTAAGTGCTGAGTTTCACCATTGACTTCAATATCCAGCTCAATCACTTGATTGCCATTTTCATCTGACAACTTGTAGTTTTTCGCAGAATAATGGGCATCTTTCGCAGCAACATATGTCTCTTTGAATAAGCTCCAGATCGCTTGTGCTGAAATTTCAGTACCATCTTCATCAGTTTTTTGCTGCACGATTTGCGAGAATTCGATCTGTAAACGACGTGGCAAGGTCACGTTGTAGTTCGATTCTAACAAGTAAGCAATACCACCTTTACCAGACTGTGAGTTCACACGAATGACAGCGTCATAGTCACGGCCCAAGTCTTTTGGATCGATTGGCAAGTAAGGCATATCCCAGATTTCTTCGTTTTTCTGGAATTCAAAACCTTTTTTGATTGCATCCTGGTGTGAACCAGAGAATGCTGTGAAGACCAAGTCACCCGCATATGGATGACGTGGGTGTACAGGTAAGCCAGTACATTCTTCAACAGTCGCAATGATTTCGTTGATGTTTGAGAAATCCAAGTTTGGGGCAACACCTTGGGTATACATGTTCAAGGCAATTGCTGCTACGTCTACGTTACCCGTACGTTCACCATTACCAAATACACAACCTTCAACACGGTCAGCGCCAGCCATAATCGCCAATTCAGACGCTGCGATACCACAGCCACGGTCATTGTGACAGTGAACTGAAATGATCACGCCGTCGCGACGCTCGATGTTACGGTGCATCCATTCAACCTGATCGGCATACACGTTTGGTGTAGAGACTTCTACAGTTGCCGGCAAGTTTAAGATCACTTTATTGGTCGGAGAAGCTTCCCAGATTTCAGTTACTGCATCGCAGACGTCTTTCGCCACTTCCAATTCAGTTGCAGAGAAACATTCAGGGCTGTACTGGAAGACAAATTCAGTTTCAGGCTGTTTCGCTGCGTATTCTTTCACTTTTTGCGCTGCATTAATCGCTAACTGTTTTGCACCTTCAACGTCTACGTTCAAGACTTTTTGACGGAATGTTGGCGAGTTTGAGTTATAGATATGCACGATCGCGCGTTTTGCACCTTGTAAAGATTCAAAAGTACGTGCGATTAAATGGTCACGTGCCTGAACCAATACTTCAATGTATACGTCATCCGGAATGTGACCTTCTTCGATCAATTTACGGGTGAAGTCGAAATCAATTTGCGATGCAGACGGGAAGCCGATTTCAATATGTTTGAAACCGATTTTCACCAACATCTGGAACATTTTGAACTTCTGCTCGATGTTCATTGGCTCGAAGATCGCCTGGTTACCATCACGCAGGTCAGTACTCATCCAGATTGGCGCTTTAGTGATTTCATTGTTCGGCCATTGACGGTCTGGTAAGTCCACACGTTGATACATGCGACGGTATTTTTTATTTGGATCAGCCAACATCATGAGAGAGCTCCTTAGGTAGCCTGGCATACTCGCTTGGTGTAGCAGTTGCTCGGTCTACAGCATAGATTTTGTCTATATATTCGTTTACAGGCAGGTGAGGGTAAATTGGATCAATCCTGTATTTTTTTAAGTCTTGATCATCAGGATCGACCAAACACCTGCATGGTGAACCTATAATTAAATTTTAGTCCAGAAAACGTGAAAAGTTTTTGCTTTTTCTATGGATTTTAGTCGTATCTTAAAAAAGATTTTCTTATAAAGTTGTTAATTGGGAAAATATTTCTATGATCTATTTTAATCTTGTTGGAATTTCCTAAAATTAAGCTATAAGGCTAAAATATTTCTTTATATGATAGCTTGAGTGCTGCTTTTTGAGCAACGGATGTACTGCTTCATTGAAGCCAGAAAATAAAGGGAAATCCCATGGATTCAGACTATCCTTCAAATCCACTAAATAAACAGCTTGGTTGAATATCCGTGACAGTGGCGGTTCCCATTAAGGCCATGGTGATTTCAAATTCTTCTTTCAGAATTTTAATCACGTGTGCTACGCCTAAAGCTCCAGCAGTCGCTAGGCCATAAATATAAGGACGGCCAATCAGCACCGCAGAAGCACCTAGGGCAATTGCCTTAAATACATCAGACCCACGACGGATGCCGCCGTCATAAAGTAGCGCAAAATCTGCTGGTACCACTTTTTTAATCAACTGGAGTGCAATCAGTGGCGAAATGCAGGTATCCAGCACACGACCGCCATGATTAGAAATGATCAGACCTTTTACGCCATGCTGAATGGCGAGCTGGGCATCCTGTGGATGTATGATTCCTTTGAGAATAACGGGTAGGTTGGTTTGTTGCACGATCCAGGCAATATCCTCCCAGTTCGGAGCAATCTTCATTAGCCCATTAAAAACCGGATGCTCACCCTCTTTTAATTCGGGCAGGGGAATATGTGTGGGCGTATGCGGATGTTGCATCCCTTCAGGTAAATGGAAAAAAGCACGACGCTCCCGATCGCGGATCCCGGTATGCGGTGAATCCACCGTAATCACCAGCGCCGTATAATTATGGGCTTCGGCCATTTTTACCAAAGCTAAAGATTTTTCCCGGTCACCTTGCCAATACAGCTGGAACCATTTGTGTGGATTCTCCCGTTTCAGCGCTCGCATATCAGTATTGGTAAAGGTGCTGAGAATGATATTGCTGCCCATCACTTCTGCGGCAAGGGCAGAAGCTGCCTCGGCTTCAGGGTGAAACTGCTGCTGATGTCCAATTGGTGCTAGAAAAATGGGATGTGGAAATTTCTGTCCAAAAATCTCAATTTCAGTGCTGCCATGAGTCAAGTCTTTGAGCATGCGTGGTAACAGTTGAATATCCTGAAACTGCTGCAGGTTGCCCCGGACACTGACTTCATCCATGGAACCGCCCTGCAAATAATCCCAAACCATGCCGGACAGATATTTTTCTGCCTCAACTTTATAGTCTGCAATAGTCTGCAGGTAGGCTGGAATCTGGGTCAGGGGCGGCAGGATATTTTTTTTAGTCATGTATGGCTCAGCTTTTATAAATGATCAGTGCGTGATTTAAATCTCAGCCCATTTGCGGATCAGGTTATGGTACAGACTGGTGAGTTTCACCACTTCTGCATGCGCATCACCAAGTTCCATTCTGAGGTTTTGAATGCTCTGATCCAGATTAAACAGCATATGTCGATTTGCATCATCCCGAATCATGCTTTGCAGCCAGAAAAATGAAGCAATCCGGCAGCCTTTGGTCACAGGTGTCACTTCATGTACGCTGGTGGAAGGATAGAGGATTAGATCCCCAGCCGGCAGTTTGACTTCATGATAGCCATAAGTATCTTCAACCACGAGTTCACCACCTTCATATTCTTCGGGTTCACTCAGAAAAATGGTACAGGATAAATCGGTACGGATACGTTGATTAGTGCCCTGAACCTTGCGGATGGCATTATCAACATGAAAACCAAAAGTTTCGCCATTTTCATAACGATTAAAATAAGGCGGCAAAATTTGCAGGGGAAGGGCAGCAGAAGTAAATAAGGGATTTTGTCCTAATGCCGCCAGAATAATGTCACCTAAATGTTGGGTTAAAGGATGATCTTCCGGGAGCTGCTGATTTTGTTTTACGTTTGCGGAAAGTGATCCTGTGGTTTTTTTGCCATCAATCCAGTCGACTTTTGCCATTTCATTACGAAAATATTGGACCTGTTCTTTGCTTAAAACATTTGGGATATGGTAAATCACAGCAAGACCTTCCGAAAATATAATGAGTTTTTATGATGACAGCATATACAAAAATAGCCTCTGTGCAGAGGCTATTTTAGATGAAATTCCTTATATAAAATAAGGGATTTTCAACTTAGTATTTAAAGTTCAGAGAAAGGACTGCACTACGACCTTCTGCTTCAGTGGCATAGTGGGACGTATTTGCTTTACTGAAATAACGCTCATCGGTCAGGTTGTTTACATTCAATTGTAAGTCAACATTCTGGTTCACGTTATAACGTGCCATCGCATCGTAACGCACATAACCTGGAACATATTTGGTGTTGTCGGCATTACCGTAAACTTTATCCATAGCAACCGCGCCAGCACCAATAGTGAAAGCAGGAGTGAGGTCATAAGTCGTCCAAAGTGTTGCCGAGTTTTTCGCAACGTTCTGAACCTGGTTACCATCATTCGTACCAGCACCATCATCGACAATTTCACTATCTAAATAAGTATAGCCAGCTGAAACTGCCCATTTATCTGTGATATTGCCATTCGCTCCAAGTTCAAGACCATCTACACGTGTTTCACCGATATTACGGGTAAAACCATCGGTATCCGTCGCTCGAGTATTGGTTTTTTCAGTACGGAAAATTGCCGCAGTCAGATTTAGTCTATCATCAAATAAATCCCATTTTGTACCCAATTCCATGGTACGAACTTCCTCAGGTTTAAGGTTGTTCATAGCTTGAGCTTGTTCTTCAGTTGTATTACGGCCAGGTACAGAAATTCCTTCTGAACCATCAGCTGCATCTACGCCTACTGGATTGGCGGAAGTTGCATAGCTTGCATAGATAGAGCCATTTTCTAATGGTTTATACGTTACGCCTGCTTGGTAATTAAAGAAATCATTGTCACTTGAATATTTTGTATTTGAAGCATGAATTGTTTGTTCAGTTTCAAATTTATCCCAGCGAACGCCTAGATCTAATAACCATTGTGGATTTAATTCAATATTATCGAGTAAATAGATGCCAGTACTTTCTGTTTCTGTTGTACTTGCTTTTGGTGCGGCAGCGATTGAGCCTAACCAAGGATCTCTTGAATTAGGCTGGTAGGCATTGGTACACCAGAAGTTAGACGTGGAGCCAGTAAGACCTGAACAGCCACTAGGAGCATTTATGTTTGGTGTGCCGTTAGGAAGAGTTGTTGTCGTTGCGCCCAGGTCGGTTAGGTTATAGCTACCTTTATCAGACTCTTGGCGAGAATACTCTACACCTGTGTTAAAGTTATGGTTTAAAGCACCTGTATTGAACTTACCTGCTAAAGAAAGTTGATCAGTAAAGGTTTCAGTATCTGTAATACGTGTATTCGCGCGACGAACCACTTGACCATTGGCAATATTTAATTTTGAATCATCTGGTTGTGTCCAGATATAGTCATTTTTAGATTTGCCATACACAGCGGTATTACTGATAGTTAGATCATCAGTTAAATCATGCTCTACTTTTATGGTGCCAATCTGGTTTTCCTGCTTCTGGAAATCACGGTCTAGCCAGCCATAATAAATACCTTGTTTAGCATTAAGAGGCTTACCAGTTGCAGAGTTATCTTTAGAATTCCAATAAGGTACACCTGAATCAGGAGTATCATCTGTTTTTAAGTAGTAATAACTTAAAGTCGCACGGGTAGGGGTATCTAAGCCAAAAGTAATACTTGGCGCAATACCAGCACGTTTATATTCAGCACCGTCTTTTTGACCGGCTTTTTCATTATGATGACCCATTACAGCCACACGTGCGGCAATGCCGTTACCAAAATCCTTGTTACCGTCTAAAGTAATGCGTTGGTAATTATCAGTACCGCCAGCAACAGAACCCTCTAAAGAATCGCCCGCTTTAGCGACTTTAGAAATCATGTTGATGCTACCGCCAGTGGTACCAGCGCCACCCATTGCAGATGCAGAACCTTTGGTGACTTCAACCTGTTCTACTGCAAACATCTCACGGTTTTGTGAAGTCGCACTACGTACGCCATCTACATACATCGAGCTTTCAGAATTATAACCACGGATAAATGGACGGTCGCCATTCGGGTTGCCACCTTCACCAGCACCTAAGGTAATGCCAGGCACAGTACGTAAAGCGTCAGCAAGTGTAGTCACTTGAGTATCTTCAATGATTTGTTTGGAAATCACCGATACAGATTTAGGCGTATCCAATAACGGTGCAACAAATTTCTTATTTGCTGAATTATCTACTTTTAAGCCTTGTTCTTTTTCAGCCGCAACTTCTTGATGGATCGTTTCAAGTTGAATAACTTGATCTTCCGCAACGGCGTTCATTGCGATCATAGAAAGAGATGACGCGATCGCAGAGGAAACGATTTTTTTACGTGACTTGATGAATGACATGTGGAACCCGAAGGATGCTTATTTGTGTATGCGAATAATAATGATTCTTATTTAATTTAAGAATTGCATATTCATAGTAAATGACTATTAATAATTAATAGTTAAATGGTTTATTGAATCCATGATCATGAGAATCATGTATAAGTTTTTGTATTTTATATAAATCTAAATAATAGATCGTTATTGTTTTTTTTATTGGGAATTCTAGGGATTTCATTTTTGATAACTAAAATAAACGAAATCTTCTTAAAAACTCTATAAAAAGCTGTAATCGCCTACAGAGTTCTATTTAAATTTGGAGAATGTTCATCCTGAATTAAAATAATTTTAAGTAAAAGCTGATTTGCAGCGAAAAGGGTAGGCTTTTAAGCAAAAGTTGCTGTTTATAACAACAAAAAACATGATTAAGACGTTGTGTTTTGTATATCTGCAAATGTTGTCATATAATGTGGCACATTTTTATAAACCTGTTATTACCAAAATATAGAGGAAGCCATGCAAGTAACTTCTGAAGCGGTTTCGGGCGTTGCCCGTCGTTTGAATGTATCTGTACCGACGAGCCGTATTAATGAGCAATTTGAAGCTCGCTTGAAACGCACAGCTAAGACTGCGAAAATCAACGGCTTCCGTCCAGGTAAAGTGCCTTTGAACGTTATTCGTCGTGAATACGGTGCTGGCATTTACCAAGAAGTAGTAAATGACATCATTCGTGACACAGTTTTCGAAGCTATCCAACAAGAGAAAATCAACGCTGTTGGTATGCCAAACATCGAAAAAACTGAAATGAAAGATGATGCTTTAGTTTATGAAGCAACTGTAGAGGTTTATCCAGAAGTTGAAGTGAAGTTCGAAGGTCTTGAAGTTGAACGTAATGAAGCTGAAGTAAACGACAAAGACGTTGAGAAGATGATCGAAAATCTTCAAAAACAACGTGCTGCTTGGGCTGAAACTAAAGGCATGGCGAAAAAAGACATGCAAGTAACTTTCGACTTCGAAGGTACTGTTGATGGCGAAAAATTTGAAGGCGGCGCTGCGCAAGACTTTAAACTAGTTTTAGGTTCTGGTCGTATGATCCCTGGCTTCGAAGACGGCATCGTTGGTATGAAGAAAGGCGAAGAGAAAGTTATTGATGTAACTTTCCCAGAAGATTACCAAGCTGAAAACCTTGCTGGCAAACAAGCTCAATTCAAAATCACTGTGAAACTTGTTGAAAAACAGAAACTTCCAGAAATTGATGCTGAATTCCTGCAAATCTTCGGTATCTCTGAAGAAGACGGCGTAGAAAAACTGAAAGCTGACGTTCGTAAAAACATGGAACGTGAAGTGAAAAACGGTCTTCGCAACCAAGTTAAAGGCGCAACTTTTGATGCGCTTGTAGCTGCTAACGAAGTTGAAATTCCAGCTGCAATGCTTGCTCAAGAAGTTGACCGTCAACGTCAACAAATGATCCAGCAGTTCACTCAACAGTTCGGTGCTCAAGGCGCGAAAGCATTTGATTCAAGCATGCTTCCAGACGAACTGTTCAAAGAACAAGCTGAAAAATCAGTAAAACTTGGCGTATTGGTAAGCAAAGTACTTGCTGAAGCGAAAATCGAAGTTGATCAAGCACGTGTAGAAGCTTACATCGAAGACATGGCTTCTTCTTACGAAGATCCAACTGAAGTGATCGAATACTTCAAAAACGACAAGCAACAACGCGCTCAAATCGAAGCAGTGGTTCTTGAAGACCAAGTTGTTGATCACATCCTAGCTGCTGCTAAAGTGACTGACACTAAGGTTAGCTATGAAGACCTATTGAAAGCTCAGCAAGCTCGCCAACAAGGCTAAGTTTAGCTGGTCATAAAAAAGGCGCTTTAAGCGCCTTTTTTTAATACTTTAGCTTTCATTGGCCTAATCAGTTTTTCACAAAACTAATGCAAAAAATATGATGGTTTTATTGGCGATTATTTTGCAATTTCATTGATTATCCCTCATATTGTAATTATGGATTGAGTCACAAAAAATTTAGGAATAAATAAACCTATGCATGTTCCAACGATTGAAAACGCTTTAGTTCCAATGGTGGTAGAACAATCATCTCGCGGTGAACGTTCTTTTGATATTTATTCACGTCTTTTACGTGAGCGGGTAATTTTCTTGACTGGTGAAGTTGAGGACAACATGGCCAACCTGATCGTTGCGCAAATGCTGTTTTTAGAAGCTGAAAATCCTGATAAGGATATTCATCTTTATATCAACTCACCAGGTGGTTCGGTGACTGCAGGTATGGCGATTTACGATACCATGCAATTCATTAAGCCGGATGTTGTGACTTATTGTATGGGCCAAGCCGCATCAATGGGTGCATTCCTGCTGAATGCGGGCACAAAGGGCAAACGTTATTGCCTTGAAAATGCCCGTGTCATGATTCACCAGCCATTGGGTGGTTTCAAAGGTCAGGCATCTGATATCGAAATCCATGCCCGTGAAATCCTGTTTATCAGAGAGCGTTTAAACCGTCTGATGGCAGAGCATAGTGGCCAGGACTTCGACAAAGTCGCACGTGATACTGACCGTGATAACTTTATGACTGCTCAGCAAGCGAAAGAATATGGTCTCGTGGACGAAGTTCTAACGAAACGTCCATAAGTTTGAAAGATTGAGATATTGGAGAGACTATGTCCGAACATACTCAAGGACAAAAGCATTGTTCATTCTGCGGTAAAACGCAGTCTGAAGTCGGCAAGCTGATTGCTGGCGAAGACGCCTACATTTGTAATGAATGTGTAGACGTATGCTTGGATCTGGTTCAGACCAGTCAACAGGTGGAAACCAATGACTGGGCGAATCGTCCTTTGCCGAAACCGCATGAGATCCGTGCGGCGCTAGATCAATATGTCATTGGTCAGGACGTAGCGAAAAAGACGTTATCTGTTGCAGTATATAACCATTACAAGCGCCTAAAAGTGCAGACTAATGGTAAAAAAGCGGATGACAGCGTTGAAATAGCCAAAAGTAATATTTTGCTGGTTGGTCCAACAGGCTCGGGTAAAACCCTGCTTGCACAGACGCTTGCACGTTTGCTGGATGTACCATTTGCCATGGCGGATGCCACTACATTAACCGAAGCTGGTTATGTGGGTGAAGATGTCGAAAACATCGTACAGAAGCTGCTGCAAAAAGCTGATTATGATGTCGAGAAAGCGCAGAAGGGTATTATTTATATCGATGAAATCGACAAGATTACCCGTAAGTCTGAAAACCCATCCATCACACGTGATGTATCGGGCGAAGGCGTACAGCAAGCATTGTTAAAAATGATCGAAGGTACGGTTGCTTCAATTCCGCCACAAGGTGGTCGTAAGCATCCGCAGCAAGAATTCATTCAGATTGATACTTCAAATATCTTGTTTATCTGTGGGGGTGCATTCTCAGGTCTTGAGAAAATTGTGCAGCAACGTCAGGAGAAGGGCGGGATCGGCTTTACTGCGGAAGTACGCAATAAAGAAGAAACCAAGAAGCTGTCTGACTTGTTCCGTCAAGTTGAAGCGACTGACCTGGTGAAATTTGGTCTGATTCCAGAATTCATCGGTCGTTTGCCTGTCATTGCAACGCTGGATGAGCTGGATGAAGAAGCATTGATGCAAATTCTGACTGAGCCGAAGAATGCTTTAACTCGTCAGTATAAGCATCTGTTCGATATGGAAAATGTAGACCTGGTCTTTGAAGATTCTGCATTACGTGCTGTGGCGAAAAAAGCCCTGGAACGTAATACCGGTGCGCGTGGTCTGCGTTCTATTCTTGAGAACTCATTGCTTGAAACTATGTATGACCTGCCAAGTCGTACCGATGTCGGTACTGTGGTGGTGAGTGAAGCGGTAATCAATGGTGAGGCTAAGCCGGAATTCCTTTCGGAACGTCAGGCTGCTGCTGAGCAAACTGCTACTCCCAAGGTCGACTTAAAGGTAGTTAACAGCAAGTCTGCTTAACTGCTGTTCGTCTGAAACGTGCGAAAATGAACTGTTTTCGCACGTTTTTTATTTTCAAAAATAAAGCACAATGTTAATCTCATTTCTTAGGCGTGGACGCCTGATTATTCATATAAATTTATAAAACGTGCATACAATAATAAAGACGCAGTGAGGGATAAGCATGCGTGGAGCCGCAATTGTACTCATCAGCGGTTTAGCTTTGATGGGTTGTCATTCGAAGCACGCCGTTCAGGAACAACAACTGACATCAACACTGAAAAATATTGATCTGAGTGAAGAGCCGGGGTTTATCGAGCAACATAAAGTCGGCATGTTCACTATTGGTGGATGGGTCAATCAAAAGCTGGGTCAACGTTTTGCACCAGTCAAGCCGCAACATGAGCAGGCTGCTGTGGTGTATTTATACCGCCCAGATTCGAAATGGAACCGTCAGGAAATTGTCGCTGCCAGTATTTTTATTAATCAGGAACGCATTCCAAGCCTGCTGCATAATCATTATTACTGGGTTGAACTACCGCCAGGTACTTACCGTCTTAGCACCAGCCGTCCGCTTGGTGCGATGCATTTCCAGAAACCAAAATATCTGGATTTTACTGTAGAGTCTGGTAACTCCTATTTCATTAAATATGATGAAGAAAATATAGCAACGCGCCGTACTGATACTGGCCCTTTAATGCTGATGCCTGAAAATGTGGGCTTGAATGAAATTGCATTTACCCAACTCAAGTCGGACAGCTTTAACTTTGTTGCTCAAGATCAGGAAACAGGCAAACTTCGCAAGAAAGCCCAGAAAATTAAAGCCATCGAATATGATCCTGCTGAAGATGTGCAGTTGACTACGCCATTTAAACTGTGGGACCCAAGAACCTGGTAATTGATTTTCAAAAACAAATAAAAAAGCACCCAAGTAGGGTGCTTTTTTATTGAAGCTTAAATTAGCCTGCAGCAGCATCAACTACTGGAATCTTGCCAATCTTCGCTTGCCAGATTTTTGGTGCAGTCGCATGTACAGAAGTACCGTTTACGTCAACCGCTACAGATACAGGCATATCTTTTACAACAAACTTGTAAATTGCTTCCATACCAAGATCAGCGAATGCCACAACTTCAGCTTCACGGATTGCTTTAGATACTAGGTAAGCAGCACCGCCAACAGCCATCAGGTAAGTTGCTTTGTTGTCTTTAATTGCTTCAACGGCAGCAGGACCACGGTCTGCTTTACCGATCATGCCGAACATGCCAGTTGCTTCAAGCACTTGACGTGTAAATTTATCCATACGTGTAGCCGTTGTCGGACCAGCAGGACCAACGACTTCGTCGCCAACAGGATCTACAGGGCCTACGTAGTAGATGAATTTGCCTTTCAGATCAACTGGAAGTTCTTCACCATTGTTCAGCATGTCAACCATACGTTTGTGCGCAGCATCACGGCCAGTATAGATTGTACCGTTCAGAAGCAGCGTATCACCTGGCTTCCAAGAATTCATTTCTTCTTGCGTGATGTTGTCGAGGTCAACACGTTTAGAAGAAGATGAATCCCAAGTGACTTCTGGATAGTCTTCAAGTTTCGGTGCCATGATGTGAGCAACGCCAGAACCATCAAGCGTGAAATGTGCGTGACGAGTTGCAGCACAGTTCGGAATCATACCGACTGGTTTACCAGCAGCGTGACATGGGTAATCTTTGATTTTGATGTCTAGAACAGTTGTTAAACCGCCAAGACCTTGTGCACCAATACCTAGGGCATTTACTTTCTCGAAGATTTCAATACGAAGTTCTTCAAGTTTGCTTTGCGGACCACGATGAAGAAGTTCGTCCATGTCCAGCTCTTCCATCAATGCTTCTTTTGCAAGCATCATGGCTTTTTCAGCAGTACCACCAATACCGATACCCAGCATACCAGGAGGACACCAGCCTGCACCCATTGTTGGAACAGTTTTCAGTACCCAGTCCACGATTGAGTCAGATGGGTTTAACATTGCCAGTTTAGATTTGTTTTCTGAACCGCCACCTTTCGCTGCAACAGTAATGTCAACTTTGTTACCTGGAACAAGTTTGTGATAGATCACAGCAGGTGTATTGTCTTTAGTGTTCTTACGACCGAACGCAGGGTCAGCAAGTACAGAGGCACGCAGTACGTTAGAGTTCTCTAGGTAACCTTGACGTACACCTTCGTTGATCGCATCGTCTAAGCTCATCGTTAAATCAAATTTAACGTCCATGCCCACTTCAACGAATACGTTTACGATACCGGTATCCTGGCAGATCGGGCGATGGCCTTCTGCACACATACGAGAGTTAATTAAGATTTGCGCGATCGCATCTTTAGCCGCTTTGTTTTCTTCACGGTCATACGCACGACTCATCGCCTGGATGAAGTCCTGTGGGTGATAGTAAGAAATGAACTGAAGCGCATCTTTAACCGATGTGATCAAGTCATCTTGCTTGATAATAGTTGTCATACAAAAATCTCTTGAGCGGGCTGATAGCTAGCGGGCTAAATTATATGACAAAACACAAAAGTTGTGGGACGTTTTGCGGGGCTTTTGGGCGAAAGTTTAATACTCATTTATCTGTGTATAAGTAGAATCAATCGTGTCATGTTTTGATTGAAAATTGTCATAATGACTGTCATATTTCATGTCATAAAACTTAAAAAATCTTCATTTATTTTATTAAATTATTGAATTTAAAATATATTATAAAAATTACAATACTCTGCATATTGTCATATAACTGTCATAAAACTTTCGCATAATGCACTCATCGAAACGAGAGATAGAAAATATGTCAGCTTCAGTTGTTCTAATGGTTATCGGCTTCACTGCATACATCGCAGCAACATGGTTCTACGGTAAGCAAGAAGATCAAGCCTAACGCTTTATCTTCTTTTTTTATGCCTAAAATTTTATAAAAATTATTCTCATATTTTCCTAAATAGCCCTCCAAATTCCAAATCTTCACATCACTCCGCTACGCTCTTCACTTGTTGAAACACACTGTATTTTTATCATTACATTATTAACCCAGTAATACTCAAAGCCTGATAACCCTTACACACAGCCGATTTTTTATTGCCTAGACTGATTTCTCTCAACTTCTATTAATAATAGGGCAATTGTAATGACTACAGTAAATCCAAGTGACATCAAGGAACATGCATCAGTAATTGCTTCAGACGGGACACAAGTTGGAAAAGTGGACCATTTAGAAGGCCAAGATTCAATTAAATTAACAAGAAGTGACGATGAAAATAATGAACACCATCTGATTCCACTCAGCTGGGTCAGTGAAGTCAAAGGTGATCAGGTAATTTTGAATAAAGCGGCAGATGATGTCCGTAATGAATGGACAACCATGTAAATCAGACTGCTTTTTTTACTATTACCACTCATTCGTAATCGTGGTTAGAAAAGCAAATGATTTTCCCAAAAATGCCAGTCAGATCGACTGGCATTTTTATGTGCGCTATTTTAAGAAATATAAAAACAAAAAGGCCATCCAATGTGTCCATTGGATGGCGAAAGCACAGATAGAGTAGAGAATTGAGTTAGCGCTTATTGAGCTGCTTGTTGATCCGCCTGAATCGCAGTTAACGCAATCGTAAACACGATGTCATCGACTAGAGCACCACGTGACAAGTCATTTACTGGCTTGTTCAGGCCTTGCAGCATTGGACCAACACTTACCACATTGGCAGCACGTTGTACCGCTTTATACGTGGTGTTACCTGTATTCAGATCCGGGAAGATGAAGACATTGGCACGACCAGCCACTTGTGAATCTGGTGCTTTTTGACGACCAACGCTTTCAACAGAAGCAGCATCATATTGTAATGGACCATCAATCAATAGGTCAGGACGACGTTCTTTGGCAATACGGGTGGCTTCAGCGACTTTCTCTACATCAGCACCGGCACCTGAAGTACCTGTTGAGTAAGAGATCATAGCAATACGTGGATCGATACCAAAGGCTTTTGCTGAATCCGCAGACTGGATCGCAATTTCTGCCAGTTGCGCGGCATCCGGATCTGGATTAATTGCACAGTCACCATAGACATACACTTCATCTGGCAACAGCATAAAGAATACTGAAGACACCAGTGAATAATCTGGCGCTGTCTTAATCAGCTGGAAGGCTGGACGCACAGTATTTGCAGTGGTATGCACTGCACCAGATACCAGACCATCAACCTGATCAAGCGCCAGCATCATTGTGCCTAAAACAACCGTATCTTGCAGTTGCTCTTTAGCTTGGAGTTCATTTAGTTTGCCTTTACGCAGTGTGACCATCTTCTCGACATAGTCGTTGCGAATCAGGTCAGGATCGACAATTTCTAGACCTTCTGGCAGTTCAATTCCACGTGCTTTGGCAACTTCCAGTACATCATCAGGTTTTGCCAGCAGAATACAATGTGCAATTCCACGCGACTGACAGATCGCTGCGGCTTGGATGGTACGCGGTTCATCACCTTCAGGCAGTACAATCCGTTTTTTTGCTGCAATCGACTTTTGTACCAGTTCATGACGGAACGCAGAAGGAGACAGACGTGGCTTGTAAGTGCCATTTAACATCTGAATCAGCCAGTCTGGATTGATGTGACTAGATACAAAACGGGTCACCTGATCGGCGCGTTCTGTATCATCCACCGGAATTTCATTACCAAGATTTGCCAGCTTCTGAGCAGTTTCAAAAGTGCTTAATGGGGTATGTAAAATTGGCAAGCCATGTTTAATTGCAGATTGGCAGAAACCCAGCACCTGTTCATTTGGCTGATGTTGTTCAGTCAGAACTAAGCCAGCGAGTGGAATACCATTACAGCTCGCCAGGCTACTTGCTAGCAGCACATCGACACGGTCAGAGGCAGTGATGATCAGTTCACCCGCGACAAATTTATGCAGTTCATGTTCAATGCTGGAAGCAATCAGGCTGCTGTGTTGAACACGGCGCTGTGCAGCTTCACCTTGATGAATCCAGAGTGCAGAAATATGTGCCGCCAGATCTGATATACGTGGCACGCTCAGGGTTTTACTGAATGGCACCAGGCCAATTACTGGAAGCTTTTCAGACCCGATAGATGGGTGAGTTTTCTGAATCGCTTGTACAAACTGTTCAGTTTCAGCAGTCAGACGTAGTTCCGGATCAATGGTCACTGGGATCTGTGCAGATTCTTCAGGTAAACCTTTGGTACGCATGAATAGAATGCTGGACAGGCGTGTTGAGCTTGCGCCACCAAAATTACGAATCTGGTTTTCAACTTTTTCTGCTGTTTGAGCTGGATGACGGATATCAGCATTGCTGACGATAATCACTTTGGCATCCAGTGCTTGAGCCAGAGAAGCATTCAGTTCATCTACAAAGCTGTCACGACCATTGGGTACCAGACCTTCGACAATGATCAGGTCATGATTGCGGGCAATTTCACGATGCAGACGTACCGCATCTTCTAGAAGTTCATCCTGCTCGCCCTGACTCAGACGTTGTACCATCGTGTTAAAGCTAATGGGTTCAACAGTCTTTGCATTAGAGACATGACGATACAGGGTGGTGGTACGATCTGCCGTATCAGAGATTTCCTGAGAAAAAGGTTTGACGAAACCGGCTTTCACACCTTGACATTCCAGTGCGTAAATCAAGCCTAAGCATGCAGACGTTAAACCAACGCCTTCCCCAGTCGGAACTAATAGAATGGTCTTCATAGCGTATTCAAATATCTAAAATCAAATAGAAGGTATAGGAATCCTACGCTTGCTTATGCAAGCGCAGCCTCAGGTTCAGACTTTTTTGCAGTCGCGTTCTCCACTTCCTGCTCAACCACGCTTTGGGTTTCTTTAGCAATACGACCTTCTTCATCAGTTGGTACCACCCAGATTTGTGGGCCTGTACCATTATCGATACGACCTTCAGTACCTCGCTTCAACACATTATTGGCTTCTTTGTCTAAGTTGAAACCGAAGTGTGGTAGGTAAGCCATGGTTTTTTCACGGATATAAGCCGAGTTTTCACCGATACCACCTGTGAAGAACAAGCCATCAAGACATGGCAGGCCACAGCTTAGAGCAGCCAATGATTTTGCTAGACGGTAGCAGAATACTTCAATCGCTAGCGTAGCATCTTCATTGCCTTGTTCAGAGGCTTCGATCAGTGTACGCATGTCATTGGAAAGATTGTCTGATAAACCGAGCAAGCCACTTTCTTTGTTCAGCATGCGGTCAATTTTATACACGTCCCAACCTAGGTTTGCAGCCAGGAAGCTATGCAGACTTGGATCTACATCGCCACTACGGGTACCCATTACCAGACCTTCTAGTGGTGTTAAGCCCATAGAGGTATCTACACTTTGACCATTCCATACTGCACAAGTCGAGCTACCATTACCCAGATGCGCTGTTAACCAGCCGCCTTGTTTGAAGCTACCTGCCAGTTCAGAACCGCGCTCAGATACATAAGCATGGCTGGTGCCATGGAAACCGTAGCGGCGTACACCAAAATCAGTGTAAAGGAATTTAGGCACAGCATAACGGTATGCATGCGCTGGCATGGTTTGATGGAAAGCTGTATCAAATACTGCAACCTGTGGCAGATCTGGGAACAGGCGTTGTGTTGCTTCGATTCCGATTAAGTGTGCCGGATTATGTAGCGGTGCAAGCGGGGTTGCAGCACGAATTTTTTCAATGATTTCGTCATTGATCAGTTCAGCTTTTGTCAAGCTGCCGCCGTGTACCACACGGTGACCGATCGCATCTGGTTTGTAGTTGGCTAGACGCTCAAGACCTACTTCCAGTGCTTTTTTATGATCTGCAAATGGGATATGGATGTCTACCGGTTCATTACCGACAGTCACACCTTTAATACGGGCATTTTCTGTGCCTAAGTTCTCAGCTAAGCCGTGAATACGGAAATTCTGTTCTTCAAGTAGTAAAGCAAATTTGATTGAAGAAGAGCCACAATTAATAACTAATACTGATTTAGACACGATTGTTTACCCGATTCTAATTAAAATTCTCATCCATTTGATTGATCTGTCCTGCAAGCCTAGGCGATGCAATTTAGATCAGTGATGCAGTTGTAACATGCGATATTTTTCTGTCCTAGATAGACTTTAGGTGATTAGACTTAAGCACTATCGATCATTTTGTCAGTTATAATTAAAATTTATCAGTTCATCGTTTTCATTTATCAATGAAATAGTAGTAAAAGCAGACCTCATTCAAAATAGCGTTGAGCCAATAAACCTTATAAAGCATGCTAAACAGATTCACTTTTTATAGTTTATACATTGAATTGCTGAAAATTTAAACAAACTACAAATTTCCAAAGATAATCTTCATTAAACGTGACCCCAAGGTTCACTGAGTTGCATTTTTCTTCTTCTTCTTATTTATCTCTAGAAAAAAAATCAGCCCTGCGAACAGGGCTGAAGATGATTTTCTACTGACATTTTATTGGCGAATCTGTCCATCACCAAATACGACCCATTTCTGTGAGGTCAGACCTTCAAGGCCAACTGGGCCACGGGCATGAATTTTGTCGGTTGAAATACCGATTTCTGCACCGAGACCATATTCAAAGCCATCCGCGAAACGGGTAGAAGCATTGATCATGACTGAGCTTGAATCTACACCAGCCAAGAATTCACGCGCAATGCTGTAGTTTTCAGTGATGATTGAATCAGTATGATGTGAACCATACTTATTAATATGTTCAATTGCTTCTTCAACACCCGAAACCACTTTGACTGCTAGAATCGGACCAAGATATTCGGTATACCAGTCTTCTTCTGAAGCCGGTACCGCTTTATCCAGAATACGTCGAGTCGCAGGGCAACCACGCAGTTCCACCTGTTTTTCTTCATAGAGTTCAGCAATGCGTGGCAGGAATTCTTCAGCTACCTTTTCATCGACCAGCAAGGTTTCCATGGCATTACATACGCCGTAGCGATGCGTTTTGGCATTTAGCGCAATTGGAAGAGCCTTGAGTAAGTCTGCTTGTGCTTCTACATAGACATGACAGTTACCATCCAGATGCTTGATCACAGGCACCCGTGCATCATTGGTAATCCGTTCAATCAGGCCTTTGCCACCACGTGGCACAATCACATCGACATATTCAGACATGGTAATCAGCTGACCGACTGCTGCACGGTCTGTGGTATTGATCACTTGCACTGCTGCTTCTGGTAAGCCGGAAACCTGTAAACCGTGTTGGATGGCTTTGGCAATGGCTTGGTTAGACTCTAGTGCTTCAGAGCCACCACGAAGAATAATCGCATTACCAGATTTCAGTGCCAAAGATGCTGCTTCTAAAGTCACATTTGGACGGGATTCATAGATCATGCCGACTACACCGAGTGGCACACGCATTTTACCGAGCTGAATGCCAGATGGACGGTAAGCCATATCGGTAATTTCACCAATTGGATCGACCAGGCTAATCACATCATTCAAGCCTTGCAACATGCCTTTGAAGCGTGCGGGAGTCAGTTCTAAGCGATCGAGTAGGGCACTGTCCAGATTGTTGTTGTGCGCTTTGGTCATATCAATCTGATTGGCAGCCAAAATCGCAGCTTCACTATTTTTCAAAGCAGTATAAATTGCTGACAATGCGCTGTTTTTTGTTTGGGTGGACGCACGCGCCAAGACACGTGAAGCCTGACGAGCCTGCTGTCCTACCGTTTGCATATATTGTTCAATAGACTCTTGCATAGCGGTTCGATCACTTAGAAATATCTTTCCGATATTAACAGTCTGAGCCGGTACAATGAAGTCTGCTGGCGAAATTTCATGTGCTTTTACAATCGTTAAACATTTTGAAATCGTTTTATCTTTAAAAGCAGACAAGCGGTTGCAAGATTAGTTGCTTGTAAAAACAACCTCTGTATAGAATGAATGACAGTGACATGATGTCAAATTCAATAATAAATACAGAGTAGGACGCGTATTCAAGTCTTTTCCATTTGATCTTGAAGCATGAAATCTCTCAATAATTGCTTGCACAATAAAAATAAGGCAAGGATGGAGGAAAGGAAGATGAATTCCATTATCCAGATGGACCACCACCGCGAGGATCAACACAGCCATCATGCGTTTTTTGATCTATACGATAAAAACAGTTTTAAACAGCCACCGCGTACCACCTGGATGGACGGCTGGAAAATTGAATATATGGCAATCGCCCGTCCTGAAACCCTGCATATGACACCGATGGTCATTATTGGTGGTGCGTTTCAGAACTTTAATTCCTATAAATACTGTGTTGAGCAACTATTTGCCGCAGGGCCAATTATTCTGATCGACCTGCCATCCATGGGTGCCAATCAGCAGATTGCCAATGTAGATACAGGTATTTCTGCAGGTTCATTGGAACTTGAAGATCTGGCAGGCATGCTCGGATGCTGGCTAGAGCAAATGCGCTTGCCAAAAGTTGCTGTATTGGGAATGTCATTAGGATCTGTCGTGGCTTCCTGTCTGGCGGATCAACGTCCTGAACTGGTGGATCGTATGATCCTGATGGGTGTAATGCAGAAAACACGCAAAAGCTGGCGAATGTTACTAGAAGAATCCTTACACCTGATGAAAGAAGGGCGTATGGATGAGTTTGGTCAAGCCGTGATTCTGTATCTGGTTAATCATGCCCGTCTGAAAGAAACCCGAATGTCACCAACTGCCAAGCGACTGTTCTTCAGACAGATGGCGGAGTTTACGGCAACTGAGCAGGATCGTTATGACATTAACTGCAACCGTCTATTACGCCTGAAGCATGTGCCGATTCCGCAATGTAAGGTACTTGTCGCTTGTGGTCAGTATGACAGTTTTACTTTGCCGCATGAAAATGCCGGTTTCGCCCTGCAATGTCCAGACATGCAATATGTACAGATTGCGAGTGCCGACCATGTGCCACAATTGCAACGCCGCAAAGAAACCATGCATCTGTTTGCCACATTCCTGCGAGATGAACCGGTAGATCAATTGGAAGGAATTATTCCATTTACCCGTGAGCAAATGCTGAAACTTGAACGTCGTGGAGAGGATCGTATTCCGGTGCAAGATCCAGAACGTTTCCTGAGCCATCGTCATTCAGATCTTCGCTTACCTGCGACCATTGTTGACTTAAGTTTCTTTGGTGTCTTATTTGAGATGGATGAAGCGCAGGTACAACAGGCGATTCAATATCCACGTGACTTGGCACTACATCTGGAAGATGAAGAAGGTGAGTTCAAGATTGAATGCCTGATCTTCCAGCATGATCAAAACCAGATCCGTGCCTTATTTAAGCACGGCAGTTTTGAAGTGGCGGAACGTTTGCTACGGTTTGTGCAAACTCAAAAAGCTTTACTTGAGGCGCAAGTGCTGGATGCAGTCGTTTAGACTGCTACCGGCCAGAATTCGAAAGTTAGATAAATATTTAAAAAAACAGCGTTATTTAACGCTGTTTTTTTTCATCGCATGAATCATCCATACTAGATCGCCTAAATGCTCATCTTGTTCAATTGCTGGATTGGCTTGCTGAGGCGAAGCAAAATAGCGCTGTGGTTGTTTGACTTCTACGCCACTAAATCCTGCCTGCTGGCAGAATTGCTGTAATTCTTGCGGCGACTTAAAATGAAAGGTAAAAGCACTACGTGACATAAACTTCAGTAAACGGCTACAGGTCCAGATAAAGCTGGCCAATCGGTTCTTCACTGGTTCAGGATAAATGTCGCTTAGGTAATGAATTTCCGGGAAACGTTGTCCATATTCGGCAATACCTTTTAATAAGGTCTGCAGCATGTCTTTATTGAAGTAGTTAATTAGCCCTTCACTAATTACCACCAGCGGTTGTTCAGGATCAAAGACCTGAAAAATATTCGCTAGTTCTTCACTGAAGATATCAGCGGTCAATACTTCTGGGGCATCCTGATCCAGAGTTTTTAATGCCTGGGTTTTAATCTTGGCCATATCGGGAAGATCGAGTTCACGATAATTGATCTCTGGGAATTTTTTTCTGAAATTCCAGCTACGTGGGGATAGACCGCAGGCGATTTCCAGTACCTGCAGCTGTGGATGTTGAGTAATGAGCTGGCAGAGATGTTCATCAATCATCTGATGGCGCTGTTTCAGGGTCGTACGCATACTACCGCCCACATGCTTTTCAGCCCAGGTTTCCAGAGGATGCACCAATGCAGCCAGGAATTTGCCTCGACCAGTTGCAAATACGGGATGAGAAATCCCCATTTGATACCAGATATAGCCGGTATAGTGCGCAGTAAAAGAAATATGCCGATGTTGTGATAGTGGTTGTGTCATGTCATCCTGACCTTATTGTTATTGTATAAGTTTTTGTATTTTTACATCATAAACAAAAAGGAACACCTTGTGGTGTTCCTTTTATCGTATTCATGGATTGCACGGTTTAAACGAGGTGATTAAGCCACCTGATTTTTAAATGCTGTAATCTCATCGCGAACCTGACGCCATTCATCGCCAAGATCCAGAACTTCATCAATGTGAATCTGAGGAATACGACCGCGCATGCGTTCCAAACGTTCTTGATTAGGAAGCGGAAGGTCTACAATTCCCTCAAGTGCCACGCATTGCGCTGCCCGGTCGTTACACACCAGTCCCATGTCGCAACCTGCTTTCAGGGCAGCCTGAATGCGCGCATCAGCGCCACCAGCCACACAAGCGGCCTGCATACTCAAGTCATCCGAAAACAGTACGCCGTCGAAACCAAGTTCCTGACGCAAGACTTTCTGAATCCAGAATTCCGAGAAACCAGCTGGATTTGGATCGACCTGACTATAGATCACATGAGCAGGCATCAAGGCATCCAGTTGTGGTTGCAACTGAATAAAGGTCTGCATGTCTTTTTGCTGAATATCTTCATAGCTGCGAGTATCGACTGCGGCTGCTACATGAGAATCAGCTTTCACAGACCCATGCCCTGGGAAGTGTTTACCAGTTGATGCCATACCAGCATGTTTCATGCCTTTTAGGAAAGCACTTGCCAGTGGAATGATGTCCTGAATATTGGTAGCAAAGCTACGGTCACCAATAACATCACTAATGTCATTCAGATCCAGTACCGGAGCAAAGCTAAAATCAATACCGATTGCTAAAACTTCTATTGCCATCAACCAGCCACATTTTTCTGCCAGTTCTAACGCTCGTTCAGGTTCGTTTTGATAAAGCTCTCCAAAACGGCCCATGGCTGGGAGTAAAGTAAAGCCCTGTTTCAAGCGTTGAACGCGACCACCTTCTTGATCGACGGCGATTAGAATATCCGGGCGAATCTGACGCATATGATCCGTCAGGGCACGAACTTGTGCAGGCGATTCAATATTGCGACCGAACAGAATCACTCCACCGACCTGCGGAGCCTGTAATAGTTCAATATCTTCCTGAGTAAGGTGAGTGCCAGCGATGTCGAGCATCAATGCGCCAATCATATGCGGTGTCCATGTTAGAATTTTTCAGCGAAAACAATACCTGATTTCTGCAATCTTTTGCTACACTTTGACTGCACAGAATATGATAAAACTACATAACATAAACTTATTAAGTTGTTTAAGATCCCGGATACGTTTATTTCAGATCGGAAAACGACACGGTTAAATTGGTCAAAAGGCCAAGGAAGTACGAATTATTTATGAAACTTCAAACAGTAGCTTGCGCAGTTGCAATTGCGACAGGCGGATTCTTTTTTACCCATGTGGTGAGCGACGCGATTGCTGCTGAAAAATCAGAAGTCGTAAGCAAAGCCCTTCAACCATCTCAGGAACAAGCGCTCGTATCAAGACAGCTGGCTACATTGGTAGATCGCCAGCACTATTTGAACATGCGTCTGGATGCACAAACTTCACAACGTATTTTTGATTTTTATATTGATAGTCTGGATCCGGAACACAGCCTGTTCCTGGCACCGGAAATTGATAACTATAAAAAACGTTATAGTGCTAATTTTGGTGCCAACTTGAAATCAGGCAATCTGGCTGGTCCATTTGAGATGCATGCGCACTATAGCGATCGTCTCAAGCAGTTCTATACTTTTATGCTGGATGAGTTGAAAAAGCCTCAGAACCTGAATCAAACCAATGTCTATATTGATACTGACCGTGAGAAAGCTCCTTTCTTCAAAACACCAGAAGAACAACGCGCTTACTGGTCAAAAATGTTGGTCTCTCAGCTGATTAATCTGACCATCAGTAAAGAAGAAGAGCAGGCCAAACAGAAAGCATTAAAAGACAACCCGGAACTGGCCAATGGTCAGGACCTGAGTGGTCCAGAAGATTTGACACCGGCACAAACCTTAACCAAGCGTTATACCCGTCAGTTGGAACGTTTAAGCCGTATCAAGAGTGATGACGTGCTGGATAAGACGCTGAATGCGATGATGCTGACTTATGATCCACACAGCAATTATTTCCCGCCTGTGGATGCGATGGAACTGAATCGCCAAACCACCCTTCAACTTGAAGGTGTAGGGGTTTCGATTCGTCCAGAACGTGGTAATGAAGACTACACCAAGATTGAAACCATTGTTGAAGGTGGTCCAGCGAGCAAGTCCGGTCAGGTGAAATCCGGTGACCGTATTATTGGTGTGGCTCAGGATGGCGGACCAATGGTCGATGTGATCGGTTGGCCGAGCAATGAAATTGTCGGTCTGATTCGTGGTAAACGCGGAACCAAGGTAACTTTACGCTTATTAGGCGCTGGCGCAACGTTAGGACAGGCACGTAATGTTACGATTACCCGTGATGTGATCCAGGAAGAAGATGCTGGTGTACGTACCCGTGTGGTTGATATTCAGCGTGATGGCAAGAAATACCAATATGGTGTGATTGAAATTCCATCATTCTATCTGAACTATCGTGCACGTCGTGCCGGTACGGATTACCGTTCTGTATCTGAAGATACCAATAATGCCCTAAAAGAACTGTCTGCAAAGAATGTTGAGGGGATCATTGTCGACTTGCGTAACAACCCAGGTGGTTCACTGGAAGAAGTTGCACGTATGCTAGGTCAGGTGATTAAGTCTGGTCCAGTGGTACAGATTCGTGATGGCAATGGCAATGTCAGTGTCTTCGAAGATGATGACGGTGGTGCACAGACTTATGCAGGTCCATTGGCTGTCATGGTCAACCTCGCTTCTGCATCGGCAAGTGAAATCTACTCTGCTGCGATTCAGGATTATGAGCGTGGTATTGTGATTGGTAGCACCACGACAGGTAAAGGGACTGCGCAAGTGCAGCTAGATACCTTGGCGCACGGACAGGCGACATTGACACAACGTAAGTTCTATCGTGTCACCGGTGGCAGTACCCAGAATAAGGGTGTAATTCCAGACATCAAACTGGTTGATATTTACAATGAAGAGTTTGGTGAGCGTAAAGCGAAGAATGCCTTGCAGTGGGATACTATTCCAACAGCCCCATTTAAGCGTGAAGGTGAAGTACAGAAATATGTACCTGATCTGATCAAAAGCTCACAAGTTCGTGTCAATCTCGATCCACAGTTCAAGTATCTTGAGCAGCGTAAAGCGATTGCCAAGAAAACCGATGAGAAAAAGCGTTTAGTGCTGGATCTGAATCAGCGTAAAGCCGAATTGCTGGAACTTGAGCATAAAACCTTGGAATCGGAAAATGCACGTCGTGCAGCAACCGGTCTGAAACCTTATGCTAACTGGGAAAGCTATCAGGCTTCTCTGGATGCATTGATTGAATCACGTGCCAAGATGAAAGCGAAGGATCGTCCGCAGCTCCCTGAAGAGGAAGTCTTCGTGGTTGAAGCTGCTAATGTTCTGCATGACTATGCGCGTTTACAAGGGAAAGTGAAATAGTTATTTAAAATTGAATGCATTAATTTGACTAACAGCCTGCATATGCAGGCTGTTTTTCTTTTTTTGTTGGTAAATCGTAAGCGAGTAAAGATCGATTATTTTCAAAAAAATGCTATCTGTTTTGTTGAAATGTATAATGTTGTGACAGAGATCTGTTAAATTCTACTCAATGAGTAGATTTAACCATTTGCTAAAATTTGAAACACTTTTAATATATGTCACATATTTTTATTTTTGACTGATTTAGATTGAAGTCAGTCATTCCATCGTTTTTGTTGTGCTTTAAATATTGCGGTTCAAGTATCGATAAATTAAAAAACTTTTTATAGGTCAGGTATGACCAAGGGTGTATGGGTTGAGCAATATTCTTGGGTGCCCTCAAGTTAGGCTGGTAAAGATGCAATGTGGGCTTAAGCAGATCGGGAAAGAAAGCCTCTACGGGACTCTCATATGATTCATGTTCATTATGACATTAATCTGGTTATCGGTTCGCTCATTGTCGCTATGGTGGTTTGCTTTCTTGCCATCTCAATTGAACAGCTGTTATTTCATAAAGCTTCTCCCAAATATGAAAAGCTGATTCTGGTTACAAGTGGCGCAATTCTCGGGCTCTCAATTTGGAGTATGCACTTTGTCGGCATGACAGCAAGTCATCTGCCCGCTCATACCTATTTTGATTCTGGGCTGACCTTTACCTCTTATCTCATCGCTTTTATTGCTTCTACTTTTGCCATTTGGCTGACGACACGTCCGACCTTACCTTTCCCTCGTCTGGTGCTTGGCGCAGTATTAATGGGTTTAGGGATTTCCGGCATGCACTATACTGGTATGATGAGTATGGTGATGCAGGGCTATGTGATCCGTTATGATCCGGTATTGGTAGTCTGTTCGGTATTGATTGCCATCAGCGGTGCTGGTTTAGGTTTTTGGATGTTATTCAAAAACAGAAATATTGCTCGTCGCAGTTTCTGGTTAAAAGTTGGTGTAGCATTCACGCTAACCCTTTCAATTGTCGGTATGCATTATACCGGCATGGCAGCGACCAGTTTTCATTCCATCGTGGGTGAAAGCATGGCAGAAATGTCAACACTGGAACGCGAATTGCTGATCACCGTGATCTTCATTACTTGCCTGATTCTGGTTGCAGGTTTTTGTGTGGCCATGTTAGAACAGCGTCTAGAACAACGTAATCGTCAGCTGGCTGAGGCCAATAAAGAGCTGGCCAATCTGGCTGTGCAAGATAATCTAACCAAGTTACCCAATCGTCTTTATTTAGCAGAATATTCACATTTTTTGTTTAATGACCATCATTATCGTAATGCACAGTTTGCCTTTCTCTATATCGATCTAGATCGCTTTAAAGCGGTAAATGATGTGTTTGGACATCATGTCGGTGACCAGCTTTTGATCCAACTGGCTAACCGGGTTCACAGCTTGCTTAATGAGCATTCCAGATTGCTACGAATCGGCGGTGACGAATTCTTGTTAATTCTGGAAAATGCAATACCAGAACAAGCAACTGAAATTGCTGATAAAATTTTAAGCATGATTCAGGAAAGCTTTACCATTGCGGGCAAGGTGATCAATGTGTCTGGCAGTATCGGCATCTCGATGTACCCAGAACATGGTCAGAATGTTCAGGATCTTCTAATTAACGCCGATTCGGCCATGCTGACTTCCAAAAATCAGGGCCGTAATACCTATTCATTGTTCAATTTCAGCAATGATGAAAAGGAATCTAGAAGTCAGAGTAAACTGATTAATGACTTGTATAAAGCGGTTGAAGAACATCAGTTTGAGCTGTATTACCAGCCCAAATATCGCACTGAAGATCTACAGATTTGTGGTGTAGAAGCCCTGATTCGCTGGCAGCATCCAGCACTTGGCTTGCTATCGCCGGTGATGTTTATCCGAGGCGCAGAAAAGACTGGCCTGATTATTCAAATGGGATACTGGGCATTGGAACAAGCATGCAAACAGATTCATCAATGGGAAGCGGAAGGAGTCAATTACTTTCCGATTGCAGTCAACTTATCTGCAGTTCAGTTCGAACATAAAAATCTGTTTAAAAATCTAGAAGAGCTGTTAGCACGTTATCAGATTAATCCGAATCACTTGATGATTGAGATTACTGAATCGACAGCCATGCATCATATTGATGCCAGTGTGCGTACCTTGGAACGCTTACGTGCTATGGGGATTCAGTTGGCAATTGATGACTTTGGTACAGGGCATTCCAGTTTCTTGTATTTAAAGAACCTGCCAGTCGATGAGCTAAAAATTGATAAAGAGTTTATTGCAGACCTGACTGCCGGTTCCAAGGAAGAAATGATTCTGGAAAGTATTATTCATCTTGCAATTAAGCTAGGTTTACAGGTCACTGCCGAAGGGGTAGAAACTCAGTTACAGGCAGACATCCTGACCCGTTTGGGTTGTCAGCAGTTACAAGGATTCCTATTCAGTAAACCCGTCAGTGTTGAGAATTTACCCGAAGCTGCCATCGTTTCTTAAGCTATTTAATTTTATCAATCAGCCTCTAAATTCAGGGGCTTTTTATTTGAATGGCGAGCATTTCAGCTTTTGCACATTCAATATTATTGGCAGACAGAGACAGGGTAACCTGAATTTTACGGTCTTCAATTTTCAGTAATCGACCCGTCAACACTAGTTCGGTATTCACGGGTACAGGGCGAATAAACTGAATATTCAGACTACCTGTGACGCAGCGAACTAAGTTTTCACTACCATCAAATACGATACCAAGTACGTGACTTTTAAAGGCGGCAG
The DNA here is from genome assembly GCF_002688565.1 of Acinetobacter sp. LoGeW2-3. Taxonomy (NCBI): domain Bacteria; kingdom Pseudomonadati; phylum Pseudomonadota; class Gammaproteobacteria; order Moraxellales; family Moraxellaceae; genus Acinetobacter; species Acinetobacter sp. LoGeW2-3. The sequence continues at coordinate 641,554 of NZ_CP024011.1, read as the reverse complement.
CCGAAGCGGTACCATGACAGTCCAGCAGCGATGCAATCAATCCACCGTAAAGATGATCAGGTACGCCACCGGTATAATGAAATTCAGGGCGAATATGTGCAATGGTCTGCACAGATGGAATATCCCAATAGCTTTTCAACTGATAACCATGCGGATTATTACGTCCACAGCCATAACAATGGGTATAAGCTTCAGCGTAGAGATCCTGAAAGGCAATCCTTGTCATCCATTTATCCTTATTTAAGTATGATCAGTTATTTTAATAAATTTATAGAGCCTAAATACTTAACTGAAATCTAAAACTATTTGAGTAGGTTTCACCATAAGATAAAAGTCGATATTTCTCTCAAAATATTAGCTTAAACAATATCCTCCTCTTAAATCAGCCCACTCGATAAATAAGAAGGGCAGGAGAGCTCTGGCATTGAGGAATGAGCACTGCATTTAGAAATTCTGCTACAATATCGCCAATTTTTCATATTGATCGTGCTTGATCTTTTGCACTGCGGATCTGCAGTAGGTATTTTCCATGAGTTTTAAACAAGAGTTAGCGGCGCAGGTCGCGCAGCGACGTACATTCGCGATTATTTCCCACCCCGATGCCGGTAAAACCACTATGACAGAAAAACTGCTGTTATGGGGACAGGCGATCCAGGTTGCCGGTATGGTGAAAAGCCGTAAGTCAGATCGTGCAGCGACTTCGGACTGGATGGAAATGGAAAAGGAACGTGGTATTTCGATCACGACCTCTGTCATGCAGTTCCCGTTCAAAGACAAAATGATCAACCTGCTCGATACCCCAGGGCATGAAGACTTCTCGGAAGATACTTACCGTACCCTGACCGCTGTGGACTCAGCGTTGATGGTGATTGATGGTGCAAAAGGTGTCGAGGACCGTACCATTAAATTGATGGAAGTGTGTCGTATGCGTGATACGCCGATTATTTCTTTCGTCAACAAAATGGACCGTGAAATCCGTGAGCCGCTTGAGCTTTTGGATGAAATCGAAAACGTCCTAAAAATTAAATGTGTACCGATCACTTGGCCACTGGGTACTGGTCGCGACTTCGCAGGTGTATATAACCTGATCGAAGAAAAATTCTACGTCTATAAAGCCGGTTTTGGTTCAGTGATTACTGACATTGAAGTGCGTGATGGTTATGACCATGCTGACTTACGTGAAAAAGTGGGTGATCTGGCATGGGCTGCATTTGAAGAGTCGCTTGAATTGGTGCAAATGGCGAATGAACCATTAGATCGCGCAGAGTTTCTTGCTGGTCGTCAAACTCCAGTATTGTTTGGTACAGCATTGGGTAACTTCGGTGTGGATCATGTACTGAATGCGTTCAGTGAATATGCACCAGAACCGAAGGCGCACCCAACACAAGACCGTAAAGTTGAAGCGACTGAAGAAGGCTTTAGTGGCTTTGTCTTCAAGATTCAGGCAAATATGGATCCGAAACACCGTGACCGTATTGCCTTCATGCGGATCTGTTCAGGTAAATATGAAAAAGGCCTGAAAATGAAGCATGTGCGTCTGGGTAAAGATATCCGTATTAGCGATGCTCTGACCTTCCTGGCGGGCGACCGTCAGCACCTTGAGGAAGCTTGGCCTGGCGATATTATCGGTCTGCATAACCACGGTACGATTCAGATTGGTGATACGTTCACTTCAGGTGAAGATCTGCACTTCACTGGTATTCCTCACTTCGCGCCGGAAATGTTCCGTCGTGTACGTCTGAAAGATCCATTAAAATCTAAACAGCTTCAAAAAGGTCTGAAAGAGCTTTCCGAAGAGGGCGCAACTCAGGTCTTCATGCCGCAACACAACAATGACCTGATCGTTGGTGCTGTGGGTGTGCTGCAGTTCGAAGTGGTTGCATATCGTCTGAAAGAAGAATACAAAGTTGACTGTGTGTATGAGCCAGTCAGCATTAATACCGTGCGTTGGGTATCTTGTGATGATGAGAAGAAATTTAACGAATTCAAGAAAAAAGCCCATGACCAGTTGTCTGTCGATGGTGGTGGACATCTGACTTATCTGGCACCAAGTCGCGTGAACTTGCAACTGATGCAGGAACGTTACCCCGACATCGTGTTCCGCAATACCCGTGAACACTAAGTAATAAAATGATTTAAAAATAAAACAGCTTCTCAGGAAGCTGTTTTATTTTGTGCTACATTCACTTATCTTTTCAAATTTGCTTGGGAATATGAAACTTAGCAATGCAGTCATGCTGAGTTCAGCAATCAGTTTAGGATTATTGCTGGGCGCCTGCGATCAAAAAAAATCAGAACCAGAAACAAAAACTCAGGATACGGTAGTCGAAATTGAGCAAGTAGAAAAGGCAGATGTATTGCCTTATCTGAATATTCAGGAACAGCCGGCCAAGATTGCACTCCCATTTTGTGAAACGAAAAACTGTATCGAACTGGATATTCAGACTCTGGATACGGTAGATCCATGGCTGAACCAGTGGATGGAACGTAAACAGGCACTGGTGATTCAGGATCAGATTCGGGATAAAGATCAGCAGCAGGATATGAGCTTACAGCAGGCCGTCAATGCCTATGTAAAAAAGTCAGATACCTGGCAGGAACAGATTAAAATCAATAAAGCCTATCAACTGTCCATGTATACCCGCATCCCTTATCAGCATAATCAGTATGTGCTAATGCAGATTGGGGTGGATACAGAACAGGAAAATGTTACGGTGAAGGAACGCTATTATTTTTATGTGGCAGATCGCCGCAGTCAAAAAAATCTGACGGCCTTAGAAATTATTGATCCACAAAAACGGGTCACGATGGACAAGATCGTGCAAGATGCTTATGTAAAATGGCTAAAAGAAAATAGTAAAGAAGTCCGACAAACTGCTCCGAAAAAACTGTATTGGGGGCAAGCTGACTGGTTCTTTGATCAGGAGGGGATTGGGCTGCATTATCGTGGTGGGGAAATTGTCAAGGATGCTAAACAACTTGATATTTATCTTAGTCAAGAACAAACACAACAGGTCTTGAAAGCTGAAGTGTATCAGCATATGTTTTAAGATTGATGCCCGAGAACGGGTGGAATGTGATGTAACACAAAAGGTTATTGAATGCCAAAATATAACAAGATATTCGGCCTGTCTGTACTGGCGACAGCGATTCTGTTGACTGCCTGTCAGCCTCGAGAAAAGGAAGCCAAAGAGGTTAGCCCACCGGAAGTCGTTCAGGCACAGCCTGAATTGGTCCAGCTCAAGGGTGAAACTGAAAAACTCAGACTGGATATTCCGGAGTGTGATGGTAAAAGTTGCCCGGAAATTACCATTGAACGCCTGAACAGTAATCAGCGTTTTATTGATGACTTTATTGATCAACAAATTTTAACCCGTTTGCAGGGCGTGCTTGATGTCGATGCGATTGCACCAGCGAAAGTTGAAATAGCTAGTAAGCCAGCTTCTGCTGAATCTGCAGCTTCAGAAGCAGCTGTAACAACACCACAATTGAGTCCTCGTCAGCAGCTGGAAAAGCAAACCATTCCATATATGCAGACTTTCCTGAATCTGGATAAAGAACTGAAAGCACTCAATGCTAATCACAGTATTAGTCTGATGATTAAACCGAAGATTTTGAATCCGGGAAATCCATTAGCAACGGTAGTGTTGAACAGCACGCATTATCTAGGCGGGGCACATGGTTCTACTGCGCAGAACTATTATAACTTCGATCTGGACAGTAAAAAGCTGATCAAGCTGGATGATATTGTCCTGCCAAAACAAAAGGCACAGTTGGAAGCTAAAGCCCATGAAGTCTTCAAGACGTGGGTGATCGACTCTCAATTGGCTACTGATGTTGCGGAATATGAGCAGGCCTGGAAATTTAAATTAACGGATAATTTCTTTCTGACCAAACAGGGTCTGGCACTGCAATATGCAGAATATGAAATTGGGCCTTATGTGGTCGGCTTACCGCGTTTGAATATTCCCTATAGTGATTTGCAGGGAATTTTAAAACCAGAATACCTGCCTAAACCCGAACAGGCTGCTTCAGAAGCCCAAGTCGCAAAATGAGCCTGAAACTGTTTGATACCCATACCCATTTTGATGTTCCCGATTTTGATCATGATCGGGAGCAATTGGCTTATGCAGCTAAAAAGGCTGGGGTTGAGGGACTGGTTCTGATTGGCTTTTTACAGAAGCGTTTTCAGGACCTAATTCAAACCCAGCATTTTTTAAATAATCTAGTTGATGCACCACGCAGTTATTTAGCTCCTGGGTTGCATCCGTTTTATATTGAAGAGCATCAGCAGGAACATTTGCAGGATCTGGAGCAGATTCTAAAAACTGAAGACTGCATTGCCATTGGTGAAATCGGTCTGGATACTTTCCTGAAACAGCATAAGCAACTGGAAATTTTCCAGAAGCAGAAAGATTTTTTTGCCGCTCAGATTGAATTGGCACAGCAGTATGACAAGCCGATTTTGCTGCATATCCGTAAATCCCATGCCGATGTACTCAAAATGCTAAAAGCGCATAAATTCCAGCAAGGTGGTATTGCGCATGCCTTTGGTGGTGGAGTTGAAGAAGCCAAAGCATTTATCAAGCTCGGGTTTAAGCTAGGTATTACTGGACAAATTACCAATCCCAATGCCAAGAAATTGCATCAGGTGGTACAGATTGTTGGGGCAGAGCATCTGGTGTTGGAAACTGATTGTCCAGACATGACACCCTTATGCTGCCAGCATTCTAAAGAACAACGCACGCGTAATACGCCTGCCAATCTGCCTTATGTTCTGCAAGGCTTGGCCAAGAGCTTGCACATGGATCAAAATGAACTGGCTGAACAGCTCTGGAAAAATACCCATCAGGCTTTTCATCTAGATATCTAAATATAAAAGCCTCGCATATATCGGAAAGCATATTTCTAATTTATGATCCAATGAAAAAAGGCGCATTATGCAATTTCTAAAATGCTTTAGACTTGGCATCATGCTTATAAATTATTTTGAGTGAGATTCATATGGCACAAGGACTTTTGGCGGGTAAGCGCTTCCTGATCGCAGGTATTGCAAGTAAATTATCAATCGCATTTGGTATTGCACAAGCATTACACCGTGAAGGTGCAGAACTTGCTTTTACCTATCCAAATGAAAAACTGAAAAAACGTGTCGATGATTTCGCTGCACAGTTTGGTTCTGAATTGGTGTTTCCTTGTGATGTGGCGGTAGATGCAGAAATTGACAATGCATTTGCAGAACTGGCAAAACACTGGGATGGGCTGGATGGTGTCGTGCATTCAATCGGTTTTGCGCCAGCACATACATTAGATGGTGATTTCACTGATGTAACAGATCGTGAAGGCTTCAAAATTGCGCATGACATTAGTGCTTATAGCTTTATCGCAATGGCGCGTGCTGCGAAGCCATTACTGGCTGCACGTCAAGGTTGTTTATTGACCCTGACTTATCAAGGTTCTGAGCGTGTAATGCCAAACTATAACGTGATGGGTCTGGCAAAAGCATCTTTAGAAGCAGGCGTACGTTACCTGGCATCTAGCTTGGGTGCGGAAGGTATTCGTGTTAATGCCATCTCTGCTGGTCCAATCCGCACGCTTGCAGCGTCAGGTATTAAATCTTTCCGTAAAATGCTGGATCTGAACGAAAAAGTGGCTCCACTTAAACGTAATGTAACGATTGAAGATGTCGGTAATGCTGCATTGTTCCTGTGCTCACCATGGGCAAATGGGATCACTGGTGAAATCATGTATGTTGATGCCGGTTATAACACAGTAGGCATGAGTGCTGAACTAATGCTGGATGCAGAATAAGTTTTTTAAATACTTATTTTGAGCAATGAAAACCCCTCGATTGAGGGGTTTTTGTATTTGTAGTATTTGTTTAAAT